>CAUUBQ010000100.1:0-22727 GCA_963543405.1 uncultured Cupriavidus sp.
GAAGCCGGCAAACGAGTTTAGCTGCAGTCTCGTGGGCTCGGAGTGGTGTATAAGAGACAGCTCTCCCACTTCATGGGAGAGGGGAGACAACCGTTGGAGACAGCAAACTTCACGCCGCCAAGGCCACTGCCGGTGCCAGCATCCTGTCCACCAGTTCCACCCAGTGCATCACCGGGGTTTCCGTACCGCTCTGCAGATGCGTGATGCAGCCGATATTGGCAGTGACGATCGAATCGGGCGAGGTGGCCTGCAGCTTGGCCAGCTTGTCGTCGCGCAGCCGGTAGGACAGTTCCGGTTGCAGCACCGAGTACGTGCCGGCCGATCCGCAGCACAGATGGCTGTCGGCGCACAGCCGTACATCGACGCCGAGCCGAGTCAGCAGTGCTTCCACCTTGCCGCGGATCTGCTGGCCGTGTTGCAGCGTGCAAGGCGGATGCCATGCCACGCGCCGGCCATCGCGCGGTACGGCGCCGGCCAGGCGATGCAGATCGTCGGCAAAGTCGGGCAGCAGTTCCGACAGGTCGCGGGTCAGCGCCGAAACGCGCGCCGCACGCTCCGCGTACTTGGGATCGTTGCGCAACAGGTGCCCATAGTCCTTGACCATCGCGCCGCAGCCCGATGCCGTCATCACGATGGCTTCCGCGCCGGCTTCGATATGGGGCCACCACGCATCGATATTGGCGCGCATATTGTCGAGGCCGCCATCATGGTCGCCGGTGTGGAAGCGGATTGCGCCACAACAGCCGGCCTCGCGTGCCACCACCAGTTGCACGCCAAGTTTGTCGAACACGCGTGCCGTGGCGGCATTGATGTTGGGCGACATGGCCGGCTGGACACACCCGTCGAGCAACAACATCTTGCGCGGATGCTCGTTGCGCGGCCAGGTGCCAGGGGGTGTCGGATGGGCCGGCACCTTGTTGCGCAGGGCCTGCGGCAACAGCGGACGCACGATCTGGCCAAGCTTCAGTGCCGGGCCGAACAGCGCCGGACGTGTCAGGCCTTCGCGCAGCATCCAGCGCTTGATGCGTTGCTGCGCGGGACGCTGCACGCCTTGCGCCGCCAGCCGGTCATCGACGATCTGCCGGCCAATGTCGACGAGCCGCCCATACGTGACACCCGACGGGCAGGTCGACTCGCAGTTGCGGCAGGTCAGGCAGCGATCCAGATGCAGGCGTGTGCTTTCGGTTACCGGATTGCCTTCCAGCACCTGCTTCATCAGGTAGATGCGGCCACGCGGACCGTCGAGCTCGTCGCCCAGCAACTGGTACGTCGGGCAGGTGGCGGTGCAGAAGCCGCAATGCACGCAGTTGCCAACGATCGACTTTGCCTCTTCGCCTTCAGGCGTATTGCGCAGGAATTCGGCCAGGGTGGTTTGCATGGTGGGGATCGTTATATTGGTTTGACCGGGGGATCAGAGCCCGTTGTACATGCGCTGCGGATTGAAGATGCCGGCGGGATCGAACTTGTCCTTGAGCCGCTTGTGGATCGCGGCCAGCGGTGACGACAAGGGCGTGAACACGCCCACCGACTTGTCGCCATTGCGGAACAGCGTGGCATGTCCGCCCGCGGCCTGCGCCGCGGCGCGCACCTGGTCGGCCGAGGCCGCGCTGTCGTCGGGAGCCAGCCACCAGCGCTGGCCGCCGCCCCATTCCACCAGTTGCGCGCCGGGCAGGTCGAGCGGCGCCGTCACCGTTGGTACGGCAATGCGCCACAGCGCACGGCCGGCATCGTGAGCCGGTGAGAAAAACGGATGCGTCTGCTCTCGCAATGCGGTCCACAATTGCTGTGCGTGGCTGCTGTCGACGACTTCGCCGCCGAGGCTGTCGCGTGCGGCACACACCGCCGCCGTGGCACCGCTGAGCCGTACATGCAGCGCGCCGTCATGCCATGCCGATGCCGCGATCGGCAGTGGTTTGCCGCCCCACTTGTTCAACTGGTCGATGGCCTCGGCCTGGTTCATCGCGAAGCGCAGCGTGGCATCGTCGAACGGCACTGGCAGTACCTTCAGCGAGACTTCGGTGATCAGCCCCAGCGTGCCGAGCGACCCGGCCAGCAGGCGCGAGACATCGTAGCCGGCCACGTTCTTCATGACCTGTCCGCCGAAATTGAGAATCTCTCCCTGGCTGTCCATCAACTGCGCCCCGAGCACGAAATCGCGCAATGCGCCCACCGATTGCCGGCGCGGGCCCGACAACCCCGCCGCCACGGCACCGCCCAGCGTGGCCGTGCTGGCCTGGCCTCGCGTGGCGAAGTGCGGCGGCTCGAACGCCAGCGACTGGCGACACTCGGCCAGCGCGTCCTCGATCTCGGCGAGCGGTGTGCCACAGCGCGCGGTGATCACGAGCTCGGCAGGATCGTAGTCGACGATGCCGCGATAGGCGCGCGTATCGAGTACGTTGCCAGCCAGCGCCTGGCCGTAGAAATCCTTGCTGCCGCCGCCGCGCAGGCGCAGCGGCGTGCGGCTGTCGCCGGCTTGGCGGATCGCATCGCGAAAGGCGTCGAGAGTGGCTTGCATGAGGACGTGTCGTGTTATGGAATCGGGGCGGAGACAGTAGCGGTCTCAGGGGCGTTTGCGCGGTGGCGGCGGCGCGTTGTCTAGTGCGCCTTCAAGCCGTGAATCGGACTGGTACTCGGGCAGCACCGTGCCGCAGTGCTTGCAGAACCTTGCATCGGGCTCGTGGCCTTCGGTCAGGCAGTGCTCGCAACTGCGCGTCGTCAGCGGTCGCTTGATGATGCTGGCCGCCAGCTCCGCGCCGACGATGCCGGTGGGGAACGCGATGATGCCGTAGCCGAGCAGGATCGTCAGCGACGTGATGAATTGCCCGACGGGCGTCTTGGGCACGATGTCGCCGAAGCCCGTGGTGGTCAGCGTGACAATGGCCCAGTACATGCTGAGCGGAATGCTGGTGAAGCCATGTTCGGGGCCTTCCACCACATACATCACCGTACCGAGGATCACCGTGATGATGAATACCGTGCCCAGGAATACGAAGATCTTGCGCCGGCTGTTGGACAGCGCGCGTGCCAGGATCTCGGCTTCCTCGAAGTAGACGGTCAGCTTCAGGATCCGGAACACCCGCATCAGCCGCAGCAGGCGCACATCGATCAGGAACGCCAGCTCTGGTACGAAGAACGACGCCCATGTGGGCATGATCGAGATGAAATCGATCACGCCATAGAAGCTGAACGCATAGCGCAACGGGCGCTTCACCACGCTGAGCCGCATGATGTACTCGGCCGTGAACAGCAGCGTGAACATCCATTCGAGTACCGTGAAGAACGGGCCCATCCGTTCATGGATGGACGGAATGCTGTCGAGCATCACCACGGCCACGCTGGCGACGATGGCGATCAGCAGCGCTACGTCGAACAGGCGGCCCTGGCGGGTATCGGCCTCGAAGATGATCGTGTACCAGCGCTGGCGCCAGCCCGATTCGGGTTGGCCCAGGCGCTGGCGGTTGAGTGCGTTAAGGTTGCGTTGTGGCATGTCGGACGATGTGGAGTGCAGGAGAGCGGTATGCCGTCATCCCGCAGCCATGTACGTCGATCAGAACCGCGGCAGGTCCGGATGCGGCAGCAGTCCGCGCCTGACGTGCATCTTGCCGTATTCGGCGCAGCGTGCGAGCGTGGGGATGGCCTTGTCCGGATTGAGCAGCCTGGCAGGGTCGAACGCGGCCTTCACGGCAAAGAACGCCTCGCACTCGGCGCGCGAGAACTGCACGCACATCGAGTTGAGTTTTTCCACGCCCACGCCGTGCTCGCCCGTCACGGTTCCGCCGAGTTCGACACAGGTCTCCAGGATGTCGGAGCCGAACAGCTCGGCGCGATGCCATTCATCGACATCGCCGCCATCGAACAGGATCAGCGGGTGCATGTTGCCATCGCCAGCGTGGAACACGTTGATGCATCGCAAGCCGTACTTCTGTTCCATCTGCTCGATGCGCTTGAGCAGCGTGCCGATATGCTTGCGCGGAATCGTGCCATCCATGCAGTAGTAGTCGGGCGAGATGCGGCCCGCTGCCGGAAACGCGTTCTTGCGGCCGCTCCAGAAGCGCAGCCGTTCGGCCTCGCTTTGCGACACCGTGATACGCGTGGCGCCCGACGCGCGCAGTACCTCGCTCATGCGGCCGATTTCCTCGGCCACTTCCTCGGGCGTGCCATCGGATTCGCACAGCAGGATCGCGGCGGCGTCGAGGTCATAGCCCGCCTTGACGAACTCCTCCACGGCGGCCGTGGCAGGCTTGTCCATCATTTCCAGGCCGGCCGGGATGATGCCCGCGGCGATCACGTCGGCCACCGCGTTGCCGCCTTTTTCCACATCGTCGAAGCTGGCCATGATGACCTGCGCCAGTTGCGGTTTGGGTATCAGCCTGACCGTAACCTCGGTGACCACGGCCAGCATGCCCTCGGAACCGATGACGGTGGCCAGCAGGTCCAGGCCCGGCGAGTCGGGGGCCTCGGAGCCGAACACCACCACGTCGCCCTCCATCGTCACCGCGCGCACGCGCAGCACGTTGTGCACGGTCAGACCGTACTTGAGGCAGTGCACGCCGCCGGAATTCTCGGCCACATTGCCGCCGATCGAGCAGGCGATCTGCGACGAGGGGTCGGGAGCGTAGTAGAGGTTATGCGGCGCGGCGGCGTCCGAGATGGCCAGGTTGCGCACGCCGGGCTGGACCACCGCCGTGCGCGAATAGGGATCGACCGACAGGATGCGCTTGAACTTGGCCAGCGACAGCACCAGTCCGCCGGCAACCGGCATGGCGCCACCGGACAGGCTGGTGCCGGAACCGCGCGGCACCACGGGTACGCCCAACTTGTGGCACAGGCGCAGTACCGCGCAAACCTGTTCCTCGGTATCGGGCAGCACCACGGCATCAGGTACCTGGCGGTACGCGGCCAGGCCATCGCACTCGTAAGGCACCGTGTCTTCGGCCTTCCACAGTACGGCGGACTCGGGCAGGATGCGCGCGAGTCCGGCCAGCAGCGTGGCACGGCGCGTCTCGGCGGATTCACCTGCAACAGTGTGGGCGTCTTGCGGGGCGTTCATGGCAACTCCTGTGACGGACCAGCCGCCGCGCATCGGATTCGCGCATGCAGCCGGGACGGCAGACTATAGCGCAGGCATCCCGCCAGGCGCGCTGCCGCGCACGTGAATTCGGCATGGCAACCCGATCAAAATGGTTCATGCCGGGTGCCAGTACCCAGAACACTGGAAGCCGCGGCCGGTGCCCGCTGCGGGTGCCGACAATGGTTGCCGATTCCAGCCTAGTGGCTTTGGCGCTACCAGTCCAGCCCGACCAGCCAGTCGATGAAGTAGCGTGCCTCGGGCAACAGCGGCGCGTGTTCGCGCTCGACGATGTAGTAGCCGTGCGGCGATACCGATTCGATATCGAGCAGCTTCACCATCTGTCCGGCTGCCAGCCACTGGCGCGCCATGCGCTGGCGTACCAGCCCGACCCCCTGGTTCGATACGATGGCTTCGAGCATCAGCCCGATATCGTTGAACTGTGCACCGGTCTGCGGCTCGGGCCAGTCCAGGCCGGCCGTCTCGAACCATGGGCGCCACGGTTCCAGCGGGCTGCGCAGCAGCGTCAGGTTGTGCAGGTCTTCGGCCCTGGTAATGGCGAAGCCGTTGACGCGCTCGTAGTATTCGCGTCCGCACGCCGGGAACACCGGTTCCACCAGCAGCCTGGTGGTCTTCAGGTCCGGGTAGCGGCCGGTGCCGTAGCGGATCTCGATATCGGTGTCTTCGGCCTTGACATCGAGAAACGGGACGGCCAGGTGCAATTCCAGGTCGATATGGGGATATAGCGCGCTGAACTCGGGCAGGCGCGGCACCAGGTGCTGGCGGCCGAACGTGGGCGGAATGGCCACGCGCAGCCGCGTGCGCAGCTTGTTGTACTCGGGGCGCGCGAGTTCATTGAGCGACTTCAGCGCGTCCTGCACATTGCGCTGGTAGCGCATGCCGGCCGCGGTCAGGCGCAGCGCCGCGTTCGAGCGCACGAACAGGTCTTCGCCCCACAACTCCTCGAGGTTCTTGATCCGGTGCGACACCGCGCTGGGCGTGACCGACAGTTCCTCGGCGGCGCGCGCGAAGCTGCCCAGCCGCGCCGCCGATTCGAAGGCGATCAGCAGGTGCAGGGGCGGAACGCGTTGGAAGACCGATGCCATGGCGGTGGTTTCAGCGCGTGGCGTTGAAGATCTTGCCCGGATTCAGGATGTGGTTCGGATCGAGCGCGTCCTTGATCGCCCGCATCAGGTCGAGCGCATCCTCGCCATGTTCCTGCACCAGGAAGCCCATCTTGTGCAGGCCCACGCCGTGTTCGCCGGTACAGGTGCCGCCCATCGCCAGCGCACGTTGCACGATGCGGCGGTTGATGTCCTCGGCTTCGGCCATTTCCGCTGCATTCTCCGGGTCGACCAGGATTGCCACGTGGAAATTGCCGTCGCCGACATGGCCCACGATCGGGCACGGCAGCGTCGATGCGTTGAGATCCTTTTCGGTTTCGGTCACGCAATCGGCCAGCCGCGAGATCGGTACGCAGACATCGGTGGTGACCGATTTGCAGCCCGGCTTCAGTTGCAGCATCGCAAAGTAGGCCGTGTGGCGTGCGTTCCAGAGACGCGACCGGTCTTCGGGGCGTGTGGCCCATTCGAAGCCCTGGCCGCCGTGGTCGGCCGCGATTTCCTGCACAGTCTCGGCCTGTTCGCGAACGCCGGCCTCGGTGCCGTGGAATTCGAAGAACAGGTGCGGGGTTTCCGGCAGCGTCAGATTGTCATGGCGGTTGATCGCGCGAATGGCCAGCGCATCGACAAATTCCACGCGCGCCACGGGTATCCCAAGCTGGATGGTCTGGATCGTCGCGCGCACGGCATCGCCCATGCTCGGGAACGCGCACACGGCGGCCGAGATCGCTTCGGGCTGCGGATACAGGCGTACCGTGACTTCGGTGATGATGCCCAGCGTGCCTTCGCTGCCCACGAACAGGCGCGTCAGGTCATAGCCGGCCGAGGACTTGCGTGCATGGGTGCCGGTGCGGATCACGCGGCCATCGGCGGTCACCACGGTCAGCGCCAGCACGTTCTCGCGCATCGTGCCGTAGCGCACGGCGTTGGTGCCCGAAGCACGCGTCGCGCACATGCCGCCCAGCGATGCATCGGCGCCCGGATCGATCGGGAAGAACAGGCCCGAATCCTTGATTTCCTGGTTCAGCTGCTTGCGCGTGACGCCGGGCTGGACCGTGACGGTCAGGTCCTCCGGATGCACCGCCAGTACGCGGTTCATTTGTGACAGGTCAAGGCTGACGCCGCCTGCCACGGCCAGCAGATGGCCTTCCAGCGACGAACCCGCGCCGTACGCGATCAGCGGCACGCCATGGGCGTTGCACAGCTTGGCAAGTTCGGCCACTTCCTCGGTGCTCTGGGCAAACACCACGGCATCGGGCAGGGCTGGCGGGAACGGCGATTCGTCGCGGCCATGATGTTCGCGCACGCCATTCGAGGTGGAAAAGCGCTCGCCAAAGCGGGAGGTCAGGGCATTGGCCAGCTCGGACGGAAACGGACGACGCGCCAGCGCGGCGGCAGGGGTAGGGTGGTTCATGCGGGTCTCCGGGCGGGGCCGTCTGGCTCTGTATGCAATCGAATGCCGCTATTCTACGACTGCCCCACGCCGTGCGCGTCACCTGAAGGTCTGGCTTTTTGTCGCCAACGGCCGATTAGCGGCCATGAGCGGCGTGAAGCAGTCCATAATTGCGCCACTTCGCGATCCGCGACCTGACCAGATTCCAAAGGAGACCGGCATGGGCAACCGCCTGTCCAAGATTGCCACGCGCACCGGCGATGCCGGCACCACCGGCCTCGGCGACGGCAGCCGGGTAGGCAAGAACAGCCTGCGCATCGACGCCATCGGTGATGTGGACGAGCTGAACTCCCACATCGGCCTGCTGCTGACCGAGCCGGACCTGCCGGCCGACGTGCGCGGCGCGCTGCTGCATATCCAGCATGACCTGTTCGACCTGGGCGGCGAATTGTCGATTCCGGGCTACACCCTGCTCAAGGCGCCCCAGGTGGTACAGCTTGACGACTGGCTGGCGCACTACAACGCCAGCCTGCCGCGGCTGGCCGAATTCATCCTGCCGGGCGGCAGCCGTGCTGCGGCGCAGGCCCATATCTGCCGCGTGGTGTGCCGCCGCGCCGAGCGCACGCTGGTGGAACTGGGTGCCGCGGAGGCGCTCAACGAGGCCCCGCGCCAGTACCTGAACCGGCTGTCCGACCTGATGTTCGTGCTGGCCCGCACGCTGAACCGGGCGGGCGGCGGCAGCGACGTACTGTGGCAGCGCGAACGCCAGTCCTGATTTGTGACGTTAGATTAACTTTTTACGCAAGCCTGAGCGGGGTGGCAGAAGTCGAGAAATTTACTCGGAATTGAACATTACACCCTTGAAATGGCCCGGTCCGGCCACATTTCGCACTCAGGATGAATTGCAGTCCCTGATGAGAGACAGGGCTCAATAGGAGAGAACACAATGGGTAAGATCATCGGTATCGACCTCGGTACCACCAACAGCTGCGTTTCCATTCTGGAAGGCAACACCCCGAAAGTCATCGAGAACTCGGAAGGCACGCGCACCACGCCGTCGATCATCGCCTACATGGAAGATGGCGAGATCCTGGTTGGCGCCCCGGCCAAGCGCCAGGCCGTCACCAATCCGCGTAACACGCTGTACGCGGTGAAGCGCCTGATCGGCCGCAAGTTCGAAGAGAAGGAAGTCCAGAAGGACATCGGCCTGATGCCGTACTCGATCGTCAAGGCCGACAACGGCGACGCCTGGGTTGGCGTGCGCGACCAGAAGCTGGCCCCGCCGCAGGTTTCCGCCGAAGTGCTGCGCAAGATGAAGAAGACCGCCGAGGACTACCTGGGCGAGCCGGTGACCGAGGCCGTGATCACGGTGCCGGCATACTTCAACGACTCGCAGCGCCAGGCTACCAAGGACGCTGGCCGCATCGCCGGCCTGGACGTCAAGCGCATCATCAATGAACCGACCGCTGCCGCACTGGCGTTCGGCATGGACAAGAACGAGAAGGGCGACCGCAAGATTGCCGTGTATGACCTCGGCGGCGGTACGTTCGACATCTCGATCATCGAGATCGCCGACGTGGATGGCGAGAAGCAGTTCGAAGTGCTGTCGACCAACGGCGATACGTTCCTGGGCGGCGAAGACTTCGACCAGCGCATCATCGACTACATCATCGGCGAGTTCAAGAAGGAACAGGGCGTCGACCTGTCGAAGGACGTGCTGGCCCTGCAGCGCCTGAAGGAAGCCGCTGAAAAGGCCAAGATCGAACTGTCGAGCTCGCAGCAGACCGAGATCAACCTGCCGTACATCACGGCCGATGCCTCGGGTCCGAAGCACTTGAACCTGAAGATCACGCGCGCCAAGCTGGAAGCGCTGGTGGAAGAGCTGATCACGCGCACGATCGAACCGTGCCGCACCGCGATCAAGGACGCCGGCGTCAAGGTCAGCGATATCGACGACGTGATCCTGGTGGGCGGCATGACCCGCATGCCCAAGGTGCAGGAGCAGGTCCGCGAGTTCTTCGGCAAGGAAGCGCGCAAGGACGTGAACCCTGACGAAGCCGTGGCCGTGGGTGCCGCGATCCAGGGTTCGGTGCTGTCGGGCGACCGTACCGACGTGCTGCTGCTGGACGTGACGCCGCTGTCGCTGGGCATCGAGACGCTGGGTGGCGTGATGACCAAGATGATCAACAAGAACACGACCATCCCGACCAAGCACGCCCAGGTCTTCTCGACCGCCGACGACAACCAGCCGGCCGTGACGATCAAGGTGTTCCAGGGTGAGCGCGAGATGGCCACCGGCAACAAGCTGCTGGGCGAGTTCAACCTGGAAGGCATTCCGCCGTCGCCGCGCGGCACGCCGCAGATCGAGGTCTCGTTTGACATCGACGCCAACGGCATCCTGCACGTGGGCGCCAAGGACAAGGCCACCGGCAAGGAAAACCGCATCACGATCAAGGCGAACTCGGGTCTGTCGGAAGACGAGATCCAGCGCATGGTCAAGGACGCCGAGGCCAACGCCGAGGAAGACAAGAAGGCCCGCGAGCTGGCCGATGCCCGCAACCAGGCCGATGCGCTGATCCACTCGACGCGCAAGGCGGTTACCGAGCATGGTGACAAGCTCGAGGCCGGCGAAAAGGAAAAGATCGAAGCAGCGATCAAGGAACTGGAAGACGCCGCACGCGGCGGCGACAAGACCGAGATCGATGCCAAGGTCAATGCGCTGTCCGAAGTCAGCCAGAAGCTGGGCGAGAAGGTCTACGCCGACATGCAGGCCAAGGCTGGTGAGGCCGGTGCCGCGGGTGCGGCCGGCGCAGCCGGTGGCCAGCAGCAGGCCCAGCCGCAGGATGACAACGTCGTGGACGCCGAGTTCAAGGAAGTCAACGACAAGAAGTAAGCGGGAAGGGGGGTAGCGGCGCAGGTGATGCCGGCGCCGCTACCCGTTCCCGACGCCGGGCGACGGTGGTCTGACTGACGGTGAAAACCAGGGTCGGACACCGCGCTCGGCTTTTTTGCTTATCGCGCGGCGGGTGTCATATGACCCGCCGGGCCAATCAGGTATGAGCCACCATGGCAAAACGTGACTACTACGAAGTGCTCGGGGTAGGCAAGAACGCGACCGACGACGAGATCAAGAAGGTTTATCGCAAGCTCGCGATGAAGTACCACCCGGACCGCAATCCGGACAACAAGGAAGCCGAGGAAAAATTCAAGGAGGTCAAGGAAGCATACGAGATGCTTTCCGACCCCGAGAAGAAGGCTGCCTACGATCAGTACGGCCACGCGGGCGTGGATCCCAACATGGCTGGCGGCTTCGGTGCCGGCGGTTTTGGCGGTGGCGGGTTTGCCGAGGCATTCGGCGACATCTTCGGCGACATCTTTGGCCAGCAGGCCGGCGGTGGACGTCGTGGCAACGGCCCGCAAGCCTACCGTGGCGCCGACCTGCGCTACAGCATGGAAATCTCGCTGGAGCAGGCCGCACACGGCCACGAGGCGCAGATCCGCGTACCGCACTGGGACAATTGCGAGCACTGCCACGGCAATGGCGCAGAACCCGGTTCGTCGGTGGAAACCTGCCCGACCTGTAACGGCGTGGGCCAGGTGCGTGTGTCGCAGGGTTTCTTCACGATGCAGCAGACCTGCCCGAAGTGCCACGGCAGCGGCAAGTTCATCCCGAAGCCATGTACCAAGTGCCACGGCCAGGGCAAGATCAAGTCGCAGAAGACACTCGAAGTGAAGATCCCGGCCGGTATCGACGAGGGCATGCGGATCCGTTCGTCGGGCAATGGCGAGCCGGGTATCAATGGCGGACCTCCGGGCGACCTCTACGTCGAGGTGCACATCAAGCAGCACGAGGTGTTCGAGCGCGACGGCGACGACCTGCACTGCCAGATGCCGATTTCGTTTGCCACCGCGGCGCTGGGCGGCGAACTCGAAGTGCCGACGCTGGGCGGCAAGGCGAGCTTCCCGGTGCCTGAAGGCACGCAGGCCGGCAAGACGTTCCGGCTGCGTGGCAAGGGCATCAAGGGTGTGCGCTCGGGCTATCCGGGCGACCTCTATGTTCATGTGAACGTGGAGACGCCGGTGAAGCTGACCGACGCGCAGAAAGACATGCTGCGCGAGTTCGACCGCTCGGTGCATGAAGGCGGATCGCGCCACAGCCCGCAGGAGCAATCCTGGCTCGACAAGGTGAAGAGTTTCTTCAGCTGATTTCGCGCACAGGGAAACTGAAAACGGCTACGGGGATAACGTAGCCGTTTTTTTTATGTATGGTAGGTGCTGAAAGCGTTCGACCTGCCAACCACGCATGCATCAAGTGCCCAGATCCCAAGAACCATTCGTCCTGCTCGACGACGCCCATGCGCCGGGCGTTGCCGCATCGCGCCTCTACACCGGTTACGCGCGCGAAGATGTGGTGCCCGCCGGAGCGGACGCGACGGCGCTCGACACCTTGCTGGCAAACGGTTGGCGCGAAGGCCTGCATGCGGCCATGTTTGCCCCGTACGAGTTTGGCGGATCGATAGTCGGCGCACCGGTGCATGTCGACGACGCACTGCCATTCCATGACGGTACGCTGCATCTGATGTGGTTCCGTACATTGACGATGCTCGATGCCGGTCAGGTGAGCGCGTGGATCGATGCACGCGCGTTGCCCGGTCCCGCGGGCTTGCTCGATGTCACCGGCAATCTGTCGCGCCTGGAGTATGTGGATGCCATCCGGCGCATTCACGACTATATCGAGGCTGGCGATACCTATCAGGTCAACTTCACGCAGCGGCTGCGTTTCGATGCGTTCGGTGATCCGGTAACGCTCTACGCGGCATTGCGCAATGCGCAGCCAGTACCGTTCGGGGTACTCGCGCAACTGCCTGGCGATGGCTGGGTGCTGTCACTGTCACCGGAATTGTTCGTCGCGCATGATGGCCAGGGACAATTGGTGGCGCGTCCAATGAAGGGAACCGCGCCGCGTTCGGGCGACGCGGCGCAGGACGCGCGCGCCGCGAAGATGCTGGCGGCCGATGCCAAGAATCGCGCCGAGAACGTGATGATCGTCGACCTACTGCGCAATGACCTGGGCCGCGTAGCGATACCAGGCAGCGTGACGGTGCCCGAGCGTTTCGTGGTCGAACCGTTTGGGCGCGTGTTGCAGATGACTTCGACGGTCACGGCCACGACCCAGCCAGCGACATCGTTCGGCGCGCTGATGCAGGCCTTGTTTCCCTGCGGCTCCATCACCGGCGCACCCAAACGCCGCACGATGCAGATCATCGCCGAGCTGGAGACGGCGCCACGCGGGCTCTATACGGGTTCGATCGGCTGGCTCGACGCGCCCGGCGATGGCGCGCAGCTCGGCCCCTTCGGTCTGTCCGTGGCGATCCGAACGCTGGTGCTGGGCGCCGCGGAGAACGGATTGCGCCATGGGGAAATGGGGGTCGGGGGCGGCATCGTGCATGACAGCATCGCCGACGATGAATTCGCCGAGTGCGGCTGGAAGGCACGCTTTCTTACCGCGCACGATCCGGGCTTCACATTGTTCGAGACCATGCGCGCGTGCGACGGTGTGGTACTGCATCGCGAACGACATCTGCAACGCCTCGCCGCTTCGTCACGGGCGTTTGGGTTTGCATTGGATCTGCCCGCCACACGCGCGGCGCTACAGGCTGAAGCCGCCCGCCTGGGCGATGGCGACTGGCGCCTGCGCATGAGTGTCGATAAACGCGGCGCGCTGGAATTTACCAGCGGCGTGCTGGTGCCATTGGACGAACCGGTGGTGGGCGTCGAGCTTGCCGAGGAACGCTTGGCCGTAGCCGACCCGCTGCGCCGTCACAAGCTTAGTGCGCGCGATACGTTCGACCAGGGCTGGCAAGCCGCAGTGCGTGCGGGTGCGTTTGATCGCCTGTTCTTCAACACGCGCGATCAACTACTTGAAGGTGGTCGCAGCTCGGTGTTCGTCAGGGTAAATGGCCAATGGCTGACACCGCCGTTATCGGCGGACATCCTGCCAGGTGTCATGCGTGCGGTAGTGCTGGAAGAGGGCGATGCGCTGGTCGACGGGCCTGTCAGCGAGACCGTTGTCACGCGGGCAATGGTGCTGCAAGCCGAAGCGATTGTTGTCGCGAACGCGTTGCGCGGGACGATGCAAGCGGAGTTGCGCTAGCTAATGCTGAGGGTTTGCGCCCCTCTCCCGCATGCGGGAGAGGGGCGGGGGAGAGGGCCAGCGCATCAAGACGCGACATCGGCAAATTGAACCGCATTGCCCTCTCCCCCAACCCCTCTCCCGCCTTGCGGGAGAGGGGAGCAAAACAGGTAGTCAAGCCAGACCCTCAAGCCGAAAACGTATGCTCCACGGCTGGGAAACTACCGTCCTTTACTGCTGCCACATACGCGCGTACGGCGGCCTCGATCGAGGTTTGGCCTTCCATGAAGTTGCGCACGAACTTGGCTTTGCGGCCCGGGTAGATATTGAGCATGTCCTGCAGCACCAGCACCTGGCCCGTGCAGTCGACGCCGGCGCCGATGCCGATGGTCGGCACGGTCAGTAGTGCGGTGACTTCGCCGGCCAGCTTCGCGGGTACCGCTTCCATCAGGATCACCTGCGCGCCAGCCTGCTGCAGTGCCTGTGCATCGCGCTTGAGTTGCGCCGCACCGGCTTCGGTCTTGCCCTGTACCTTGAAGCCACCGAACGCATGCACCGACTGCGGTGTCAGTCCGATATGCGCACACACCGGAATGCTGCGCTCCACCAGGAACTTCACGATGGGCACCAACCATTCGCCGCCTTCGAGCTTGACCATTTGCGCGCCGGCGCGCATCAGCGTGGCGGCGCTTTCGAAGGCCTTCTCGGGGGTGGGGTAGGTACCGAACGGCAGGTCAGCCACCAGCAGCGCGGTCTGGTTGCCGCGCGCGACGCATTCGGTGTGATAGGCCATGTGTTCGAGCGTGACGGGCAGCGTGGTCTGCTGGCCTTGCATCACGTTGCCGAGCGAATCGCCCACCAGGATCATTTCGACGCCGCAGAAATCGAGCAGTGCGGCGAAGCTCGAATCATATGCGGTCAGCATGACGATGCGTTCGCCTGCGTCGCGCATGGCCTGCAGCTTGGGAATGGTGACGGTCTTGCGGGAGGGGTCGAGAAGGTAACTCATGGCAGTGCCCGTAGGAGTGGCGGCCGTTGTTCGCACGAAAAGCTTCGGCGGCGGCCGTTGTCGTTATCGTGTGATGCTGCCCGGGGCCTTAGGCGCTTGTACGCAGCAACTCAGGACGCCGCGAGATTCAGGAAGGCCTTGCGGCCCCGCATGTTCTCGATGCGCGTCAGTAGTGTACGGAAATCAACGTCGTTGTCCACCGGATTGAAGTGGGCGGTATCGACGAACAATACCGGTGCGTCGTCGTAGCGATGGAACAGCTCGCCGTAGGCATCGTGCAGCTGCTGCAGGTACGCCTCGTCAATGCCGGTTTCACCTGGCAGGCCGCGCCGCAGGATGCGTTCGCGCAGCAGCGACGGGGTGGCCTGCAGCATGATGACAAGATCCACGCGCTGTGTCGGCACCTCGAGCTGCGCAGCCAGCGCATCGTAGAGCGCAAGCTCGTCCGCTTCGAGTGTCAGCGACGCATACAGCCGGTCTCGCGCGTACAGGAAATTGGTGATCATGCGATGGCCGGCGAGCATTGCCGCATGCCATTGGCGAAGCTGCGCCGCGCGCTGGTTCAGGCAGGCCAGCTGCATCGGCAGCGCATACCGCTGTGGTTCGCGATAGAAGCGTTCGAGGAAGGGATTGTGGCGCACGCCGTCGGGCAGTTCGCCAGCGCGCAGCGTTTGCGCCAGACGCTGCGCCAGCGATGTCTTGCCCGATCCGATCGGGCCTTCGACGACGATACGGCGCAGGTGGTCGAGCATGGATCAGATGCTCCGCGCGCTCACGCCTGCGAGCCGCCTTCCTGCAGGCGTGTGCACTTGCATGAGGAAAGCTTTTCGATGCGCTGGTTCTGTACCCCGGGCAGATGATCGGCCGCGCGGCCCCGGCCCGGGATTTCCAGCAGGGCGTCCAGCTCCACCAGCGGCACCAGCACAAACGCGCGTTCGGTGATGCGCGGGTGCGGCACCGTCAGGACTTCGGAATTGATCGACTCGCCACCAAACAGCAACAGGTCCAGGTCCAGCGTGCGCGGGGCGTTGTGAAAGGGCCGCTCGCGGCCAAACTGGTCTTCGATGTGGTGACAGATACGCAGCAGCTGCGCCGCGGTAAATGGCGTTTCCACCTTCACCACCGCGTTGACATAGTCGTTACCCGTGGCATCGACCGGTGCCGTGCGATAGAACGAAGACCTGGCAACCACCGTGATGCCGACCTGCTGGGCCAGGCACACAATGGCGTCTTTCAAAGCCTGGCGCGCATCGCCAAGATTGGCGCCGATGCCGATGAAGGCGAGCGTCATGTTATTCCTCCGGCTGGGCGCGGCGGGATTCCGGCTGCGGTTGGCCTTCGGCCGAATCTGCCTCGCTGCGGGAAGACACTGTATCTGATTTCCGCGGACCGCGCCGACGGCGCCTTTTGCGCACCGGGGCTTCGCTGCCGCCCTCGTCGCCACCGTGCTCGCCACCCTGGTCGGCCTGGTCGTCGGTGCCGTCCGCACCATCCTGGCCGCCGCCATCGTCACCCCGGGCGGCCTTGCCAGCCTTGGCGCCCTTGCCACCCTTGCCGCGCGCGGGGCGCACGGCATCGATCAGCGCTTCGCGCTCGTCGGGCGGGGAATTCTGGAAGTCGGTCCACCATTGGCCCAGCTCGGCAGGCTGTTCGCCGGCTTCGCAACGCAGTTGCAGGAAATCGTAGCCGGCCCGGAAGCGCGGTGATTCCAGCAGGCGGAACGGCATACGGCCGGTGCGCTTTTCGAAACGCGGCTGCATGCCCCAGATATCGCGCATGTCGGTGACAAAACGGCGCTGGATGGCCAACTGGCCGGTCTGCTTCTCGAGCACCATGTCCATTGCCGTATTGAGCGCGGCAATCGGGTGCTCGCCGCCTTCGCGCAGCTTGGTCCAGCGCTGCAGCACGTGATGCCATAGCAGCGATGCAAACAGGAAGCCGGGTGATACCGGCTTGCCGGCCTGGACGCGGCGATCGGTATTGTCCAGCGCCAGTTGCACGAAGCGCTGGCCCATCGGCTGTTCGATGGCCACGTCGAGCAGCGGCAGCAGGCCCTTGTGCAGGCCGGCCTTGCGCAGTTCCTGCAGCGACGCCCACGCGTGGCCCGACATCAGCAGCTTGAGCATTTCGTCGAACAGGCGCGCGCTTGGCACGTTGTGGATCAGCGGCGCCAGTTCACTGATGGGCACGCGTGTCTGTTCGTCGATACCAAAGCCGGTCTTGGCCGCGAAGCGCACCACGCGCAGCATGCGCACCGGGTCTTCACGGTAGCGCGTGACCGGATCGCCGATCATGCGCAACGTGCGTGCGCGGATGTCTTCCATGCCGTGATGGTAGTCATGCACGGTCTGGGCGGCCGGATCGTAGTACATCGCGTTGATCGTGAAGTCGCGGCGTTCCGCGTCTTCGGCCTGCGAGCCCCATACGTTGTCGCGCAGCACACGGCCGCTGGCATCGATCGCGTGGGTCTTGCTGTCGAGCTCGGCGCGCTTCAGGCGGCGGCCTTCGGGCAGCGTTTCGCTGGCCACGGCGTCAACCAGCGCGCGGAAGGTCGAGACTTCGATGATTTCCTGCTCGCGTCCGCCGTAGAACGTCACGTGCACGATCTGGAAGCGTCGTCCGATGATGCGCGAGCGGCGGAACAGGGCCTGCACCTGCTCTGGCGTGGCATTGGTGGCCACGTCGAAATCCTTCGGCTTGATGCCGAGCAGCAGGTCGCGCACCGCGCCGCCGACGATGAAGGCCTGGTAACCGGCCTGCTGCAGCGTGGCGGTGACCTTGACCGCGTTGCGCGAGATCAGCGTCGGATCGATCCGATGTTCTTCCACGCCTACCACGCGTGGGGTGTGGGCCCGGCCAGTGCGGCGCTGCTTGGGGCCCGGCTTGCCGAGCAGCCGGTTGATGAGCTTCTTGATCACGTCAGAACAGGTCCATGATGCGCCAGCCGGCCGCGGCAGCGTGGTTGCGCAGGCGGTCGTCGGGGTTGGCGGCTACCGGCTCGCTGACTTTCTCGAGCAGTGGCAGGTCGTTGGCCGAGTCGCTGTAGAACGTGGTGGTGCCAAAGTCTTCCCACTTGGCGCCCAGGCTCTTGAGCCAGCTATCCACACGCGTGATCTTGCCTTCGCGGAAGCTCGGCACACCGGCCACGTCGCCGGTGAACGCGCTGTCGGGTTTGCCGTCGATCGTCGCGGGTTCGGTCGCGATCAGGTGCTTGATGCCGAAAGCCTGGGCAATCGGCGCCGTCACGAAGCTGTTGGTGGCGGTCACCACCGCGCACAGGTCGCCGGCTTCCAGGTGCTTGTAGACCAGCGCCCTGGCTTGCGGCGTCAT
This sequence comes from uncultured Cupriavidus sp., assembly GCA_963543405.1. Classification (GTDB taxonomy): domain Bacteria; phylum Pseudomonadota; class Gammaproteobacteria; order Burkholderiales; family Burkholderiaceae; genus Cupriavidus. The sequence continues at coordinate 18,055 of CAUUBQ010000100.1, forward strand.
GACCGGCTCGATGACTTCGTGCATGAAGCGCACGCGCCATTGGTCCAGCCGGTCGCGCGGATTGGCGGCCAACGGGGCCAATGCAAAGCGCAGGAACGCCTCGATATCGAGCGTGCCAGCCTTGTATTGGCTATAGAACTCGTCGTTCTTGCGACGATACGATTCCTCGTCGACAACGCCAAGGCGGACCAGGAAGCGCCCCCATTCGTGGTCGCTATCGGTCGGGATCAGGGTGTGGTCGAGGTCAAACAGTGCCAGATTCATGGGGCGCGATTTTACATTAAGGTGCAACGGGCGGTCGGTTGGCCCGGATGAAGCGGAGCGGATTTCATGCCAGCTCCTTCAGATAGGGGCTACTCGCGGAACTCGGCAAACATCTCGCGCAGCAGTGGCAGCGTTACCGCGCGCTTGCGTTCCAGCGAATACATGTCCAACGCATCAAGCAATGCCATCAGGCTGGGCATGTCGCGATAGTGACGGGTGACAAGCCAGTGCGGGATCTCCGGTGACAGCTGCAGTCCGCGCTCGCGGGCGGCCTGGACCAGCGCGGCCATCTTGTCTTCGTCGGACAGTGACTGCAGCTGGTAGACCAGCCCCCAGCCCAGCCGAGTGCGCAGGTCTTCACGTATCGGCATGACACGCGGCGCCAGTCCGCCGGCCACCACCAGCGCGCAGCGCACGTGCGCGCGAACTTCGTTATAGAGCGAGAACACGGCAATCTGGCGCGCTTCATCGAGCAATTCCACGTCGTCCACGGTATAGAGCTGGCATGACGGGTCGAAGATGAAATCGGACAACGCGTGATGCGGGCTCAGGTAGCGGCAGTTCAGGCCGGTGTGGAATGCGGCATCGCAGACGGCATGCAGCAGGTGCGTACGGCCCGAGCCGACTTCGCCCCACAGGTAGATCAGGCGGTCGTTGGCCTGCTCGCGTGCCAGCAGGCCCGGCAGTTCGCGCAGCCGCTGCACGGGCTCGCGGTTGGCGGCCACGAAGAAATTCTCGAACGTGGAAGGCGGTGGGCTGCCCAGTTCCAGCGAGAGCTGCTTATGACTATGACGCGATGACATGACGAATCCAGTACTTGGCCTGATCTTTAGCCCGTTCTTTTGTCCGCCACATTAGTGGCGGTACAGGTCGCTAGCCAGGTAAACGCGGCGCAACTGCCGGGCGCCGACCAGCAGCACGGCACAGGTTGGCAGCGCCAGCAGCACACCGAAGAAGCCGAACAGTTGCCCAAATGCAAGTAGCGCGAAAATCACCACCAGCGGATGCAACCCGATGCGCTCGCCTACCAGGCGTGGCGTCAGATAGAAGCTTTCCACAAACTGGCCGATGCCGTACACCACGGCCACGGCGCCCAGGCCGTACCAGCTGCCAAACTGCAGCAGCGCGGCCACGATGGCCAGTGTCAGGCCAATGCCGAAGCCAATATAGGGGATGAACACGGCCAGGCCGGTAAAGATGCCCACCGGAATGCCCACGTCGAAGCCGGCGATGGTCAGGCCGATCGAGTAGATCGCGGCCAGGATCACCATGACCAGGATCTGTCCGCGCAGGTACTGCGACAGCAGGGCGTCAGTCTCGGCGGACAGTTCATGCACCTTTGGCACCCAGCGGCGCGGCACCAGGCGCTCGATACGGCGCATGACCATGTGCCAGTCCATCAGCAGGTAGAACATCAGGATCGGCACGATGAACAGCAGCCCGGCCACTTCCATCAGTGCCGAACCGGACACCTTGACGTAGTTGAACAGCACCTGCAGCAGGTCTTCGGGGCTGGCCGCGAAGCGGTCCTGCAGCATGCGGCGCAGGCCCGGGAAGTCGAATCGCACGCGCACGCCCAGGTCGGCCAGCTTCGGCGCCAGCACGCTGTTGAGCTTCTGCAACAGTAGCGGCACCTGTTCGCGCAGCTGCGGAATCTCGCGCTGGAGCACGGCGATCAGCAGCAGCGCCAGCAACACGAGGATCACACCCAGCAGGCCGATCATCAGCGCCACGCCGATAAAGCGCGGTACCCGGCGGCGCTGCAGCCAGTCCACGCCGGGATTGAGGATGTACGAAAAGATGAAGGCCACCAGGAATGGCGTCAGTACCGGTGCCAGCGCCAGGATCACGGCGAACAGCGCGGCGGCCACGACAATCCACAACAGGATGCGTTTGGTGTCTTGCGAAAGCAGGGGAGCGGTCATCGGAGGGGCCGGCGGGTCATGGGTTGGCAGTGTGGCAGGTGGAATCGTCCGCGATCACTGGTCGCCGGGAGCCTGTATCCGTTAAAATCGCGATTTTACTGGAGTCGCGCCCGTGCTCCGCGCCCGATTGGTCTCTTCGGCCCGGGAAGCGTTGCGATTGTGCTGCATTCCACACTTCACCTCCTCAAAGACAAGCAGGTTCTCATGAGCGCATCCTCGACCACCGGCCAGGCAGGCCTTTCCTACCGCGACGCCGGTGTTGACATCGAAGCCGGCGACGCACTGGTTGACCGCATCAAGCCGTTTGCCAAGCGCACCATGCGTGAAGGCGTGATGGCCGGCATCGGCGGATTCGGCGCCTTGTTCGAACTGTCGAAGAAGTTCCAGGAGCCCGTGCTGGTGTCCGGCACGGACGGCGTGGGCACCAAGCTCAAGCTGGCGTTCCAGCTGAACCGCCACGACACCGTGGGCCAGGACCTGGTGGCCATGAGCGTCAACGACATCCTGGTGCAGGGTGCCGAGCCGCTGTTCTTCCTTGATTACTTCGCCTGCGGCAAGCTGGACGTGGATACCGCCGCCACCGTGATCCAGGGCATCGCCCATGGTTGCGAACTGGCTGGCTGCGCGCTGATCGGTGGCGAAACCGCCGAAATGCCGAGCATGTACCCGGACGGTGAATACGACCTGGCCGGTTTCGCGGTTGGCGCCGTGGAAAAGAAGAAGATCATCGACGGCACCACGATCCAGCCGGGCGATGTGGTGCTGGGCCTGGCCTCGTCGGGCGCGCACTCGAACGGTTATTCGCTGGTACGCAAGATCCTCGACGTGGCCAAGCCGGACCTGAACGCCGACTTCCATGGCCAGCGCCTGCAGGACGCGATCATGGCGCCGACGCGCATCTACGTGAAGCCGCTGCTGTCGCTGATCGAGACGCTGCCGGTCAAGGGCATGGCCCACATCACCGGCGGCGGCCTGACCGAGAACGTGCCGCGCGTGCTGGCCGACAACCTGACCGCCGTGATCCAGAAGAGCGCCTGGACGTTGCCGCCGCTGTTCCAGTGGCTGCAGGCCCAAGGCAATGTGGCCGACGCCGAGATGCACCGCGTGTTCAACTGCGGTATCGGCATGGTCGTGATCGTGGCGAAGGAAGACGCCGAACGCGCGATCCGTCATCTGCAGGCGGCTGGTGAAGCCGTGTGGCAGATCGGTGAAATCAAGGAACGCGCCGAAGGTCAGGCGCAGACCGTAGTGGTCTGATACGTCGGTCCTCGCAAAAAAACCCGGTCGCACGACCGGGTTTTTTATTTTCTTCTCCCTGGTTTTCTCCCCTCTCCCGCGCGCGGGAGAGGGGCCGGGGGAGAGGGTAAGCGGTCGTTATGCCGATCCGGTATCAAGCAGGGGTTTGCACAATCACCACCCCGCAGCCCGCCCCACCTGCGCCACATAGTCCGGCGCCAGCCCATCCACACTGATGCGTTCCGGGGTGCTGCGCAGCCATGTCAATTGCCGCTTGCAGAGCTGGCGCGTGGCGGCGATGCCGCGCTCGCGCATGGTGGCGTAATCGCAGTCGCCATCGAGGTATTCCCAGACCTGCCGATAGCCGACGCAACGCATGGAAGGGAGGCCCAGATGCAGGTCGCCACGCGCGCGCAGGCGTTTGACCTCGTCGATCAGGCCGCCTTCGAGCATCGCATCGAAGCGCTCGGCAATCCGCGCGTGCAACACGGCGCGGTCCGACGGTTCGAGCGCGATCACACGGTAACGCGCGTCGGCGGCGCCAGTGAACGTGCGCGCATCGGCCTGCCGCGCCAGCAGCGCCGACATCGGCTGTCCGCTCAGGCGATGAATCTCCAGCGCGCGCTGGATGCGCTGCGCATCGTTCGGCGCCAGGCGCGCGGCGGTAACCGGATCCACCTCGGCCAGCATGGCATGCAGTGCCGGCCAGCCACGTTCGGCGGCCAGCGCATCGAGCTCGGCCCGTACCGTGGCATCTGCCTGCGGCAGGTCGTTGAGCCCCTGGGTCAGCGCCTTGTAGTACAGCATGGTGCCGCCGACGATCAGCGGCGTGCGCTGGCGTGCGCGGATTTCCCCGATCAGGCGCTGCGCGTCGGTCACGAACTGCGCGGCCGAGTAGCTGTCGAGCGGATCGATGATATCGATCAGATGGTGGGGCACGCTGGCCAGTTCATCGGCCGTGGGCTTGGCCGTGCCGATATCCATCTCGCGATAGACCAGCGCCGAATCCAGGCTGATGATCTCGACCGGCTTGCGCGCGGCCAGTTCGAGCGCGGCCGCGGTCTTGCCGGACGCGGTGGGGCCCAGCAGGCAGACGACTGGCGGGAATGCGGAAGACTGCGGTGACATCGTGTTACGTGATTACTGGCCGCGCAGGAACAGGCGGTCGAGCTCGGTCACGGTCAGCTGGACCCACGTGGGGCGGCCATGGTTGCACTGGTCGGCGCGTTCGGTCTGTTCCATCTGGCG
>CAUUBQ010000101.1:0-22525 GCA_963543405.1 uncultured Cupriavidus sp.
ATTAGCTGCAGTCTCGTGGGCTCGGAGATGTGTATAAGAGACAGCCCTCACTCCCCGCTTCAGCCCCCCCCCGATTCTCCAGTCAGCGAGACGCTACAATGTGCGCCGATGCCGCATTGCCAATCCTGCCATCGGCATCCCAGGGATTTCCACAACGATTGCCTGCCCATGACTGCTGCCAGCCAAGCCCCCGCCGTTGCCCGTGAGTCCACCCGCCCCGCGCCGGACGCCAATCCGCGTGGCCTTGTACGGGGAAAATCGAAGCTGGCCACGGTCGCCCTGGCCTTTTTGTTTGGCAGCCTCGGCGCACATCGTTTCTATTTGAAGGGCCTCGGCGACAAGTTCGGCTGGGCCCATCTGCTGGCCACCGTGGCCGGCGTCATCGGCATTGCTTCGCTGCGCCTCGATACCGGCAGCACGGCATTGAACTGGACTTTCGCCGTTGCCGGCGGCGCGTCACTGATCAGCGCCTTCCTGACCGCCATCGTGTTTGGCCTGCGCCCGGACGACAAATGGGATGCGCGCTACAACCCGCACGGAAAACCGACGCGTTCGGGCTGGCCGGTCGTGATTCTTGTGATCCTCTCGCTGATGATCGGCACCGGCCTGCTGATGGCCGGCCTGGCCATCAGCTTCCAGACATTCTTTGAATCGCAGGTCGAAGCCGCCAAGGCGCTTTCACAGGAATAGCCGGCGTAGCAGGAATACCCGGCACCTCGACCATGCATTTCGACCTGCTCGACATCGCCGTCTTTGTACGCGCGGCGGCATTGGGCAACCTGTCGGCGGCCGCGCGCGACCTGGCCCTCTCCACCTCCACTGCCAGTGCACGCCTGCAGCGCCTTGAGGATCAACTCGGTACCCGCCTGCTCCACCGCACCACGCGCCGCCTGTCGCTGACCGGCGACGGCGAGCGCTTCCTCGAACATGCCGAGCAATTGCTGATCACCTCGGAAGCCGCCGCGCAATCGGTCGGCCGCGGGGCCGAGGCACCGCACGGCCAGTTGCGCGTGACGGCGCCGGCATCGTTCGGACGACAGCACGTATCGCCGGCACTGCCCGCCTTCCTGGCCGCCTATCCGGGCATCACGCTCGACCTGCGACTGACCGACCAGGTAATCGGCCTGGTCGATGGTGGCATCGACGTGGCACTGCGCATGGGCGTGTTGCCAGATTCCACGCTCGTGGCGCGACCGCTTGCCCCGAGTCATCGCGTGATCTGCGCATCGCCAGACTATCTCGCGCGCCACGGCACGCCCCGTCATCCCGAAGACCTGCGCCGGCACAACTGCCTGGTGCTCGGCGATCAAACGAACTGGCGTTTCGATACCCCGCTTGGCGAAACCGCGGTGACGGTGCATGGCAACCTGCGCGCCGACAACGGTGAAGTGATTCGCGATGCGATCCTCGCAGGCATGGGTATTGCGCTCAAGTCGACCTGGGATGTCGCGTCGCATTTGCGGCGTGGCGAACTGATCACGGTTCTCGACGAGTATCCGGTACTGCCAGCCGTGTCGATCTGGGCTGTATATCCAAGCCGCCATCTGGTGCCGGCCAAGACGCGCGCATTTGTCGACTTCTTCGCCGACTGGTTCGGATCGCCACCGTACTGGGATCGCGGCGATCTCCCCGCCCCGCCAGCCACGCACCATTTCTAGGTTACCTCGCCAGGCCACCCCGGCTCCCCGTCCGCCAACTTCTCGCGCATTCCAGACAGTCCGGCCATGCGATGCCGCACAGCGGCTATGCTCAACCGAACAGTCGAGCAACGGAGGTAGCAGTGATGAAACACGTTCGTAGCGCACCGGCATGCGGATGAGAACCTCACTAGGCCGGACCGGCCTGGCCGTCGTACTGGTGGCGGCGATGGTGGGCGCCGCATTGCTGCTGGCAAACCACCTGGGTGGCCCAACCGTGGTATCGACAGCGTCGGGAGCACCCGCTGACGTGCAGATGCAGCCGGCGGCTGGGGGCGCCGATCAGGGGGACGCGCTGCAAGCCGCCATCGACGGCCTGCAGGCCGGCCAGCGGCTGGTACTGTCGCCCGGCGTGTATGTGGTGGGTCGCGTACTGGCCATGCGTGGCGAACAGGTGGTGATGTCCGGATACGGCGCGACGATCGTTGCCACCAATCCCGACCAGCAAGCCATCATGATGACCGGCAAGAACTCCACGCTCGTCGGGGTGACCCTCAATGGCATTGGCACCGAGCGGCTGGAATCGGCCACCTCGGCCAAGGTAGCGGTCGACGGCGAAGGTATCCAGGTACTCGACGTCACCATCAACGGCGGCGCCAGCGCGGGCATCTTTGTCTCGCGGGGCAGCAGCATTGCACTGGTTGGCAACAAGGTCACCGGCACGCTGGCCGACGGCATCCACATCACCGGCAGTTCGCATGACGTGCTGGTGCAGGATTGCTCGGTAACGGCCACCGGCGACGACATGGTGGGCATTGTCAGCTACCAGCGCGATGGTGGCGTGACCCAGAATGTCTATGTCACCGGCAACTATCTGGCCGGCAATGCCTGGGGACGCGGCGTGGCGGTGGTTGGCGGGGCCAACGTGACCGTGACCGGGAACTGGATCGAGGGCGTGCAGAAAGCCGCCGCGGTAATGGTCGCGCAGGAAGACGGCTATCGTACGGCCGACGTGACCAATGTGCTGATTGCCAGCAATTCGATCTCCGACGACCAGAATGCCACGCAACCGGGCAACAACCGCGCACCGGCCGGTCATGCCGCGATCGATCTCAACACTGGCAGCGGCAGCGTGTCGCAGGTGCTGGTGACCGGCAACCAGATCACGCGCACACGCTTCGACGGCTTTCGCGCGCAGGGCAATGTCTGCCGCACAGGGATCACCGGCAACCGCTTTGCCGCCGTCAATGGCACGCCAGTCTCGCTGCAGTACCGCAACTGCGCAGCGGATCAGTTTATCTGCGACACCAATACGCTCGATGGCGCGAGCCTGGCGGTCCCGCCAGGATGTTCCGGCGCGGGATCGATCCAGGTCTCCGGTGCGGACGCGAGCCGCCTCCCTCAAGTGCGAACTTCGCTGCGACGTGCCCTGAATGCAGCCCTGCCCCCGCCCCGCGCAGGCTGAGCGGTGCCTGCGCATGCGCTTGCCGCCCGTTGCGGCAGATGACACGCATGCGCGGCACTACCTGACCCGTGGCGATTCCGCCAGCAGACGTTGCAGGTACTTGCCGTAGTGGCTTTTGCCGAGCGGCACCGCCAGCCGGCCAAGCTGCTCGGCATCGATCCAGCGCCGCCGATAGGCAATCTCCTCGGGACATGCCACCATCAGGCCCTGCCGCTTCTGCAACGTTGCCACCAGTTGCGCGGCATCGACCAGTGAATCATGTGTGCCGGTATCGAACCACGCATAGCCACGTCCCATGATGTCGACGTTGAGCTTGCCCGCCGCCAGGTAGTGCGAATTGACATCGGTAATTTCCAGTTCGCCACGTGCCGAAGGCCGGATCCCGGCTGCAATATCGCAGACCGTGTTGTCATAGAAATACAAGCCGGTCACGGCATAGCTCGAACGCGGCACCGCTGGCTTCTCTTCGATCGACAGCGCGCGGAAGTCTTCGTCGAACTCCACTACGCCATATCGCTCGGGGTCGTGCACGTGATAGGCGAATACGGTGGCGCCATCCTCGCGCCGTCCCGAGCGCGTCAGCAGCCTGGCCAGGTCGTGCCCATAGTAGATGTTGTCGCCCAGGATCAACGCCGACGGGTCACGTCCGACAAAGTCGCGCCCGATGATGAATGCCTGCGCCAGTCCGTCCGGCGACGGTTGCTCGGCATACCGCAGATTGAGCCCCCATTGATGCCCGTCCCCGAGCAGCGCGGCAAAGCGCGGCGTATCCTGCGGCGTCGAGATGATCAGCACATCGCGAATGCCCGCCACCATCAGCGTCGACAGCGGGTAGTAGATCATGGGCTTGTCGTAGACCGGCAGCAGCTGCTTGGAGATGCACTGCGTGACCGGATAGAGCCGTGTGCCGGATCCTCCGGCGAGGATAATGCCTTTGCGAGTCATGCCTGAATCTCCCTGGCCGATGATGGATCCTGCGCTGCGGGTGTGGGGGTGGTTGCAGGCGCGGTTGTGGGCGCCGGCACGCTGCCGGCGGTCTCGCGCCGATAGCAGACCGCGAACGCCGTCGCGCCGATCACTTCGGTCAGGATCACCGAGATCACGGTCCCTTCCGCGCCCATGTACAGCACGAACGGCACCACGTAGAGCAGATGCAGTACCGTTACCGCCGCATAGATGTTCTGCACTGCCCGATGCCGCCCCAATGCCAGCAAGCCCAGGTTGCCGAAGATAAAGGCCACGCTGGTCACCGGCAGCAGCACGCCTTCGAGCCGCAACAGGAAAATGGCGTCGTGGAACGGCTCACCGAGCCACATCCGTATGCCAAGCCCCGCAAACAGCTCGATGCCGACGAACATCGCACCCGAACAGCCGAATACCACCAGCATTGCCTTGCGCATCAACGCGCGTGCTGCCGCCGGGTCCGTCACGTTGTACTGACTGATGCGCGGAAAGAATGCGGTACCGATCACGGTGAAGATCGTCTGGCCGGCAATGCGGATCTTGTCCGCCATCGAGAACTGCCCGACCGCCACCGGCCCGTGGAAGTAGTTGAGCAGGATCGCGTTGAAATTGACGTAGAAGCTGACCAGCACGAGCGACAGGAAAACCGGGAAGCCTTCGCGCAGTGACGCCACGACCGCACGCATCTGCACCGCAACCAGCGCGGCCAGCCGCTTGCGCCATGCCCCCCAAAGTGCCGCGGCGGCCAGGATCACCGACCCGATACTGATGCCCAGCGCCGCCAGCGCGGCGTCGCCGGGCGTCCTGACCCATGCCACCACGCATCCAAGGCTGACCGCCTTCGAGATGAAGTTCGGCACTACCAGTACCTTCATCCGCTCCAGGCCCTGGTATAGCCATATCGGCGTGACGGCATTGGCCACCACACCTACGAATGCCGCAGCGAGTATGGTCCAGTGCTCGCGCAGGCTTGGCGCCAACAGCAGTGCGCCGGCCAGCAACAGTGCGGAGGCCAGCATCAGCAGCAGCTTGGCGGCCAGCGTGGCCGAGAACACCTGTGCCAGTGCCAGCGGATCATCGCGCCGCACCGATACCAGGCGTGTGGCCGTCAGATTGTGGCCGTAGTCGGTCAGCAGGATCAGGTACTGCGCCAGTGCCTGGCAGTAAGCCAGCACGCCAAACTCCCTGACGCCAAGCACCTTGCCCAGGAACGGCAGCAACAACAACGGAAACAGGTAATTGCCGCCCTGGATCAGCAGCAGATACATGGCGGTGGAACGTATCGAAGGCGGCATGGGCGTGATGTCCGGCGATCTCAGCGCCGGCTCCAGATGCGCAGGTTGGCGCGGCCATACAGGCCACTACCCGGCGGCGCTGCGAACCCCACGGGCTTGCCAAAACAGCGGAACACCAGCCACAGCAGCGCAAGCGGCACGAAGTTGCGCCCGCTGAACAGGTTCGGCACGCGCAGGATCTCCATCAGCGACACCAGCAGCACCGCATGCGCGCAGCACCAGAACCCGTTGCCGGAACGCCAGCCCGCATAGCTGCGGCCCAGCAACCAACCCATCAGCGCGGCTTCCAGCAGCGCGAACCACCCCCATTCATAGAAATGCACATAGATGCCGGACGGGTTATTGAACTCCGGGTCGCCGAAATTGCTCAGGAAGGTCCCGTAGCCGTCGCCGCCGCCAACCCATGGCCGGAACGTCTCACCGATCACCGGAAACTTGATCAGCCAGTCGAACGTGAAGGTCGGGTCGCCGGTGCCCCACCCCATGATCGTGAGCAGGCCGGCGCCATTGTTGATGGCGGTGGAGTAGTACAGGCCCAGGCGTTCGAGCGCAAAGTCAAGAATGTTGTCGTAGACGTTGATGTAGTACGTTTCCCAGGAGCGGTTGTATTCGTTCGCGATAAAAAAGCCAATCAGCGGGACGATCGCGGCGAATGGCCCCAGCGTCAGCAACAGCGTGCGCTGCGGGCCGCTGCGGAAGCGCACTGCCATCAGCGCCCATGGCAGGATCACTTCCACCAGCGCCAGCCGCTCGGCAAAGATGAAACTGCGCAGCAGCGTCAGTACACACAACACGCCAAGGAACACCTTGTAGCGATTGAGTCCGTCCACCGGCTGACGAAAGATGTGGAAATACAGCGGCACATAGGCCACGGTGGCCTGGGTGAGCGTGCTGATGCCGGCGATACGGCCCTTCAACTCAAGCACGTCGTAGGTACTGGCCTGCCCACTCAGGAACGAGAACAGCACGGCCGGCCGCGCGATCACGCCGCCCATCATGACCAGATAGCCGAAGCACGCCAGCCAGAATAGGGCATCGAGCACTTCGCGCGGCACCTGCACAGGAGCGTCGGGCCAGCGCGGCAACAACACGCGCTCGCTGGCCGCCGCCACGGTCAGCACCACCAGGAACAGGGCTCCGGCAATGGCGAACTCGCTGTTGAAATAGACGCGATCGATGGCCTTCTGCTCGCCGAGCAGGTCCAGCGAGATCAACATATAGAGCGGCACGATAAAGTACATCAGCAGCCTGGCGGGATCTTCCCACCAGTAGCCGTCGCGCAGGGCAAGCTGGTTGAGCATATTTGGCGGCATCGTTGGCGGCAACCTTGGCGACATCAATGCGGTGCAACGGCCAGTGGATCGACGACCGGCGGAGGCGTGGCGGGGGCGCGATCGACCATCTGCCGCAAGACCGGCGCCTGTTCCATGGCGGTGCGTACCATGGCCAGGAACTCACGCCGGAAGCGCTCGGGCGAAAACTGCAGGGCATTGCGTCGGCATGGTGCCGACAGGAACGGGCCGGTATCCTCGAAACGGCACACCGCACGCACGATGTCCTCGACGGTCTGGCGCGGAAAGAACACCCCGGTGCGCAGGTCGCGGTCACGGCTGTCGATCACACTCTCGCGCGCACCGCCCTGTCCGAGCGCGATCACCGGCGTGCCACAGGCCTGCGCCTCCACGGCCACGATGCCAAAGTCCTCCTCGGCCGCGAACACAAACGCACGCGCGCGTTGCATATGGGCTACCAGCACCTCGGTCGGCTGATACCCAAGCACGCGCACATTTGGCGTGGCCATATCGCGTATCCGTTCGAGATCCGGACCATCTCCAATCACCACGAGCTGCTTGTCCGGCATTGCCGCGAACGCTTCGACGATCAGGCTGACTTTCTTGTACGGCACCAGCCGCGACGCCGTCAGGAAGAAATCCTCGCGTTGCTCGCACAGGCTGAAATGTTCGACATCGACCGGCGGGTACACCACGGCGGCATCCCGGCCATAGACCTTGCGGATGCGGCGCGCGACATAGGCGGAGTTGGCCACGAACAGGTCCACGCCGTGCGCAGTACGCTGATCCCAGATCCGCATGTAGTGAAGGATCGCCCGTGCCAGCCAGCTCTTCACGCCACGCGTCAGGTTCGATTCGGTCAGGTACTGGTGCTGCAAATCCCACGCGTAACGGATCGGCGAGTGCACATAGCTGACGTGCACCTGGCCAGGTCCGGTGATGACACCCTTGGCCACCGCATGGCTCGATGAAATCACCAGGTCGTAGCCGGACAGGTCCAGTTGCTCGACCGCCAGCGGCATCAATGGCAGGTAGGCACGAAACGACTTCCGCGCACGCGGCAGGCGCTGGATAAACGTGGTCGTCGCGTGCTTGCCCTGCAGCGCGTGCCGTTGTGCCTCTGGAAAGAAGTCGACCACGCTGAACAGGTCGGCCTCGGGCCATATCCTGAGGATCTGTTCCAGCACGCGCTCGGACCCTGCATAGGTCGTCAGCCATTCGTGTACCACGGCGACCTTGCCGAACTCGCCGGGTGAAGGATTCATCGCTGTGCAAGCCATGGTGAGATCTCGCTGAGTAACCGCGCGGCGGTAGCGCGCCAGGAATACCGTTCCACGTGCGCGTAGCCCTGCCTGCGCAGGGTGTCGCGCAACGCGCCGTCATGCATCACACGCGTCAGCAGTTCGCCGAACTCACGCGCGCTGGTCGGCTGGAAGTAAAGCGCGGCCGTGCCGCAGGCTTCGCGCACCGAAGGCAGGTTCGAGGCAAGCACCGGGCAGCCCAGTGTCATCGCTTCCACGGGCGGCAAGCCATAGCCTTCGTAAAGCGATGGAAAAACGAAGCAGGCCGCATCGCGGAACAACGCCTTGAGGTCGGCATCGTCGACATAGCCGACCCGCTTGACGCTGGCCGTGGTCTGCTGCCTGATCGACTGGAACACCGGCGATGCGGCGCCAACGATCACGACGTCATAGTCGGCTGCTCCCAGCATCTCCACGGCCTCGACCACCAGCCGGAAATTCTTGTGATAGCTGGCGCTGCTGACCGCGAGCACATAGGGGCGGTCCGACAACTGGAACTTCCGGCGCACGTCCGCGGCTTCGGGCAGGCGCAGCATATGGTCGCCACTCATTGGCAATACGCCAACCTTGGCGTCGGGAATGCGATACGCATCCACGATCTCGCCGCGCGAAAACTCGGACACCGTCAGCACGCGCCGTGCGATGCGACCCACCCATGGCGCCATGAAGCGATACCACGCCCGGAACGCACGCGAGTAAGCCTGCGGTACGCGCATCGGCGCGGCATCGTGCATCACCGTGACCTGGTTCGGATACAGCAACGGCGCCGCATTGCACAGGTTCAGCAGCAGGGAACCGCGTGCGGCCAGCGGCAGGCTCACCTGCTCCCAGTACTGCCCCTTGCCACCTGGCACCGTGCGGATGCGCAGATGCGGAAACTGCCGTGGCTCCGCCGTTACCGACGCCGGCACCAGCAATTCAAAGGACAATCCGGCCGTGGCAGGATCCTGCTCCGCCACCAGCCGGTCGATGCTGCGCACTACCTCGTACGCGAAGCGATCGACGCCGGTGGCGCGCCGTCCCAGGAAGCGGCCGTTGATCGAGATGGTGCTGGTCACGGTCTCGCTCCTGTGCATTTCAGTAGCCGGCGCGCGCCAGCGGGTTGGCGATATACCGCACTACCCGGTTGCTGAACGAAGCCACCGGCACGAGGCACAACGCCGTCAGGCACCACACCGCCACCTTCTTGCGTGCGCTCCAGAACGGGTTGGCAACAATCGTATGGAAATAGCGGCCCGATTCATGCAGGAACCAGTGCCAGCGCCGCGCCAATGGCGCGCCATAGACCACCGTGGCGAATTCCGCCTTCTCCACGGAGAAATCGAGAATGACAGGTGGCAGCACGATGCCAAGGCGCTCGCGCGCAATGACCCTCAGGATCGCCCAGCGTCGCGCCGCTTGCCGGGCTCCGGCAAGCGCATCCTCGGCATTGGCCAGCGACAGGCTCGCACTGCCCTGTGCTTGCGCACCCTTGCGCGTCTGCCGGTGCACGCGGTAGCACCCTAGCGAACGTTCGATTGCAGATACCTCGCCCACCAGCGCGATGCCGTAGATCGCATAGAAATCTGCACCGTGGATATTGTCGGCGTTCACCGGTACCGGGAAGATCTGCCGCAATGCATCGGCACGATAGGCGTTGCCAGACCCGGGGGGCGACGGGTACAGCCAGCCACCGCGCAGCAGCGCGCCGCAATCGGGCGCCGCGATCGACTGCGGCACCTGCACCCCTGTGGGCGTGCCATCCTCGGTGATCACATCGAGCCGGTACTGGACCTTGACGCAGTGGCCCGCGGCAAATGCGGCCAGCACGGTTTCGGCGGCATCGGGGTGCAGGCGGTCATCGGCATCGAGAAACAACACGTACGGTGTCACGACCCGTTCCAACGCATGGTTGTACGCGGCCACCTGGCCACCATTGCATTGGAATACGGCCTCGATGCGCGAACCATAGCCCGCGATGATGTCGCACGATCGGTCGGTCGATCCGTCATCGACCACCATCACTGTCACGTCCTGAAGTGCGGACTGCTCCAGCGCGGAGTCGATCGCGGCCCGCAGGAACTGCGCATGGTTGTAGTTGCAGATCACAATGGTAAGCATCATGGTCCTTTGCGGGTCGGCAGCATTACAGCGAGTAGTCGGCGTTAAAGCCGAGCCGGCTCGCCTCGCCATCGGCGATCGCACGTTCGAGCAGTCGCAGCCGGTCGGCCGCCTGACGGCGCTTGCCGTACAGGCGCAACAGGGTCAGGAACACAAAGCGGTTCAAGCGATATGTGAATCCGGAACTCGACCAGTAATGCTTGTCGAACCACGCCTGGTTACGGCTGCTGTAGTAGGCGCGAAAATCGGAGCCGCTGAGCAGCATGCATTCGAAGTGGTTCTTCCAGTGGCGCTTGACGTTCCAGGACCCCTCAAGATCTTCGAGGCGGGCGCCCGTAACCAGCGCAATGTGGCCACCGCGTGCGGTCAGCCGCCACGTGTACTCGATATCGTCCGCGTACAGCACCAGTTGCCGTTCAGGCAAGCCGAGATCGAGATACATCTCGCGGTGCCCCAGGAACCCGCCATATGGCGCAAACGGCATGCGCACCACCGCGGGAATCGCCTGGGGCTGGGGCTTGCCCCATGGCGTGCGCCGCCAGATCTTGTAGGGGATACGCGCCACGTGAAAGCCGAAGTAGCTCGACCTCGGCGGCAATGCCTGCGTGGCCGGTACGCCCATCGCGATATCGGCCTGATGATCGGGACGAAATCCAAGCACCGCCGTGCGGCTACGGCCGTGCATGCGTGTCAGCAGATCGAGCTGGTGGCAGAGCACGTCGAGCGCGCCCGGGCATGGCGCATTGTCGTCGTCCATCAACCACAGGTAGTCGGTGTCGCGCGCCAGTGCGGTGGCAATTCCCACCGCATAGCCATTGGCCGATCCACTATTGGTCGGCAGACGTACCACGGTGATACGCCGGCCCCATACGGATTCCAGCGCACCGAGGTCGGATGCGGAGTTGTTGCTGACCACCACGGCATGCGCCACGCCTTCATTACCGAATGCACGACGCAGAAGCTCGGCACAATAGTGCACGCGATCGGCATAGGTGACCGTGACCAGCGTGACGCGCTTGTGGTGAGTGTGGTTCATGGCTGCCGTTCCCCTGATCAAACGGAATTGACCGGATGCGCTTCGCTGACCCCGTATGCATAGCTGTAACGATGCATCGCACCCGTGAAGTCGTTGAAGATCACGCCGCGCACGGCCACATTGGCCTGGGCCAGGCGCCGCGTGCTTTCGTCGATCTGCTCCACGGTCGTGACGCGATGCCGCGCCACCATGAACACCGTGCCGGCCAGGCGGCCGAGCACCAGCGCATCGGCCACCGGCAACAGCGGCGGACCATCGAGTATCACCATGTCATAGTGCGCGGCTACGCGCTCGACCAGCGCCGCCAGCTCCGGCTGCAGCAACAGCTCGCTCGGCCCCGATGTCAGCGCGCCCGTCGACAGGAAATCGAGTCCGTGCGATACATCGCGGCGAATCGCCTTTTCCGGCTTGCACCTGCCCGCCAACACCTCGGCAAGTCCCGGCCCGCGGTCCAAGCGGAAGCGCTTGTGCAACATGCCGTTGCGCAGGTCGGCATCGATCAGCAGCACACGACGTTTCGACGCGCCCGCCAGCGTGGCCAGGTTGGCGGCAACGAACGACTTGCCGACACTCGCGGTGGGCCCGGTGATCAGTACCACGCGATTGGGCGCGTCATGGATCGCGAAATGGAGCGTGGTGCGCACTGCGCGCAGGCTTTCGATAGCCGCATCGGGCGGTGCGTGCCCGGTACCGGGCGTCAGGAAGCGCGGCCACGTCGTGCGCAATTGCCCGGTCAGGCGACTGCGCGGCACCGTCGCATACACGGGAATGCCGGTAGCGATCTCGATTTCGTCGCGATCCTGCACCGTACCGGCGATGCGCCGCCGGGCAACCGCCAGTACGATCCCGGCCAGCAGCCCCGCCAGCAGCGATCCACCAACCGCCACCCCGCGGCGCGGCGTGATCGGCGTCTCGGGCGGCGTAGCCGGATCGATCAGCCTGACAGTGGCCACCTTGCCGGCGCGTACCAGCGTCAGTTGCTGGCGGGCATTGAGGCGATTGGTGTAGAGCTCGGTATCGACCTGCATATTGCGCTGCAACTGCAGGACCTTCTGTTCGATCAGCGGCAGTTGGCGCGTACGCCCCTGGATTACCGACAACGCGGCCTGGGCCTCGCGCATCTGTCCGTCCATGGCCAGCAGCGCGGGATGTTTCTCGGTGTATTGCGTCACCAGTTCCTGGCGTTTCTGGCGCAGGTCGACCAGGCGCGTTTCCGCCTCCACCGATTGCTGCAGCAGTGCGCGCGCTTCCTGGCTGGTGTCGACGGTACCCTGTTGGGCGCGAAATGCGTTGTAGCGGCTTTCCGATTCCTCGAGCTGGCTCTTCAGTTGCGGCAGTTGCTCGTCAAGAAAGCGGATCGACTTGTCCGCCTCCTCCGAACGGCGTCGCACATTCTGGTCCACATACTCCCTGCCAATCTCATTGAGGATCTGGGTCGCGCGCAACGGATCGATACTGTCCAGCGACACACCAATGATGCTGGACTGCTTGCCACGCTCGCCAATTGCCAGCGTCTTCTGCAACCACTCCGTGGTAGCGGTTTCGGAATAGCGCTTCAACGTAAAGCTTGCGCCGGCCGCACCGGCGGCCCGGCGCACCAGCAGGGTCAGCGGACCGCGCGCGGTATCCGCCCGCAACAACACGCCAACCTTGCCGTGCAGTGTCAACGCCGGGCCGCTCCATGCCGTGTCCAGTGTCAGGTCAAAGGCACCGTCCCGACCCAGTGTCACGACGAACGGCTTGCCCTGCCACGCTGGCGGCACATCGAACGTGGTCACGTCGATCCGCTCCTTGCCATAGACGTGGCCGGCAACCGGATGCGAGTAACCGTCGGCGCGCTCGGCCAGCCACCAGCCAATCACTGGCACAAAGCGCGGCGTCGCCTCGATATACAGCTTCAGCGTCTCCACCGCGCGCGACACCACCATGCGCGAACTCAATACCTGGATCTCCGACGTGGTATCGGGCTTGATCTCTGGCGTCAGGCGCGGATCGCCAGAGGTGGAGCGGTTCTCGATCGTGCTTGGTTCGACCTGGATCAGCATGTCGGAGCGATACACCGGCCGCGCGAACACGGCATACGCGACACCGGCCAGCAGGCAGGCCGACGTGGTACCCGCAATCAGCCAGCGGCTTGCGAACAGCGTGGTCACGGGATTCATCGGCCGGATCGGCGGACGGCCGGGCGGCTCGTAGGCCGGGTTCGCAAGATAGGATGAATGCATGCGGTGCTCCTGGTTGGCCGCGGCGCTAGGGCGCCAGCGCGCGGCTGGCCGTCGCCGTCTGCGCGGTGGGTAACAGCAGGTTGACCACCCGGCTC
Organism: uncultured Cupriavidus sp.; assembly: GCA_963543405.1. Taxonomy (GTDB): domain Bacteria; phylum Pseudomonadota; class Gammaproteobacteria; order Burkholderiales; family Burkholderiaceae; genus Cupriavidus. Next base: position 13,410 of record CAUUBQ010000101.1, read on the forward strand.
CAGCGCACCAGCGACGAGGTGTCGACGAACACCACATCGTTGGCCTGCAGCGCGAAGCCATCTGCCAGTGCCATGGCCGATGGCGTACTCGCATCGAGGTGGTACACCTCGGGCTGGTTACCACCATCGCCACGCACCACGTACACCTGTTGTGCATCGCCCGAGTACTGGCTCACGCCGCCCGCGTCACCGAGCGCCTGGTTGAGGCTCAGCTTGCCGTTGTTGAGCGTCAACGCGGACGTACGGGCCACTTCGCCAATGACGTAGACCTTGCTGTCCGTCGCGGTATGCACGCGCACCAGGTCGCCATCGCGCAACAGGATGTCGGATGGATTGGCGCCCTTGGCAATCAGGTCCGGCAGGCTGATACGCGCGGTTTTCTCGGCTCGCGTGACCGACACCCACGAACGGTCGGCCACCGCGTTGAATCCGCCGGCGCGGTTGATGGCCTCGGGCAGTGTCATCGGCACATCGTTGATGATCTGCAGGCCTGGCACCTGCACCGCGCCATCCAGGTAGACGCGCTTGCTGCGATAGGCCTGGATGCGCAGCGTGATCTGCGGGTTGCGCACATACTCGGCCAGCCGTTGCGTAAGCCGGTCGCGCGCCTGCGCTTCAGTCAGGCCAGCCACCGGTACCATGCCCACGAATGCATACTGCACATTGCCGGCAGCATCGACGGTGTAGCCGGTCACCACCGCGTTCGAGCCCGACGTGTCGACGCCGCTGGTGACCTGCAGCGCGGGCAGGTTCAACTCCGGATGCCCCCAAACCACGATGCTCAGCACATCGCCGGCACCCAGTACATAGGGACGCGGCTTGTCGAACAATGCCTGCACCTCGGGTGCCACGCCGTTCGGCCGCGCTGCGCGTTGCGCGTTGATCAACGCACTGTCGATCTCGATCAGCCTGTCACGCGAGACGGACCCCACGCCGTTCATCGACGGCAGGCTGCCGGCGGGCAACGTCGATACACCCGATGACACCTCGCCGGTGCGCGCCTGGGAAGCCTGCGCGCCAGACTGGTACGACATGCCCGGCGCCATCGCGCAGGCACCGAGCAGCGTTGTTGTGAAGCCCCACAGCAGTATCACTGCGAGGCGCCGGAACCACGGAAGTTTAGTATGCGCCGCGACCACGAAGCACCACCCCGATTGTCTTGAACAGAATCACGATATCGCCGCCGAAGGTCCAGTTCCTGACGTAGGCGACGTCGAGCGCCACGCGCGTGTCGTAGTCGGTATCGTTGCGGCCACTGACCTGCCACAGCCCCGTAATGCCTGGCAGTACCTCCAGGTAGTACGACACCGAATCGCCGTAGCGTTCCAGCTCCTTCTCGACCACCGGCCGAGGGCCCACCAGGCTCATGTCGCCGCGTACCACGTTCCACAACTGCGGCAACTCGTCGATGCTGGTCTTGCGGATGAAGTGCCCGAACCGCGTTACGCGCACGTCATTCTTGAGTTTGAAATCCGCGGCCCATTCCGCGCGTGCCTGGGCATCGCTGGCGAGCAAGTCCTTGAGCACCGCATCGGCATTGCGCACCATCGACCTGAACTTCAGGCACTTGAACTTGCGCCCGTCCACCCCGACCCGCGTATGGCCATACAGGCAGGGACCGCCATCGCGCATCACGAGCAACGCCACCATGACCAGCAGCGGCGATAGCAGCAACATCAGCACCAGTGCCGCGGCAACATCGAACACGCGCTTGGTGCCCAGCCCGAACGCAAGTACGCGCGGCCGGGCAGTCCGCTCCGCTGGCGTCGCCGGCGCCGTGGTCACTGATGGCGCCATGATGCCCGGCAGCTCCGGAGGCATGGCCGGCGATGCGGCGGTCAGCCGGCTCGGCATGATGCCGATTCTCGACAGCAGCGATTTCAGGACTGGCATGGCGACTTCTCCCGTAGCCATAGGTTGGAGAGCGGGTACCGAGGCGCCGCATGCCGGCGGCGCCTCGGGGGCAAGGGGATCAGGCGCAACGGCCGTAGGTGTCGGCAAGCCGGACGATGTCGTCCTCGCCGAGATAGGAGCCGGATTGCACCTCGATGACTTCGAGCGGCAGCTTTCCCGGGTTCTCCAGCCGGTGCATGACGCCAATCGGGATATAGGTGGATTCGTTCTCGCTGAGCAGGAACTGCTCGTCGCCGCGTGTCACGCGGGCCGTGCCGCGCACCACGGTCCAGTGTTCGGCGCGGTGGTGATGCAGTTGCAGCGACAGCGACGCTCCGGGATGCACGACGATGTGCTTGACCTGGAAGCGTTCGCCGTGATCGAGCGAGTCGTAGCAACCCCATGGCCGCTGCACCTTGCGGTGCGTCTCGGCCTCGGTGCCCGCCTGCCGCGCGATGCGTTCGACCAGGCCCTTGATGGCCTGCACGTGCGAGCGGTCCACCACCAGCACCGCGTCGGCAGTCTCGACCACGATCAGGTTCTGCGTGCCCACGCAGGCCACGAGCCGCCCATCGGCATGCGCGTAGCAAGACGTGGCGCTCTCGTACAACACGCGCCCGCGCGCCGCATTGCCGTCGGCATCCTTGTCGATGGCGTCCCACACGGCGTCCCATGAGCCCAGGTCGGACCAGCCGGCCACCAGCGGCACCACCACGCCTTGCACGTCGTCGGTACGCGCCAGATGCTCCATCACGGCATAGTCGATCGAGTCCGAGGGCACGGCCGAGAATGCCGCGGTGTCCGGATGGTGGAAGTTCCCTTCGGTGCGGCCCGCGTCGAAAGCCCGCTTGCAGGCATCGAACATGTCTGGCTGCAGTCGTTGCAGCGCCGCCAGCCAGGTGCTGGCACGCACCACGAAGATGCCGCTATTCCACCAGTACTCGTTCGATGCCACGTACTGCTGCGCAAGCTCGGCGGCGGGCTTTTCCACGAATGCGTCGATGCGATGCGCAATATCGCCCAGCGGCGCGCCAATGCGGATATAGCCGTAGCCCGTATCCGCGCGCGTGGGGGGCACGCCGAGCGTGACGACGGCGCCCTGTTCGGCAAAGTAAGCCGCCCGCATCACGGCGAGCCGGAACGCCGCGTCATCGGCCATGACGTGATCGGCGGGCATTGCCACCAGGATGCTGTCGTCATCCTCCTGCATCGCCAGCAGCGCCGCCATCGTCAACGCGGGCGCGGTATTGCGCCCGCTCGGCTCGACCACGATACGGGCTTCAACGCCAGCCGCTGCCAACTGCTGCGCGGTCATGAAGCGGTGGGCTTTGCCGCAGACGATGATGGGCGTGCCTTCGGCCGGCGCCTCACCGTGCAACGCCGCCATGCGCCGCACGGTGGCCTGCAGCAGCGTATCGCGGCCAAGCACGTCGATCAGTTGCTTCGGATACTGCTTGCGCGACAGTGGCCACAGCCGCGTACCCGAGCCGCCGGCCAGCACTACCGTGGTGAGGCGCATGGTTACCAGCGGCGGCACGGCGCCTGCGGCAACGCCAACCTTTGCATCCACTGCGTCCACTGCATCGATGGGATCGGTCGTGTGCATCTTCAGCTCCTGTACGGCGGGTCAAGCAGCGTGAAAACCGTTTTGCTGCACTGAAGCATAGATGCGTGGAATTGCCGCAAAGGCGGCTGGCTGAAAATGCAGAAGCTTTGGCCGATGGGGCGGATAAAAGCGGGCTAAAACAAGGACAAAAGAAACGTCCAAGGTATTTTCTGGGGAAACAAGGGATTTATTTTTTTATCTGTGCGGTGGCGCACATGCCACTCGTTCCCAGACAAGGTGCGCGATTATCGGGTCCGCATCAAATCGGCAAGCAGCACGCACAAACCCCGTGAAATCTGAAGCTTAGGGCCTGCCCTTTCCCCAGATCAGTGAATTTTCTTCCTTATGGAGGCGTTAAGGCAGCCAGTAATATTTACGATAATGATTCATTTTTGATAATCAATCCGATGCGATTTTCGCATTTCTGATAGATTTTCAATCGAACCCAGTAATAATCCGCCAACATTGCGCAAAAATCCGACACAGGGCATTGTGCATTGCCGCATATTGCTTATGATGCAATGCAATAGATTCGAGTTCGAAGTTTCTTAGCAAGGGTGGGAACGCCATGGAAAGCCTTGTCGAGATACCTCCGCCAGTCCGCCCCCTGGGCCTGCTACCGGTAGCGGGTAATCGTGCGATCCAGCGCATCGGGCTGATGTTGTTCGACGGTTGCTCGCTGCTGACCGCAGGAATCATTGCGGAGGCGTTCCGCGTGGCCAATGAACTCGAACTGCAGCGCAACCGGCGTCCGGTCTACCAGTTGTCACTGCTGTCCTATCGCGGCGGCAATGTTGCGTGTTCCTCGTCGGTGCGGGTCTGGACCCAAGGCCTCGATGCGCTTGGCCAGCGCGGCTTCAATGCCATCTTCATTGCCTGCAGCGAACGCGAGCCCGTGGGGGAACGCGACGCGCGACTGATGAGCGCCTTGATGGAAGTGAGCGCATCGGTGCTGGAGCGCTGCGGCAGAAGCCGCGACGTGCCGACGCCGCGCGTGTCGCGTGCACTCGCGCAGCGCCCGGGCGAGGGCCTTGCGGAGACCGTGCAGGCACCCGCTTCGGTGTTCTGGTGTCGTGGCGGCACCGATTCCGCGCCGGATGTCATGCCGTCGGCCATCGACATGGCACTGGCCCAGATCGAAGCGGACCTTGGCAACACAGTAGCGCGCGAGGTAGCCCGGCTGCTCGATCCCCCTCGCAATCCATCGAGCGATACGGCGCGCGCGCAGCTCGAGGCCATCCTTTCCGATGAGCGCGACGGCGATCCGGATGGCGACGATGAACGGGCATGCGCCGCGACCGGTAAGATTCGCGCCTCGGCACGCTGGATGTCCGAACACTATATGGAAGAGATTTCGGTCGCCGATGCGGCGCGCGTAGCGGCGATGAGCGAACGCAACTACCTGCGGCGCTTCAAGTTCACGCTGGGCATGACGCCTTCGGAGTACCTGCTCAGGGCGCGACTTGAAATGAGCTGCCGGTTGCTGATGAAGACGAGTCTCCCCGTCGACAAGATTGCGCGGCGTTGCGGCATGGGCAATGGCGACCGGCTCGGCAAGATCTTTCGCAAGCGGTACTCGCTGTCTCCCACCGAGTACCGCAACCAGGGCCGGGCCGGCCCATTCCAGACCACGCCGCTACTGGAGGAGACCTAAGCATGCGCCACGACCTGCTGAATATCGCCAAGCTTGACTGGATGTCACGCGAGCTGTCGGAGCCCTACCGCTCCGCCGCACCATTTCCCCATGTCTGCATCGACAACTTCCTCGACGAGGACATCTATCGCGAAGCCAGCGATGCCTTTCCGAGCAAGAAGGAAAACGTCTGGTTCAAGTTCCAGTCCGCGGCCGAGAACCTGAAGCTGCAGATCCAGGACTTCTATGCCATTCCGCCAGCGCTGCGCGCGCTGATCATGGAGTTGAACGGGCCCGGCTTCACGCGCTTCCTGGAAACGCTGACCGGCATCAAGGGGCTCGTGCCCGATCCGCACTTGCACGGTGGCGGCCTGCACCAGACGCTGCCCGGGGGACATCTGGGGCTGCATATCGACTACAACCACCACCTGGAATGGAAGCTGGACCGGCGCATCAATGTGCTGCTGTACCTGAACGACCATTGGGAAGAAAACTGGGCCGGCCATCTGCAACTGTGGGATGAAGGCGTCCAGCACTGCGTGCAGAAGATCGCGCCCATCGGCAACCGGCTGGTCATCTTCAACACCAACGAAGTGTCATGGCACGGCCATCCCGTGCCGCTGGCATGCCCGCCCGGCGTCTCGCGCCGCTCGATTGCACTCTACTACTACTCGAACGGACGCCCCGAACTGGAGGCGGCGGAGAATCACAGCACCCGATTTCAGGCGGCACCGGGGGAACACTTTCCACTGACCGCACGCGATTTCCTGCACGGCATCACGCCGCCTTACGCCAAGGCACTGGCCCGACGGATCGTAGGCCGATCGTAGGCCGCCAGCAGATTGCGCGCTGCACTGCGCGGGAGGAACCATGTCAGCACACTTGCAAACGCTCGCCGCCGGAAGCGGCGGCGCGGCACCGTCATGCGTACTCGTTACCGGAGGCGCCGGCTTCATTGGCAGCAATTTCGTACTGGACTGGCTGCATCGCCCAGACGCCGACAGCATCGTCAATGTCGACCGGCTCACATATGCCGGCAATCGCCAGAACCTTGCCTCGGTGGACACCGACGCACGCCATGTCTTCGTGCAGGCCGACATCTGCGATCGCGCCATGCTGGACACGCTGCTCGCTACTTACCGCCCACGAGCCGTGGTGCATTTCGCGGCGGAAAGCCATGTCGACCGGTCGATCCATGCACCGGACGATTTCATCCAGACCAATGTCGTCGGCACCTTCACGCTGCTCGAAGCAACGCGCGGCTACTGGGCCGGCCTCGACCCCGCTGCAAAGGCCGGTTTCCGCTTCCTGCATGTTTCCACGGACGAGGTATTCGGGTCGCTGTCAGCGGACGAAGCGCCCTTCCACGAAGCCAGTACCTTCCAGCCCAACAGTCCCTACTCGGCATCCAAGGCCGCCGCGGACCATCTGGTCCGGGCCTGGCATCACACCTATGGACTGCCGGTACTGACCACGAACTGTTCCAACAACTACGGGCCCTATCACTTCCCCGAGAAGCTGATTCCGCTGATGATCGCCAATGCCATCGCCGGCTGGCCCCTGCCGGTCTATGGCGATGGCCTCAATGTGCGCGACTGGCTCTACGTGGGCGACCACTGTGCCGCGATACGCGAAGTACTCGCACATGGGCGTCCCGGTGAAACCTACAACGTGGGGGGATGGAACGAGAAGACCAACCTCGACGTCGTGCACACGCTGTGTGACCTGCTCGATGAGCTGCACCCCCGTGCCTCGGGTTCGTACCGCAACCAGATCCGTTTCGTAAAGGACCGTCCGGGCCACGACCGCCGCTACGCGATCGATGCTGGCAAGCTCGAGCGCGAACTGGGCTGGAAACCGGTGGAAACGTTCGAGACGGGCCTGCGCAAGACCGTGCAGTGGTATCTCGATCACCAGGCCTGGGTACGCAACGTGGTCTCCGGCGAGTATCGCAACTGGATGGTGACGCAATATGCCGCGTAATCCCGAAGCGCTCCCGACACTGGTGATCACGGGCTGCAATGGCCAGGTCGGATTCGAACTGCGGCGCAGCCTGGCACCGCTGGGGCGTGTGATCGCACTTGATCGCACCGGCTGCAACCTCGCGCAACCCGACCAGGTGCGGCGTGTGGTGCGTGACCTCAAGCCCGATGTCATCGTCAACGCGGCAGCCTACACGGCGGTGGACCGCGCCGAAAGCGAGCCCGACCTGGCGTTTGCCATCAACGGCAATGCGGTCGGCATCCTGGCCGAAGAGGCCAGCGTGCTGGGCAGCCTGCTGGTGCACTACTCGACCGACTACGTCTTCGATGGCAGCGGGCGCAGGCCATACAACGAGAGCGATGTGCCAGATCCGCTATCGGTCTACGGCGCCAGCAAGCTGGCTGGCGAACGTGCCATCGCGTCGGGCGAGGCGGCGGCACTGGTCCTGCGCACGGCGTGGGTGTTTGGCGCGCATGGCGCCAACTTTGCAAAAACCATGCTGCGGCTGGGCTGTGAACGCGACAGCCTGCGCGTGGTGTCCGACCAGTTCGGCGCCCCCACGCCCGCCACGCTGATTGCCGATATCACCGCGCAGATCGTCGCACGTTCCTGGCTGTCCGGCGACCGTCGCACATTTCCATCGGGTATCTATCACCTGGCTGCCGCGGGCGAAACCAGCTGGCACGCTTATGCATGCGAACTGTTGCGCGGCGCGGCGGAGCGCGGCATCCCGCTGAAGGTGGATCCGGCGCGCATCGAGCCGATCCCGGCCGCACAGTATCCGTTGCCAGCCCGGCGCCCGGCCAACTCGCGGCTCGATACCACGCGATTGCGCCAGACGTTTGGCGTTCATCTGCCGGACTGGCAACAGGGCATGCATCACGTACTGGACCAGCTCTTGTCCTGAATCTATCTGGAGGGCGACATCATGAGCATGAACGTCATTCGCACCGAGATCCCCGATGTGCTGATCGTCGAGCCCAAGGTGTTCGGCGATGACCGCGGCTTTTTCTATGAGAGCTTCAACGGAACGGAGTTCGAAGTCGCAACCGGCCTCAAGCGAAGCTTCGTGCAGGACAACCATTCGCGCTCGGCGCGTAATGTCCTGCGCGGCTTGCACTACCAGATCCGGCATCCGCAGGGCAAACTGGTGCGCGTGATACTGGGCGAAGTATTCGATGTGGCGGTGGACCTGCGCAGGAGTTCGCCCACCTTCGGCAAATGGGTCGGTGTTACGTTGTCGGCCGAAAACAAGCGGCAACTGTGGATTCCGGAAGGCTTCGCGCACGGCTTCGTGGTGACGTCGGACCACGCCGAGTTCCTCTACAAGACCACCGACACATGGCATCCCGAGCATGAGCGCTCGCTGCTCTGGAACGATGGCCAGATTCGCATCGAATGGCCCATCGTCGGCGCGCCGACGCTTGCGGCAAAGGATGCTGCAGGCAGGGCGCTGGAAGATGCCGAGGTGTTTGCATAGTGGTCGCCCGCCGCATTCAGAACAGGCTGCCCTGCGCCGATGCCACTACCGGCACGCGGAACAGGTCGAGCCGAAGCGGCGAGCGCTGCTGGTTGAGCCCAAGCCGACGGCACGCATGCTGGAAACGCTTTTCGAGCAGATCCGCAAAGATGCCCGATCCCTTCATGCGCTGGCCAAAGGTCGAGTCATTGCGACGCCCGTCGCGGATCTGTTCGATCAGGCTGAGCACATGCCGCTGGCGTCCCGGGTAATGCTGCGCGAGCCATTCCACGAAAATGTCGTGCACCTCGAGCGGCAGGCGCAGCATCACATAGCCTGCCGCGCTTGCGCCGGCATCATGGGCCGCCTCCAGAATGCGCTCCACTTCCGTATCGGTCAGCGCGGGGATCACCGGCGCCACCAGGACCCCGGTTGGAATGCCTGCGTCGGCAAGGCGCCTGATGCCTTCGAGACGTCTTGCTGGCGTGTTCGCGCGTGGCTCGAGCTTGCGCGCGAGATCCGCCGATAGCGATGTGACCGAG
>CAUUBQ010000102.1:0-22225 GCA_963543405.1 uncultured Cupriavidus sp.
TCTGGGCGATGCCGCGGCCCATGGCGCCGGTGCCAACGATGCCAAGTGTCTGGATGGAGGTGGTGAAGGTAGCTTGCGAGGTCATGCTGTCTGGTTCTTGAAATGTCGGAGTACAGGGCAACGCAGCCGCGAGTTTTCGCTCGCGGCTGCGTCGGTGGTCGGAAGGGGCTTTGCGCCAGGTTGCCCGCGTTACTGCAGCGTCAGCACATACTTACCCACAGCTTGTCCGGATGCGAGTTGCGCCAACGCTTCGCCAGCACGCGCGAGAGGCAGGCTGGCGGCGATCCTTGGCCGGAGCGCACCTTGCTCATAGAGCTGGAAGAGTTGCCGCTGCACGGCCAGGACTTTATCCGGTTGGCGGTCGCGATAGTCGCTCCATTGCAGTCCGCTGACGCTGATGTTCTTCACCAGCAGGTAGTTGGCCTTGATCTCGGGAATGCGTCCAGCCGCGAAGCCAATGACCACAGCTCGGCCACACCACGCCATCGCGCGCAGTGCGGCATCGAAGACATCGCCTCCCAGTGTGTCGAGCAAGACGTCCGCACCATGATTGTCCGTGGCATTGCGCACCTGTTCTCGCAGCGATTCGCGCAGGTCCGGCACGGCGAGGTCGATGATGGCATCGGCGCCCAGGTCGCTGGCAGTGGTGGTTTGACTGTTCCCCCCGATGCCCGCCAATGCGACGCCACCCAGTCCCTTGACGATCTGGATCGCTGCGGAACCGACGCCGCCGGCCGCGCCGGTGACCAGCACGGTTTCGCCGGGGCGGAATCCGCCCCGCTCCATGAGGGCGAAGTAGGCAGTCTGGTAGACAAGACCCATGGCGGCGGCATCCTCGAACGGCATGGCATCCGGGATCTTGAAGCAGGCGGAGGCATTGGCACTGGCCAACTCGGCGAAGGCGCCATACTCGAGTTGCGCCACGACCCGATCTCCGGGCGTGAGGTGTGTCACATTAGCCCCGACCGCGCGGACAATGCCCGCCGCATCCTTGCCCGGCGCGAACGGACGTTGTGGCAGCATCTGGTACTTGCCTTGCACGACCAGGACGTCCGGATAGTTGACCGCAGCGGCATGGACCTCGATGAGCACATCTTGATCCCCGACCTGCGGTGCTGGCAGATCATCGACTGCGACGGAGGCGGGACTGCCATATTCCCTGATGACAATAGCTTTCATGGTGGCTTTCATGGTGCCGCCCTCAATGATCGAGCATGGCGTTGTGGGCGCCAAGCGCGGGTGCCTGGCGGGTGTCGTCTGTGCCGCGGAAGGCCGCATCGATCGGAACGGGCAAGGCCGGCATGGTGGCGCCTGCTGCGGTCGCCACGTGTTGTCCAAATAGGCCGCGTTTCCGGAAATGCGGATCGTGCCGCGCCTCTTCCAGGCTGACGACCCGGCTCGTGCAGACATCCTGCCCCGCGAAACGGTCTTCCCAATATGCCGCCGGGTGCTGCGCGATGGCGGCCGCGACGGCGTCGATGGCGTCGCTGGGTGCCAGTGCCGTCAAAGCGTCCGCGTCGAGACCCACCAGCCGGACAAAGTTATCCCAGAACTTGTCTTCCAGCGGCGCCGCAGCCAGGAAGGCGCCGTCCGCAGTACGGTAGATCTGGTAGCGCGGCGTCCCGCCTGTCACCAGTTCCGACGCGGTACCCGGCCAGGCACCGAGAGCGCCATTGCCGAGCCCCCAGTACTGGAACGTGAACAGGTTGTCCGCCATCGCGATATCGAGATGGACACCGGACCCGGTCTGGTCGCGCTGACGCAGCGCCAGCAGGATGTTGATCATCGCAGGGTAGGTGCCACCAGCGATGTCGGCTATCAGGGCAGGGGGTAGCACCGGCGCGCCATCCTTGCCCGCCGTCAGCGAAAGCGTGCCGGATGCCGCGACGTAGTTCAGGTCATGCGCGGCCTCGTTGGCGCGGGGGCCATGTTGCCCAAATCCCGTGATCGAACAATAGACGAGGCGGGGATTGATCTCGGCCAAGGCGGCAAAGCCCAGCCCGAGGCGCTCCATGACGCCGGGCCGGAACTGCTCGATAAGCACATCGGCTTCGCGGATCAGGGGAGTCAGGCGCGTCAGCGTGTCCGGCGACTTCAGGTCGATGGATACCGATTGCTTGCCCCGATTGAGCAGGACGAAGTTTGCGCTGTCGGCATCGACCTTCGGTTCGTACGACCGCATCTCGTCACCACGGCCCGGACGCTCGAACTTGATGACTTCGGCGCCCGCTTCCGCGAGCAGCAGGGAGCAAAGCGGGCCAGGCAGGAGAGTGCTGAAATCAAGCACTTTTATGCCGGCGAGCGGTTGGGTCATGACGTCTTCCTCGGTGCGGCGCCGGCGCGCTCGGCAGCCACGCGGGCGCGCCGCGCGGGGGCGTACGGTTCTTGCCCCAGCGCTTCGTGCAGCGCTTCGGTTACGCGAAAATGATGTGCCAGCCCTGTACGTTCGAGCAGCGAGATCGGGCCTTCCGGATAACCGAGCCCGAGGCATAGCGTCTTGTCGAGATCGTCGGCGCTGGCCAGCTTCTCGTCGAGGCGGCGCAGGGCCGCATTGAAATAGGGGCGGATCAGCCGATCAACGATGCGGCCGGGAAAGTCGTTGCAGATCGCCACAACGAGTCCCGCGGCTTCAAAAGCCGCCTTTGCGGCAGCGATTGCGGCGGGCTGCGTGTTGGGCTGCCTGACCAGTTCCACGAGCGGACTCGGATCGGCATCACCCAACCGAAAACGGGCGAACCCGACCACGTTCGAGCCTTCCTGGCCACGACACTCGCCGGTATGGGTTCCAAGACATTCGGTACCCAGTTCGATCGCCACGAAGACACGCTGTGAGTGACCTTCCGCTGCAGCGTACGACAGGCCGGCGTCAGACCCCAGGTAGACGATACCTTCGGCGTCCCGCGATGCCTGCTCGAGAAAGGGGTGCGACGTGGGGAACGAGCGGCTCTCGCCGGTTTTCACTATTTCATAGCGCATGTCAGGCTCCGAACATCTTGGTGTTGCCATAGGTGTGAAAGCCACGCCCGGTCTTCTTGCCCAGGTGATTGGCCGCGATCATGCGGCGCACGAGCGGCGGGCAGGCGGCGCGAGGTTCGTGCGTGAGACCGTGCATGGCTTCGCACAGCAGCTTCTGGGTATCCATGCCAACGAGGTCAAGCAACTCCAGTGGACCCATCGGATAGCCAAGTGCCGTCTTGATTGCGAGGTCTATGTCGGCAGGCTCGGCGACGCCTTGCTCGACCAGACGGATCGCGTCGTTGTTGAACGGAATCAGGAAGTAGTTGAGGATGAACCCCGGCGTATCCTGGGTGGTCACTGGCCTCTGTCCCATGGCTTCGGCGAATGCCCAGGCCTTCTGGAACGTATCCTCGGACGTGGCAAGACCGGGTGACATTTCGATCAGCTTCATGAGCTGAGCAGGCAGGCAGAAGTGCATGCCGACAAATCGATCCGGACGTCCCGAGCCGCCGGCAATCTCGGTAATCGAGATGGTCGAGGTGTTCGACGCAAAGATGGTGCTCTCGGGACAAACTTCATGGAGCTGGCTGAACAACTGGTGCTTGACGCCAAGATCCTCGAAGATCGCTTCGATGACGAGGTCGCAGCGGGCGAGATCCGCCAGTTGGGTTGTGCCTTCCCAACGGGCCAACGCTTCGGCGGCGGCGCCAGCCGGCAGCTTGCCGCGCTCTTCGGACTTCTTTAGAAAGGCCTCGGTCTGGCCGCGAGCACGGTCCAGCGCATCCTGCCGCGTATCGAACACGATGGTGCGAAAGCCCGCCCGAGCGGCCACGATCGCGATGCCGGCACCCATGGTGCCAGCGCCGGCGATGCCGACGGTTTGTATGGTCGTCACGGTTGTCTCCTATTTTTTCAGAAAGCTGCGGCCGATCAGTTGTCGATGGACCTGGTTGGTGCCTTCCCAGATCTGGGTGATCTTGGCATCGCGCATCAGGCGCTCGACACGGTAGTCATTGCAATAGCCATAGCCGCCGAACAGTTGCACGGCATCGGTGGTGATGCGCATGGCGGCATCGGTGGCACGTTGCTTGAGCATCGAGGCCTCGATACCAAAGTCCTGGTCCCCGGCATCGACCATCTCGCCGACACGCCATAGCCACGATTCGCAAAGCACCAGCTCCGTCGCCAGGTCAGCCAGCATGAACTGGATACCCTGGAACTCCAGGATTCGTTTGCCCGATTGCCGACGTTCGTTGATGTAATCCACCGCGTCCTCGAACGCCGCGCGTGCGATACCCAGCGCATGCGCGGCCACACTGGGGCGGGAGCGGTTCAGAGAGCCAAACAGGATCTGCAGGCCTTCTCCGGGATTGCCGATGAGATTGGCACGCGGCACACGGCACCCGTCGAATGCGAGACTTGCGGTGCTTGACGCGCGGGTGCCCATCTTGTGCTCGGTGCCCATTACGCGCAGACCTTCCGTGCCCTTTTCCAGGATCAGAACGGAGATGGCGCCTTTGGGGTCCGGAATGTCCGACCACTTGCCGAACACCAGATAAAGGTCCGCTACGTCGCCATTGGTGATGAAAGTCTTGCCGCCCTGGATGACAATGTCGTCGCCATCAGGGGTAAAGCTGGTGCGCATCCCCGTGGCATCTGAACCAGCGGACGGTTCCGTGATGGCCAGCGAGGCCAGGCCGCCTTCCGCGATGCGTGGCAATAGTCGGCTCTTCTGCTCCTCGCTGCCGTATTCGATCAGCGGCTTGATGGCGTGGTAGTTCGTGGCCCAGACGATACCGGTAGAGGCGCATGCCTTCGAGATCTCGCGTACGCAAGCGAGGTAGCTCAGGAAGGAAAGTTGAGCGCCGCCATACTGGTCTGGCACGAACATCGCGTTCAGCCCCAGTTCGTTGATAGCGCGCACGTTCTCCCATGGGAACGCGCCGCTGCGGTCATAGTCGGCCGCGCGTGGCGCAATCTGGGTCCTGCAGACTTCCTTGACGCTGTCGAGCAGCATGCGTTCCTCGGACGACAGCGGCAGCCTTGCGTCCATTCGGTCCAGCATATTCATGTCTTCCTCCGTATATGGGGCTCAGAGTGGGCGTCAGAGCGCCATGCCCTGGCCGCCATCGACATAGAGCGTGTCGCCTGTCAGGAAACGGCCGGGGAGCTGGAACAGCATGGCGACGAGGCGGCCGATATCCTCGGATTTGCCCGGCCCGCCAGCAGGAATCCGCTTCTTCAGGAACGCTTGGAGGGCACCCTCGTTCAACTCGTCGCGGTTGAGATCGGTTTCGATATAGCCCGGTGCAATGTTGACCACCTGGATGCCATCGCGCGCCCATTCGACCGCCAGGCAACGCGAGATGGCGCCGACCGCCGCCTTCGAGGCGCAGTAGGCGGCATTGCCGCGTACCCCCAACTTGTCGTAGAACGAGCCAATGTTGACGATCAGCGCCGCACCGGCTTCCCGAAGCAGCGGGTAGGCAACCTGGCTTGCGAGCAGTACCGACGATGCGTTGGTCTGCATCACTCGCTCAAAGTCGGCGATCGGGAAGGTGGCGGATGGCCCTTGCAGGTGAATGCCTGCGTTGTTCACCAGGCCGACGACAGGTTGGCCGAACAAGTTCGGTGCTGCCTCGAAAGCGGCAACCAGGGAGGCGGAATCGGTGATGTCGCAACGTAGCGCGGCAAGGCGTTTGTACTCGCCATCGTCGAGCGTGCCGGCATCGGGCAGTTCGCCAGAGCGGGACAGGCAAGCCACGTGCAGCCCGGCGCGTGCAAGTTCGCGCGAAATGGAGGCGCCGATGCCCCGGCTGGCGCCGGTCACGATCACCGTGCCGTGTTGATGTTCAGGCATCCTTGAACTCCGGCGTACGTTTGTCGAGGAAAGCACGCATGCCCTCGGCGGCGTCTGCCGTCTGGTACGCAAGCGTGGACAGGTCGGCTTCGATCTCCAGGCCAGCATTGAGCGTGGTAGCCATCCCACGCACGACCGCATCACGTGCAAATTGCGAAGCACAGCGGCTGTAGCCAATGAATTCCGAGAGGAACGTCTTGCCGAGTTCGACGGGGTCGCCATCGGCAACGACGCGGTTGACGAGCCCCCATCGTTCAGCCTCGATGGCCTCGACGGTGCGTCCGGACATCACCATCTCCAGTGCGCGCGCCTCTCCGATCAGGCGCGGCAGGCGCTGGGTGCCGCCGTAGCCCGGTATCAACCCAAGCTTGATCTCGGGTAGGCCCATGCGGCCGTGCACCGTTGCAATGCGGAAGGTGCAGGCCATCGCGAGTTCCAGGCCCCCGCCAAAGGCGTAGCCGTGGATCACGGCCACCGAAGGGATCGGCAAACTTGCCAGCTTGTCGAACGTGCGCTGGCCCAACTGGGCCCCCTGCCGTTGCGCCATCAGGCTGCGATCCATCAGTTCGGTGATGTCTGCCCCGGCGCAGAACGACTTCGGACCGGCTCCCGTCACGATCAGTGCGCGGGCGCCCGACGCTGCCACCTGGTCGAGCGTGTAGGACAGGGCCTCGATCATGGTGAACTGCAGCGCATTGCGGGCTTCGGGCCGGTTTAGCGTGAGGATGGCATACGGGCCGTCAAACTTGATATCGATCGACATGGTCAGGCTCCTGCCGCGGCGGGCGACTTGTAGCGGACACCGGTCGGCTTCAGTTCGCCGCGCAAGGTCATTTCGACAAGGTCGCGCTTCAGGATCTTGCCGCTGGCCGTCAACGGGAATTGGTCGAGGCTGATGAAGAACTCGGGCATGTCGTATTTCGACAGTCCGCAACTGGCCAGGTGTGCCAGCATGTCGTCGGGCGGGAGCGATTGGTCTGCGCGGACCACTACGGCCAGGCAGACTTTCTCGCCGAGTCGCTCATCCTGTACAGGATAGGCTGCGGCCCGCTCCACGAGCGGATGACGCAGGGCCAGTTCCTCGATGCGCGCGGGATGGATGTTGTGCCCACCTCGGATGATGAGGTCCTTCTTGCGCCCGACGATCACGATGCAGCCGTTTTCGTCAACGATGCCCAGATCACCGCTCATGAACCAGCCGTGAATATTGAACGAGGTTTCCGTTGCGACCTGATTGCTGAAGTAGCCCAGCATGAGCAGGCCACCGCATCCGCCAATTTCGCCGATCTCGCCGACTTCGGCCTCCACGTCCCAGTTGTCCTGCTTCCACAGCCGCACCTCGTAACCGCGGCAGGCGCGTCCGCACGTGGAGACAATGGTGTCAGGCGTATCGGTCGGAATCGTGTAGTTGTGCGACCCGTTCTCCGTCATCCCATAGACGTTCTGTGGCGTGATGCCGAGGGTCACGAACTTCTGCGCGACCTCTCGCGGAATCGCGGAGCCCGCCATGTAGAACGTGCGCACCTCGCCAAGGGTGTTCAGATTGCGGTCCCGGACCGCTTGCAGGATGTCCATGGCATGGGTAGGTACGCCCATGACATATGTGGCGCCCGTCTCGAGGATCCAGTCGATTGCCTGCTTTCCCGGCGTGAGGTTGGTCATGACCAGTTCGGCGCCCGCCACGAGTACCTGTTCGAGCGCAACCGTCGCGATGTGATGGCTCATCGGACTCAGCGTCAGCAAAACGGTACCGGCGCCATGGCCCCAATCCTCGACCAGCGCGCGGCCGTTGGCCAGCAACGTGTTGTCGCTGTGCATGACGCCTTTTGGCAAGCCCGTGGTGCCGGACGTGAACGCCAGGTAGACGATCTTGTCAGGGTTCAGGTCCGGTGTGGACAGCGCGGATGGCGGTTGCCGGTCGGGGAACGGTTGTGCGTCGGCGGGGAACGTCGTCCCGCCAGTGCCGTTGCCCGGCATCGCGTACATGGCCGAGATCGTCGGCACATCTGCCGCGCGGGCGAAGATTGAGTTGCGGTCGGCATCGGCGCCGTATCCCGGCATTCCGAACAGGGCTCTGCACTGGATACGGTTGAGCAGTGTGCAGATCTCGTCGACCGTGTAGTTCTGGTGCAGCGAGGGGCAGCACACATAGCCATTGCGCGAGCAGGCGAGGAACACAATCGTGGCCTGTACGACGTTCGGCAGCCAGATGCCAACCCGGTCGCCAGGTTTCAGCCCCTGTCGGTGAAGCGTTTCGGCCACGCTGTCCACCCAGTCGACCACCTCGCGCCATGTCAGGCGCAGGTCGGCGTCGCGCAGCGCGCACGATGTCGGTCGTTCGCGTGAGTGGCGCCTCGCCAGTGTGTACAGGGTCTCCTGCTGCCAGATGCCAGACAGGTAGTAGTCCCGCGCATTCTGCGGATTGTGAAGCGTGAGGATGTTTTGCATGATCTCTATCCGGGCATCAATGGCCGAACTTCGCGCTATCCGGCTTGCGGCGTTCGGCGAAGGCAGCGGCCAGTTCGTCGTGCTCGTCGGTTTCCAGGTAGCCGCGCAGCAGCAAGTCGTGGGCCATGCGAGACAGGCCGCTGACACCGCCATGGCGTGCGTTGAATGCGCTCTTGAGCGACGCAAGCGCGAAGGCGCCGCGCTCGGCCACTTCCAGCGCATACTCGCGCGTTGCCGCTGCGAGCTGGTCATCGGGCACGACCTTGTTGATCAGCCCCATCTCCATCGCTTCACGGGCGGTGATCTTCGGGTTGCGATACCAGATGTCCTTGGCGCGCTTCTTCCCGACCAGATCCTCGAGGTACCAGGTGCCGTAGCCTGCGTCGAAGCTACCGACCATGGGTCCAACCTGGCGGAAGATCGCCGACTCCTTTGCAATTGTCAGGTCGCATACCACCTGCAGGACGTTGCCGCCGCCCACGGCGAAGCCATTGACCGAAGCAATCACCGGCTTCTGCAACCGGTCGATGCTCTCGTACATTTCCAGCGTGGGCAGCACGCCTGCGTAAAGCGTGGTGTCCTGCATGCCGTCCTTGCGGCCACCGGTGCAAAAGAATTTGTCGCCCGCACCGGTGATGACAATGACTCGCGTGCGCGTCTCGCGACGAATCTGGTTGATGCAATCGCGGATCTCGTGACACATGGTCTCGGTGAACATGTTGCCGTCGTTCGGACGGTTCAGCGTGATCGTGCCGATCGGACCATCTTCCTTGTACAGAATCTCGGTGTATTGGGTCATCTTGTCTCCTTGTTAGACGATTTCTGAATCGATGAGGCCCGCGATGCAGGTCTCGGACATGGACAGCTCTTCCTTGAGAATGCGTTCGGTATCCTGGCCGAGTGCGGGCGGTGGGCTGCGAAGCACGTCGCTGCTACCGTCGAAGCGGATACCCAATCCGACCTGTGGAACCCGCCCCGCGGTGCCTTGTGCCGTAAAGAGAAAGCCGCTTTCGCGCAGGGGCACGTCTGCCGCCAATTCGTCGATGCCATTGATCGGGCCGGAAGGAATGCGATGCTGAGCAAACAGGGCGAGCCAGTGCTGCCGCGGCTGGGTCGCGAGAAGGTCGGCGATGGCCTGCACGATGGACGCACGGGATGCCCTGCGGCTTGCATTCGTTTCGAACCCGGGCTGATGGCCGTATTCGGGCTGTCCCACGGCTTGCCAGAAGCGATGCCAGATGGCGTCGTTTCCCAACCCCAGCGTGATAGGCGCGTCGGCGGTGTCGAAGACCTGGTAGATCGCAATCACGGAATCCGTACCGCCGGAGCGGTTAGGTGCCTCGCCCGACCCCAGGTACGGGACGATCCGTGGCGACATGAACCGCGCCATCGTTGCCACCATCGATACGTCGATACGCTTGCCGGCGCCGGTTTGCGTACGCTCGAACAGCGCAGCCAGCGTGGCCATGGCAATGTCCTGGCCGGACAGCAGGTCGGCGGCCGGCGTGCCAACTTTCTGGGGCGGACCATCGGCCTCGCCAGTCAGATGCATGACGCCGGAATAGCCTTCCGCAATCAGGTCGTAGCACGGCAGATCGGCGCGCTCGCCATCAAGGCCGAAGCCGGTAACGGTGACGTGGATCAGGCGAGGGTGAAGGGACTTGAGCGTGTCGTAGTCCAACCCAAGCTTTTGCTGAACCCGCTGACCGGTGTTGAGCACAACCACGTCGGCCTTGCGAACCAGTTCGTGCGCGACGCGCTGTCCTTCCGGACGGGTGAGGTCGATGGTCACGCTGCGCTTGTTGCGGTTCATGCTGAGAAACCACAGTGACTCGCCGTCGAGGAACGGGGGACCCCAACTGCGCGTGTCATCGCCGCCGTTGCGCTTTTCCACCTTGATGACTTCCGCGCCCAGGTCTGCCAGCAACAGGGTGCCGTACGGTCCCGCCACGGAGGTTGTGAAGTCGACCACGCGGATGCCTTTCAGGCAAGCGAGGCCGGCGCCGGCCGTTTGAAGGGGGAGTGTATTCAGAGTGTCCATGGCAGTCGAAGAATCGAGGTTGCCGGACATACTGCAAAGCGCGTGCCACCAAATTGGCATGGGATTTGCAGAGCCACCGGGACTGCGTGCGAAAGGTTGAAGCGACGCGGTTTAACGGGCCTACGCGGCTGGCGATTTCGGCGGCGTTACGTAAAACTGCATAGAATCGAACTGTCTTCCCTGTGTCCTCGTGGCGTCACGGAAAGGCAATTGTGTAGTCGCCGAAGACACTGGTATTCAAAGAACAGACCGAGACGGTGGAGACATGAAGCGTGAATCAGAGGGCATCCTCGTGCTGGATGCCGATGGGAATACCACCTTTTCCAGTGGGCTGGGGACGGATTCGATGGTTGCGAAGTCCCTCGGCCGGCTGTGGCAAAACAGGGGCCGCGTTCCGCTCAAGCGCATGTCGTACATGGCCGAACTGGAACGGCCGCTAACGGTTGCCGCCATTCCCACGCGGGACGCGGTCTGCTTTCTGATTTTTGTCTTGCAGGAAGGGGACGAACTCAGCGAGTTCGTGGCGAGCGTGGAGGCAGCACCCGATATCCTCAGGCATTTCGTGACGGACCCCTACAAGGCGATGGTGGTGGTGGATACGTCTGCGCGCATCACATACATGAGCCCGGTGCACGAGCGATTCTTCGGTCTCAAGCACGGCGAGGCCATCGGCAGGGATGTGACGTCGGTTATCGAGAATACGAAGTTGCAGGAGGTCGTGGCCACAGGCAAGGGACAGGTGGCGCAGCTGCAGGAAATGAACGGCGTAACGCGCGTGGTGTCTCGTCTGCCAATCTTCGATCGCAATAAACGGGTGGTGGCCGCCATTGGGCAGGTGATGTTCAAGGGGCCGGAGGCCATTCGTGACCTGACCGTCGAACTCGCCCAGGTCAAGCAGGAACTGGATTTCTACCGGCGCGAACTTTCCGGCATCCGCAACCGCAGCTACGGCCTGGACCAGATCGTGGGAAGCAGCGATGCTGTGCGGCGCCTGAAGGAAGACATCCTTCGGGTGGCACCCCTCGATGTGCCAGTGCTGCTGGCGGGCGAAAGCGGAACCGGGAAGGAAATGGTCGCGCATGCCATCCACATGCTCAGCCCGCGCAGCGACAAACCTCTGGTGCTGGTCAATTCGGCTGCCATGCCCGCAAACCTTGTGGAGAGCGAACTATTCGGTTACGAGCCGGGAGCGTTCACTGGCGCCGATCGCAAGGGCCGCAAGGGCAAGTTTGAAGCGGCCGATACCGGTACGCTCTTCCTCGACGAAATCGGCGATATGCCGATCGATATGCAGGTCAAGCTTCTGCGCGTGTTGCAAGACGGCAAGTTCGAGCGCATCGGCGGAGACCGGGCCAGGCATTCCGACTTCCGGTTGATCTCCGCCAGCAATCGCGATTTCAAGGCGATGATCGGCGCCTCGACCTTCCGGCTCGATCTCTTCTATCGCATTAGCGCTGTCACCCTGCGTCTGCCTGCGTTGCGCGATCGGCTCGAAGACATCCCCGAACTGGCTGATACGTTCCTGGAAGCGTTTGCGATGCGGCACGGCGCACCGAAAAAATCGGTTGCCGCATCCGCCATCCACTTTCTGCAATCGCGGGCGTGGCCCGGCAATGTCCGGCAACTGCAGCATGCGCTGGAGCGTGCCGCAATCTTCTGCGACGGACCGGTCCTGTCCATTCACGACTTCGGTACGCTGGAAGGGGCCGAGCCATCTGCGCGATCGCGAGATGGCAACACGGACGCCGACGCTTTGCCCAAGCGTCGGCAGCCGGATATTCGTGAGGTGAAGGAGCGCCTGGAATCGGACCTGATTGTCGAGGCCATGCGCCGTACGGGCGGCAACAAGAAGCGCGTTGCCGAAGAGCTCGGGATTTCACGCTCGTATCTTTACAAGCGGTTGAGCATGATCGAAGAGGAAGGGCACGCCGATATTAGCTGGCGTTGATGCTGGCTTCAGATTCTTGATACAGATCGCTCAGCTCTTCCCGCCGCGCATTTTCTCCATTGCAGCTGGCGCGCCGTACAGGAACATGTCCACCTTCTGGCGAATCACCGCATCCAGGTCGGTAGGGACTTTCAATCCATAGACCCACTTGCGCACGCCGATGTAGAAGATCGCCGCATGGAGGCTCCAGATCATCTCGATTTCGGCGTCGGTTTCAGCGGTGCTGCGCGGTGCGGGAATGCCGAACGCCTCGCGCACTTCGGCCAGGACCGGCAGGAACACCTTGGTGCGCAGCTTGCTCAGATACTTGTTGTTGATGCCTTCGTGCGTCAGGCCGGCAAAAATGAAGAGGCGGATCCATTCCTCACGGAGGATCACTGTCGAATAGTCGAGGTAGAAGGCATGGAGTCGTTCCGTCAGCGGCAGCGAGCGGTCGGCTATCTGGCGCTCCCAATCGGGGCGCCACTGGAAGACCTCGTTGTAAACGCGCTCGATCAATGCGTCCTTGCTCTCGAAGTACCGATAGAGCAAGGGTTGCGTGACCCCGATTTGCCGGGCCAGTTCGCGCGTACTACCGCCGAAACCGTTGCGCGTGAAATGCTCGATCGCCTTTTCGACGATCTGCTGCTCCCGCTCTTCAGGCAGCAGGCGGCGCGTGGACTTGGCGGCGGCGTCGTCGTCTTCGGTGGTTGTGGCGCGTGACTCCATGGCTGTCTCTCTGGTCCTGCTGTCCGGATAAGGTCCGATTCTACCAATCGCCCGATAAATGGGAACAGGGCGGTGGCCCGATTGGAGGCCGCCGCCCTGATCCGAATGCCGGAAGACGAGTTCAGCCTCCCGATCTGGCGGTGATGCCCAGTTCGCAGTCCACACGCTGGTTCTGGTAGGTATTGCGCTCCCAGGCGCCGCGTGCCGAGCGGTCGGTTACCGAGAAGGCGTAGATCCCGACAAAAGCCACCAGCATCGAGAACAGCGCCGGATACTCGTACGGGTAGATTGCCGACGCGTGCCCGAGGACCTGCACCCAGACCGTCGGGCTCAGGATCGTCAGCACCACGGCCGTGACCAGGCCCATCATGCCGCCAATGACTGCGCCGCGCGTGGTCAGGCCGCGCCAGTAGATCGACAGCAGCAGCACCGGAAAGTTGGAGCTGGCGGCGATCGAGAACGTCAGGCTGACGATGAATGCGATGGTCTGCTTTTCGAACAGGATACCGAGCAGGATCGACAGCACGCCCAGTACCAGTGTCGTCATGCGCGAGACACGCATCTCATCCTTGTCCGATGCCTTGCCCTGGCGCAGCACCGTGGCATACAGATCGTGCGAGATGGCGGATGAACCGGCCAGCGTCAGTCCGGCCACCACGGCCAGGATGGTCGAGAACGCCACCGCGCAGATAAAGCCGAGGAACACGTTACCGCCGACCGCGTGGGCCAGGTGCACCGCCACCATATTGACGCCGCCGATGACCGCGCCGGCGCTGTTGTGATACAGCGGGTCCTGAGCCACCAGCGCGATCGTGCCGAAGCCGATCACAATGATCATGGCATAGCCCATGCCAACGATGCCGGTGGCGTACAGCACGCTCTTGCGCGCGGCCTTGACGTTGCTGACCGTGAAGAACCGCATCAGGATGTGCGGCAGGCCTGCCGTGCCGAAAATCAGCGCCAGCCCGAGCGAGACTGCGGATACCGGGTCTGAGACCAGGCCGCCGGGGCGCATGATGGCCTGCTGCTTGCCATGTGCGGCAATGGCGTGGTCGAACAGGCTGTTCAGGCTGAATCCGAACCGGCTCATTACCATGAACGCCATGAACGCACAGCCGGCTAAAAGCATGACCGCCTTGATGATCTGGATCCACGTGGTGGCCAGCATGCCGCCAAAGAACACATAGACCACCATCAGCACGCCTACCAGCACCACTGCCGAGGTGTAGTTGAAGCCGAACAGCAGTTCCACGAGCTTGCCGGCGCCCACCATCTGCGACACCAGGTAGAGCAGCACGATCACGATGGAGCTGGATGCCGAGAATGCGCGGATTGGGCGTTGCCGAAGCCGGTATGACAATACATCGGCCAATGTGTAGCGCCCCAGGTTGCGCAGCGGTTCGGCAATCAGGAACAGGATGATCGGCCAGCTTGCCAGAAAGCCGATGGAGTAGATCAGCCCATCGTAGCCACTGGTGAACACCAATGCGGAGATGCCGAGCAACGAGGCGGCGGACATGTAGTCGCCGGCGATGGCCCAGCCATTCTGCATGGCAGTGATCTTGCCGCCCGCGGCATAATGGTCTGCCACGCTGTTGTTGCGCCGGGCCGCCCATCGCGTGATGCCAAGCGTTGCTACGACGAACACCAGGAACATCGCGATGGCGATGACGTTGAGCCCCTGACCGACTGGCGGCGTGGCGGCGATGGCCGGAGTGGCCACCGCCAGCGCGAGGGCTGTGGGAAGGATACGGTTCATGGCTGGGCTCCGGCGCGAACGTCCGCGATCATGCGGTCGTAGACAGTGTTGGTGCGATAGACATAGACGGCGACCATCGCGAACGTGAACGCAAACATGCCGAATCCGATCGGGATGCCCACGCTCATCGGCTGTCCGGCCACCAGTTGCAGGGCCAGGAGGTCGGGGCGAAACGCCAGGGTCAGGATAAAGCCGAAGTAGGCGGCCAGCATGATCGCGGTAAGCGACCAGGAAAAGCGTCGCCGCGACCGGTGTAGTTGCTCGAAATCGGCACGAGCGAGCATCGGGTGCGGGATAAACGGGGGATCGATATCGCCGGTGGCGAAGTGAGCACCGAACGGTGCGTCGGATGCCGCAGCCTGGGGGGCGATGTGAGGCATGACTGTCTCCTTGTATTGTTGTCGAAAGGACTTGCTCAGAAGCGGCGCGACACGGCGGTATCTCGCATGACGGCTTCCGGCGTCCGATAGCGCTCGGCCATGGCGCGGTCCTCGTCGCTTTTCAGTTGCGCTTGCATGTAGGCACCCAGGTGCCGGGCGTGCTCGACGATCGCCTGTCCCACCTGTACCCGCTCGGCGCCATAGGCGTCGAGGCCCGCTTCGATGGTGTCGGATCCTTCCAGCGCGCGGACCAGCGCCATGGCGTCGCCGGCAGCCTTCGTCACACCCATGCCGCAATGCGGACGTGCAACAAATGCGGCGTCGCCAAGCAATGCAATGCGTCCGAATGACATGCGCGAAACGGTCAGGTCGTAGATCGGCTGGAACAGCGGCTGCGTGGTCCGCGCCACGACCTCGGTGAACTGGGGTGCGAGCAGGTCGGCCGCGGCGCTTTCCATCTCTGCGATCACGTCTGGACGAATCAAGCCCGGAGGGATACCCGTGGACCAGCATTTCCCGTTGGTATCGGTCAGCAGGTTGGCGAGTTCGTCTTCGCAGGTTGCGCGATACCAGACGAAGTTGAAACGTCGCTCGCCGGGGGCCGTGCTGTTTCTATCGCCAGCGACCGGGTAACCAAGAATCTGTTCGTGGGGAGGCAGGCAGAACGCAAACTTGTCGAAGATCGCTGCGTGGGTCTCTGGCGACAGCTGGGTTTCGTCGACGAGTCCGCGCCATGCAATGTAGCCCGCATATTCGAGCTGGGCTTCGGGCAGCAGCTGTTCACGCACGCTGGACCGGAACCCGTCGGCCGCGATTACCATGTCGGCCCGATGCGTTGTGCCGTCGGCAAGCGTGACCTCGGCATGATCCGGGTGCGACGCAACGGCCGTCACGTGCGCGCCGGTACGATAGGTGCCGGAAAAAGCGTTGCCGAGTACTTCGTACATCTTGCCCCATGCCGTCAGCGTCTGCGGCAGTTCACGTTCCGATACGGCACTGCCGTCTCGTGCCAACGTGACCCGGGTATTGATCGACACGCCAATGCTGGCATTCACCTCGACGCCTGCGGCGGTCAGGGCATCGAACAACTCGGGGTGGGTGACAATGCCGGCGCCGCGTCCGGTCAGCGCCTCGGGAGTGCGCTCGAAAATCTCGACTTCCCAGCCGCTGCGCGACAGCAGGTTGGCGGAAAACAGTCCGCCTACCGAGCCGCCAATCACGATGGCCTTGCGTTGCGAAGGCTGTGCTGCGCTCATGCTGTGGCTCCTGCGTTGACTTGCGCCTGCGAGGGCAGGGTCAGGCCCGCCACTTCCTCGGCGGAATAATTGAGTTCGATGGTGACGCCCGAGGGATCCTCGATGAACACCTGGTGCAGTCCAAGGCTGGGCACCGTGCGGTCGCGCCAGGGAATGCCCTCCGCCTTCAGCGTGTCCCACATCCGCGAAACGCCTTCGGCAAGGAACGCGATGTGGTCGACCGTCCCGGTCCCGGTCTGCGGCAGGGCCTTGTCACCGAGATAGGCCGCAAGGCCGGACGGATCATTCGGGTCGACGCCAATGATGTGCACCGTGCCAAAGTCGCGCTCGTCGTCGCCCATGTACAGCCATGCGCCAGGGAAGGCGAATGGAGGGCGGTATCCGCGCCGAAATCCAAGCACGCGTTCATAGAACGCGCATGAACGTTCCACGTCGGTCGTGCGGATCGAGTAGTGGGCCAGTTTCTTGATTCCCATGGTTGCCTCCTGATGATTATCGATCGATAAGTGATCATGTGATAAATATTAGGGCGAGGGAAGGAGTTAGCCAAGCCGCGAGGGGAGGGTATTTACCCTAAGGAACGCCGACTTTCTCGATCTGATGCGATGCAGAGCGCACGCACGGGCGGGAAAAACAGTGGCGGGGGCATCGCCTGCGCTTGGGTAGCGCGTAGCAGGCCCCGCCGGTCATGCCGTTATGTTGTCAGGTCGTCATGTCCATCAATCTCCGGCCGATCAGTTCTCGGGCTTGCGCGACGATCCGGCTGATCAGCTCATCGACGCCAGGGATGTCGTCGATCAGGCCGGCCACCATGCCACAGCTCCACGCGCCGGCGTCGACTTCACCGTCGACCATGATTTTTGGGTAGACGCCTGCCACTTGTCCGTAGATGTCGGAGATCTTGAGTTCGTCGCCTTTCTCGCGTTCGATCTCCAGCAAGCGCCGCACCCCGGCGTTATCGAGCACTCTCTCGGTATTGCGCAGCGGGCGCATGACCAGGCGCGTATCCAGCTCGGTGGCGCTGACGATCGCCTGCTTGACGTTGGGATGTACGGGCGCTTCCCGGGTTGCAACAAAGCGCGTGCCCATATTGATACCGTCCGCACCCAAGGCCAGCGCGGCCACCAGGCTGCGTCCGTCCGCCATGCCTCCCGAGGCGACGAACGGAATCGACAGCGCCTGCGCGGCTTTTGGCAGCAGGATCATATTGGGGACGTCATCCTCGCCCGGATGTCCACCGCATTCAAATCCATCCACGCTTACCGCATCGCAGCCAATGTTCTGTGCTTTTACCGCGTGCCGTACCGAGGTGCATTTGTGGATGACCTTGATGCCGGCCGACTTGAGGGCGGGCATGTGGGCCTCCGGGCTGCGGCCCGCGGTCTCGACGATCCGTACGCCGCCTTCCGCGATGGCGTGAATGTACTCGGCGTAGGGCGGTGCCGAGAAGGTGGGAAGGAATGTCAGGTTGACGGCGATGGGGGAGTCCGTCATTTCCCGGCATCGCGCGATTTCCCTGGCGAGCAACTCCGGCGTACGTTGCGTCAATGCGGTGATGGTGCCGAGACCGCCGGCATTCGAAACCGCCGCGGCCAATGGGGCGAGGCCAACATAGTGCATGCCTCCCTGGATGATTGGATACCGGATGCCAAACAACTCAGTAATGCGCGTCTTCATGAAAGTCCTGCCGGGTAAGGTCAAAAAAGGATGTGGGAAGTCTGTGGATCGCTTCAGAGTGTCTTGACTCGTTCGATCTCTTCTTCGACCTCACGCAGACGGTCCTTGCCGAAGTAGATCTCACCATCGACAAAGAATGTCGGCGAGCCGAAAGCGCCGCGCTCGAATGAGTCCTGGGTGTTCTGCAGCAGCGTTTCCTTGACGGCGGGATCGCCGGTACGCGACAGCAGGCGTTGCGCGTCGATGCCGGCGTTGTTCAGCACGCGCTGGATGACTTCCGCATCATCCATCTTTTGTTCCTGCTCCCACATCGCCGAGAACACGGTGTCGACGTAGTGCTCGAAGCAGCCCTCGAGTTGGGCAGCGACTGCGCCGCGCATGATCTGCAGGGTATTGACCGGGAAGTGCGGGTTGGACCGGAAGGCCTCGAGCTGGTGCTGGCGCATAAACCGCTGGATCTCGAGGCGGCCGTACTCGGATTTGTTCTTGATGCCGGCGAAGGCTTCCGCTGGCGAGCGGTTGCCGGTCAGGCGAAACAGCCCGCCAAGCAGGATTGGCACGTACTCGACGCGCACGCCAGTACGTTGCTCGATGGCCGGAATCACCTTGTGGCAGAAGTATGAGTTCGGGCTGCCGAAGTCGAAATGGAACTGTACGATGGGTTTGCTCATTGACTTGTCTCCTGATAGGGCGGGCATGATCTGGCGGATGTCCTGGTCAACCGCTGTTCTTCTTGTAGTGAATCTGTTCCAGAATGGCTTTCTCCTTGGCCATCGCCGATTGCGCGTAGCTGCGGTACTGTTCCGGATTCATGTATAGGGGCTCCATGTCGTAGTGCGTCAGCGTTTCCCGGAAATTCGGCTGCTCCATGGCTTGCCTGAATGCTTGATGCAGTTTGGCGACGATGGTCGTCGGTGTGCCCGTGGGGGCGGCAAGGCCCCAGGGTGATGATTGCACGAGGTTGATGCCGAGTTCCTTCAGGGTTGGCACATTGGGGAAGCGCGGCATGCGCTTGTCTCCCCAGACCACAATCAACCTCATTTTTCCGCTCTCGACATACGGTACCCAGCCAGACGTCTCGGCGGCCGACTGCACATGACCGCCAAGCAATGCTTGCAAGGACTCGCTCGTGCCTTTGTAGGGGACGTGGTTCAGGCGCACGTTTGCCAGCCGCGAGAACTGCTCCATTGTCAGGTGGTTGGTTGTCAGCGCACCGGGCGAGCTGTAGGTCAGTTCACCGGGATTCTTCTTCGCGTAGGCGATGTAGTCCGCCAGTGACTTGATCGGCGACGACGCAGGCACGACGATGCCAAACACATAGCCGGACAGGCCGATGATGTAGGCCAGGTCGGCCGGGTTCCAGTTGATGTCGGTAGTGTAGGGCAAGCGGAATACGCCTTGCGGTATCACTGCCAGCGTGTAGCCGTCCGGTTTGGCCGACTGCAGCAGCTGCGCCGGTAGCACACCGGCCGCCCCCGGCTTGTTCTCGATGACGACGGGTTGGCCCAGAATCTTCGACGCATTTGCGACCAGTACCCGCATGGGGATATCGGTCGAGCCGCCTGGGGAAAAACCCAGCAAAATGCGGATGGGTCGGTCGGGGTACTTGCTGGCATCGGTCTGTGCCAGCGTCGTTGGGGCCTCGGCCGTCAGGGCAGCGCCGGCCATCGACATGGCGGTTGCCCGCAGCATTTGCCGTCGGTTCATGGTTTGTCTCCTGCTAGTGTTATGGAATGTCTTTGTGCGCTTGGGATCTATCAACAGCGCGCGCCGGCGGATATGCCGATTGCCAGCCTGCGGAGATGCGCGGCGCTGTTGCCCAAGGTCTGTTCGATGGCTGTCAGTCTTCGGAAGTAGTGGGAGATTTGCATCTCGTTGCTCATCCCCATGCCGCCGTGCAGCTGGATGGCCTGTTGCCCGACAAAGCGCGCGGAAATGCCGATCAGGGCTTTTGCGGCAGCGCAGGCATCGGCTCTTGCCGCCTCGTCGTCCATCTGGGCAACGGCGCGCCAAAGTGCCGATCGTGCCTGTTCGCAATGAACGAACATCTCGACCATCCGGTGCTGCAGCGCCTGGAAACTGCCAATCGCCACGCCGAATTGCTTGCGTGTCTTGCTGTAGGCAACGGTCTGGGCAGTCATCGCATCCATGATCCCAACCGCTTCCGCGCACAGTGCAAGCCGCGCTGCGTCTTCGGCGTATGCAAGATGGCAGAGCGCGTCGCCGCCCGCGTAAATGACATCGCAACTTGGCACGTACACCTCATGGAAGGTGTACTCGGATACCTGCGATCCATCGATGGCGCGATACTGTCGATGCGTAACGCCATCTGCGTCCGCCTGGACCTGCAGGAGACTGAAGCGGTCGTCATGCGAGGTTGCAGCCCGATGGCGCGCTACCACCAGAAGCGTGTCCGCGTGCGCGGTCAACACGCCCGTCTTGTGGCCGCGCAGGACAAAGCCGTTGCCACTTGGGCAGCAAGTCGTATCGATATGGCAGCCAAGCAGGGGATTACCTGCTTCCTCATGCGCAATGGCAAGCCGCAGGCGCCCCTCTGCAATCTGCGGCACGAGCGAGCGCTTCCAGTCGTCCGACCCGATGCGGCGCATCAGCGCCGCGACCTGGACGATGGCGGCGGTGTATGGCGCGATGACCAGTGCCTTGCCAAACTGTTGCATCACCAGTGCGGTCTCGATATGTCCGCCAGAACTGCCGCCACGTGCTTCGTCGAATGGCAAGCCAAGCAGGCCGAGCTCGGCAAGACCGTGCCAGTATTGGTCGGCGGTCTCGCGGGTTGCCTGGGCATCAGCGTGGGGCTTGGAAGACGGTTCACGGGCGACGAAGCGCGCAACGGCATCCTCGAGCATGCGTTGCTCGTCGGTAAGGTGGAAATCCATATGGGGGCCTTCTACAGATCGAGTTCGGCTTTCGCGAGGATGTTTCGCTGGATTTCCTCGGAGCCGCCGTAAATGCTCAGCTTGCGCAGGTTCAGGTAGCTGGCGACCTGTGCCGGCGCATAGCTCGGTAGCGCGCCACCGCTGCTCCAGTCCGGTGCAAGGGCTTCGTACGGATAGGCGAGGGCGTCGGTTCCCAGTGCATCGAGGTGCAGTTCCGACACCTGCTGCGCCAGTTGGCAACTGCGGATCTTGAACAGCGACGCCTTGGTGCCCACATCACCGCCTCTGTCCGCTTCCGAGAGCGCGCGAAGCAGCGTGTATTCGAGCGCGTCGACCTCGATGCGGATGCGCGCAATGCGTTCGCAGAAGGACAGGTCTTCGCTCAACGGCCCGCCACCGGGAGCGGGCCGGGTTTTCAGTGTGTCGATCAGGAATTGCAGGTTCCGTCGGATCTGCCCGATCATGCCGGTGCTGAATCTTTCATGGCGCAGCAGGTACTTGGCGCAATCCCAGCCCCGATTCAGTTCTCCCACCAGGTTGGCGGCGGGCACCCGCACCTCGTCAAGGAAGACCTCATTGACTTCGTGCTTGCCATCGAGCGTGATGATCGGGCGCACCGTGATGCCCGGTGAGTTCATGTCGACCAGCAGGAACGAAATGCCCTGCTGTTTGCGCGCAGCCGGATCGGTGCGGACCAGGCAGAACATCATGTCGGCGTGTTGGGCATACGTCGTCCAGATCTTCTGCCCGGTCACGATGAATGCGTCGCCGTCCAGCTTCGCGCTGGTCGACAAGCCGGCCAGGTCGGAACCGGCGCCTGGTTCCGAATAGCCCTGGCACCACCAGTCATCGCCGCTGCAAATACGCGGCAGATAGCGCGCCTTCTGGGCTTCAGTGCCGAACGCGAGCAGCACGGGCGCGACCATGCGCACGCCGAACGCAATCGGTTCGGGTGCGCCAGCCAGCGCGGCCTCCTCGGTGAAGATATAGCTTTGCATCGGCGTCCAGCCGGTGCCGCCGTACTCAACCGGCCAGTTCGGCGTACTCCATCCCTGTTCGGCGAGGATTCTGGTCCAGCGGACGACGTCCGCTTTCGTCAATGGAAAATTCCTTGCCACCTTGCGACGGATCTCGTCGGGTAATCGGGCGGCCAGGAACGCACGGACTTCCTCGCGGAAGGCCTGCTCTGCGGGGGTGAATGTCAATTGCATGGCGAACCTTGTTCAGGATTCGCCGGCCCGCCGCAGTAACGCGGCAGGCCGGTGGATTCCGCAATATTTCGCAATAGGGGGC
>CAUUBQ010000103.1:0-21299 GCA_963543405.1 uncultured Cupriavidus sp.
GATTAGCTGCAGTCTCGTGGGCTCGGAGATGTGTATAAGAGACAGGCCTCAGCCTGCGCCCGTTTCCGGGTAATCCCCACCCCTCCACGTAAGTTTTGCGCAAGCCTGCGCTGCCAGACTCGTCTGCACGCAACCAGCGCTACATAATATTGGAGACATCACATGATCAAGATCCTGATCGCATTCGTCGTGATCGCGGGCGCCTGCCTGTACCTGCTGACCAAGGGCGGCGGCGACGTATCGATGGCCGGTGAATCGCACAGCACGGAAAGCCACGCACCGGCGGCGCAGAAGTAGCCGGATACCGGATATTTCGCATCAAGGGTTCGCGAGAACTGCACCTGTCAACGCAACGAGTAGAATACCGTTTTACGAAAAAACGGACGTCTTCAATATATGGCAGGTTTTCGCCCCAAGTCTTCTTCCCGACTCTCGCCTGATGCCGAGCGGTTGGTGGCCGATGCGCTGGCCCTGGATGCCTCGGGCAGCCGCATTGAGGACGGCTACTGGGAGCGGCGGCTGTCGCAGCGGCTCCATCGCCTGCTGAAAAACGGCAGCCAGACCGCCCTCGACGCTGCGCTCGAACACCTGTTCAAGCACAATGCCGACGCCTCCGACGTGCTGGCCGAGCAGGCCGAAACCCTGGCAGAATCGGCCGCGATCGAGATCGACGGCGTCAACCATGACGTGCTGCTGATTGCCGCCCCGATCCTGGCCCACACCCGCTACGCGATCCCGTCGGGCGCGCTGAAACCCGAACTGGCCCAGACGCTGGCCGTGCACATGCAGGCGCATGTGCTGGCTACCGGCACCAAGGTTGCGCTGTCGCCATACCTCTACAGCATCGACCAGCTGCCGCGCAGCCACAGCGACACCTTTGCGCTGACGCACAAGCTGGCAGCGGCCGCGATGGCGGGTACGGTGCCCAAGGTCGACCTGCGCGACCTGCCCGAGACCGCTCCGATCCTGGCCGATCCGCGCTACCTGCTGGCCGTGGTGGTGGCGCCGCATGAAGGCGCCCTGTTCCGCTGGCAGGAAGATGCCAAGGAACACCACGCCGAACGCTCGGTGTGCCTGGAACAATGGCGCAACCAGGTGCAGCCGACCATCGCCGTACTGCTGCCGGGCTGCGAGTTCGAACTGCTGCTGCCCGACGCATTCTTCCTGTCATGCCGCGAATCGGACAAGAGCATCCGTCCGCTGACCGTGCGCGCAGCCGTGAACTACCTGTGCGGCACGCTCGACATCCCCGCCGGCCAACTGGCTGCCGTGGTAGCGGGCTTTGGCGAGGAAGTGGTGGAGGAATACCGCGTCGGCTTTACGATGCGCGGCGAGAAAGAAGTGATCTACGGCATCGTCTGGCCAGTCTATGGCCGCGAATCGGGCGAGATCGACGCCGAGGAGAAAGGCAACCCGGTCGAGCAGATCTGCGAGGAACTGCGCAATGCCGGCGTCGAGGACATCTTCCGCCATGCCGCACTGTTCGATCCCGAGTACTGCGAGGATTGCGGCACGCCGCTCTACGCGGACCGTTCCGGCGAAATCGTCCACGCCGAACTGCCCGAAGATGCCCCAACGCAGCAGCCGTTGTTCCACTAAAAATCCTGGCAGGCTCCCCTCTCCCGCACGCGGGAGAGGGGTTGGGGGTGAGGGAATCGCGGTTCAAATTGCGATCAGTCCCAGCTTGAACCGCTAGCCCTCTCCCCCGGCCCCTCTCCCGCCATGCGGGAGAGGGGAGCAAGACACACACCGCCACAATCCATGCCCTGAGGCGCCATACTTGCGCTCGAACGGCGTCAGTGCCGTTTCAGGTTGCCACGCTTCCACGCGGGCCGACCGCCCCACCATCGACAATGCCGCGGCAAACTCGTCGATATAGATCTTCCAGTTACTGCGGCACTCAAGATAGTCACCACATGCAGCCAGCGCGGGAAATACCGCATGGCCTTGCCAACGCCGCCCCAGATGGCCAATCTTGGGCCATGGATTCGGGTACAGCACGTAGTGGCGCGCCACAGGCACCTTGTCTTGCTGCAACAGCCGCCACACATCTACCAGATCGGCGCGCGCCCAATGAAAATTGCCGGGCATCTCGCCTTCCCACCAGTCCTTGCCAGCGGTTAATCGTTTTTCAGACTGATCCACGCCGATCACGAAATGATCGGGGTATGCCATGGCCAGCCGCAGCGTGCTCTCACCCACGCCGCACCCTGCGTCGATGATCAATGGCCGTCCGCCGGCACGTTGCCATGCATCGATGGCGTCGTCGAACGAGCGTTGGCTTGGCGTACCGATAGGCTTGCGAAACGGCTCCGCCAGATGGCGCTGCACGCGCTCGGCCAGATGTTCGTGAATATCGGTCTGCGCCGACGAAATGGTGCGGGAATTGGCAAACATGGTCGCGATTGTACCGAAGCAGCAACGGTGTTCATTTGTAGGCACAATAGCGCCCATGATCATGAACCGGACCGTACGAGGAGCCTACCGATGATTCGCCGCACACTGCTGCAAGCTTCCCTGTCGATCGCCCTGGGCACCAGCGCCCTTGTGCTGCTGCCCGTCCATGCCGCACACGCCGAAGACCTGCGTATCGGCCTGGCCGCCGATGTCACGTCGATGGACCCGCACTGGAACAACGCCGGTCCGAACAACGCCATCGCGCTTCATGTCTTTGAATCGCTGGTGTTCATGGACAAGAACGCCCGCTACATCCCCGGCCTGGCACTGTCGTGGAAGCCGGTCAACGCGATTACCTGGGAAATCAAGCTGCGCCCGAACGTGAAATGGCATGACGGCTCGCCGTTCACGAGCGAGGACGTCAAGGCATCGCTGGAGCGCCCCGAGAAGCTGACCAACGCACCCGGTTCCTTCACGAGCTATACCAAGCCGATCGCGCGCATCGACACGCCCGACCCACTGACCGTGCGCCTGACCATGAGCGTGCCGAACTACGCCAACCTGGCCAACGACCTGAACAGCGTGCCGATCATGCCAAAGAAGATCGCCGCCGACCTGAGCCAGGCCGACTTCGATTCAGGCAAGGCCATGATCGGCACCGGCCCGTACAAATTCGTGCGGTTCGCGCGGGGCCAGGAAATCGTGATGGCGAAGAACCCCGACTACTGGGGCCCGAAGCCCGAGTTCGATCGCGCGATCTTCCGCATCCTGACCGACAACGGCGCGCGCACGGCCGCGCTGCTGGCCGGCGATGTCGACGTGATCGAGAGCATTCCGGCCGCCGATGTGGCCAAGCTCAAGCAGAACCCCAAGTTCAAGATCGAGCAGACCGTGTCATGGCGCACGATCTTCTGGCAGATGGACCAGTCGCGCGACACGCCGCCGTTTGTCACCGACAAGGCCGGCAAGCCATTGGGCAAGAACCCGTTCAAGGATGCCCGCGTACGCGCCGCGATCAGCAAGGCACTCAATCGCGACGCCATTGTCAGCCGCATCATGGAAGGGCTGGCCGTGCCGGCATCGTCGATCGTCTCGCCGCAGATCTTTGGCCATCCGGGCACCAAGCCCGAGGCCTACGATGTGGAAGGTGCCAAGAAGCTGCTGGCTGCGGCCGGCTACCCCGACGGCTTCGCGCTCACGCTGCATGCCACCAACAACCGCTACCTGAACGATGCGCAGGTGGCCCAGGCCACGGCCGGCATGCTGACGCGCATCGGCATCCAGACCAAGGTGGAAACACTACCGGTGGCCGCGTACTTCACGCGCGCGCGGCAAGGCGATTTTTCGTTCGAGATGCTCGGCTGGGGCTCGGCTGCCGCCGACGTGGCGCTTCGCTCGATCACGGGCACACCCAATCCGAAGACCGGCTATGGCACCTGGAACTGGGGCAAATACGGCAATCCGAAACTGGACCAGTTGATCGAGAAATCACTGACCACGGTCTCGAGCGAGAAAGCGCGAGAAGAGAACGCCCGCGCAGCCGCGAAATTCGCCCTCGATGACCACGCGATCATTCCTTCGCATAGCCAGCTGGCAATGTGGGCCATGCGCAAGGGCCTGAAGTACGAGGCACGCACCGACGAGTGGTCGCTGGCGCAGTTCTTCCACAAGGAGTAGTGAGGCTCAAGTTGCCGATGTCGCGTCTTGATGCGCTGGCCCTCTCCCCCGCCCCTCTCCCGCGTGCGGGAGAGGGGAGAAAACCAACCCAAGCAATCAAATCGCCAGCCGCTCTTCCTGACGTGCATTCGCCGCGCGCAGTTTCTTCACCCAATCGCGCGCCGGCAGTTTCGTGGCCGATTCCACCACCTCGGCCCGCGCCTCCAGCGTTTCCCACGACACATCGATTGCCGGGCCGTTGAACGCCAGTGCGATCACGTTGCCGTCGTGCACTTCCGGAAACACCAGCACACGGTTGTCGAACGCGTCGCAGATGCGCTCGATATTCTTCGGAAAGCTGTCGTGATCGCCAAACAGATTGATCGTCATCACGCCCGGCGCTTTCAGTACACGGCGGCATGCGCGATAGAAGGCCGTGGTATCCAGCACCGGACCACGCGCGGTGGCGTCGTACAGGTCCACCTGCAATGCATCGATCGACGCGGTGTTGGCACCATCCATCACGAAGTCCCACGCATCCTGCTCGTGCACGGTCAGTCGCGCATCGTCCTCGCGCAAGCCAAACATGCTGCGGCCCGCCACGATCACCGCCGGATTCAGTTCCACGGCCGTGACCTTCGCCTTTGCAAAATGCCGATACGAGAACTTGGTCAAGGCCGCGGCGCCCAGGCCAAGTTGCGTCACGTGGAAATCATCCGCCGAAGGCGACAGGAACAGCAGCCACGCCATCATCTGCTGCGCATATTCGAGTTCGATGGCGTCGGGCTTGCGCAGGCGCATCGCGCCCTGCACCCATTCGGTACCGAAATGCAGATAGCGCACGCCATCCATTTCGGAGAAC
Organism: uncultured Cupriavidus sp.; assembly: GCA_963543405.1. Lineage (GTDB taxonomy): Bacteria > Pseudomonadota > Gammaproteobacteria > Burkholderiales > Burkholderiaceae > Cupriavidus. The sequence goes on from CAUUBQ010000103.1 coordinate 4,916, forward strand.
GTCACCGGTGCAAAACGCGGCGTCATGCGCTTTTCATCGGCATGGTCCGCATCATTCGAAAAATTCTTGCGCGAGGATTTGCGATCGCCACGTGCCGGACGGCGCGAGGCCACTGCCTCGATCGATTTGCGTTTCAGAAGCGTCATAGAAAATAAAAGTGCGCCCAGGGCGCGGATCATTGACCCAGCGCCGCTTGTGCGCGCTGCAGCCATTCACGATTGTGTTCGCGGGCATGACGCGGCCAATGGCGCGCGTCGTGAACGATTTCCGAGTACAGCGATTTTGCCCGTTCGCGGTCGGCCGCATCGGACTGCCGGGCCAGCCATTCTGCGAACAGGCAGCGCGCCGCGACATCGCTGGCATTGGTCAGCGCGCGCTCAAAGGCATCGCGCGTGCCGGGCGCGCCAAGCGCAGACAGGGTGCGAGCATATAACAGCGACGGTTCCGACTGGTCGCGGGCCTGCGGATGCGCGGCAAACAGCCGCTCCAGCGTAGCCTGCGCGTCGGCATGCCGCTCCGTGGCAAGCTGTGCGCGGGCCAACCCCTCGAGCAAGGCCGGATCCGATGCAAACGGACCATTGGCCGCGGCCTGATAGTGCTCCAATGCCTCGGCTGCGTTGCCCACGTCAAGCAACGCGGCACCCAGACGCATGCGATGGTCCACCGTGGGAGCACGGTCAAAGGCCTCGCGCGCTTCGCGCACGGCACGATGCGGATCCACGATCTGCTTGATGGCCCGCGTGGCCGCCCGGGCACCGCGCGACTGACGCAATCCAGGCAGGTAGATCGCAAAGAAATAGACGATGCTGCCCAGCCCCGGGAAGATGAACAACAGCAACAGCCAGTACATGTTCTGGTGCGTGCGCACCGCGTGTACGGCAAAGAAGATCGCCACGATGACGTGCAGGCCAATGCCGCCGATACCGCCGATACCGAGGGAGGACAACATAAGAGATCGATCCAGTGAGAATGCGGCCAAAAGCCGGCCAGCCGCGATTGTGACAGAAGCCGGTAAGACCACTGTTGCAGCGCTAAAGTTTTCCGCCCTTTCAGCCGAAGAACGATGTGGGCTCTCTCTTCGATCGGACTCCGACAATGACATCCATCAGCAGTGTTTCCCCACAGGTCAGCGTGGCCAGTGACGCGACGGTCAGCAGTACCCGCCGCTTCACGCAAGCCACGGACGACACAACGACGCAATCCACAGACGGCCAGACGGCCGCCTCCGGCACCACCGACGCGTCCTCCACGGCATCGGCCAGCGCCAGCGGTCGTACCGCCGGCCCTGGCGGTGCCGGCAAGGCAGGCGGGGCCGGTGGAGCCGGCGCCTCCGAAAGCAGCGACGACAGCGAATCGGCGGTCATCAAGACCCTGAAGCAGCAGATCGAGGCGCTGCAGAAGCAGTTGGCCGTGCAGATGGCGCAACTGCAAGCCGCGCAGAACGCCAAGACCGACGACCAGACCAAGGCCAGCACCGTCGGCGCACTGCAAGCGGGCGTGACCTCCACGCAGGCTGCCCTGGCCCAAGCCATGGCCAAGCTGTCCGAAGCGTATCAGGAAGCCAACGGCACCAGCACCGGCAACATCGTCAACACGACGGCCTGAGCACGTAATTTTTCTTCTGAGACGCCCTCTCCCGGCCGAATGAGCCGATTGGCTCATCCGGCCGGGCGTCAAACGCCGACGCCGGACTTCCCGAACGCGTTCCGGCCATCCCCAACGGACTTGTAACACGCCTTGATCTTCATTTAACCGATGAGTTAAATGATCACATGCCCGATGTTACCGACCCGCTCTCATCCGTTTTCGCCGCACTTGCCGACCCTACGCGCCGCGCGATCCTTGCGCGATTGTCTGAAGGAGAAGCGCCTGTCAGCGAACTGGCCAAGCCGTTCGACATTTCGGCACCCGCCATTTCCAGGCACCTGCGCGTGCTGGCCGATGCCGGGCTGATCGAACGCGAAGTCAATGCGCGCTGGCGCATCTGCCATTTGCGGCCCGGCGCCCTGCGCGATGCACACGGCTGGCTCGAGGCCTACCGGCGGCACTGGGACGACAACCTCGACAGGCTCGTGGCCTTCGTCGAGCAGACGCAATCCGATACCGATGGCATTGGAGACAAGGGGATCAAGCCATGAGTGAAGCCGCAACCTTTCATCTTGAAATGACCCGCCAGATCCGCGCGCCGCGCGAGCGGGTCTTCGATGCCTTCACGGATCAGGCCGCGCTGGCGGTCTGGCACTGCCCGCGTGGCATGCGGGTGCTCGAAGTCCGCGCCGATGCACGGGTTGGCGGCACGTACCGCATCGTGGTTGGTGCCCGCGATGGCGAACAGCATATTGTCGGTGGCGAGTACCAGAAGGTCGACCGTGCTGACTTCCTGGCCTACACGTGGCAATGGGAAGGCGGCGCCGAACTGCCGCCCGGCATGCGCACGCTGATCGAAGTCACGCTGACCGACAAGGATGGCGGCACGCACCTGCATATGCGCCACAGCGGCTTTCCCGATATCGCCACGCGCGATTCGCATGTCGGCGGCTGGCAATCGGTGTTCAACAATCTCAGCGACTATGTCGACCCCGAAGGCAGCGCCGGCACGCTTACGGTCTATGGCGATGCGCGTAGTACCTACGTACGCACAGTGCGCATGGCACTGGAGGAAAAGGGCATCCGCTACACGCTCAAGCCGCTGACACCGCGCGATGATGAGTTGCTGGCGCACAACCCGTTTGGCCGCATTCCGGCATTCTCGGACGGGCCCATCGAGTTCTACGAAACACGCGCCATCCTGAGCTACGTCAATGAAGTATTTGGTGGCCCGAACCTGCTGCCGCAAACCGGCCCGATCGCCCGCGCGCGCTGCGAGCAGTGGATCAGCCTGATCAACTGCCACGGCTACGATGCCATGGTGCGACGCTACGTGCTGCAGTATGTCTTTCCGAAGGGAGCGGACGGGCAACCCGACCGCAAAACCATCGATACCGCCCTGCCCGAGATCGCACGGCAACTCGATGCACTGGAGCAGGCATACGACGGCAGGGATTTCCTGGTGGGCAATAGCCTGTCGATGGCAGACCTGTTCTTCGCGCCAATCGTCGAGTACCTGGGGATGTTCCCGGAAAGCCAGGCGCTACTGGAAACGCGGCCCAACATCCGGCGCGGTCATGCCGTCATGCGTGCCAGGCCAAGCTACGCCGCGACGCAGCCGAAGTTTGATTGATGCCATGGAGGTGCCGGCTCTGCCGGCGCCGAAAACTCTCACTCGCTAAACATCTGATGGGCTGTCGCCACCGGAGGCAGCGAAGTGGCGCGTGAAGAGTCGCTCCGATTCGCGCAAGCCTTTGTCAGTGAACGAAACGGATTTTGCCTTGTTCGCGGGATTGTCGATCAGACCTTTCGCATGAAGTCTATCCAACACATCCCAATCGTGGCTCTTCCATGCCCTGTCGTGGTCATGCAGCGTCAGATATAGCAGGGCCAGCACCATATCGTCGATCGCGTCAGTATTGATATCCATCGCGTCATGTTGAGTAACCGTCGGTACCATTCACTATAAACGCGGCGCCGCCTTAGGCAACCATTCTCGCAATTGGTTGAGAGCCTGGAGACTTGGACAGCAACCACTTTCATTGAAGCGCGATTGCGATCTTTGCCAGGTCTCCTAGCCTGATCAGGCAGTCCGCGTGCTGCACTACGGCGCGACCGCCGCGCCGGCCGACCGACTTCCTTTCCCGGTCGGACAGCCGCAATCCCCTTTGCCTCTTCACGCCAACACCACAGGAGCCAACCGCTATGGGCCTACATCGCCTTAATGCCGAAGTGCTGTGCGATCACGCAACACCCGACCTCACGTCCGCCTTTCGCATGCATATGGATCTGACATTTCCCGTCGAGGATCTCAACAAGCTTCACGGCATGTTGAAGGATGATCGATGGGAGGAGTTCTCCGATTACTTTTGCAAACGGTATCCCCAGCATCGGCAACTGATCGAAGCCTGGTGTGCCGGTAGCGCGTGCCGCCGCGCGCAGGAACGTCATTGCAATGGTGCGCCAGTCGTGATGGCCGTTGCCGCGTGACTGACGTCACGTCACGCCGCAATGCAGACCTGATCCTGGCGTGCCTCTGCCTAAGCCTGCGCATCATGCTGGTGACGGTGTTGTTCGAGGTACTGACACCGCTGTTGCCGCTGATCAGCCACGATCTCGAGCTCAGTCAGCCGTCGCTCCAGGCCGTCTTCTCGGTTTCAATGATCTTGGGAGCCCTGTTCTCCCTGTGCGGGCACTGGGTCGTCGATCGCGTGGGCCGGCGGGAGATGGTGGCACTGAGCGCCATTTTGGTCTGCGCGCTGGGCTTGCTGACCACCGTCGTGACATCAGGACTCACTTACGCCGCCATCCTGCCAGCCATATTCGCGGTGAATGCCTGGGGTTCCGTCGCAAGCCGTGCACTACTGCGCGATCTCTCCGGTGAACGAAACTACAGCAAAGTTTTCGCGTACGGTCAGGCCGGACTCGAAGCTGCATGCATCATCGCCCCGCTCGTGGGAGGCGTGACGGCGATGGCGTGGGGTTGGCGGCCAACCTTCGCGGCTTTCTGCCTCGCGCTGCTCCTCATACCATTGATGGTTGCGTGGGCCGTACCGGCACCCGTAGCCGCGCACAATGCTCTCAAACCGAGTCGCCACAACGAACCGGTCGTCCGAGTTTTCCACATCTTGCTGCACAAGCGCTGCCTCGCTCCAGTATTGCTCCTGTGCGCCACACAATCGAGCTATAGCGCACTACTTGTGGCAACCCCCTTCCTGCTGGTGGACCGATTCGACATGTCTGTCGTCGCCGTTGGCGCCATGCTGTCCGGCTTCGCCTCCATTGGAGTCCTTGGGTATCTTGGCGCGGGTTCCCTCGTGGCGCGTATTGGAGAACATCGCTGCGTACAGGCCGGCGTATTTCTCCAGGGTGTGTCCGCATGTACGTTGACGCTGCTGACATGGCTGGCGCCACCGTCGTTCGCCATGTTCACGACGGCATTGATTGCGGCCCAACTTGGCTACTGTCTGGTCGTGCCTGCTGCCAACGCCTGGGCGATGAATGTGCCGGAGGAAAGCAGGGTCGCCATCGCAGGCACGATCATCGGACTGCAGGCACTGGCAGGGGGAGGCGCCGCATTGATCGCCAGCTTGACGTATGACGGCTCGGCGACCTCGTTGGCAGTCGTATGCGTGCTAGCCGCAGCAGGCGCGACTGTGCTGAACATGAAGTCTCGAGAGGCGGCGGCAGTCAGGTAGCGCGGGCTACCTTCAGCCAAGCGCCACCAGTCAGCCAGCCTTGGCAAGCCATTCCCGCAAGGCCTGCCACGCAACCAGCTTGTCCGCATAGGCCAGCGTGTACGCCGGGCTGCTCGACGGCAGCCGCAGGATTGCATGCTGGTCGCCATGATCGCCAAGTACCTTCGTACCGATCTTTGCCGCAGTGCCGCCATTGAATGCAATCGCCGCGAGATTGGGCAAGGTGCCGATCAGCGCAACCAGGTCATTGCCCTGATGATCGCGGATATTGCTGTCGAGGCTGCCATCGCGGCGCGCTTCGGCTACCACGTCCCATAGGCCTATGCGATGTTTGCGAAGTGTTGCCAGGCGCGCGTCGTAATCAAGCGGCACCAGGTTCTCGCCAAGCACATCGCTTATCAAATGCCAGAACCGATTCTGCTTGTGCGCGTAATACTGCGATTGCGCCAATGACACTTCGCCCGGCAGGCTGCCGAGTAGGAGGACGCGGGTGTGGTTGTCGACGACCGGAGGGAAACAGCGTTTGGTGGTCATCGGGGAACATGTTTGGTGGGGTGGGTGATGGAGAGGCTGGCCCTCTCCCCCAGCCCCTCTCCCGCGTGCGGGAGAGGGGAGCAAACCGGCAGATGCTGATCAGGCCAGCAGTCGGTTCACTCGCTGCACATAGGCGGCCGGATCGTCGAGCATGCCACCTTCCGCCAGCAGGGCCTGGTCGAAAAGCACGCGCACGCGGTCGCCGAATGCGTCGCCTTCGGGGAGGTCGCGCAGCTTCTTCACCAGCGCATGCTCGGGGTTCAGTTCCAGGATCGGTTGCGCGTCCGGTGCCTTCTGGCCGGCCTGCTTCAGCAGGCGTTGCAGGTAGCCGCTCATGTCGCCATCGTCGGACACCAGGCACGATGCCGAGTCGGTCAGGCGCAGCGTCACGCGCACATCCTTGGCCTTGCCTTCGAGCACTGCCTTGGCACGTTCCACCACGTCCTTCCATTCGGTGGACGCCTTTTCCTGCTCGGCCTTCTCGGCTTCGTCGGCCAGCGCACCGAGGTCGAGGTCGCCGCGCGAAACGGATACCAGTTCCTTGCCGTCGAATTCGCGCAGGTACGACAACATCCATTCGTCCACGCGATCGGTCAGCAGCACCACCTCGATGCCCTTCTTGCGGAAGACTTCGAGATGCGGGCTCGACTTGGCCGGGGCCCACGCATCGGCCGTGACGTAGTAGATCTTGTCCTGCCCTTCCTTCATGCGGCCCACGTAGTCAGCCAGCGACACCGACTGCTCGGCCGTGTCGTTCTGCGTGGTGGCAAAGCGCAGCAGCTTGGCGATGCGTTCGCCGTTGGCATGGTCTTCGCCCATGCCTTCCTTGAGCACCTGACCGAACTGTTCCCAGAACGTCTTGTACTTGGCGCGCTCTGCTTCGTCTTCGCTATCGGCCAGCGTTTCCAGCATCGACAGCACCCGCTTGCTGCAGCCTTCGCGGATCGCCTTCACATCGCGACTTTCCTGCAGCAACTCGCGCGACACGTTCAGCGGCAGATCGGCCGAATCGACCACACCCTTGACCCAGCGCAGGTACGACGGAAGCAACTGATCCGCTTCGTCCATGATGAAGACGCGCTTGACGTACAGCTTCAGGCCACCCTTGTGGTTGCGGTCCCACAGGTCGAACGGCGCGCGTGCCGGGATATACAGCAGTTGCGTATATTCGCTACGGCCTTCCACGCGGTTGTGGGTCCAGGCCAGCGGCGCTTCGTGGTCGTGTGCGATGTGTTGGTAGAACGCCTGGTACTGGTCGTCCGTGATATCCGACTTGTTGCGCGTCCACAGGGCGCTGGCCTGATTCACGCTTTCCCACTCGCCAGTCTGCTTCTGCGTTTGCGCCTCGGCATCCCATTCTTCCTTGGGCATGCGGATCGGCAGCGAGATATGGTCCGAATATTTGCGGATGATGTTCTGCAGACGGTACGACGACAGGAAGTCGTCTTCGCCTTCGCGCAGGTGCAACGTAATCGTGCTGCCGCGCTCGGCGCGGTCGATGGCGTCGACCGTGAATTCGCCGTCGCCAGCGCTTTCCCAGCGCACGGCTTCGCTTGCGGGCAGGCCAGCGCGGCGCGTTTCCACGGTGACCTTGTCGGCGACGATAAATGCCGAGTAGAAACCCACGCCAAACTGGCCAATCAGCGCCGCATCCTTCTGCTGGTCGCCGGACAGTTGCTGGAAGAATTCCTTGGTACCCGAACGGGCAATGGTGCCCAGGTTGCGGATCGCCTCGTCACGGCTCATGCCGATACCGTTGTCGGTGATCTTCAGCGTGCGGGCAGCCGGATCTGCTTCGATCCTGATCGCCAGGTCGGCGTCGTTCTCGAGCAGGGCCGGATTGGCAATGGCCTCGAAACGCAGCTTGTCCGTAGCATCCGATGCATTCGATACCAGCTCGCGCAGGAAGATTTCCTTGTTGCTGTACAGCGAGTGAATCATCAGATGCAGCAGTTGCTTCACTTCCGCCTGGAAGCTCATCGTCTCGTGCGGTGCGGTCATGGTTCTCCTCTTGAATCGAAACTATGCGCAAAGGTGCCCTGCTCCGTCTGTCCGAAGCGGGATCGATGGCGCAGGAAATAGGGATGGATCGCGGACTTTTCAAGTCCCCGCGGCCGTAGGCAAACCCGAGAGGCGGTCCATCTGGCCAGCCAGGAAGCGCAGCATGCCCGGATCGCTGCTGCTGGCCACGTTGAAGCGGGTCCACGTCGAGGGCATCTGCGACGGCGAGAACAGGCTCCCGGGGGCAAACAGGTAGCCCTCCTCATGGCCAGCCGTAGCGATGACATTGGTATCCACGCCGGTATCGGCCCACAGGTACATGCCAGCCAACTGCCCCGGGAAGATGCGGATGCCGAGCCGTTCCAGCAGTTCGCGGGTGTCGTCGCGGGCGCGGTCCAGCCGCACCCGCATGCGCTCCGTGTGCTTGCGATAGTGGCCTTCGGTCAGCACCTTGTACACCACGCGCTCGTTGATTTCCGGCGTGGCCATGCCGGTCACCAGCTTGCTGTCTGTCAATGTGACGGCCAGGTCCGGGCTGGCGGCGATAAAGCCCACGCGCAGGTTGGCAGCCAGCGTCTTGGAGAAACTGCCAAGGTAGATCACCCGCTTGAGCTGATCCAGGCTGGCCAGGCGCGTCGCCGTGTGGCCGGGCGGGCAAAGATCGCAGTAGATATCGTCCTCGACGATCGTAAAACCATACTGTTCGGCCAGTTGCAGCAGCCGGAACGCCCGCGCCGCAGACAGCGACGTACCCGTAGGGTTGTGCAGCACCGAGTTGACCACCAGCAGCTTGGGACGGTGCGCCTGCGCAATGCGCTCCAGCGCTTCCAGGTCCGGGCCGTCGGCGGTATAGGGCACGCCCACCACATTGGCGCCCTGGGTGGCAAAGCGCGCGAACATCACGAACCACGCCGGGTCGCCCACCACCACGGTATCGCCCGGATGCAGGAACTGCCGCGCGATCAGGTCGAATGCCTGGGTAATGCCCGATGTCATCACGATCTGGTCCGGCGTCACGCCGATTTCCAGTTCTTCGAGGCGCGTCCGCAACTGCTGCCGCAATGGCAGAAACCCGAGCGGCGTGCCGCTGGACAGGAAGTGGCCGCCGGGCTGGCGCCCCAGGCTGCGCATCGCGCCGGACACCAGCTCGCCATCGAGCCATTCATTGGGCAGGAAACCCCAGCCAGGCGCCTTGTGGCTCTCGGCTGAATGAAACATGCTGCGCAGCAGCCACGTGACATCGACATTGCGGATCGAGGGCGATACCGACGGCGCCACGACCGATGGATGCGGCACACGGTCGCGCACATAAAAGCCCGACCCGCGGCGCGATTCCAGGTAACCGAGTGCCACCAGCCGCTCGTAGGCTTCCACCACCGTAAAGCGCGAGATGCCTTTCTCCGAGGCCAGCTGGCGGATCGACGGCATGCGCATGCCGGCACGGAAGACCCGGTCATCGATGCGAAGCCGCGCCCATTCGGTCAACTGCTCGACCAGCGTCATCTGGGCCGACGGTATCGGGTCCGGCAACTGCTCGTGCCCCGCTGAAGGCATTACCAGACGCAGCGGACGTGTGCCGCCCAAAGCACTATCGTTACCGCCTCGGCTATCCTTCTGCTTGCCTTCCATGTGGTGCTCCCGCAACTGTACTGAAGACGATCTGTGCAACTGTATCGGTACTGTACCGTCAAGCTTGACTACCATCAACCAACCATGAAACTTGCTGTCGACCATCTCGTGATTGCCGCGCCCGACCTCGACTCGGGCGTCCAATACGTAGCCAATGCCCTCGGTATTACCCCGCAGGACGGTGGTGCACATCCGCGCATGGGCACCCACAACCGTGTGCTGGGCCTGTTCGGCGGGATGTATCTGGAAGTGATCGCGATCGATCCCGCCGCTGCGGCGCCGGAACGCCCGCGCTGGTTCGGGCTCGACAGCAACCTGATGCGGCAGCGCCTGCGCGACGGTCCATTCCTGGCCCACTGGGCCGCACGCGTGGAGCGGCCCGCCGACCTGACGCGCTGGCAGACCCAGTATCCGGACCGGATCGCCCCAGCCATTCCGATGACGCGCGGCACACTTCACTGGCGGCTAACCGTACCGGACGACGGCAGCCTGCCGGCATGGCAAGGCGAAGCGGCCAGCGCCGGCGATGGCCTGTTTCCCACGCTGATCCAGTGGGATGTGGCCAACCATCCTGGCCTCAGCCTGCCCCGCCAGGATCTGGCGCTGCGTCGCCTGCAAGGCCAACACCCGCATGCGGAACTGCTACGGCAGGGCCTGGCGTGGATTGGTGCCGCACACCTGATCGAGATCACGCAAACCGACGGGCCGCCACAACTGACGGCCGAGATCGAAACGCCAACGGGCATCAAGACCCTGCGCTGAACGACATCCAAGACCCCAAGGAGCCCCCACGATGCCCGCCACCACCTACAAGCGCTTCGACGACGACGCTTATCTCGATCACTGCCACGCCACCGTGGTGGCAGTAAGCGAAGCGGGCATCGAACTCGACCAGACCGTCTGCTATGCGCGCAGTGGTGGCCAGGCCGGTGATACCGGTACGCTCACTACCGCGGACGGCCGCGCCGTGATGCTGGCCGATACGGTCTATGCCGAAGATCGCACGCGCATCCTGCATGTGCCGGCGCCCGATAGCCCAGACACTCCCGACACTCCCGCGCTACAGCCCGGCGACCGCGTGGAAGTGAAGATCGACTGGTCGCGTCGTCACCGCCTTATGCGGCTGCATACCTGCCTGCATCTGCTCGGCTCGCTGATCCCGGTGCCGGTGACAGGCTGCAGTATCTCGCCCGATTCCGCACGCATCGACTTCGACCTGCCCGAATCCACGCTCGACAAGGCCGAGCTGACCGAACAGCTCAACGCGCTGATCAACGCCCGGACCCCGGTCAATATCGATCGCATCTCGCCCGAGGAACTGGCCGCGCAGCCCGACCTGGTGCGCACGATCGGCGCGGCGCCGCCGGCCGGCACGTCGACGATCCGGATTATCGAGATCCCCGGTGTCGACCGGCAGCCTTGCGGTGGCACGCACGTGGCCAATACCGGCGAAATCGGCGCGATGGTGGTGACCAAGATCGAGAAAAAGAGCCGCACCAATCGTCGCGTGGTCGTCAACTTCGCATGATGGCCATGGAACCCTGGCTCACGGGCCTCTCGATGGCCCAGTTTCTGGCATTGATCACGCTGCTCGCGGTGGGCGCCTTCACGCCGGGCCCGAATACCACGATTGCCGCCGTCACCGGCGCCAACTTCGGCCTGCGTGCGACGCTGCCGCATTGCATCGGGGTGTCGTTCGGCTTTGCCAGCATCATCGCGCTATGCGCCTCGGGCGTGGGCGCGCTGATCCTGGCCAGCCCGGTGCTGGCGGTGGGCATCCGCGTGATCGGCGTGCTGTACCTGCTCTGGCTTGCGTGGCGCATCACGCGCAGCACCTCACTGGCGGAAAAGACCGTACTCAGGCCCATGAACGTATGGCAATCGATCGCCATGCAATACGCCAACATCAAGGCATGGATGCTGGCCCTGGCGGTGGCGGCGTCCTATATGGCCGGCGCACCCTCTCCCGCGCAACGCGTGGCGCTGGTCAGCATACTGTTCGCCACGTTCGGCTTCTTCAGCAACGGGGCCTACGGGATTCTCGGCGCCTCGCTGCGCCAATGGCTGATGCACGGCAACCGCGTGCGCTGGTTCAACGGCGCAATGGGGCTGGCACTGGCGCTGACGGCCGTGTGGATCGCCTTCGCCGGACAAGCCGGACACGTCGCACAATCGCATTGACGCCATGACCCGCACTGCACATCTTCCCCATCCCCAATCCGGCGGCATGCTGCTGGGCTTTGTCGGCGTGGCGATTTTCAGCCAGACGCTGCCGTTCACTCGCATGGCCGTGGCCGAGCTCGATGCCACGTTCGTGGCGCTGGCGCGCGCCGTGATCGCAGCAGCGTTGGCACTGATCCTGTTGTTCGCGCGCGGCGCAATGGCCGAGGCGAAGCGGCCCCACGGGCGCCAATGGCTACGGCTGGCCGTCACGGCGTTGGGCGTGGTGGTCGGCTTTCCGCTGTTTTCGTCGCTGGCCATGTGTGAGGTGCCGGCCGGTCACGGCGCGATCGTAATCGGGCTGCTGCCGTTGGCCACCGCCGTATTCGCGGCTTGGTTCGGCAACGAGCGGCCCTCGGCCGGCTTCTGGCTCTCGGCCATGGCTGGCAGCATGCTGGTGGTGGGCTTTGCATTGTGGCAAGGCGCGGGCGGGCTGCAACACGCCGACTGGTACCTGTTCCTGGCCGTGGTACTTGGCGCACTTGGCTATGCCGAAGGCGGCAAGCTGTCGCGCGAGCTGGGCGGGCTGGAAACCATCAGCTGGGCGCTGGTCGTATCGCTGCCGGTGCTGCTGCCCATCGTGGCGTGGCTGGGAGTCACCGATGCCGCCGGCATCGTCGCCGCATCGCCGCGCGCGTGGCTGGGCATGGCCTATGTGTCGGTGTTCTCGATGTTCATCGGTTTCCTGTTCTGGTACGCCGGTCTTGCAAAAGGAGGCGTAGCCCGCGTAGGCCAGATACAATTGCTGCAGCCGTTCCTCACGCTGGCGGGCGGCGCCCTGATCCTGGCCGAGCCACTCGATGCCGCCACCGTCGCCTTTGCGGCCGCGGTGATTGCCGTGGTGGCACTCGGCCGGCGCGCCGCCGTGCGCAACACCGCACCCGCCACGACACCAGCCAGTACGGCTGGGGAAACGCCCCCAATTCTTCCAGGACGCATTCACTGACAGGAGTCACGCATGTCCGTCTACGACACCCTTGCCCGCCTGGGCGTGGAACTGCCCACCGCCGGCGCCCCGGCCGCTGCCTATGTGATGGCCGCGACCACCGGTAACACCGTATTCCTGTCGGGCCATATCGCCCGCAAGGATGGCAAGCCATGGGCTGGCAAGCTCGGCAAGGATATCGACACCGCAACCGGCCAGCAGGCCGCGCGCAGCATCGCCATCGACCTGCTGGCCACGCTGCACGGCCATATCGGTGACCTGAACCGCGTCACGCGCATCGTCAAGGTGATGAGCCTGGTGAACTCCACGCTGGAATTTACCGAGCAGCACCTGGTGACCAACGGCTGCTCAGAATTCCTCGCCGAAGTGTTTGGCGAAAAAGGCAAGCACGCCCGCAGCGCGTTCGGCGTGGCGCAAATCCCGCTGGGTGCCTGCGTGGAAATTGAAATGATCGTCGAGATCGCCTGATCACTGCCTGTACAACAACGCCGGGCCAATACGAATGGTCCGGCAACGACTTACCCCACCACGAGACACATCATGAAATGGGCCATCTCCCGCCGGGCACAGCAACTGACCAGCTCGGCCATCCGCGAAATCCTGAAAGTCACCGAGCGCCCGGAAGTCATTTCGTTCGCCGGCGGACTGCCCTCGCCGGCATCGTTCCCGGTAGCGGCCATGGAAGCGGCGGTGGCCCGCGTATTCGCCGATAACCCGCAAGGTGCACTGCAATATGCGGCCACCGAAGGCTATCTGCCGCTGCGCGAGTTCGTGGCGAAGCGCTACAACGTCGGCGTGGAACGCGTGATGATCACCACCGGCTCGCAACAGGCGCTGGACCTGATTGCCAAGGTCATGATCGATCCGGGCAGCCCGGTGCTGGTGGAAACGCCGAGCTACCTCGGTGCGCTGCAGGCGTTCTCGCTGTTCGAACCCGAGTTCGTGTCGATCCCGACCGACGACAAGGGCCTGATTCCCGAGTCGCTCACCCCCGAACTGACCGCCGGTGCGCGCTTCCTGTACGCCCTGCCGAATTTCCAGAACCCCACCGGCCGCCGCCTGCCGCTGGAGCGCCGCCAGGCTCTGGTCAAGCGCGCGCAGGAACTGGGCATCCTGCTGGTGGAAGACGATCCGTATGGCGAACTGAGCTACGCCGGCAGCCAGTTGCCGACGCTGCTGTCGATGAACCCGGACGGCGTGATCTACATGGGCTCGTTCTCGAAGATCCTGGCTCCGGGCATGCGCCTGGGCTTCGTGATCGCTCCGCCCGACCTGCATTTCAAGCTGTGCCAGGCCAAGCAGGCATCTGACCTGCACACGCCTACATTCACGCAGCGCATCGCCTATGAAACGGTCAAGGATGGCTTCCTCGAAACGCACATCCCGACCATTCGCGACCTGTACGGCAAGCAGTGCAACTACATGCTCGATGCACTGAAGCGTCATATGCCCGAGGGCGTGACGTGGAACACCCCGGAAGGCGGCATGTTCATCTGGGTGGAACTGCCCGAAGGCCTGAACAGCATGACGATCCTGGAAGAAGCCGTGCGCCGCAATGTGGCCTACGTGCCGGGCGCGCCGTTCTTCGCCGGCAACCCGCGCATGAACACGCTGCGCCTGGCATTCGTGACCGTGCCGCAGGAGCGTATCGAACAGGGCGTGACGATCCTGGGCGAAGTGTTCCGCGAGGCCATCGCCAAGGCAGCGCCGCAAGTTCGCGCGGCCTGAAACCAAGGCACGCCATGACAACACCAGGGGAACCGCATTCCATGCTGCGCATCTGGGGCAGGTTGTCGTCGATCAACGTGCAGAAGGTGGTCTGGTGCGCGCGCGAGCTGCACCTGGACCACGAGCGTATCGATATCGGCAACCAGAAGGGTGAACTCGATTCGGAAGCCTATATACGGCTGAACCCGAACCGCATGATCCCGGTGATCGAGGATTTCCGCGACACCGACGTAGCTGGTGAACCGTTCGTACTGTGGGAATCGAATGCGATCGTGCGCTACCTGTGCGCGCGCTACGGTGAGGACACGCTATGGCCGTCGGACGTCAAGGCACGCGCCTCGGCGGACCGCTGGATGGACTGGCAGACCACCACCTTCAGTCCGGCCATGGTGCAGGCCTTCCTGCAACTGGTACGCGTAGCGGCCGAACAGCGTGACGAGGCGGTGATCGCCAAATCATGCGAACGCACCGAGCCGCTGGCCAAGATGCTGGACGATGCACTGACCAACCGCGAGTTCATTGGCGGTGACCGGTTCACCATGGCCGATATCTCGCTGGCCTGCGCCGCGCACCGCTGGATGGGCATGCCGATGACCCATACGCCGCGGCCGAACCTCGAACGCTGGCTGGCAGCCATGCGCGCCAGGCCCGCAGCGACCGGGATCCTTGTGTTGCCGTTGAAGTAGTTTGTTGATCTGGCTCCCTCCGGGAGCCAGATCCAAAAGCTAAACCAGCCCCAGCAACCCTGCTCCGGCCCCCAGACCCACCAGCACCAGCGGGTGCACACGGGTTTTCAGCATCAAACCCACTGTCACCAGCGTCACCACCACCGCAGTCCATTTGTGGTCGACACTGCTGGCCAGCACCCAGCCGGTCGACATCAGCAAGCCGATCGTCAACGCCGACAAGCCGCGCCGGATCAGGCCCGGCCACACCGCATGCGGTGATCTTCCCGCAAAGTATTCGAATCCGAGCGCAATCACGCTCGAGGGCCCGCAGATGCCAACCATCGACGCGAATGCCCCTGCGGCGCCAGCCACCTGCCAGCCAAACAGCGCGACAAACAGGATGTTGGGGCCCGGCGATGCTTGCGAGATCGCGTACAGCGCGGCGAACTGTTCATCGGTCATCCAGCTCCTCGACTCCACCAGGTAGCGGTGCATATCGGGAATGACCGTACCGCCGCCCCCCACGGCCAGCAGCGACAGCATGCTGAAATGACCGAGCAGATCGCGCAGGATTTCCGGAGGCGCCATCATGCCCCCTTGCGCATGGCGCGATATTCGAGCACCAGCGCAACCGGCACCAGCACCGCCATCACCGGCAACAATGGCCAGCGCAACCACCCGATCGCGACGAAGGCCGCCACCCCCACCATGACCGCGCGCACCGAACGCGGCTGGCTCTGCGCAAGCTTCACGCCGGTGGAAAGCACCAGCCCTGCCGCCACGGCTGTCATGCCGGCCAGCATCTGCCGCACCTGCGGTACATCCTGGAAACGTAGATACACGCCCATCGCACACAGCACCGCCACCATCGGCACGAATACGAGGCCGCTGAACGCGGCCAGCGCACCGCGCAACCCGGCAAAACGCAGGCCCAGCATCAGCGCCAGGTTGATCACGTTGGGGCCGGGCAACACCTGGCCCATGCTCAGGATCTCAACGAAATCGCGGTCATTGAGCCAGCGGTTACGTTCGACCACCGAGCGCCGGACAAATGGCAACACGCCGCCAAAGCCCGACAGGCCCATGCGGGCAAACTCGAAAAACAGCGTACGAGGCGTGGGAGGCGGTGCGAGTTCTGGCTCGACGAGCAGGGGCGTGGAGGACATGATCGTGATGGTGCGGGCTGCCGACATGGTACGGCAGAATCCGACGCCCACGTGCATGCGGGGCCATCACGAATTGGCAAGAGGGGGTCGCGTTTGGCGATAACGCGATGTTGCGTTGGCTTTCAGGCTCCCCTCTCCCGCAGTGCGGGAGAGGGGTTGGGGCTGTCTCTTATACACATCTGACGCTGCCGACGAAGCTAGAAGTGT
>CAUUBQ010000104.1:0-21189 GCA_963543405.1 uncultured Cupriavidus sp.
GGCTGGCGAAGTTACTGCGATATCGAACTTTCTCGTCTAGATGCGGAGGTCACATGGCAACACACCCCAAGCGGGTTTCTCCCCCGGATCTACGCGCCTTGGAAGAGTTGCGGGCACGGATGGACCCGTACCCCGGACGAACTCCCCCAGCCGTACACGACTTGGAAGCGCTACGGGCTCAGATGCCTTCTCCTTCTGAGCGGGTTGCGCCCCCCCACTTTCAGGACGTGGAGCGTCTGCGTGATCGACTGCCTGCGCGCCCCGAGCAGATTTCTCCCCCGGACGACAAGGACCTGGAAGCTCTGCGGGCCCGGATGCCCCCCAATTCCGCGCCGGCTTCGCCCCCGAACTTGCGGGGCCTCGAACGGGTACAGCCTTCCATGACTGAGATCGGACCGGATCAGACATCCTAGCTGCAAGGCCTGCTCGAGCGTGCCACTCACCTCAACGCTGAGCATGCCCGCATTGGCCGCATCCAGCCGACGCCAGGGGCGCAGGTGAATCTCGCCCAGCCGTTGGAAATACCTGTCGGAATAGCTGACATAGTCGGCCACCAACTGCCGATAGCGCGCCGGATGCCCCCGCGGGAGCCGGGCAGTCTTCTGGCGGAGACGGAGGGATTCTCCGGAGACCGCACGAAACTCAAGTAGAGACGACCCGCATCTCTTACGGTCATCCAAGATTAGCCTCGAGAAGAGGCTAACATTGATGCCATAAGCATCAGGTTTGATGAGGGGAGCGATACCGTACGAACGACAGTTACCATCGACGACGCCTTGTACGAACAGGCTCTGGAAGCAGCCGAGCCAGGCATGGACAAGGCCGATTCTGTTTCGCGAGGCCACTAAGACGTTCGTACGCGTGCAGGCGGCCAAGCGCCTGGCCGCCCTCGGTGGCAGTACGTCCGACATGCAAGACATTCCCCGACGCCGTCCTGAGATGGATGCGGAATGATCGTCCCTGATCGATACGTCGATCAGGGTCTCACACTTCAAAAAAATCGCAATGAGGCGCTAGTGACGCTAATCCGAACTCGGCCTTGAGTGCTGTCGTGCAGGTGAAGGTCAGCTTCGCGCTTTCGCTCCTGGGCAACGGCCCAAGCCGTAGCGTTTTCCTGGTGCTCAGGATGACACCCCCCGTTTCAAGATGATGGGTGAATATGGCCGCAGCACCAGATCCCGATTCACAATGATGCGAACCGGCAGGCCAGGCCGCGCTGTCAGCGTGGGTTGGATGTTGAGACTGCGCCGTGTCAGCTCCTGCCCGGCCTGGTTCACGCTGCTCTGCAGACCGCTGCGGCCAGCAATGATGACGCGATTGCCATTGCGATTCTCCGGGGCCGCCAACTCCGCAGCGACACCTAGGAGGGTCGTCAGGGCGGCGCCCGCAAAGATGCGACCCCAATGCCGCTCAATGCCATCCTCCAGCCCAGCGTAACCTGCCGGATCGGCGCCGATGAGGTTGTCCAGCGTGAGCGAGGAGGTATCCGGCAGGATGATGCGTTGCCAGACCATCTGCACCCTATTCTGTCCGTAGCTGAGCTGGCTGTTGTATCTCCCGATCATGCGTGCGCCCTGGGGAATCAATAGGTGGCGCCCGGTTGCTGTGTCATACACAGGCTCTGTCACCGTCCCGATCACCTCGCCGGGCAGATCCGAACGGACACCCGTCACGAGCGCCGCCGCTATCACGGTGCCGGCCATCACCTGGTAAGGTGACATTGGGCTCTGCAACAGCCCGACATTGTGGGTTGCCGTCACTCCCGCTTGCTGGAACATCTCTTTCTGGTCTTGCCGGTTTTGCGCGGTCACGGGATCGGTCGGCTGCGCAGCCGTTGACGCCAGTCCCGGCGCTTGCGGATCGAACGCAGCGGCAAGGCGCGGCTCAGGGGTCGGCGTGAGCGCAGGGGTGGTCGGGGACGGTATCGCGACAGGAGGCTCGGATCCGACCGTCGATCGCTGTGTGCCGCTTCGAAAGAATACGGGCGAGGTCGCCGCGGTCTCCGCCTCCTTTTGTAACGCGTCTCGCTCGGCGATAGCCGGATCCTGACCAGGTGGTGGGTCACCGACCACGAACGAGGGCTGTGCTTTCACAATGGCGGGCCCAAGGTCACCGGGCAGCGGCGGCCCAAGCTGCGGGACATCGTCCCTGCCAACATCGGTCGCAGGCAGCGACGCGTAATCCGCTGGCAACTGATCGAGCGCAGGTGATCTGGAAACGCGATCGGCATCATCAAGCGCCATCGGCTCGGCCATGTTTCGATGCCCGGGGGCCTGCAGCGACCACATCGTCGCGCCCAGCACGGCGGCCGACATGCCGCCTGCCAGGGCGACCAGCACGCGCCGGTTCAACCGTGTCACCGGACGCGGCTGGGCGCGCAACGCCAACGATTCGGGCGCCTCCTTGCTCACTGTTGGCGACCCCAGCTCCGGGGCATTGTCCGGGTTCATGGTCAATGCCCCCCTGCGATGCCATCCGTACGCTCGATGCGCACGACATCGCCCACCGTCTCCCCGCCTCCGCCCAGACGCAATTCAGCCGCACCGAAAAGCCGGTCCACGATGTAGTACGGTGGTCGAAAGCGGTAGTTCACCAGTTGTCCGTCTCCCTGCGCCCCAATCACGAAGAGCGGCGGCAGTTCGCCTTGCCCGATGCGCGGCGGAAACTGGATGTAGACCTTCGCACCGTCGTCGAAGGCGAGTAGCGGCTTCCAGGGGGGATTGGCACCACGGATGGCGTAGCGAAAGCGAAGATTTTCGAGCGAAAGGCCAGTATCGACCGGGGCGGCAGCCTGAGCCGCCTGTGCCTGGCGCTGCAAGGCCAGCATGCGGTCCTTCGGGTAGTCCCACGACACGGAGGCCATCCACGCCTTAGCGGTCGCGGTCAGCTCGATCAGGTAGGTCCGCCTGCTGGTCATCACGACCAGGTTGGTCGTCAGGCCGGCGCGCACCGGCTTGACCAGCACCTTGACACGCAACTCGTCGCCCGCACCCGTCGCGGTATCGCCCACAATCCAGCGCGCGGTGTCGCCGGCGGCGATTGTCACCAGTTCTTCGCCGGGCTGCAAGGCAATGACAGTGACACGGCCCGGTGATGCGTAGACTTGGTAGAGCGCCCCGTCGGTGTATGGCCAGACCTGGATGGCGTTGACATAGCCCTCGCGCGTGGGCGCGACCCTTGCCTCCTCATTGGCGCGCGACACGCGCAGGGTCTCGTCCGCCGGCTCCCGCGCGGGCGCGACCTCCTCGGTCGGCATGATCGGCTTCATCTGGGCCGGCATCGGAAGCACCTTGGGCACCTCCACCACTTCAACGGGCTTCGCCGGCTCAGGCAGTAGATGCTGGACGCGATCGCGGAGCTGTTGCGCCGGGCGGTGCCCGAAAGCATGTGCAGACGACTGTCCGCCGGGGCACGACCGTTGCGCTTATATGCCCAAGAACACATCGGGACGAGGTATCCGAAAAAGAGCGAGCGCCTAGGGAACGGACATTTCGCTTCTCTGCGTTGAAAGGCGGCGTCGGGTTCGCTAGCGGCGGCTGGCGTGAGCGAGCCTTGGCCATGCCCCGATGCCGCGTCCTGCGGTGTGCCGGGGAGCCGCCAAGCCATGCCCTCGGCGCACGCTATTGCCCGGCAAGGGCTTCTTTGGCCACACGCAACGGCGGCAAGCGAGACAAAGTGCACAAAAAGTACTCTTAATGCACAATTGCAAGCCATTTCAGTAATTAATGTCATTTCAGCATTCGCTGAAAGCTATCTCTGCATTGAAAAAGGGGGAGGTCTTTCAGAAAATATGGTATTTTCAACGAATGCTGAAACAGGTCATTTCAATGAAAGAAACCGAGATCCGGGGTGGTGAGGCGTTGCGGCAACTGCTTGAAAGGGTCCCCATCCTTCAAATCGAAGGCATCGATATCGAAGGTGAGTCCAAAGATGGGAAGCCCGATCTGATCGCCCGACTGCTCGTGGACGGCCGCCAGCATCTGCTCGTTTGCGAGTGCAAGTCAAGCGGCCAACCGAGGTATGCACGCTCGGCACTGCTACAACTGCGCAATTACGTGATGCGCCACCCTTCGCTGGCGACTCCCGTATTCATAGCTCCCTACATCTCACCCGCAGTGCGGCAGTTGTGTGAAGAGATGAACGTTGGTTATCTCGATCTGATCGGGAACGCCCGGATCACCTTCGGCGGAGTCTTCATCGAACGCGTGTTAGAAGCCAGACCAGCAGCCGAGCAACGCGAACTCAAGTCGCTATTCAGACCGAAATCAGCCCAGGTACTTCGCGCCATGTTGCGGCAGCCGGACCACGCGTGGCGAGTCACCGAGTTGTCCGAAATTTCCGGAGTGAGCCTTGGACACGTCAGCAACGTGCGCACCGCATTGATTGATCGGGAATGGGCGCGCGCCGCGGAGGACGGTCTTGTCCTTTCTGATCCCAACGCATTGCTCAGCGCATGGCGGGAAAGCTACGCCGCGCCGTCAGGCGAGCGACTGCGGTTTTACACGCCATTGCATGGTACCGCCCTTGAAGATGCAGCCCGCGGCGCGCTGCGGACCGAACGCGGTCCCGGACGCGCAGCCTTCGCGTCGTTTTCGGCAGCGCAGTGGCTTGCCCCCTACGCCCGAACCGGCGCGCATTACTTCTTCGCCGACGAGGAAGGGCTTCGTAAGCTCCAGGCTGCGCTCAAGCTCGCACCTGCTACTAAGGGCGAAAACGTGGTCGTCACGGTCCCGAAGGACTTGGGACTACTCTCTGACACGGTTGAGCCTGCGCCGGGCGCCATTTGCACTAGTCCGGTCCAGACCTACCTTGACCTCTCCATTGCAGGTGAACGAGGCGCCGAGGCCGCCGAACACCTGCGCATAGAAAGACTCTCATGGCTCAAATGACACCCCAGGATCCACAATCGGCCGCGGAGTACGAGGACCGGACGACTGCGGCCGTGAAGTCGGTGCTAATCGAAATCGGACAGATCCTTGGTAGCTTCAGGGGCAAGTTTGCCGTCATTGGTGGCGCCGTTCCATGGCTGCTGCTGGCCAACGAGGACATGCCTCATGTAGGGACTCTCGACGTGGACCTCAGCCTAGATGCAGAGGCGCTTGGCGACGGCGAGTACGCGACCTTGATCGGTGCTCTTCAAGGTCATGGATACGCCCAACGCGAGGGTCTTCGGCGCTTCCAGCTGGTTCGCCAAGTTTTCGCGCGGGATGGTGGAAACGCCATTGATGTTGTGGTCGATTTCCTGATGCCCAGAGACGCGGAAATCGTCAAAAATGATCCCCCGTTGATTACCGACTTTGCCGTGCAACGTGCCGATGGTGCCGATCTCGCGATGCGGTTCAACGAATTAGTCGCTATTACGGGAGCGATGCCAAACGGGGGAACCAACCGAGTGGAGATAGCGGTGTGCTCCATCCCCGCTTTACTGGCGATGAAAGGCCACGCATTGGCGGGACGCTACAAGCAGAAAGACGCCTACGACATCTACTACTGCGTACGGAACTATCCGGGCGGCATCGAGGCGCTTGCACAGCAATGTCGTCCCTTGCTGGGGCTTGCCAGCGGCAAGCGTGGTTTCCGACACATCGCCGAGAAGTTCGATACTTTCGAAGGGCATGGCCCGACCTGTGTGAGGCGGTTCGTCGAAGACACTCATGCGCTTGGTGATCGCAGCCCAGACCAATGGCAACAGGACGCTTTCGGCCAGATCGATGCACTACTGCGTGCCATGGCGCTGCGGGGCTGAGTCACGCTCGCAGACACGGCGGTTCGCCCACCGCCATTGTTGATGCCGATGCCGATGCCGATGGCATCGGCGGCCTTGCGCCCATGTCCCGACTTCCAGCGTCAAGAACGAAGTCAGTTTCAGCGCATCTTGGGTAACAGAGATCGCACGAATCGAGTCGTTCAACAAGCTCATCAGAAGAGGAATCATCCCGCCCGAAACCCGCAGCGATGACGGCAACATCTACGCCGAGAAACGCTTCCACGTGATAGCGGCTCCCCGCTTCATGGAAGAGATCGGCGCCGCATTGAAGAGCACGCCGTCAACGGGCCTCTTTCATGCTCTGAGGAATGCTGGCCGAGAGGCGGTGGATTCGTGGCTATCGGAATATCTCAGATATGAAGGCGAGAGATCAACGTTCATCGTAGAAAAGGAAATCAAGCCGAGTACACAGGGCTCAGCCGCCGCGATTCAAACGCTCAACTCCGTCAAGGGGACGGCAGGCTATTGCTCAACGGTATGCTGCGGGCACGGCATTCTCTCTTTTTCGTTGCTCCGGCTCAATCCCCGCCGCCCCTTTCGGTCTGCCGTCAAACTCAACAAAGTTTCACGTTCGTGAAACTCCATCTCACTTCAATCACCCCCCAAAGCGTGTTGCGAACAAAAAATCCAAAGCCGTCCCAAACTATGAGCGTCTGGATCGTCGTGGATGGCAATCAGGGCAGTGTTTGACCGGCGAAAGGGAGGGCCGTAGTCGGCCAGAGGACTAAACCGCTCGCGCGGTAACCCTCCGTCCAATGCGCAAAGTGACTGAAGCGCCTGCGCTGTCTCCTAAGTTGAGGACCGAGGCAACTTGCCTCGTTTCCCGACAGGAGCCCAGCCATGTCAGTCGCGACACCTACCATCAGCCCGCTACGCCAGCGCATGATCGAGGACATGCGGATGCGCAAGCTTGCGGACAAGACCCAGACCCAATACCTCCGCACCGTGTGCCAGTTCGCGGCCTTTCTCGGCCGCTCGCCGGACACGGCCAGTACCGAGGATCTGCGGCGCTATCAACTTCACCTCGTCGATCACGGCACCTCACCGACTTCGCTGAATGCCGCGATCACCGGACTGAAGTTCTTCTTCGAGGTAACCCTCTGCGATGCCAACCGGATGGCCAGGATGCGCCCGGTGAGCGTGCCGCGCGTCCTGCCTGTCGTACTCAGTCCCGATGAAGTCGCCAGGTTGCTGGCTGCCGCCAGCAACCTGAAGCACCAGACCGCGCTCGCGGTGGCCTATGGCGCAGGCCTGCGCGCCAGCGAAGTCGTCGCGTTGCGGGTCAGTGATATCGACAGCCAGCGCATGACCCTGCGAATCGAACAAGGCAAGGGTCGCAGGGACCGCTACGCCATGCTCTCGCCGGTCCTGCTCGAACGCCTGCGCACCTGGTGGCGCGTGGCTCATGCTCAGGGCAAGATGCTCGAGGGTGGCTGGCTGTTTCCGGGCCTCAATCCCATCGAGTCACTCAGCACCCGGCAACTCAACCGTGCCGTCCACGCCGCCGCGCAGGCCGCAGAGATCGACAAGCGCGTATCCATGCATACGCTACGGCATAGCTTTGCGACACACCTGCTCGAGCAGAAGGTCGATATCCGCGTGATTCAAGTACTGCTAGGGCATAGGAAGCTGGAGACGACAGCGCTCTATGCCCAGGTCGCCACCGATCTGCTGCGCGAGGTGGTCAGCCCCCTCGAGAATCTGCATTCCGACTAGGAAGTCCCGCCGCCGAGCTCAACGTGCTCGAGGTCGCGGATATCTTCCGCCTCCACGGGCCGGCCTGGCGACAGACTGCCTCCTTGAGCCTTGGGCAGTTGCAGGTCATGTCGGCCATCGAACAGTGCCGTACCGCGGCGCTGGGAGGGCATGTGCTGCGCTGTTCCGGCTGCGCCAACCTTGAGGTGTCCTATAACTCCTGCCGCAACCGACATTGTCCCAAGTGTCAGGCCAGCGCCGCGCATCGCTGGCTCGAAGCGCGCACTGAGGATCTGCTCCCCGTGGCGTACTACCACGTCGTGTTCACACTGCCCGCGCCGATCAGCGCCATCGCCTGGTACAACAAGGCGGTGATCTATGGCCTGTTGTTCGACGTCGCCGCCGACACTCTGCGGACCATCGCTGCACCTCGGTGCGCAGATCGGTGCCACCCTGGTGCTGCATACGTGGGGCTCGGCACTTACCCATCATCCACACGTACACGGCATCGTCCCGGGCGGCGGTCTCTCCCCAGATGGGCAACGCTGGATCGCTTGCCGTCCCGGCTTCTTCCTGTCAGTCCGCGTGCTCTCCCGCCTCTTCCGGCGGCGCTTCCTCGATGCACTCCAGGACGCACACACGTTGGGGCAATTGCAGTTCTTTGGTGAGTACAGCGCCCTCGCCAATCCGGACGCCTTTGCGCAATGGTTGGCGCCACTACGCGCCACCGAGTGGGTGGTCTACGCCAAGCGACCGTTCGCCGGTCCAGAGGCAGTACTGGCCTACCTGTCGCGCTACACGCACCGCGTGGCGATCTCCAACCAGCGCCTGGTCTCGCTCGACGAACGCGGCGTGACCTTCCGCTGGAAGGACTACCGCGCCAAGGGATGCACGCGCCGTAAGACCATGACGTTGGACGTCGGAGAATTCATGCGCCGCTTCCTGCTGCACGTACTGCCGGGCGGCTTCCATCGCATCCGCCACTACGGATTGCTTGCCAATCCAGTGCGCCGCGCGAATCTGGTCAAGATACGCTCGCTATTGAGCGTCGTGCAGGCGGTGACTGCTACGCCTGACGATACCGATGTCCCCGCACCTCCGTCCTTCGTCTGCCGGCACTGTGGCGCCCCGATGCTCGTCATCGAGGTCATCCCGCGCAGCGCGTGCATCCGCGGACCGCCACCGCAGCGAGCTCCGGCATGAGCCCACACGTTCCACACCTACCACTCAACCGACGGCTCTTCGGAATCTGGAGCCGCAAGCGGAGCGTTGCGCTCACCGACTCCCTCGACCAGGTTGCATGCACTGGGTATCCACGCGATCCTGAACTGCTCCGACCTTCGCGCCATGGCAGGAGCCGATTGATGGCCTGCCTCCTCTTCAAGCCATGACGCCGCTGATGGGGCCAACCCATCAATCGCCATAGCCCGCATCACCGACATCGCCGGACTCCGCGGTTTCCTCCCCTGAGGTTTGTTCAACGCCTGCCCTCATACCCCTGGAATTCTGCAGCCAAGGGCAGGCATCAAACAAACCTAAACAGACTCCGCCATTCCCGATTCATCAGCGAGCGTCTGCTGTGCAACCAAGAACTGACACACCCGGGAACGCTGTGGCTTCTGACATCTGAACTCAAATGCGCCGCCTTTCGATGGCATTTGGTACGCATTGAGACTTCATACGGAGGGGCGATGAAATGAACCGCCAGCTATGAGCTCACTCACCGCTTCGGGGGAGCCAATAATTTGTCATGGCCTCCGATACAAGCTGGTAGTCGAATGGATCATCCTGCCGATCTTTCTCCATTCTAAATTTGAGAAACGCAACGATCGCCTTTACCTGCTGTTTCGTCAGCGGTGCAAACTTGTGTACCGCGCTATCCCAAGCCGTAAGATTCCCATACCGCCGTGGATTGACAAGTTTATTTCGCTCGTCATCCGTCAGGCCATACGTGAGCACGAAAGCCAGGTGGTTCTGTTGAAATTCGTACCCGTTAAGTTCTCGGATGAGGTAGGCTGGAAGAAAATATCGAAATGCCTCTGCGGAGAAGAAGGACAGTGCTGGATCACGATCGAGTTCGTCATCCGTCAACTCGTCCCGCAGTTTTCCGGCAAAGGTCTTCTCAACAAGAGCGGGCTCATGACCCTCTCTGCTGCTAACAATGGACCACAACGGTGGAGGCTCGACATCACTGAAAGCCTCGATAATTGCGTTAGCGATTTCTTGGGTGTCCATTCATAACTCCAAACTACGGTTTTGCCAAATACGAATCGCACTTGGCAACGGCCCGCCAAGCGTTTCTCTCGGGAACCTCGTGTTCCGGGTCACCGCCTCTGAAGCAAGTCTGCATAATCCTTGTGCGAGCCATAGCGCAACGTAGTGCCTGATCGCGTTTGTACTGCAACAACTCAGGTCCATCTGTGCTCCCGCAACTAAATGCCCCGGCATTTTTGCACTCTGCCTCCACGGCGTCGCGTAGTTGTGTGTACTTGTTCCAGTCGCAGTCTCCGGGCGGTTCGCTCTTGTTGAACACTTTTGTCGACAACCTGGGAAATGGCTTCGCCACACGCTTCTTGCACCCTTACCAAAAACCTTAAGACATACAAACCGGGAGTCATTTTCTCTCGGGTAAGGCTCGGATCAAGGTCAGACGCGGCGCTCGACCCCGGATAGGTCGGCATGCTCTGCCCTGGGCGAATCGGCGGCACGTACTGATTCGGCAATGGTATCGCTTGGGCGTGTGCCGAACTAATGACGGCAGAGAGCCAATCCTTCAGCCACCGGATCACGGCATTCCAGCCCGAGGCCAGACGATTGGACACATAGGCCAGCGACGAAGGTGCGGCAGCACCTTCCACCGCAAAGGGGCTGACCAGATTGGAATCATTGACCCTTTCAGGAATCGTGATGTTGTCCAGGATTTGGATGAGTCGGTGGGCGGCATCATAGGTATAGCGCGTCACAAGGTCGTACGGTCCGACAATGCCAACAAGTTGCCCCACCGCATCGTATTCATATCTGGTCTGGATCCCGTCGATATCGACGTCGGTCATGCGGCCGCGTACATCGTAAGCGTATTTAATCCGAGATCCGTTGACATCCACAGCCTCAAGCAGTCTGCCCGCTGCATCATATTGCACGGCGGATCCGGTTTGCCCCGCCATGTTCGTCACAGAAGCCAGATTGCCTTGGGCATCGTGCGTGAACGTCCAGTGGCCAGTGACCGTGTCCCCAACCTTGTCGATGGCCGTAGCTACCAAGCCATTTGCGCCATAGGTCCACATCGTGCTCGTCACGTCGCCGGACGGCTGGGCATTGACCCCTTGGCTGCCGTTAGAGTCGTTGGTTGGATACCAACCGTAGGTCAGCACCTGCCCTTTCTCGTCATAGGTGAAATAGTCCACGCGACTCGGCGCAGCCACCTTCAGCGGCAGATTCCACGTCGGATGCCACTCGGTGGTCGTGGTCTTGGCGTCGGCCGTGCTGTAGCCCTCGATGCGTTGCGTCTCGCGGCCCTGCGCGTCGTAGCTGTAACGGGTATCGCTGCCGTTACGGTCGACTGTGCGGCTGACGTTGTTACCGGCGTCGTACTGGATCGTGTTGAAGGGATCGCCAATCAGACTTGAACCGGATGCGCCGGTGGGCTGGCGCAGCTTGCCGACCAGTTGGTAAGTGAAGTTGCGCGTCAGCGCATTGCCGTCCGTCACCAGGGTGGCATTCGCACCGTAGCTGAACGACAGCTTGTCGACACCGCCCGCATGCTCCTCGCTCGTGACAAATCCTGTCGTCGTGGCGTAGTTGTATCGCGAGTAGCGTGCACCAAGCTCGTCGGTGATGCCCGTCAGTCGGCCCGGCAACGCCAAGGTGAACCCCGAAATATCCTCGCCATAGTGATAGCGCCGCAGGATCTGGTCCGGCCACATCACTGTGGAGGTGCCGTCGGCGTCGTACCCATAGCGGATCTGCTTGCCATCCGGCGTGGTCACCGCAATGAGGCGGTTCCTCGAATCGTAGGAGAACCGCAGTGTCACGCCGAACTGGTTGCGCACGCTTTCAAGCAGCCGCGCTGCTCCGCCTGGTGCGTCCGAAGTCGGCTCAGTGGTGTACGTCAGGGTGTTCACCCAGCCATTACGATCAGTCACCCGCAGCAGGCGGCCACTCGCGTCGTAGGACTCAACGGAGTCTGTAGCCGCGACATAGTATTGCCAAACTTCGCCTTGAACGTCTCCGCTTGCGCTGTTAAGCCGATCCCGCACAGCGCCGTCAGCATCCACCCATTTCTGTCCATTTCTGATTAGGCGCACAATGGTCCCATCGTCTCGAAGAGCCGAAATGGTTGGATAGGTATCGTTCAGATACGAAAGATTGAGAGATCGGTCCCAGTTGTGATGCCAGCCGCGGCCAAGAGGTGACCCCGTTCCAAGTGTCGCGATTGCGGGAGCATATCCAACGGGCACCCCCGTCCCGTGAGTTGCCATCTCGGATCGGTACGTGCGTTGGAGCACCAGAGTGTGAGATCCTGCTGACCGGAAATCAGCCGGCTCCGCCTGAAATTTCTGACCCGTAAGAGGTGAGACGGGGTTCCCCACTGGACAAGCGTTCGCTGTCGCCTTTGGAAGGTCGGGGCACTGCTCATCAAGTGGAAGCTGTGGGTTGCGTCGAAAAGCCGCAGGATTGAAGGCGCCGTTCACTGGATCTACGCAGGCTTCCCTTAGCACCACACATTTTTTCATACATCGCCCGGGTATACGGGTCCGCCAGCAGGACGCCATTCACGTATCCGGCGCAGACCCAGTTCGAACCATTCCACCGGTCAAGCCTGTATGTAACATTTAGATAGATGGTGTGGTCGAGGTTTACGCAACCCGCTTCGGCCGTGGGCTGGAAGAAGCCACTATTCCCGACGTACCCGGTCCACCAGAACTTCTGCGGAACCGCTGCATTTGTCTGTGGGATGAGAGCCAGCACCAAGAGAAGCGCTAGCAGCTGGCGCAGGCCAGCGTTGCCGACAATTTGGAGCTTGTTCACTTCGACCCTTTCATGTGCACTTCTGGTGCGCGACAATGAGCGGGTCGAGTGAATTTTGCGGCGCTTGCCTGCGAGTTTCGTTTACCTTAAATCTGATACATATATCGTTTAAATCACTTCCATTGGCGGCCAAAACTGGCCGTCCGCCCGCGCCGACATCTGACATGGAATGCATCCGAAAGGCCGCACTACATCAGATTGCCGCCATAGATTTCGGGATAGCCGAATGACGCAGATGGGTCGTCTTCTGCCACACGCGGACGGGCCCAGGAGGAACGCTCGGTTGTGCTCGGCGTCGGGCCGCACCCGGCCAGTAGCGGTCGATGATCGCAGTCCCGACGTGCCATTCGAACGACTGCTGCGCGTCAGGCACCGGCCGCCCAGAGCGTAGCTTTGCGGTCGTCCCCTTTTTTTCCGATTTCCGCGCCCGGAACTAGAACATTCGCAAGCGAGATCAAAGAATGTCCGCGACCACCAGGCCTGCAGCGATGTAAGGCCGCGTCTGCCAAATCCATTCGTCCATGCTGGACGCGCGCAGGTCCTCTTGGGAAGCGATTGCGTGCGTCATTACCGGCGCGCCGTTGTTCCCCTTCTGCAACTCGCTCGGCATTTTCGCGAAGAGCAGGGCTCCAAGGAGCCCATACTGCAGGTTGGCGGCCGAATAGTTGGCGTAGCCTGCCGCCTTTGCGAGTTCGGTTGGCGTAATCCTCTGGTCGACAGCCTTCAAGTGCGCCCTGAGCATTGCTTTGTGGCCCGGCGTGAGTTGGTGCTCAATGCGAAGAAATGCCCTGGCTGCTTCTTCTCGGTCGGATCGGCGCCGCGTCGCGCGGCGGCAAGCGAAATCTGCCGTTCACAAAGCGTGTCCCATAGCTTGCCCCAGACATCGTCGATCGTTGCCCCTTGGACATCCACGACCTTCTGCTGGTCAACCCAACATGACCCCGCGGAATCCAGCGTCAATGGAACGTGCAACCAGTGTGTATCGGCCGGCCTTCAAAGTCCTTAGCTCTTCGGACATTTCATCCTCCGCTTGCTACTGCTTGATAAATGCATCGAATGACCCGTCTTTCATCAACCGATCGATTGCTTTGGCGAGTTCGTGATAGCGTGACCATCTCGAATTCGGCACCGGCGGGCGTGGCAGAGTGGCCCACACCGGTGGAGCTACTATAAAACAGCGTCTCCCGCTTGGTGCCAGGCAGAAACCCCATCCCTACTGCCTGCCCCAGTAGCCTACGAGCTTGCCGAATTCGAGGTTCGCATAGGTGTGCGGGCGCTCATCGGAAGCTTGAGCGCCTGCCCGTGCGGCGGCGCAGGCGAGTTCCGTGTAGGTCGCAGTCCGATTGTGGGCGTCATATAGATGGCGGAGCATTGCCCAACCACTTTTCGATAGTCGACCATCGCTTATCAAGGCGCAAAGGGCTTCGAAGTACTGCCTTGCTTTTGGTACGCGTCATCTGCCTCACTCTTGGCACTGTTAGGGTCGAGTAGCGCCGACTGGCGCACTCTCCCCTCGGCCGCCTGGAGTCGGCCACCTCCTGCCATCCGTCCTTAAACCAGCGGATGGTGGGAGCGGCCGAATACCAGCCGGTCACACTTCTCCGTAGATGCGGCGGTCCCGAGCTTGAGGCGACATTCGCCAATGCCGTCGATCGGACGTTCAGACGTCGGCTGCTTGCCACGAACTCTTTGAGTGTCGGCGCCAAGCAGTCCAGACATTCACGTCTGCTAGTGTGCGGTTCCCCACAGATGTCGATGCACAACCTCGTTGTTTTGTACTGCACTATCCCTTGGGGATTTTCACGAAGGAGCAGTCGTCGAATCCCCCGAGCCGCGGCGCTGCACTTCTCTCGCGCCAACTTGTCTCTATTGTGTTTGTGCCAAACGGAGGACTGATATGCCCGAGCGCCGGCCCAAGAAGACCGATCACCTAATCCCAGTTACGACCCCGATGTCCAAATATAAGGCTGGGGTGTGGTTCGGCGATAGGAAGGAGTTCAAGGATCGCCAAACCAAAATCATGGAGGCGATTAAGGAAAAGGTTGCGTGGATACCCGTCGAAGGCGCGATCATTGCGGTCCGTGAAGAGCCGCACGGCATCGTTCTCATCGCGCCAAATCCAACACTGCCCGGCATTATCGTGTTGGCCGACGGCGCAGGGCAGAGGGATACGAAGCGCATGCAAGAGGCACACATACAACTCGTCCAAGAGCTCGCGCAGTCGTTGAGCATACCGACGCAAGTACTAACTAGCGAGGATGAGCAGGTCGAATTCGACTATGAAGATGAAATAGGGCGAATACTTGATGAGCTAGACAAGGCTGAGGGAAAGGAAGAGAAAAAGGCAAAAAAAGGGAAGCAAAACTGAAGAATTTAGTGGAGTGGCATAAAATGCAAACGATCATGTTGCGTCCTCCCAGTTATCCCTTGCCACCACTTTGGCGCGGACGCTTTGTCTACCGAAAGGACCGCGAATACGCGCTGCTCGATCCCTTGTCGTTGGAAACAGTTTTTCTGTCCGGAGAGGAGATGTACCACCTATTGTCCGGCGAGCCGGAGGCGAAGGAGATCGAAAGGTATCTGAACGACGTCGGATGCGATGGCTACGTGCCGGGCAATAGAGAGGAAGCCATTGCTGCGGTCGGCCGGCGCTTACGTGAATTTGGCTTGCCTACGAGTCCACGCAGAATCTCCGGATTCCGCGTAGTTCTGACGGATCGTTGCAACCTGAAGTGCTCATACTGCTTCGTCGAAACAAACTCCGGCAAACCTGATATGTCTGCCGAAGACCTGGAAATTGGGCTCGAATTCCTCTTCCACTGCAACGAGGGTATGCCCGAGGTTTCCGTTCAATGGTTTGGGGGGGAACCCACTACCAGATTCGATCTCATGGAGTATGGCGATGCACTCTGTGACCGTTTCGCTAAAAAATACAGGGTAGACCGAGTGCAGCGCACACTCGTTACCAACGGTGTACTACTTACCGCCCGAATGCTCGCACATTACGAGAAATTCGGGTATGGAATTGGCATCTCGATAGACGGAACACCGGAGACGAATCACAAGCATCGCACTCTGCTTGGTGGACAAGATTATTCGAAAAAGCTCCAACGAAACATACAGGCGCTTCAGGCGCTGAAGGGCGTATATCTGGGAGCCAATTTAACACCGACGCCCGAGAATCTAGAACGATTTGATGAATGCATCGACTATATTGTCAATGTCCTCGGACTTAAGTTCATATATGTTAACAATCCTATTCCTGGAGCCGGAGAATTTCCCGTATCCGGTAATAAACTCGCCGAGGTGCTGTTTCGAGCACGAAGCAGAGCACTCGCAAGGGGGGCAATTGTTCACTCAACGCTTGACCGCGTATATCAAGCACTGGACGCTCGCGTTCCTAAAGTTCTAGAAGAGGTGGATGGTTCCATCACCGCCGCACTGCTTCCCGGTGCCAAGATGAGTTTGTCTGACCTGTTTTGGTCAGACCCCACATCCATTTATGACGTTTCGGCGCTTGATGAAGAATCGATAGATTTCAAAGGATCAACGAAACGACTTTTCCCAGTTTCGGACTGCTTGTCGTGCCCCGCGATGGCAATCTGCGGTGGGCCACCACAGCCCCATGTTTACTTTTTAAAGTCGCCTCGCCCTCATCCAGCGCTTTGTGCCCTGTATCGACGTTCTATAGAACTTGCAGTATGGGATGCAACGGGGCTTCAGTAATGACCGTTGACGAATTCAATGCTGCCTTCGTGAGCACCTCTGACAAGTGCCGTATTGCTTGCGGATTCTGCTTCCGAGCGGATCGCGGACTACATGATCTCGATCCGAGCACTCTTGCGTGGACGGCTAGTCGTCTCTCAGAAATAGGTGTCCGGGCCTTTTGCTTCACTGGCGGCGAACCTACTGACCATCCAAACTTACGGCGCTTGTTGATGCTAAGTTCAAGGTTCGGAATTGCGTCATCAGTAACGACGGCGGCCCGACCTGCTTTCCCACTCTCAACGCTTACGAAATGTGCTCCATTGTTGCAGCACATCACTGTGTCGGCCGAATCCCATGGGGCACGACTTTTTGGCCGATCGGTCCGCGCATTTGAGGACGCAGTTCGGATCTACGATCGAATGAACGACCTAACTTCCGTCTCTGTTCACTTAACGTTCTATGCGTTGTCACTTAATGAAGTGCTCCAACTCGCAGAATTCGCGCGAAGGTCGAAGGGGGGGCTTGACCTTAGTTTCCTCGCTGCTTCCAAGGAGATGCTTATCCATAAAGGGGTATCGCCCAGAAGCTATTTACTTCAGCTAGCGCGCGATTTCAAGCTGCTCTCGGGAAGTTTCCAAATAGAGGAACGCTTTGCGAATAGTTTCGAGTTATTCGCGAGAATGATCAGTGATTCGGTCGGTGTACATCGACCATGCGAATCACAGAGACTTTACGTATCAGCAGACGGATATATTCGACGTTGCCCGTATATTAAAGATGGCCAAGTTTCCGTCACGTCTGCGCGAGAACGAATTCATCAAGCGATTGATGGATTTATCGCCTCCCCACCGGAGACGTCACCGTATTGTGCGGCCTTTTGTCAGTCCGCCCCATCGCTCATCTAAGTCCATGGTTTCGAAGTTGATTTTCGGCACACTGCGGGCCGCAGGAGAATTTGACGGTCTCGTGACCCGTCGCCGAAATGAGCGGCAATCGGAGCGGCTCATTGAAGCTGCCTTCGAGGCAGGCTTTAGAAGCTACGACACTGCCCCGTTATATGCGATGGGTCGCGCGGAAGAAGTCCTGAGTTCCGTCCTATCGGGTACTAAAAGTGAAGTATATACTAAAGTCGGCGTCGATATCTCGCGAAAGCCAGTGCCCGAACTCGACTATTCCATCGAGGGACTGACTCGCTCCCTTGGCGAAAGTCTGCGAAGACTAAAATCGCTGCCAATCTCCGCCGTCTACATTCACAATCCGCCCGCAGAAATTATTGGTGGGGAGGCGATCTACGAGTTTCTTGCCAGCGTGCAGTCGAGACTTGGATCTCAATCGAAGCGGGGCATCTCTCTAGCCACCATCCGAGATGGTCTTAAGATACCAACATCTGCACCGATAGATATTCTCATGATTTCTGAAAGAGACTCCCGTTGCAGTCCAATTGTATATGAAACTCTACGGGAGAAATATCGAATCGTCCTACGAGAGATATTCTTTGGGGGGAATATGTTGCATCGAGAGAATATTCGGAGGGTCGGAGTTGCTAAATTCGTTGAGGCGTACACGAGACGTATAATCAGCGTCGACGGGCGCGACGTTATCGTTGCGCCGAGGACTTGTGCGCAACTGTCTGCGTATCGGGAGCTTCTACAAAATGGCCTCGACTAAGCGAGTCAATGCTCGAGATCTCTTCGATTTAGCGAATGCTGCGCAGTGTGAGGCCGCAGTGATCAATTCGAAGCCCAAGAAAGTATCAGTCCTATGGGGCACCACTTCCATGGTCCGCCTCGACCGACGCGCTGTCGCTCATGTTCACCCTCGAGATGAGGCCCTTTCCGATCCACGATTTGGTTTCCATCCAAGTGAGGCTGACCTCTATTTCTCCCATTGGCGCTCGCAATACGGCGAACCGCTTGGTTGGCATGCAATTATTTCCGCGGCTGGAGTCACTGTGCTGCACTACAAAATCGCTTGTGCCAGGTCGGAAGTATATTTAATACCCACCTTGGACGTGTATATCCAAGCTGATATAGCTGGTGTTTTACAAATAATGCCAAATGACGGGTGTGTGCATTTTCGAGTGATACCACTCTGCAAAAGACCCATGGCAAAACTTGGTGTCTACCGACGGGCATGTGAATATGACGGAGCTTGATGCGATCCTATCTAATATCGCCGTTATTTTCTCTAGATATCGCGGAGGCATAGAGGCGCATAAACTTTGTGTCACACATCTTCAATCGATTGCCTCCAATAAGAAACTTTGGTTCCAAGTAATCGAACGGAACATGATGCGACCCGGATTTCTGGCGATCAAAAGCTCGAGCGTCGATGTCCATCTACCCATCTTGCTTGGATACGGATTTAGCGTGACAATGAATTTCTTTAGCCCCACCAGCCTAGTAGGTGGAGATGATATAGCCTACACGACAATTCACCACCATGACGATACTCTGCTGACGAGTGTGGCAGCGCTTGGCACGTATCCATCATTGATATTCAATCGGGTTTCTGCCGATGAATCTCGATTAAAGTTAAAGATGGAATATTTGCATCGAGCCGGAAATACCCTATTCATTCCAGAATATACGCCTCATGTTGTATTCTATCCCAGCGAGCTAACTATCACAATAGCCATTTGGTCTGGACCTACAAACAAGTCGATCTTCGAACCAATGCCTGACCAGCTTCGTCGGGTACAAGGGCTTTGGGGTCATGCAGGCAAAACAGATGATCTCAGAGTAGTCGATGATAATATGTATTTTTTTTCGAATCACCAACTTGAATTTTCAAGGTTTTCTGCGATTCCAAGGAGCGGTCCAGCATTCGTGCAGAATTTCTTCTGGAAACTTCAGCAAATCGGTTTTGATGATGTTCGATTTTTAATGAATTATCTACAAGGCCTCGACGAGACAGAAAGAAAAGTGGTCGCGCCGTTCATGAGGAAATTGATTCAACAGACGCCCATTCTCCTTTCCGAAGTCGGATATTCTAGACGCAGCGAATCAATGCATCCCACGCGAGCACAGATAATGACTGCAATTGATCTTCCTTAAAACACCCGTCCTTCGGCAGGACCACGTATTGCCTTCTCTAGCCGTTTGCCCTTGCCCACGTATGGGGACTTTGAACGTCGCATCCACATCGCAGAACGGTCATACGCCTCGCATCATCTCGGCCGTCCGCTTAGGGTCGAGCGGAGACCGTCGAGTATCCGCTTCACAACCTGCAATGTATGCAGCGCGGACGCATGAGGGGGCAATTACAGACGGCTCCAACACTGTTTGCGCAGAGTAGTTCGTGCCCTGTTCGGGCGATGCGGATCCAAGCCGAAAAGTTCATGATCAATGGACGTGAGTGCGTCGAACCAGTTCACTGGGCACTCCAAGCCTAGGAGAGTCCATGAACTACATCGAGCCAATCACCTGCAAGTGCGGCGTCAGGGTCCAGATTCACGAGTACCAAATGGATCTTGGCGACGATGAGCCGCGAGACCGAGGCTACTGTCCGATCTGCAGCCGCTTCCTGTTCGAGATGGAACGACCTGGGATCTTGGTGACTGAAGTCATTCTTCCTGGGGACAGGACCAAATGCGCGGACGGCGATCGTCACCTCGGCCTTCCGGCTGGTTATGACGACGAGGACTGGCCATTTCCCACACTGGCGGAACTGCTTCGACGACAGGAAGGTCGGTAATCTCCTGGCAAGAGAAGGTGCAGACTTGGTCTCCCTTCACATGAAAGGAGACCATGATGGAATCCCCCCTCCTCCGCCCGACGCGACGGATTCCATGGAACAAGGGACGGCTGACGGGGCAGAAGCCTCCGCTCAAGTTGAACGAGATATGGGCAATACGAACCCGGCTTCAGTTCACGTCAAACGTTCGCGAACTGGCGATGTTCAACCTTGCCATCGACAGCAAGCTGCGCGCATGTGACCTAACTCGCCTACGTGTGCAGGACATCTGCGTCGGCAACCAGGTCGGCACCCGCGCCACCGTGATGCAGCAGAAGACGCATCATCCCGTACAGTTCGAGATCACCCAACAGGCACGCGAAAGCGTTCAATCCTGGATTCGCACTCGCGAGCTGAAGCTCGGAGATTATCTCTTTCCGAGTCGTTTGCACTCATCTCCCCATCTCTCGACTCGACAGTATGCGCGGATCGTCCACCGGTGGGTCGCCTCAATCGGTCTGGACGACTCAGCCTATGGGACGCATTCGATCCGGCGTACCAAGGCCTCGCTAATCTATCGACGCACGAAGAACCTACGTGCAGTTCAATTGCTTCTTGGCCATAGCAAGCTTGAAAGCACTGTGCGTTATCTTGGCATCGAGGTGGATGACGCACTCGAAATGGCGGAGCAAACCGAAGTGTAGTTAAGGAAGCCGGCCGGCAAGCGGTCGCTTGCCGGCCCAGGAGCGGCCAGTCGTCGTTCGCACGATGGCCGATAGGTACCTCTAGGAAACGGCTGTCTGCGTCGCTACGCTCCCGCAATCCAACGCCCGGCGCACGCAAATATTGGCTCTCTCGCAGGGCCCCCCTCCAATGACAAAATATTCACTACTGTTGGTGGGTTTCTCGTTTCGCGGGACCGGCCCGCCGATCCGTCCGCATGTCTGCCTTGCCCCTGATCTCGCGCCTCATCGCCGCCGATTTGGGCAGTTACCTACTGCCGCGGCGTCTGTACGGGCGACGATCTGGCGTTCATTGTTCGGGCGTTGCCGCCGTATCGATCCGGATCTCCGCATGCAGTGTGCGGTGAACCGGGCATTTCTCCGCGATATCCATTAAGCTCTGGCGCTGCTCCGGGGTGAGTGCTCCCCTGATTAGGATTCGGCGTTCGATGCGATCGATCATGCCGGTTTTGCTTTCGCACGCCGCGCAGTCCTCGGCATGGACCTTCGCATGACTGAGCTCCACTGCGACATGGTCGAGCAGTAAACCCTTGCGCTCCGCATACATTCGCATTGTCATCGACGTGCATGCGC
>CAUUBQ010000105.1:0-21120 GCA_963543405.1 uncultured Cupriavidus sp.
ACGCAGCACTGACCAAGCCGCGCGTCACGCAACTGGCGGTGTTCTGCGCCATCATCGGCATGTTCCTGGCCACGCCGGGCATGGTGCCGTGGTCCGTACTGATCGGCGGTGCCGCCGGCATCTGGCTGCTGGCCGGCGCGGCCTTTGCCATCAACTGCCTGGTGGAACAGAAGATCGATGCGCTGATGCGCCGCACCGCATGGCGCCCGTCGGCCACCGGCGAGATCACCACCGCGCAGACGCTGGTCTTCTCGGCCATCCTCGGCGGTGCGGGCATGTGGCTGCTGCATGTCTTCGCCAACGACCTGACCATGTGGCTGACGTTTGCCACGTTCCTCGGCTATGCGGTGGTCTACACGATCCTGCTCAAGCCGGCCACGCCGCAGAACATCGTGATCGGTGGCCTGTCCGGCGCCATGCCGCCCGCGCTGGGTTGGGCCGCCGTGGCCGGCACCGTGCCGGCCGAGGCCTGGTTCCTGGTGCTGATCATCTTCACGTGGACCCCGCCGCACTTCTGGGCGCTGGCGCTGTATCGACGTGCCGACTATGCCAAGTCCGGCCTGCCGATGCTGCCCATCACGCATGGCGAGCGCTACACGCTGCTGCATATCCTGCTGTACACGCTGGTGATGATCGCCGCTACGCTGCTGCCGTTCGTCTACGGCATGAGCGGCTACATCTACCTGGCCGCCGCGCTGGGGCTGGGGCTGGTGTTCCTGGGCTACGCCTGGAAGCTGTTCCGCAACTACTCGGACCAACTGGCCCAGCGGACCTTCCGCTATTCGATCCTGTACCTGTCGCTGCTGTTTGCCGCGCTGCTGGTCGACCACTACTTCAAGTTCGTGCCGCAGGTCTGATACGCCTGCGGCATCTTGCCGCGCCCGGAAGCCACCTTCGACGTGATCGGCGATACTTTCGGGCCTACCTCCCAATCCGTCACTTCGCGTATGCCGAATCTCGCCCAAGGCTTCCTGGCCCCGCTTCTGACCCCATTGCGTCGCCTCTGCCTGCTCGCACTGTGTACGGCCCTGCTGGCGGCCTGCGGCCAGCCGAAACCGTCGTTCAAGAACGTCGATATCTCGGGTGCCACCGAATTCGGCAAGGACTTCGCGCTGCAAGATCCCGCGGGCAAGACCCGCACGCTCGGCGATTTCAAGGGCAAGGTGGTGCTGATGTTCTTCGGCTATACCCATTGCCCCGATGTCTGCCCGACCACGATGGTCGAGCTCAAGCAGGTCATGGAGCAGCTGGGCCCCGATGCCGACAAGGTGCAGGTGCTGTTCGTCACGGTGGATCCGGAGCGTGACACCGCGGCGCTGATGGCCCAGTACGTACCGGCGTTCGATGCGCGTTTCCTGGGCCTGCGCCCGGCCGACGAGGCCGCGCTCAAGCAGGTGACCAAGGACTTCAAGGTCTACTACGCCAAGGTGCCCGGCTCGTCGCCGAACAACTACACGATGGATCACTCCGCCGGCAGCTATGTGTTCGATGGCAAAGGCCAGCTGCGCCTGTTCATCCGGCACGGCCAGGGGCCGGAACCGATCGCGCATGACCTGAAGGCGCTGATGTCCTGATACTCCGGCAACGCCAATCGCCCAATCGCCTAATCGCCCGGGCAAACAAAAAGGCCGGTCCAGTGGACCGGCCTTTTGCATGACTGCGAGTGTGCGTGGATCAGGCGAATGCCGCCAGCGCACCTTTCATCTTCTTCATCGCGGCGGTCTCGATCTGGCGGATCCGCTCGGCGGAAACACCAAACTCGTCGGCCAGCTCATGCAGCGTGGAACCACCCGAGCCGTCGTCGTTCACATCGAGCCAGCGCGCCTCGATGATGCGGCGGCTACGCGGGTCGAGCTTCGTCAGGGCCTCTTCCAGGCCTTCGACCTGCAGACGGTCCTGGCGCTTGGCCTCGAGTACCTTGGTAGGCTCGTTATGGTTGTCAGCCAGGTAGGCGATCGGGGCGAACTCTTCCTCGCCATCGTCGACCTGTCCTTCCAGCGCCATGTCGCCACCCGACATGCGGGTTTCCATTTCCATCACTTCCTCGGGCTTGACGTTGAGCTCGCGCGCAACGGCTTCGATCTGCTCCGGGGTGAAGGCATGCGAACCCTGCTTGTGGCTGCGCAGGTTGAAGAACAGCTTGCGCTGGGCCTTGGTGGTAGCCACCTTGACCATGCGCCAGTTCTTCAGCACGTATTCGTGGATTTCAGCCTTGATCCAGTGCATTGCGTACGACACCAGCCGCACACCCTGATCCGGGTCGAAGCGCTTCACGGCCTTCATCAGGCCGATATTGCCCTCCTGGATCAGGTCTGCATGCGGCAGGCCATAGCCCAGGTACTGGCGGGCAATCGACACCACCAGGCGCAGGTGGGACAGCACCATGCGACGCGCGGCATCGACGGAATCGGTATCGCGCAGGTCGCGCGCCAGCCGCTGCTCTTCCTCGGGGGTGAGCATCGGGATACGGTGGACCGCCTGGATATAGCTTTCCAGATTGCCCAGCGTGCCAGGAAACGTCAGCGCGAAACTGTTCGCGGCAGCGTTCTGGGGCGCCGTCGGCAGACGGCGGGAAACTTGGGTTTGATCGGCAGACAGGACTGCGTTCACTATGACTCCTTTCGCATCCGGCGGTGGGTTGCCGGTGTGTCCTGACAGGACACCGCACTGCAACGCATATTAGCACTCGAACCGGACGAGTGCTAAGTTAGAAGACCTATAGGGTTGATAGTTCCAACTCATCAGAATCTATTTTTGAATAGTCTGATCCGGCACCGTTGATTCCGCCTAGCTCCCACGCCACAAGGGCTGGCGGGTCGCGCGCGGTCAACAGAAAGATTAGAGGGGCGCGGAGTCAATCGGTTTCACACGAATCCATCACGAAATTGGGATGATGAATTGCAGGATTCGCTACACTGAAGTTGTTTTTCAGCCGCATTGCACCATCTCCCGGAGTGTCTTTCATGTCTGCTATCGAACACTTGCTGAAGCCGCACGTGCGGGATATCGGCGAGTTCACAGTACGCCGCCTGCTGCCTGCCGCCACAACCCAGACGGTCGGGCCGTTCATCTTCTTCGATCACATGGGTCCGGTGGAAATGGCGCCGGGGCAGGGCATGGATGTGCGCCCGCATCCGCATATCGGCCTGGCCACGGTGACCTATCTGTTCGAGGGCGAGATCATGCACCGCGACAGCCTGGGCAGCGAGCAGGTGATTCGTCCCGGCGACGTGAACTGGATGACCGCGGGCACCGGCATTACCCACTCGGAGCGCTCGCCCGACGCCGCGCGGCAGGCCGGGCCGCGCCTGCACGGCATCCAGACCTGGGTGGCGCTGCCCAAGCCGCATGAGAACGATCCGCCATCGTTCCATCACCATCCCGGCGCCACCCTGCCCAAGCTGGAATTGCCCGGCGTGCGGATGACCGTGATCGCTGGCGATGCCTTCGGTGCAGAGTCGCCGGTCCGGGTGTACAGCCGCACACTCTATGTGGCCATTGAGATGGAGGCGGGCGCCAGCCTGGTGATTCCGCCCGAGCATGTCCAGCGTGGCGTGTATCCGGTCGAAGGCAACCTGGAACTCGATGGCGAGACGCTGCCGGCCGAGCACCTGGTGGTGCTCACGCCGGGCGAGGCGGTGACCCTGACGGCCACCATGCCGTCGCGCGTGATGCTGCTGGGAGGAGATCCCACCGATGGCCGCCGCTTCATCTTCTGGAACTTCGTAGCCAGCAGCAAGGAGGCCATCGAGGAAGCCAGCCAGCGCTGGCAGGACGACCGTTTCCCCCATGTGCCGGGTGAAACGGAGCGCATTCCGCTGCCGACGCGGCGCTAGGGCGTGCGCCGCCGGCAGTTCAGACCGGGTTGGCCCAGGCCACCCGGGTGGCCTGCTTCAGGCAATCCTTGATGGTGGCGATCTGGGTTGCGATCGGCGCGGGCAGCGGCACCGTGCCATCGAGCACCTGACGGATCCAGGCCGCGGTTGCGGCCACGTCGGTACCGGCAGGCAGGTCCGGCACTTCGCCGATCGAGCCGCCCACGGGATCCACCGGCGTGTGCTGATGCCCGTCGTGGAGCCAGTCGATCCGGGTGCTGCGGCGCGCATCGGCCACGACTTCGCCCTCGGTGCCGCGGCCCAGCAGTACGTTGGCCGGCTCGTGCGAGAAATAATCGGTCAGCGTCTCACGGTATTCAGGGTGCGTGTAGCTGTAGAGCCGCAGTGCTTCGGCGGGTGTATGCTCGCCTACCGGTTGCAGCATCTTGACGATCGTATGCGACGAGTTGCGCAGGCCGATGATCGAGCGCTTGTCGAGCAGCGTCGACAGCGCCGGTGACAGCACGTCGATCGGCAACACCGCCAGCGGGTTCGATGCCGCGCGCAGTTGATCCTGTGCAAGCGCCGTGGTGGTGCACAGCGGCACGCCCAGCGCTTCGAACAATGCCAGGCTGGTCACGCGGCCCTGGAATGTGCGCGTGCCGTGCACCAGTGTCGGCACGCCATCGCGCGCCAGCAGCATGGCCAGCAGCGGCACCAGGTTCGGTTGCTTGCGGGCGCCGTTGTAGCTCGGAATCACCACCACGGGCTGGTCCGGCGGCGCGGCCAGCGGCTGGCAATGCCGATGCGCGGCTTCCAGCATGCCGGCGAGTTCGTGCGGCGCCTCGCCCTTGATGCGATACGCCATCAGCACGGCGCCCATCTCGATATCGGAAACATGGCCGGCCAGCATGGCGTCGAACAGCGCCTGGGCGTCTTCACGCGGCAGCGCGCGGGCGCCATTGACGCCGCGTCCGATTTCCTTGATGTACTTTGCCGCCGAGAATGGCGTGGAGGATGCGGAGGTCATGATGCTGCTGGAATCGTGGGGTTGGCGTTCATGATAGCCCACGATTCCGTGCGTGGAGTGTGTCAGGCGGCTTCCTGCAGTGCCGGGTTGCGCTGCTTGCGGTACAGGAAGTCCAGCACCGCCGTGCGGCAGGCATGGTAGTTCTGGTCGTCGGCCAGTGCCACGCGGTCGCGTGGCCGTGCGATCCCGACCTGCAGGATCTCGCCGATGGTGGCGGCGGGACCGTTGGTCATCATGACGATGCGATCCGCCAGCAGCACGGCTTCGTCGACGTCGTGGGTGACCATCACCACAGTGCTTTTCGTGCGGGCCACGATCTTGATCAGTTCGTCCTGCAGGTGCGCACGCGTCAACGCGTCGAGCGCGCCGAACGGTTCGTCCATCAGCAGCACCTTCGGTTGCATCGCCAGCGCACGGGCAATGCCCACGCGCTGCTTCATGCCACCCGAGATCTCATGCGGATACTTTGCCTCGGCGTGCGTGAGGCCCACCAGCGCCAGCGTGTCGTGCGTGCGGGCCTTCAGTTGCGCCTTGCTCTCGGTGCTGCTGAACACGCGTTCCACGCCCAGGTAGACGTTCTCGAAGCACGTCAGCCACGGCAGCAGCGAATGATTCTGGAATACCACGGCACGTTCGGGACCGGGCCCCGCGATCTCGCGCCCGGCGCAGATCAGCGCACCGGTGGTGGGTGTGGTCAACCCGGCAATCAGGTTCAGCAGCGTGGATTTGCCGCAACCGGAGTGCCCGATCAGCGTAATGAACTCGCCTTCGGCGATCGACAGGTTGATATCGCGCAGCGCCACGAACGGACCCTTGCGCGTCTTGAACGTCTGGCCGACGTTTTCGATGCTGACGAATTTTTCCATGATGTGCATCCCGCTCAGGAATTGCCGTAGCTGAAGCGGCGCGCCAGTGCCAGCAGCAGGTGCTCGAGCACCAGGCCGACCACGCCGATGATGAAGATCGCGATGACGATATGCTCAACCTTGAGGTTGTTCCACTCGTCCCAGAGCCAGAAACCGATACCGGTGCCGCCGGTCAGCATTTCCGCCGCCACGATCACCAGCCATGCAGTGCCGATCGACAGGCGCACGCCGGTCAGCATGTACGGCAGCACGGCCGGGAACAGCACGCGCCGGAAGATCTTCCATTCGGACAGGTCCAGCACGCGGGCCACGTTCAGGTAGTCTTGCGGCACGCGCGTCACGCCCACGGCCGTGTTGATGATCATGGGCCAGATCGAGCAGATGAAGATGGCCCAGATCGCGGCCGGGTTTGCGGCCTTGAACAGCAGCAGCCCGATCGGCAGCCATGCCAGTGGCGACACCGGCCGCAGCAGGCTGATGACGGGCGCGGCCATGGCGTTCAGGAACGCGAAGCGTCCCAGCAGGAAGCCGGCCGGAATGCCGATCACCGCGGCCATGCCGAAGCCCGCCGCCACGCGTGCCAGTGACGCCAGCACGTTCCAGCCAATACCCTGGTCGTTCGGTCCGTTGCGATAGAACGGATCGGAGAATAGCGGCACCGCCGCATTCCATGTGGCGCCAGGCGTGGGCAATGCCGGGATCAGTGTGGCGATGCCATGCCACACCAGCAGGAACAGCACGAAACCCACCAGCGGCGGTACGCACTTGAGCACGAAGCCGGCCAGCGCGTCGCGCCGTGCGGCCTGCCGTTCCTGTGCGGCCAGCTCCAGCGCCCGGCGGCGGGTCTGTTCCTTGATATCGGTGTCGACGGCATCCGCGCTCATGGCGGCACCTTC
This sequence comes from uncultured Cupriavidus sp., assembly GCA_963543405.1. Taxonomy (GTDB): domain Bacteria; phylum Pseudomonadota; class Gammaproteobacteria; order Burkholderiales; family Burkholderiaceae; genus Cupriavidus. Next base: position 6,608 of record CAUUBQ010000105.1, read on the forward strand.
GGATGAGGTTGGGGCGATGGCATTCACGGCAAGCTCCTGGAAAGAGGAACCACGGGGGATCGGGAGATCAGTGATGAAACATCAGGCCTTGATCCGGAATCCGTCGGCATAGGCCTTCGGGTCCTTGGTCGCATCCCATGTCACGCCGTCGATCAGTTTGGCGGTACGGAAATCGCTCTTGGGCAGCGGCACCTGCGCGGCGCTGGCGGCCTGCTTGTAGATATCGATGCGGTTCACCTGTTTGGCCACGGCCAGGTAGTCCGGATGCTCCTTGAGCAGGCCCCAGCGCTTGTGCTGGGTCAGGAACCACATGCCGTCCGACAGGAACGGATAGTTCGCCGCGCCATCCTGGTAGAACTTCATGGCATCGGGGTCATCCCAGGTCTTGCCCAGGCCATTGCTGTAGCGGCCCAGCATGCGGTCCAGGATGATGTCCATATCGGTGTTGACATAGGACTTCGCGGCAATCGTCTCGGCGGTCTTGCGGCGGTTCGATGCCGACGCATCAATGTACTTCGACGCGTCGAGGATCGCGGCCACCATTGCGCGCGCGGTGTTGGGGTTCTTCTGCACGAACTCGGCCGTGGTACCGAGCGTCTTTTCCGGGTGATCCTTCCAGATCGACTGCGTGGTCTCGGCCGTGAAGCCGATCTTGTCGGCAATGGCGCGTGCGCCCCACGGCTCACCCACGCAGAAGCCATCCATATTGCCCACGCGCATATTGGCCACCATCTGCGGCGGCGGCACGGTAATGGCCTTGGCATCCTGCAGCGGATTGATGCCATTGGCCGCCAGCCAGTAGTACAGCCACATCGCGTGCGTGCCGGTGGGGAAGGTCTGCGCGAATACATAGTCGCGCTTTTCCTTCGCCATCAGCGCCTTGAGGCTGGCCCCGTCCTTGACGCCCTTTTCCGCGAGCTTCGACGACAGCGTGATGGCCTGGCCGTTGTGGTTCAGGTTCATCAGCACGGCCATGTCCTTCTTGGGGCCGCTGACGCCGAGCTGCACGCCATAGATCAAGCCATACAGCACGTGCGCGGCGTCCAGTTCGCCATTGACGAGCTTGTCGCGCACGGCCGCCCACGACGCTTCCTTGCTGGGCGTGATCTTGATGCCGTACTTCTTGTCGAGCCCCAGCGTCGATGCCATGACCACCGATGCGCAGTCGGTGAGCGGGATGAAGCCGATCTTGACCTCGGTTTTTTCCGGTGCATCGGAGCCGGCTGCCCAGGCACCGCTGCGTACCAGCGGGTCGACCAGCGTCATCACGCCGGCGCCGGCGATGGTGGCCAGCACGCGGCGGCGTGTGTGGCTGGCGGGCGCAGCCTGGTCGACAACGCTGGCGGCACGCGGGGGCTTGGCATCTTTGAGGCGAGAGGGCATTGCGATGGCTCCGAAAGAAAAAAGGCGCCCTGACCGCAGCCCCGCCTTCGCCAGAAATCGGGGGTGCAGTGCAGGACGCCGTTGTCCGATGCCGCGCGACCGTGAGCGATCGCGTGCACACAAATTGTGGGTATTGCCGGAGACTGCGCGGCCGTCATTGGCCGTGCCATCGATAACGCAAACGCCGTGCCAGCTTGTTGCGGTGCGCCATCGGGCTGCGGCGCGGCGGATTGCGCCTTGGGAACCTGGTTTTGCCCGGCAATTTCTCCGGAACCGTGCGTGGGCGAAACCGCGCCGGGCGCCACTGTTGTGCAATGCACCTGCGACGTGCCGGGCGGTGGCCACTGTATGCCGCGGTACGCCGGGTGTATGCTGTGCGACTGCCATGCCGGTTGACCGAATGCACCGGCGAGGCATTCCATCAAAAGAGAAAGAGCAAGCAGGAGAGTTGGATGACCGAGTTCGTATTCGCCCCGCAAGCCCCCGTCGGCGTTCCGGTGCGAGGCAGCAGTGCAAGCTTCCCGGTGCGCCGGGTTTATTGTGTGGGTCGCAACTATGCCGCGCACGCGCGTGAAATGGGCTCGGACCCCGATCGCGAACCGCCGTTCTTCTTCTGCAAGCCTTCCGACGCGGTCAGCTATGTGGCCGACAACGCCGAGGGCACGTTTCCGTATCCGCCGGGCACCGGCAACTGCCACTACGAAGTCGAGCTGGTCGTGGCCATTGGCAAGGGTGGCAAGGACATTCCGGTCGAGCAGGCCGCCAGCCACGTCTTCGGCTATGCAATCGGCCTGGACATGACGCGCCGCGACCTGCAGAACGAATCGAAGAAGACCGGTCGTCCCTGGGAAACCGGCAAGGCTTTCGACAAGTCCGCGCCGATCGGCCCGATCGTGCCGGTGTCGGCCATCGGCCATCCCGAAAAAGGTGACGTGACGCTGGCCGTGAATGGCGTGGAAAAGCAGCGCGGCGACCTGTCGGACCTGATCTGGTCGGTGCCGGAAATGGTCTCGTACCTGTCGAAGCTGTTCGAACTGCAGCCGGGCGACCTGATCTACAGCGGCACGCCCGAAGGCGTGGGCCCGGTGGTCAAGGGTGACGTCATGCAATGCCATATCGCTGGCGTGGGCGACCTGACCGTCAAGGTGGTGTGATCCGATGCTCGAGCTCTACAGCTACTTCCGCAGCTCGGCCTCGTTCCGCGTGCGCATCGCCCTGAATCTCAAGGGACTGCCCTACGACTACAAGGGCGTGCATCTGCTCAAGGAAGGCGGCATGCAGCTGAAGCCCGAGTATCGCGCACTCAATGCCGATGGCGTGGTGCCGACGCTGGTAGTTGACGGCAAGCCGCTGATCCAGTCGATGGCCATCATCGAGTACCTGGACGAAACGCATCCGGAACCGGCGCTGCTGCCAAAGGACGCGTTCGAGCGTGCCGTCGTGCGCGGCCTGGCACAGGAGATCGCCTGCGAGATCCATCCACTCAACAACCTGCGCGTGCTCAAGTATCTCAAGCACGAGCTCAAGGTTGCGGAAGAGGCCAAGGACGCGTGGTACCGGCACTGGATCGAGCAGGGCTTCGCATCGCTGGAAGCCAACCTGGCGCAACTGGGCCGCGTGGGCCGCTACGCGTATGGCGATACGCCAACGCTGATCGACCTGTGCCTGGTGCCTCAGGTGTTCAACGCGCAGCGTTTTAACGTCGACCTGGATCGCTTCCCGGCGATTGCACGGATCCATGCAGCCTGCATGGAGCTCGATGCGTTCCGGGACGCGGCGCCTGCCGCGCAGCCGGATAGCGAATAGCGGAGGTGTTCTCCCCTCTCCCGCAAGGCGGGAGAGGGGAGCAAACACTAGGAAACGATCTCAGCCGAGCAATGCTTCGGCGAAATCCTCGGCCTTGAAGGGCTGCAGGTCTTCCACCTTTTCGCCCACGCCGATGAAGTAGACCGGCACCGGGCGCTGACGCGCGATGGCGGCCAGGATGCCGCCCTTGGCCGTGCCGTCGAGCTTGGTCACGATCAGGCCGGTCAGCCCCAGCGCATCATCGAAAGCCCGCGTCTGCGCCAGTGCGTTCTGGCCGGTATTGGCATCGATCACCAGCAGGCATTCGTGCGGTGCCGTGGGCATGGCCTTGGCGATCACGCGCTTGACCTTCTTGAGTTCTTCCATCAGGTGCAACTGCGTGGGCAGGCGTCCCGCGGTGTCGGCCATCACGATATCGACCTTGCGTGCGCGCGCGGCGTTCACGGCGTCGAAGATCACCGCTGCGGGGTCGCCGCTTTCCTGGGCCACCACGGTCACGTTGTTGCGCTCGCCCCAGATCGTCAACTGCTCGCGCGCGGCGGCGCGGAACGTATCGCCGGCGGCCAGCAGCACCGACTGGTGATACGACTGGAAATGCTTGCAGAGCTTGCCGATGCTGGTGGTCTTGCCCGCCCCGTTGACGCCGGCAATCATCATCACCAGCGGCTGTTCGCGGCCCAGTTCCATCGTCTTTTCGAGCGGCTTGAGCAGATGGACCAGCAAATCCTTGAGCGCCGCCTTCACGCCTTCGGCGGTTTCGATGCGGTCGCTCTTCACGCGGCGGCGCAGTTCGCCAAGCAGGAATTCGGTGGCTTCCACGCCGGCATCGGCCATCAGCAGCGCGGTTTCAAGCTCCTCGAACAGGGCTTCGTCAACCTTCACGCCCACGAACAGCACGCCAATATTGCGGCTGGTCTTGGACAGGCCAGCCTTCAGCCGTGACATCCAGCCACGCCTGGCCTCGGCCGTGGGCGCGGGGGGTGGCACCAGCTCCAGTTCCTCGACCACGGGCGGTTCATAGGCAACCGGGGCGGGTGGAGGCGGTGGCACCTGGGCGGGCACCGGTACCGGCACGGGAATCGGAGCCGGGGCCGGAGCAGGTACCGGGGCAGGGACTGGTACGGGAACCGGCACGGGCACAGGGACCGGGACGGGAACTGGCACCGGTACTGGCGCCGGCGCCGGAAGCGGTGCGGGAGCGGGGGCCGGCGTCGGGATGGGCGCCGGAGCGGGTGCGGGCGCGGCAACCGGCGGCTCGACGGGCGCCGGAGCCGGCTCGGCCTTGCGCTTCTTCCAGAAACTAAACATTGGGAAAGGGGTCAATACCCCGGTAGAATCAATCGCCAAAATTCTAGCAGACGGGGTCGCATGAACCATTGCGCTGACTTGTCCGGAGCGGGAACCGCCCACTTCGATTCGCTGCCCGCCGGCGCCGCCCGGTTTTCGCGGCGCATGCTTTCCACCCTGATCATCGCCGCGCTGGCTGGCCCGCTGGCCGGTACCGCGCTGGCGCAGTCCGGGCCCGAGAGCGCCAGGGCCACCACGCCGCAAGGTCCGCCGTCGGGCATGGCAACGGCCGGCAAGATCGGCCAGACCGAAGCGGGCACCACCGAGTTCCGCCTCTCGAACGGCATGCGCGTGATCGTCAAGGAAGACCATCGCGCGCCCACCGTGGCGCACCAGATCTACTATCGTGCCGGCGGCACCGATGAGCTGAGCGGTACCACCGGCGTGGCCCACATGCTTGAACACATGATGTTCAAAGGCACGCCCAAGGTGCCGGTGGGCGAATTCTCGCGCCAGATCGCGCTGCTCGGCGGCCGGGAGAACGCGCTGACCAATCGCGACTTCACGCTCTATTACCAGCAGATCGCCAAACAGTACCTGCCCAAGATGATGGAGCTCGAGGCCGACCGCATGGCCAACCTCATCATCAAGAAGGACGAGTTCGATCGCGAGATGAAGGTGGTGATGGAAGAGCGCCGGCTGCGTACCGACGACTCTCCGCGCGGCAAGGTCTACGAGCAACTGCTGGCCACGGTCTACACGGCCATGCCGTACCGCCATCCGGTGATCGGCTGGATGGACGACCTGGTCAACATGCGCGTGGAAGACGTGCAGGACTGGTACAAGTCGTGGTACGTGCCAAACAATGCAATGCTGGTGGTGACCGGCGACGTCAAGGCTGACGAGGTCCGGGCAATGGCCGAGCGCTACTACGGCAAGCTCAAGCCGCGCCAGCTGCCGCTGCGCAAGACCCAGCTCGAGGCGCAGCAGCAGGGCGTCAAGCGGATCTGGGTCAAGGCCCCGGCCGAAAACCCCTACATGGTGATGGCCTACAAGGTGCCGCGCCTGCATGACGTCGAGAAAGACGTCGATCCCTATGCGCTGGAGGTGTTGTCCGCCGTGCTCAACGGTTATGACAATGCGCGGCTGACGCGCGAACTGGTGCGCGAGCAGCGCCTGGCAGACGACGTCAACGTGGGCTACGACAGCATCAATCGCAACGAATCGCTGTTCGTACTCGACGGCACGCCGGCCAATGGCCATACGACCGATGAAATCGAGAAGGCGCTGCGTGAAGAGATGCAGCGTATCGCGAAGAACGGCGTGTCCGAGGAAGAACTCAGGCGCGTCAAGGCGCAGGTCGTGGCCGGCCAGATCTACAAGCGCGATTCGGTATTCGGGCAGGGCATGGAGATCGGCGTGGCCGAGATCTCCGGCATCTCGTGGCGCCAGATCGACCGCATGCTCGACAAGATCAAGGAAGTCACGCCCGCGCAGGTGCAGGCCGTCGCCGCGAAGTATTTCAACGACGACAACCTCACCGTGGCCACGTTGCTGCCGCAGCCGATCGATCCCAACAAGCCCAAGACCGCCGCCCCCGAGGGCCTGCGGCACTAAGGAGCAACGATGTCTTTGTCCGTCATGACGATTGCGTCCCCACGCCTGCTGCGTCGCCTGGCCGGCGCCGCGTGCGGGGCGGCCGCTCTGCTGGCCGGCACCGTTGCCCATGCCGCGATTCCGATCGAGAGCTGGACTGCGTCCACCGGGGCCAAGGTATTTTTCGTGCCGAGCCCGTCGATCCCGATGCTCGATGTGAATCTGGACTTCGACGCGGGTAGCCGTTACGACCCGCCCGGCAAGTCGGGCCTGGCGACCTTGACTGCCGCACTGCTCGACAAGGGGGCCAATGCGCAGGACGGGCAGCCCGCCCGCAACGAAGCGCAGGTTGCCGACGCCTTTGCCGATACCGGTGCCGATTTTGGCGGTGCCGCCGGTGGCGACCGCGGTGGCATTGGCTTGCGCACGCTGACCGCATCGCCGGAACGTGAGCAGTCACTGCGCCTGGCGGGGCAGCTGATCAAGGCGCCGTCGTACCCAGACGCGGTCGTCGCACGCGAGAAGCAACGCCTGATCACGGCCATTCGCGAGGGTGACACGCGCCCCGGCGTGATTGCCGACAAGACGCTGTCCAAGGCCATCTACCCGACCCATCCTTATGGCGTGTCGGCCACGCCGGAATCGGTGGGTTCGATCACACGGGACGATCTGCTGAAGTTCTGGCGCGACAACTACACGGCCAAGCGTGCGGTCATCACGCTGATTGGTGCCATCGACCGCAAGCAGGCCGAGCAGATTGCCGAGGACCTGACGCGCGGCCTGCCTGAGGGCACCACGCCGCCCAAGCTGCCTGACGTGCAGATGACGATCCCGGCCAGCGAGAAGCGGATTCCGCATCCGGCGCAACAGGCCAGCGTGGCCATTGGCGCGCCGGCCATTGCGCGCGGCGATCCCGATTACTTCGCGCTGCTGGTGGGCAACTACGTGCTGGGCGGTGGCGGCTTCAGTTCGCGCCTGACCGACCAGGTGCGGGAGAAGCGCGGACTCACCTACGGTGTAGACAGCTACTTTGCGCCGTCGCGGCAGCCGGGCCCCTTCAGCGTCACGCTGCAGACCAAGAAGGAAAATACCAACGAGGCACTGGCACTGGTACGGCAGATCGTGTCCCAGTACGTGGCCCAGGGACCGACCGATACCGAACTGCGTGCGGCCAAGGACAACCTGATCAACGGCTTCCCGTTGCGTATCGACAGTAACCGCAAGCTGCTGACCAATGTGGCCAATATTGGCTGGTACGGCTTGCCGCTGGACTATCTCGACACCTGGACCGCGCAGATCAACAAGGTCACGCGCGATCAGGTCCGTGCGGCGTTCCAGCGCCATGTGCACCCCGATGCCATGGCAACCGTGATTGTCGGTGGTCCGGAAAAGTGATGCGTCAGGCTTGATCGTGGGCCAGGGCACGCCGCGCGCCAGTACGAACCTGTACCGGGACGCGGCAGGCTCTACAATCACGGCATGAATTCGCAATCCCGACCTTCGCCCGCACCGCGCGGGCGAACTTCTGTTCCCCGCCAGGCGCCCGCGCAGGTGCGCATCATCGGCGGCCGCTGGAAACGTTCGCTGCTGCCGGTGCTTGAGGCCGAGGGTCTGCGTCCGACTCCCGATCGCGTGCGCGAGACCCTGTTCAACTGGCTTGGCCAGGATCTGGCCGGCCTGGCCTGCCTTGACCTGTTTGCGGGCTCTGGAGCGCTGGGCTTCGAAGCGGCATCGCGTGGCGCAGCCGCGGTCACGCTGGTCGAGGCCAATCCGCGAGTGGCGCGCCAGTTGCGTGACAACCAGTACCGGCTCGATGCTTCGCAGATCAGGATCATCCAGAGTGATGCCTTTGCGGCGGCCGCCCAGATGCCGGCCGAGAGCTTCGACGTGGTGTTCCTGGATCCGCCCTTTGCCGAGGAATGGATCGGACCCGCGCTGGAGCATGCGGCGCGGCTGACCCGGCCAGGTGGGGTGGTCTATGTGGAGTCGGACAAGGCGCTGATCGGTGCCGATGCCCCGGTACCGGCCTCGCTGGAAATTGTCCGGCAAGCGCGCGCGGGCGCGGTGCACTTTCATCTGCTGCAGCATCGGACCGGTCACGGCGCCGACTGAATCGCTGGCGGTGTCGTATGACGACTGCCAGGCGGACTGCCGCGCCCGGCAAGCGTTTGCGGGTCTGCTGCATTGCCGCAAAAATGCGCTCGGGCGGAATTCCAAATGCCGCATTTGGGGTTACACTACGCCGCTGTTGATTGTCCAACGCCCGTCACGCAACATGCATTCGAAAGCGGCCCCAGGTTGGCGGGCCGGCAACGGGCAGCCCCAAAGGAGGAAACATGGTCGTCGCCGTCTATCCCGGTACTTTTGATCCCATGACCCGGGGACACGAGGATCTCGTCCGTCGTGCGTCGAATATCTTCGACGAACTCGTGGTCGGCGTGGCGCACAGCCCCAACAAGCGCCCGTTCTTCTCGCTCGAAGAGCGCATCGGCATTGCCCGTGAAGTGTTGGGCCACTATCCGAATGTCAGGGTCGAGGGATTCTCGGGCCTGCTCAAGGATTTCGTGCGCAAGAACAATGCACGCGTAATAGTGCGTGGCCTGCGTGCGGTGTCCGACTTCGAGTACGAATTCCAGATGGCCGGCATGAACCGCTACCTGCTGCCCGACGTCGAGACGATGTTCCTGACGCCATCGGACCAGTACCAGTTCATCTCGGGCACGTTCGTGCGCGAGATTGCCGTACTGGGTGGCGATGTCAGCAAGTTTGTCTTCCCTTCCGTCGAGCGCTGGCTCAACGACAAGATCGGCAAACCGGAAGACCAAACCGGAATAAAATAGAGCCTTCGATCCCGCCGACGTGGCCAGTCGGGCACGGGCGGGTCGCAGGAAGGAATCATCATGGCGCTACTGATCACCGACGACTGCATCAATTGCGACGTTTGTGAACCCGAGTGCCCGAACGAAGCCATCTCGATGGGGCCCGAGATCTACGAGATCGACCCCAACAAGTGCACCGAGTGTGTCGGCCACTTCGATGAACCGCAATGCCAGCAGGTTTGCCCTGTGGCATGCATTCCGAAGGATCCGAACCGCGTCGAAACGCACGAGGTGCTGATGCAACGCTACCGGCTGCTGACCGCGGCCAAGCATGCGGCCTGAAGCCGGAGACACATCCGGCGGCTTCGTTCCGGCCCCACAAAACAAATGCAATAAAAAGAAAACCCCGCACAACCGCAAGGTTGGCGGGGTTTTCTTCATATCGACGACTATCGGAAACTAGCGTCCGGTATGCAGTTCCATCATCGCGCGTTCGCTCTCGCCGCGTGCCAGCACGCCCAGCGGCCCCATGCAGCGGTCGATGGCTTCGTCGATGGCCTGTTGTTCTTCCTTGCGAGGCGGCTTCAGCACGAAATTGACCACATCCTCGCGTCCGCCCGCGGTGCCACCCGGGGCATTGCGCGGGTGGCCCACGCCGATGCGCAGGCGCCAGTAGTCCTGCGTGGTCAGATGGGCCGAGATATCCTTGAGCCCATTGTGGCCACCCGAACCGCCGCCGCGCTTGAGCTTGACCGAGCCCGAAGGCAGGTCCATCTCGTCGTGTGCCACCAGGATTTCGTCGGGCAGTATCTTGTAGAAGCGTGCCAGCGAGACCACCGACAGGCCGGAGCGGTTCATGAACGTGGATGGCTTGAGCAGCCACACGTCCTGGTCCCATAGCCGTGCGCGGCCCGCCAGGCCGTGAAAACGGCCTTCCACGCGCAACGTGGTGCTGCCCATGCGGGCGAGCTGGTCAACGAGCCAGAATCCGGCGTTATGGCGGGTGGCCTCGTATTCCGCCCCGGGATTGCCGAGGCCGACGATAAGCTTGATCATGCGTTCGAAACGATAGTCGGTTCGCTGGGACAGCTCCACAGCGATAGATTCAGGCGATTCAGGCGAGACAGGATACGCGAAAAGAACCGCGAAAAAAAACCGCCGGCGAACCGGCGGTTTTTTCGACGCAGGGTGGCAGGGCCACCCGGGCATCAGCAGCCTGCTTTAGGCAGCCGGCGTTTCGCCAGCTGCGCCGCCTTCGGCGGTTTCCGACGCCTGGGCACCAGCCGGCAGCGTGATGCTGGCGATGGCAGGGTTGTCGTTGCCATGGGTGATGGCAGTAACGCCCTTCGGCAGTTGCAGGTCCGACAGGTGGATGATCTGGTTCAGCTCAGCCTTTGCCAGGTCCACTTCGATGAACTCGGGCAGGTCGGCCGGCAGGCACGACACTTCCAGGTCGTTCAGGATGTGGCTGACGATACCGTGGCCCAGCTTCACGCCAGGAGCGGTTTCCTGGTTCATGAAGTGCAGCGGCACCTTCACGTGGATCTTGTCCGTGGCCGACACGCGTTGGAAGTCAACGTGCAGCACCAGCGGCTTGAACGGGTGCATCTGGAATGCGCGCAGCAGAGCCTTTTCGCTCTTGCCAGCCACTTCCAGGTCCAGGATCGACGAGTGGAACGCTTCCTTCTTCAGGGCGTGCCACAGCGCGTTGTGATCCAGTTCGATCATCGTCGGTTCGGCAGCGCCACCGTAGATGATGCCGGGCGTCTTGCCCGAATTGCGCAGGCGGCGGCTCGCACCCGTACCCTGTACGCTACGTTCGAAAGCTACAACTTTCATGTTCAACTCCAGATGTGAAGAAGGCTGTCCGCGACCAGACAGCCTCGACGAAGCAGTACGATGCAAAACCGTACCGCTTGAATCACATTGGCCGCCCAAAGGCAGCCAATGCAGTAAAGCCTAAGATTCTAGCAGGTATTTGCCAGTACCGAGCCGCAAGGCCCGGTTATGCCCGGTCAGGCGTCGGCAAACAGCGACATGATCGAGTCGCCCTTCACGATCCGGGTGAAGGTCTCGGCCAGCAGCGGGGCGGTCGAAACCTGGCGGATCTTGCCAGACTGGCGCGCCTCGTCGGACAACGGGATCGTGTCGCAGACCACCACTTCGTCCAGCGCCGACGCTGCGATACGTGCAGCGGCACCACCCGACAGCACCGGGTGCGTACAGTAGGCGAACACCTTCAGTGCGCCACGTTCCTTGAGCACCTGGGCAGCCTTGCACAGCGTGCCGCCGGTGTCGATCATGTCGTCCATGATCACGCAGTTACGGCCGGCCACTTCACCGATGATGTTCATCACCTCGGAGACATTGGCCTTGGGGCGACGCTTGTCGATGATGGCCAGGTCGCAGTCGAGCTGCTTGGCCAGTGCACGGGCGCGCACCACGCCGCCAACGTCCGGCGATACCACCAGCAGGTCGCCGTAGTTCTTCTCGCGCAGATCGCCCAGCAGAACCGGCGATGCGTAGATGTTGTCGACGGGAATATCGAAGAAGCCCTGGATCTGGTCGGCGTGCAGGTCCATCGTCAGGACGCGCTCGACACCGGCTACTTCCAGCATGTTGGCCACGATCTTGGCCGAGATGGCCACGCGCGCCGAACGCGGGCGGCGATCCTGGCGGGCATAGCCGAAGTAGGGCATGGCGGCGGTAATGCTGCGTGCCGACGCGCGCTTGAGCGCATCGACCATCACCATCAGTTCCATCAGGTTGTCGTTGGTCGGCGCGCAGGTGGACTGCAGCACGATGACGTGCTTGCCGCGAACGTTTTCCTGGATTTCGACCTGGACTTCGCCGTCGGAGAAACGGCCGACCAGAGCTTTGCCCAGAGGAATGCCGAGGTGCTGTACAACAGCCTCCGCGAGTTTAGGGTTGGCGTTGCCGGTAAATACCATCAAGCCTTCGACGCTCATTCGGGGCACCTGTCTTGCTGCTGGGGGAGCTTGGCGCTACCGGCAACTACCGGTAGCGAATTTCTGCGTGTCGCAAGGACACTATAGGAAGTAATGGCAGGGGAAGAAGGATTCGAACCTTCGAATGCCGGAATCAAAATCCGGTGCCTTGACCAACTTGGCGACTCCCCTACACAACCTTTGCCGTTTGTCGCCGAACCGAACTTTACTTCAGTACTTCGCCAAACGAAAACCTTTAGATGAAGCTTTCGAGCGGGTGATGCGACAAACTTCTCGCACACCTGCCATCCCATTCGGACGGCAACCTTTCCATCACCTTCTGCGCACTCTGCTCGTCATCAAAACGGGCAAACACACAGGCTCCGGAACCGGTCATCCTTGCATGTGGACTGTACTGTCTCAACCATTCAAGGGCTCGGGCAACTTCACCGAATTTCGCTGTTGCTATCGCTTGCAAGTCGTTGCGACCGAAAGCGAATTTGTTTGTGCAAGCAGCGAAGTCCGCAACTATAGAGATCGGAGAATCCCTTGTCAAGCGTTCGTCCGAAAAAATTGCTGCAGTCGGTACATGCTGGCGCGGATGGATGACCACGAACCAGCTGTCGGGTAGCGTGACCGGCGTCAATTCCTCGCCCACGCCTTCGGCAAATGCATTCTGGCCGAACACGAACACGGGTACGTCCGCACCCAGCGCCAGGCCAATCCGCATCAGTTCCGTGCGCGGCAAATTGGTGCCCCATAGATGGTTCAGCGCCAGCAGCGTGGTGGCCGCATCGGATGAGCCGCCGCCAATGCCGCCACCCATCGGCAGGATCTTGTCGATGGCGATGTCGGCCCCGAATTGCGTGCCGCTGGCCTGCTGCAACGCGCGTGCCGCGCGCACCACGAGGTCGGTGTCGGCCGGTACACCGGGAATGTCCGTGGTGCGTGCAATCACGCCATCGTCACGGCGATGGAAGTGCAGGGTGTCCGACCAGTCGATCAGCTGGAACACCGTCTGCAGCGTGTGATAGCCGTCGGGCCTGCGGCCCGTGACATGCAGGAACAGGTTGAGCTTGGCCGGCGCCGCGCAATTGCGCAGATCGGCGGGGGGCAGGGCGTTGCCAGCGGTCATTGCCGGGTCTCCGGATCGATCACGAGCCGCACTGACAGCGGCGCTTCATTGCCATCGCGCGCCATGTCGATGCGGCGCGGTTGCGTCGAGGGCGCGGTGGTGCCCTCAGGGGTGTCCTGCCAGGCCACATAGCGTACGGTCCAGCCGTTCTGCCTGAGCGTGTCCGGGCGGCCATCGGCATCGCGCGTGATCTTCGACTGCGATCCGGGCGCGGGACGGCCGTGAAGCCAGTCACGCATGCCCGACACCGGCAGCGAGAAGCCCAGCGCCTGTTCCATCAGGCTGTCCACCTCGGGGGCATTGCGCGGCTTTTCGTTGGGCAGGTCGAGCGTGGCGCCCGAAGGTGTACTCGTGACCACGGCCAGGGTCTGGCCCAGCGGCGAGACCAGGTCGAGCCGCACGTTGCGGCCCTGTTCTTCCCAGCGGAAGCTGCCCTGCACGCCTTCACTGCGCCCGTAGCGCGTGTAGTTGGCGGCGAAGCGGCCGGAGTAGTGTTCGCTGCGCGCGGATTCGCCGGTGTCGAAATTGCGCGTTGGCGTGATGCTGGCGCACGCGGCAAGCCAGAGCGGGGCGGCCAGGCAAAGCAGGGCCAGGCGTCGGGAGCGGAGCATGGTCATGGTTGGCGGGATGAGGCATGGCCGCAGGCGTCATTGACGCCTGCGGGTCTCATCAGATCTCGGCGGGTCTGCAGGTCTGCGGATCATCAGAACGACGCGCCCGGGCAGGGGCCCGGGCGTTTGCATGATACGCAATGCGGATTCAATGCGGATGACTTTGCGGATTGGTTTGCTGGCTACTTGGACAGCAGCAGGTTCTGGTTGTAGCGGCGCAGCGTATCGATCAGCGTCTGGTTCTCGGGCTCCACCTTGGCGGCCTCGTTCCAGGTCTTGCGTGCCTCGTCATGCTGGCCAAGTTGCCAGAGCACCTCGCCCAGATGCGCGCCGATCTCGGCCTCGGGGGCCTTGGAATACGCGTTCCTGAGCAGGTCTGCGGCGGGCTGCAGTTCTCCCTGGCGATATTTCACCCAGGCCAGGCTGTCCATGATGTACGGATCGTCCGGGCCGAGTTCAGACGCGCGTTCCAGCAGCTTGCGGGCTTCGGGCAAGCGCTCGTTGCGGTCGGCCAGCGAATAGCCCAGCGCGTTGTAGCCCTGCTTCTGCTCGGGCTGCAGCGTGATGACCTTGCGCAGGCCACGCTCCATGCTGTCATAGCGCTTTTCGCGCTCGTCGAGCATCGCCAGTTCATAGATCCAGTCAGCATTCTGCGGCTCGGCCTTCACGCGTTCATCGAGTACCTTGCGCGCACGGTCGTAGGCCTTGCCATCGAGCAATGCACCGACTTCGGCCTGGCGGATCGCGGTCATGCGCTGGTTGCGCTGGATCGGGTCGGGAATGTCCTCGGCGTCGGCCAGCAGGTCGCCAAACACGGCCTGGGCGTCGTCGAGCCGGCCCATGCGCACCAGCAACTGTCCGCGCTTGGCCTGCGCCGCCGTGGCCAGGCGGCTGTCATCGATCTTGTCGAGCCATGCAATGGCTGACG
>CAUUBQ010000106.1:0-21080 GCA_963543405.1 uncultured Cupriavidus sp.
TCTATCTCAAAACGGAACCAATCGTTCCGAAAAGTGTTGGTGAGCGAAATGTAGGTGCAGATGTGCCCTCGGTCAACCCGAAAATTTCAGAAGTGGAATGAAATGTTCCGGAATAATCGGTAAAAATCGATAAAAAGTGCCTTATAAGCTTCTTGCGAGGGCGCGGGCCAACGCTGTGGTTCCACAATTGGTCGGCAGTGGCACTAACCCGGCGCGCGGCGGGTTCATACCATACGGCTACCAACACGGCAGCCGCACACAACAACGCCGTGAAACCAGAGGGCGCACCGACGCCCCGTTTGGAAGGAGACAGCGATTGCCTCGTCATTTCCTCCACAGCCTCCTCGAGTCGGACCGCTCGTCGCCGGACGTCTTGCCGGCAGGTCCCGCCCATTTGTTCAAACCAGACTGACAGACTCACTTGAGGAGGATGCATCATGCGGTGGATCAAACAGCTTGTCGCCAGCACCATGCTGGCAGCCGTAGTCGTACCGGCATACGCGCAGGTCAAGGAGGTAGTTATTGCGTATCAGGACATGGTGGTGCCGTGGCGCTACGCGCAGGAAATGAAGGAGATCGAGAAGCAGACCGGCTACAAGGTTTCGTTCCGGCAGTTCGCGGGCGGTGGCGATGTGATTCGCGCCATGGCTTCCGGGCAGATCGCGATCGGGGAAGCGGGCACGTCGCCGATTGCATCCGCCATTTCCCAGGGGCTCGATGTCGAACTGTTCTGGATTCTTGACGACATCAATGCGGCCGAAGCACTGGTGGCCCGCAACGGCGCGCATGTCAACAGCATTGCCGATCTCAAGGGCAAGCGCGTAGGTGTGCCGTTCGTCTCGACCACGCACTACCATACGCTGGTGGCGCTTGAGCAGGCCAAGGTCAATATCAAGGACGTGAAGATCATGAACATGCGTCCGCCTGAAGTGGCTGCCGCATGGGAGCGCGGCGACATCGATGCCACGTTTATCTGGGACCCTGTGCTGGCAAAGCTCAAGCAGTCGGGCAAGGTGCTGGTCACGTCCGGCAAGATTGCCGCGGATACGGGCAAGTCAACCTTCGACGGCATGATCGCCAACAAGAAGTTTGCGCGCGAAAACCCTGACTTCATGGTCAAGTTTGTGAAGATCCTGGCTACCGCCGACGACAACTACCGGCAGAACCGCGCCGCCTGGAACGCCGATTCCCCGATGGTGAAAGCGGTGGCCAAGATGACCGGCGCCAAGGCCGATACGGTGCCGGCCAGCATGGCGCTGTACAGCTTCCCCACGCTGGAAGAACAGGCGTCGCCGCGCTGGCTGGGCGGTGGCGCGGCCACGGCGCTGCAATCGGCGGCGCAGTTCCTGAAGGAGCAGGGCACCATCCAGACCGTGCTGCCGAACTACGGCACCGGCGTCAATGCCGAGTGGGTCAAGCGCGCACTCGCGTCCAGGTCTCCAACCTGATCCCCGTCCGGCGCGCTCGCGCCGGCTTCAATGAATGGCGTGCCGGGGTGGGGGAGACACCACGCCCGGCAAGCGAATGACCCTGACTGGGAGGCTGTTGCCATGGCCGTACTCGAAATCGATAACCTGAGCGTCAACTACGGGGGCCGCAGTGGCGCCGAGACTCTTGCCCTTTCGCAAGTCAACCTGACCATGCAGCGCGGCGACTTCGTGGTGGCACTGGGTGCCTCCGGCTGCGGCAAGACCACGCTGCTGTCGTGCATCGCCGGATTCATGCAGCCATCGGAAGGCGAGATCCGCCTGGACGGCAAACCCGTACACGGCCCCGGCGCCGAGCGTGGCGTGGTGTTCCAGAAGCATGCGCTGATGCCGTGGCTCAATGTGGTGGAGAACGTGGCGCTGGGGCTGCGCCTGCGCGGCGTGCCGCGTTCGGAGCGGTTGCGCATGGCGCGCGAGAAGCTGGCGCTGGTGGGACTGGACAAGGTCGCGGACAAGCCCGTGTATCAGCTGTCCGGCGGCATGCAGCAGCGCGTGGGTATTGCCCGTGCGCTGGCCAACGACCCCGCTGTGATGCTGATGGATGAACCGCTCGGTGCGCTGGACGCGCTCACGCGCGAATCGATCCAGGCCATGATCCTCGAACTGTGGGCGCGCGAGCAGAAGATCGTGTTCTTCATCACCCATAGCGTGGAAGAGGCGTTGTTCCTGGCTACCCGCCTGATCGTGATGACGCCGTCGCCGGGGCGCATTGCCCATACCTACGAACTGCCGTTCGCGCAGCGCTACATCGAGTGCCGCAATGCGCGCGAAGTGAAATCGGACCCCGAGTTCATCCGTTACCGCGAAGAAATCGTCGACCTGATCCATGCCACGTCCTGAGGATGCCGCCATGAATACCCCTGCTCAACCTCTCGGAGCGACGCGCGGCACGGTTGCCGAAACCGCGGTCAGCCCCAAACGCAAGCTCAAGGCCGTTTCCGGCTATCGCATTCCCGGAGAAGGCTCCAGCTCGACGATCTCGACCGTGACCGTGATCAGCCTGCTGGCGCTCTGGTGGGTGGCCAGTCATATGCGCTGGCTGCCGCCACTGTTCCTGCCCACACCGGAGTCGATCATCACGGCGTTGATCGACGCGTGGAACGGCAACGTGCAGGGTGGCCAACCGTTGATCGAGCATTTCCAGGCCAGCATGGTGCGCGTGTTCGGCGCGTTCCTGCTGGCGGTGGTAACGGCGGTGCCGATTGGGGTGCTGATGGGCGTATCGCGCGTGGCGCGCGGCGTGTTCGATCCGCCGATCGAGTTCTACCGGCCGCTGCCGCCGCTGGCCTACCTGCCGCTGATCGTGATCTGGTTCGGTATCGACGAGATGTCGAAGATCCTGCTGATCTTCCTGGCATGCTTCGCGCCGCTGGCGATGTCGGCGCAGGCCGGCGTGCGCTCGGTGACCATCGAACAGATCAACGCCGCGTACTCGATGGGCGCCAACCGCTGGCAGGTGATCTGCCATGTGGTCATGCCGGCGGCCTTGCCGGAAATCCTGACCGGCATGCGCATCGCAATCGGTTTTGGCTGGACCACGCTGGTCGCCGCGGAGATGGTGGCGGCCACCGCCGGCCTGGGTCAGATGGTGCTCAATGCGTCGAACTTCCTGCGTACCGACGTGGTGATCATGGGCATCATGCTGATCGGCCTGATCGCCTATGTCTTCGACATGCTGATGCGCAAGGCGGAAAAATGGCTGGTGCCCTGGAAAGGCCGCATGTAATGAAAGGTAGTGTTACCTAGAACGTGGCCGCCAGTTCGCTGGCGGCTTGTTGCAGGCGCGGCACCAGTTCCAGCGAGCGCGATAGCGGCGAACGCGCGGTCGGGGCATGCACGGCCAGCGCCGCCACCACCACGCCGCGTCCGTCACGCACCGGCACCGCCACGCATGAAATCCCGGCAATGAATTCCTCGTTATCGACGCCCATTTGCTTGTGCGCGCTACGGTCCAGCTCGGCTTCGAGCAACAGCACGTCGGTAATCGTGTTTGGCGTGAAGCGCTCCAGTGGCAACTGCCGCACCAGCGCCGAGCGTTGCTCGCGCGGCAGCAGCGACAACAGCAGCTTGCCGCTGGCCGAGCAGTGCAAGGGTACGCGCGAGCCGGGCTTCAGGTCCAGTCGTAATGGCCATGGCGCTTCCATGCGGTCCAGATACAGCACCGCGGTTTCATGCAGCATGGTCAGGTTGACGGTTTCGCCGATGTCGGCGACCAGGCGGGCCAGGATGGCATGACGCAGTTGGCGCGTGCCGGAATGCGTGACGATCGCCACGCCCAGTCTCGCCAGTCGGGGGCCCACCGCGTAGGCGTTGCGGGCGCTCGGTTCGCGGATGACCAGTTCACCGGCTTCCAGCGCGCCGAGCATCCGGTGCAACGAAGCCTTGGGAGCGTCGAACCCTTGCATGATCTCGGCCAGCGTCAACGGCCGGTCGGCGGCGACCAGGAACTCCAGCAAGGCAATCGAGCGGAGCGTGGGCGTGTCACGCTCGAGCGATGCCGCAGCCGCTTCGCTGGCAACCAAGGTGACGGCGGGCGTGGATGCTTCAGCTTCCGAAGTGGCCTTGCGTGCCCGCGCGGGTGTGGGCGAGGCGACGGACGTCGTGGTTTTCATTTTTTTTGCCGTGGCGGCCTGCAATGCGGATTTCAAGGTGGGCTCCGTTCCGGAAAACGAGACGGAATCGATTGTATTCCAGATCTATCGCGCTGACACGGTAGACACAGGGAAGCCGTGCGGTCACCGCGCGGAACAGAGCACTTTGGCCATGCTCAGCGATGCTTCGCGCAAGGTAGGGATGGCCCGCATCAGCGCGTCCAGCGGTACGCGGGCGGTAGGGGCATGGCATGCAATGGCCGCCACCACCGCACCTTCCTGCTGCGCGCCGTTTTCCCCTTGTGTCAGCGCCCGTACCGGCACCGCTACCGCGGTCATGCCGCGCACGAACTCTTCGTTATCGATGCCGATACCCTGGGCGCCCAGGCGGTCGAGTTCGCCTTCGAGGACGGTCAGATCGGTCAGCGTGCGCGGGGTGTGGCTGCGCATGGTCAGGCGGCGCAGCGTCTGTTGCCGTTCCGCGCGCGACATGGCCGCCAGGAACAGTTTCCCGCTGGCCGTGCAGTACAGCGGCACGCGCGCGCCGGGCGACAAATGCAATCGCAGCGGTTCGTCCGTTTCGACACGCTCGACATATAGCACCTGATCACCGTCCATCGTGGTCAGGTTGCAGGTCTCGCCAAGCGAGGCAACCAGCCGGCCAAGAATCGTGCGGCATTCGCGCAGCATCGGTGGACTGCGCAGCGTTTGCATGGCGACGGCCGCCGCGCGTGGCCCGGGCAAGTAGCCAGCTTCGGCGGGCATCTGAATCACGAACCCTGCGTTTTCCATGGCCGCAAGCAGTCGCATCAGCGTGGTCTTGGGCATATGCAGCCGCTGTGCCATTTGCGCCAGTGTTTGAGGGTGCTGGACCCGCGACAGGAATTCCAGCACCAGCAGCGCACGCAGGCTGCGCGCTTCTTCCTCGCTGGCTGGCGCCGATGCTGCGCTGCGATTCTGAAATGGAAATTGCACATTCTGTTTCACTTTGCGTGTCTCCCCGCGATTCGGCTTGGTTCCTGAGTCTCATATTCATAAGATCGGAACGAATCGTTTCAGTATAAGAGTGCAGGGCCCGAAGCGAAACTTGGGACAGACACTGAAAACAATGGAGACAGCGGCGATGTCGCAGACAGTGGATTACATCGTGGTGGGCGCCGGTTCGGCCGGTTGCGTGCTGGCCAACCGGCTCAGCGAAAGCGGGCAGCATTCGGTCTGCCTGCTTGAAGCAGGCCCGCCTGACAGCTATCCGTGGATTCATATCCCGATTGGCTACGGCAAGACCATGTTCCACAAGACGGTCAACTGGGGCTTCTACACGGACCCGGATCCCAATATGCTGGACCGCCGTATTTACTGGCCGCGCGGGCGCACGCTGGGTGGCAGCAGCGCGATCAATGGCCTGATCTATGTGCGGGGCCAGCGGCAGGACTATGACCACTGGGCAGCACTGGGCAACCCGGGCTGGTCATGGGAAGAATGCCTGCCGTACTTCCGCAAGCTGGAAAACAACGACCTCGGCGCCGGACCCACGCATGGTACCGAGGGGCCGCTCAATGCGTCGTCGATTACCACCCCGCACCCGCTGGTCGACGCCTTCGTGGGCGCGGGGCAGTCGCTGGGCCTGCCGGTGCGCAACGATTTCAACACCGGTGATCAGGAAGGCGTGGGCTACTACCAGCTCACCACGCGCAAGGGGTGGCGTTGCTCCACCGCCGTGGCCTATCTTCGCCCGGCACGTCAGCGCTCCAATCTGCGGGTGGAAACGGAAGCCCATACCACGGCCATCATCTTCGAAGGCCGCCGCGCGGTTGGCGTGCGTTACATGCAGCACGGCCAGTTACATACGCTGCTGGCGCGCCGCGAAGTGCTGCTGAGTGCCGGCGCATTGCAGTCTCCGCAACTGCTACAGCTATCGGGCGTGGGTCCGGCGCCGTTGTTGCAGTCGCTGGGCGTCAACGTTGTACACGCGCTGCCGGGCGTTGGTGAAAACCTGCAGGACCATCTGCAGGTGCGCCTGATCTATGAAGTGGCCCAGCCAATCACCACCAACGACCAGTTGCGCACCCTGACCGGCAAGGCACGGATGGGCCTGGAATGGCTGCTGCAGCGCAAGGGACCATTGGCGATCGGCATCAACCAGGGCGCCATGTTCTGCCGCGCACTGCCAGATGAAAACCCGACGCCCGATACCCAGTTTCATTTTTCAACACTCTCGGCCGATATGGCCGGCGGCAACGTCCACCCGTTCTCGGGCTGTACGTATTCCGTTTGCCAGCTACGGCCCGAATCGCGCGGCTCGGTACGTATCCGCACCACCAATCCGTTCGATGCCCCGTCGATGCAGCCCAACTACCTGTCGACCGACCTCGACCGGCGCACCACGGTGGCGGCGGTGAAATATGCGCGACGGGTGGCGCAGACCGAGCCGATGCGTGGCTTGATGAAGCGGGAGTTTCGACCCGGCGACGACGTGCGAACCGACGACGAGATCCTGCATTTCTGCCGCGAGTATGGTGCGACGATCTTCCATCCGTCCGGCACGGCCCGCATGGGACCAGTTGATGATCCGCTGGCGGTAGTCGACGCACGCCTGCGCGTGCACGGCATCGCCGGACTGCGCGTCATCGACTGCTCGATCATGCCGACGCTGGTGTCGGGCAATACCAATGTACCGGTGGTGATGGTGGCGGAGCGCGCGGCGGACTTCATCCTGGAGGACGCCCGACGCGAGGCGCCGGTCAGCCTGGCGGCATAGATGGCATAGGCGGCAAAGGAACAACACACCAGCCTTATCCGTGAGGTACCGAACCGTTTCCCGGCACGCAAGGGTGCCGGGAGGCACCACTGCGCCTGACAAAAATGACAATCGGGGCGCATCATTCCGACCGAGGAGACAAAAATGGCAACCCAGAACGAGAAAGCCGTTAGACAGGTGGTGATGGCGTCGGTGATCGGCGCAACAATCGAATGGTACGACTTCTTCCTGTACGGCGTGGTCGCCGGCATCGTCTTCAACAAGCTGTATTTTCCGACCAGCGATCCGCTGATCGCGACCATGCTGGCCTACAGCACGTTTGCCGTCGGTTTCGTGACGCGCCCGCTCGGTGGCGTGATCTTCGGCCACTTTGGTGACAGGGTAGGGCGCAAGAGCATGCTGGTGATCACCCTCATGATCATGGGCATTTCCACATTCCTGATCGGGCTGGTGCCAACGTACGAGACCATCGGTATTGCGGCCCCGATCCTGCTGCTGATCCTGCGCGTGCTGCAAGGCATCGGGCTAGGCGGCGAGTGGGGCGGGGCAGTGCTGATGGCCTACGAGTATGCGCCCCCGGAAAAGAAGGGCTTCTATGCCTCGCTGCCACAAATCGGCCTGTCGATCGGACTCTGCCTGGCATCGGGCGTGGTGGCCCTGCTGTCGCTGACGCTGACCGACCAGCAGTTCCTGGCATGGGGTTGGCGTGTGGCGTTCCTGATCTCGGCCGGCATGGTGTTCGTCGGCATGTATATCCGGCTCAATGTAAAGGAAACCCCGGAGTTCGCAGCTGTCAAGCAGCGCAACGCCGAGACCCGGATTCCGTTTGTCGACATGATGCGGCGCTATCCGGGCAATATCCTCAAGGGCATGGGCGCACGCTATATCGATGGCGTGTTCTTCAATATCTTCGGCGTGTTTTCGATCAGCTACCTGACCGGTACCGTCAAGATCAGCCGCACCGAGGCGCTGGTAGGGGTCATGGCCGCCGCCATCGTCATGTGCATTTTCATTCCGTTGTTCGGCGCGCTGTCGGACCGCATCGGACGCACCCGTGTGTTCTTCTGGGGCGCACTGGCCACGGGCGTGGCCGCGTTCCCCGCCTTCTGGCTCATGCTCAATAGCGGACACAGCATGATGCTGATATGGCTGTCGATCGTGATCCCGTTCGGTATCCTCTACGCCGCGGTCTACGGACCGGAGGCCGCCCTGTTCTGCGAACTGTTCGACGCCAAGGTGCGCTACACCGGAATCTCCTTCGTCTACCAGTTCTCTGGAATCTTTGCCTCGGGTATCACGCCGATCATCGCCACGGCGCTGCTGAAGACGGGTCACGGCCAGCCATGGCAAATCTGTGCCTACGTATTGTTCGCCGGCGTGGTATCGGCATGGTCCGCGGCCATGATCGGGCGCCGTGTTCATCGCGATCCGATGCAAAGCAGCGGCGGTGCGCTGGGCAGCAGTGCGCGGTAAGCGCGATCTGGTACCACCAGTGTGCGTCTGCTGGGTCTAGTGGCGCCGCCGCGTCCAACGATATATTGGAACCAGCATGTGGGCAGTGGTGCCGCGCTCGGCCGGGGAGGGGGCGCCCCGAATGAACTGGCACCACTGCCCGCTGCATCTTCACGAATGACACGTTTGATGCCGCCGCCAATGCGGCCGCGGTTGGAGACCTTATGCTGCTGCTCAATCCGGGCCCCGTCACGCTGACCGAACGCGTGCGGCAGAGCCTGCTGCAAACCGACCTGTGCCATCGCGAAAGCGAGTTCTTCGACTTGCAGGACGAAGCGCGCCAGCGTCTGCTTGATATCTACGCGCTGGCGCCGGACCATTGGTCAGCGGTGCTGATGACGGGTTCGGGCACCGCCGCCGTGGAAAGCATGATCGCCGGGCTAGTGCCCGCACAGGGCAAGCTGCTGATCGTGCAGAACGGCGTGTATGGCGAGCGCATCGCGCAGATCGCCGCGCAATACCAGATCCCGCATACGCTGGTCACGCACGAGTGGATGGAAGCGCCGGACCTTGCGCGCATTGACGCCGCACTGGCCGCCGACCCCGCGATCACCCATGTCGCCGTGATCCATCATGAAACCACCACGGGCCGCCTGAACGACCTGCCGGCCATCGACCAGCTTTGCCAGGCACGCGGCAAGCGCTTGCTGGTGGATGCAGTCAGCAGCTTCGGCGCCGAAGCCATCGACTTCAGCGGCAATATCGACGCGGTGGCAGCCACGGCCAACAAGTGTCTGCACGGCGTACCGGGCGCGGCCTTCGTGATCGCGCGCCGCGCCGCGCTGACCCAGGCGGCCAGCCGCACGTACTACCTGGACATCGCGCGTCTGGCGAAACTGCAGGACCAGCGCAACACGCCATTCACGCCGTCGGTACACGCGTATTACGCGCTGGTGGAAGCGCTGCGCGAGCATCAGGACGAGGGCGGTTGGCAAGGCCGGCATCAACACTACGCCGCATTGGCCGAACAGGCCCGCGCCGGCCTGGCCACACTCGGAATCGCCGCCTTGTGGCCGTCCACGCAATCGTCGGTGGTACTGCGCGCGTACAAGCTGCCGCAGGGCATCAGCTACGAACAGTTGCACGACGGATTGAAAGCACGAGGTTTCGTGATCTATGCCGGCCAGGGCGGCCTGTCGTCGCAATTGTTCCGTATCTCGACCATGGGCGCGCTGACGAGCGCCGACATTGATCGGTTGATCGAAGGGTTCGGGGCGTTGACGCAGTGACAGGGCAGGGCCACGTCGTGGCTCGCCAACGCAACAATTCCATCACTTCGGGAAACTGTGGCCGCAAAAGTTGTAACAGCCAATGCTGCCTTTGAAGACGTAGCGCTATCGTTGCATTCAGTTTGAGGTGCTTATGTGAGCGCGAGCAATGATCTCGGCAAGTCTGTTGAGGGAGCGATCATGGCAATTCGACGTGAAGTGCCCGGTGTGCGTCCGTATGACGGCCCGGCCGGGGGATGGGGAGCACTGCGGGCAACTACCCAGGCAATCCGCACGCAAATGGATAGCGTGAAGGCACCGATAACGCTACTCAGGACCAACCAGCCAACCGGTTTCGATTGTCCGGGGTGTGCGTGGCCCGACAAGGAACACCGCTCCACCTTCCAGTTCTGCGAGAACGGTGCCAAGGCGGTCACTTGGGAAGCCACTTCCAAGCGCGTGCGTCCCGACTTCTTCCAGGCCAATACGGTGACATCGTTGCTGCACATGTCGGATTACCAGCTCGAAGACATGGGCCGGATCACCAATCCGATGGTGTACGACCGGCCTACGGATACATTCCGGCCGGTTGAATGGGCGGATGCATTCAAACGCATTGGGGAAATCCTGCGAGGCCTGGGCCCGGAAGAAGTTGATTTCTATACATCGGGAAGGGCCTCGAATGAAGCGGCATATTTGTATCAGCTGTTCGCACGCGAATACGGTTGCAATAACTTCCCCGACTGTTCGAATATGTGCCATGAGCCAACCAGCGTCGGTTTGCCATTATCGATAGGCATCGGGAAGGGGACCGTCTCGCTCGATGATTTTGACAAATGCGAGCTGATTATCTCGATTGGCCATAATCCGGGGACCAATCATCCGCGCATGATGGGGACGTTGCACGAGATCTCCCGGCGTAATGTGCCGATTATTGTCTTCAATCCCCTGAAGGAAAGGGCGCTGGAGAGATTTGCCGATCCGCAAAACTGGCTGGAAATGGCAACCTACGGCTCCACCCAAATCGCCTCCACGTACTACCAGGTAGCAGCTGGCGGCGACGCCGCTGCCCTCAAGGGCATTATGAAGGCGCTCTTGGCGATGGAGGCCGGCCAGGGAAATATCCTCGACAAGGATTTCATCGCCTTATATACCGAAGGTTTTGATGCGTTCGCAGAGGACCTGGCAGCGACCTCCTGGGAAGACATCGAGAAGGCGAGTGGGCTGACCAGAGCGGATCTCGAGTCAGTTGCCGAGCTCTATGCCAAGTCCAATGCGACAATTGTCACCTACGGCATGGGCGTGACGCAGCACAGCAGGGGGACGGCGAACGTTCGGTTGATCGCAGATCTGCTTTTCCTGCGCGGCAATTTCGGCAAGCCAGGGGCGGGTATCTGTCCGCTTCGCGGGCACTCGAACGTGCAAGGCAACAGGACAGTCGGGATCACGGAAAAGCCGTCGGAGAGTTTTCTCCAGCGAATCGAGGACGCGCTTGGCTTCAAGCCACCACGCGAGCACGGGCGCGATGCGGTGAAAGCCATGCAGGCGATGGTAGAAGGCAAGTCGAAGGCGCTGATTTGCCTGGGGGGAAACTTTGCGGTGGCACTGCCTGACGCGGATCAGTCCTTTCCAGCGATGGGCAAGCTCGACCTCAGCGTGCATATCGGCACGAAACTCAATCGCACCCATCTCTTGGTGGCCAGGGAAACCTATCTTCTCCCTTGCCTTGGTCGAACCGAACTGGATATCCAGGCTAGCGGCCCACAGTCGGTCACCGTCGAGGATTCAATGTCGATGGTGCACGCTTCGGCCGGCAAGTTGACGCCCGCGTCCGAACATCTTCGCTCGGAGCCGTCGATAGTCGCGGGAATGGCCGAGGGTACATTACCAAACAGTAAGGTGCCCTGGTCGGAACTCGTCGCCGACTATGACAAGATTCGCGACCTGATCGAAAAAACAGTACCTGGTTTCGAGGACTTCAACGCGCGTATTCGCGTACCTGGCGGTTTTCGGCTGCCATTGCCTCCCACCGAACGCAAATGGACGACGCCATCGGGAAAGGCGGTTTTCTCAGTCTATGGGGGCGTGAAGGAAGACGCCGACGTCCTCGGCGCCCAGGATGTGCTGCGCCTCATGACGATTCGCAGCCATGATCAGTACAACACCACGATCTATGCGCTGGACGATCGATACCGCGGCGTGTTTGGTCGTCGGGATGTGGTGTTCATGAATGAGGCGGACATGGCGGGACGCGGACTTGAACATGGCGATATCGTCGATATCGAAACCGTGTTCTCAAGTCGCAAGTTGCATCTCAAGGGGCTGACCGCCATCGCGTATGACAACATCGTGCGCGGTTCGGTCGCCGCCTACTATCCCGAAGCCAATGTGCTGGTGCCACTCGAATATTTCGACCCGGACAGCGGTACGCCTTCCTACAAATCAATCCCGGTGCGCGTAGTACGCGCAGAACCGGATTGAACAGGCGCCCTCGCTGAAGAGGTTGAGTTGACGGCAGCCGCCACGCGCTCCTTGGCAATGTGCGAAAGGGGACATTCAGATTGTGAGGAGCGCCGAGATACTTTCCACTGGCACCTGCGTAAGTCACTCCGAGCAATCTTCGCACGGGGTCATGGGACTTTGAGTCAGTGGTATGAGCTTGGCGAACCGGTTAGCCTATCCAGGATAGGAAGTGCGCAAAAAGAGGAGTCAGAATCCCATGAAAAAGTCTTTTGCGCTGATCGCGGCCGCCACCCTGACCGGCACCGCATACGCCCAGTCGAATGTCACCCTATACGGGATCGTCGACGCCGGTGTCGAATTCAATACGAACGCAGGGAGCGCCGGCAACAGTCTCACTCGACTGACTTCCGGGAATCTGTCTGGCTCGCGCTGGGGATTGCGTGGGAACGAGGACCTGGGCAGCGGCCTGAAGGCCGTATTCGTTCTGGAAAGCGGATTCGACCTCGATACCGGCAATTCAGGGCAGGGTGGGCGCCTGTTCGGGCGCAATGCCTATGTTGGGGCGAACAGCCCCTACGGGTCGTTGCTGCTGGGCCGACAGCAGACAGCCATGCGCGAGTTCGGCAATGTCTATGACCCGGCGCAACTGGCCGACCGCTACGGCATCCTCTCGATCGCGCCAGAGTTTGGCGCACGTGCGGACAACTCCATCAAGTACGTTGGCCAGTTCGGCGGGTTGACCGCAATAGCCTTTTATTCGTTCCAGTCCAACGGAAACGAGGTGCCCGGCGCCTATGTGTTCGGTCGCGATTTCGGTGCATTCTTCAACTACACCAAGGGGCCATTTTCAATGGGCTTGTCCTACGACGATGCCCATGCCGGCACGCCTGCAAACCAGGCGCCAGTCTTCCGGCGCTATTCGGTGGCGGGTACGTACGCGACAGGGCCGGCGAAGGTAATCGCCGGCTACCGGCTCGCCAAGGCCCTCGATGGCGCCATGCTGCCGGGTGCCCAGGCTGCGAACACCGGATCGAATCTCTACTGGCTCGCGCTCGGGTATCAACTGACGCCGGCATTCACGGTAACCAGCGCGGCGTACTACCAGGATTTCCGTCAGACCGGTTCGGATCCTTGGTTGTTCTCCGTGATGGGCGACTATTCGTTGAGCAAGCGCACCGATATCTATGCATCGGTTTCGTATGCGCTCAACAAGGACAAGTCGCAACTAGGGGTCAATGGCTTCAACAGCGGATCGGGCTCGAGTGCCATTTTCAACGTGGAGCCAGGCGCAAACCAGTTCGGAGCGGTGGTGGGCATTCGTCACCGGTTCTGAGGATGGCCAGCGGTGGAGATTATTTCAGGAACCCTGAGGACTAGCCATGATTGCGCTAGCCCTCATTCTTTTATTTAACATAAGATAGATTCTTACTTCGAAAGACGTTGGCACCAAGTTGTAATGTCCGCTTATAGCCAAGTTCAAATGTCCGCCTGAGGCGTTTGTCCATGGTATTCAGCCTGCCCGGTAAAATGCAATGGAGACGCCAGAGGATGGCTAGACCCGAGGTCATTTCAGTAAGCATGCAGGAGTTAGACAGGCTCAAGACCGTCCAGGCGGTTGATCGGCAATTCCGGCAGCTGCTGGAACGGTACAGATGGAACGCGGCGTAGGCGCGGGCGCCCACCTGGCAAGAAGTCGCAGTGGTCGTTGGACCAGAATGACATGCTGGAGGCGCTGCAGCGGCTGCAGCGGCTGCAGCGGCTG
Organism: uncultured Cupriavidus sp.; assembly: GCA_963543405.1. Classification (GTDB taxonomy): domain Bacteria; phylum Pseudomonadota; class Gammaproteobacteria; order Burkholderiales; family Burkholderiaceae; genus Cupriavidus. Next base: position 13,782 of record CAUUBQ010000106.1, read on the forward strand.
CAGAAGCAGTCATGGCCACTCAACGGGACACAGAACTGATCTACAAACGGGCAAACAGCGTTGCCGGTCTTCTGTGCCCTATAGATCGAGTCTGCTTCTAAACGCTTGTTTGTGTGGCGAGGCCTTGCCCATGAGCATCAGTAACGGAATAGCCAACAATGGACTAATCCCAAGCGCAACAAGAACCCATCTCCACCTTGATCGGCCGTAAGTGGAAGCAAGGGATCCACACACACTGGAAAATAGCACCCAGAGCGGGATCACAAATGACAGCACCAACAAAGCCATATAGAAAATCATTGAGGTTCCGCTTCCTCAGTTGAACACCGGTTGGACCGCTATTTGTCGAGCACCGAATGCACTTCCATGTCAATCGACCGATGAAGACTCCCCTACTCTCCCTCGCCGTATTGCTAGTTGCCATCGTGGCCGTAGCAGGATGCTCGGACCGAAACTCGTCCTCACAGAAGGCTGCGGAAAACACTCCAATTTCAGCGAATGTACCGCGCACTGACGAATGGCTCGGCAAGTGGACCGGCCCGGAAGGCACGTTCCTCGAGCTGGCTGGTGGCCATGGCAAGTACGACGTCACCGTGCAGAATCTCGATGGTCCGCGCAAGTTTGAGGGCCGGTATGCCGATGGCGGTATCGAATTCGACCGCGACGGGACCAGGGAGGCCATTCGCGCCACCAATGGCGCCGGGACCGGCATGAAATGGCTCGCAGACAAGAAGAACTGTTTGACGGTTCGCGCGGGTGAAGGCTACTGCAGGGACTGAGCACGCGAAGCATGACTATTGGGGTGCGAATCCCGAGAGACGTATCTGGGAGTACTGGAACTCGTTCACGCGGCTCCGACTTGCATCAGGGCGCTGACATGAGCCGCCGTACTCGTGGCCAATGCGTCCAGGCTATAGCCCCCTTCCAGGATCGATACGATGCGACCGTCGCACGTCTTGTCGGCGATCTGCATCAGTTCTCTGGTGACCCAATGAAAGTCGCTGTCCTCCAGGTTCATGCCAGCGAGGGGATCCAGGCGGTGCGCGTCGAATCCAGTGGAGAGAATAAGTATCTCGGGGGCGAACGCCGCTAGCGAGGGAAGTATGTGGGCTGAAATTGCCTCACGGAATTGCGTCGAATCGCAACCGCGAGGCAACGGAACGTTGACGATATTGTGGTTCACCCCTGTTTCGGACCGCGCGCCCGTACCGGGATAGAAAGGCGACTGGTGGCTGGACGCATAGAACAGCTCCGGACGGTCGAAGAATGCGGTCTGGGTTCCATTGCCGTGATGCACATCGAAATCGACTACAGCGACGCGCTCGAGCTTGTGGACCTCATAGGCATAGGCTGCCGCGATCGCTGCCTGGTTGAAAATGCAAAATCCCATCGCCTTCGCCGGTTCAGCGTGGTGGCCGCACGGCCGCGTCGCGCAAAACACGTTGCGCGCCTGGCCATCCATCACTGCATCGACACCCGCGCAGGCCGCGCCGACGCAGCGCATGACGGCCTCCCATGAACCCGGCGACATGACTGTATCGCCCGCATCGAGCGGCGTGTATCCCCGGGTGGGAACGCTTTGCGCGATCTCGTCGATGTAGTCCTCATCGTGAATCAACCGCAACTGCTCGACGGTGCCCATCGGCGCATCGCGCCATGCCAGCGAAGCGAAGTCCGGCGTTCGCAGCGCATCCACAACGGCTCTCAGGCGTTCGGGTGACTCCGGATGGTGCGGACCGGGGCGGTGCTCCAGACACGCGGTGTGGGTATAAATAATCGTAGTTGTCATGTTCGGCTGTACTCGGTTTCAACCGGCGACTTTCCCTACATCGCATATCGGTGGGCTATGCCGATCAGAACGGCGCCCTTCTGATATGCAATATATCAGAACATTTCCATGCGGGCACACAAGGGATGATTGCAGGTCATCGCCCCCTGTTTCAGGCGCACACGCAACAGGGGCCTGTTCCAGACAAGTAAAAGTCTTGTACGCCAACTGGCATTTACCCCGAGAAGCCGCCTGCACAGAATAGGACTCACCATCGCGCAACTTGCTGCGCGGTTAATCAAGGTGGTGACGATTCGAGGCTCGCCGGCTGGGTGCCGGCCTATGTGGACGGGGCAGCCTGGCGAACACAGGTCTGATTGCCAGGTATCTTGCATTGCGGCAGCACTTATCGCTCCTCCAAACGAGGCTTATCGCCAACAGGAGCTTGTATGCCCAAAGACATTCCTCAAACGCCGTCGCGTCGGCAATTCATCGGCGCTGCCGCCGCGACCCTTGCCGCAGGCTCATGGAGTGGGCTCGCTTTCGCGGACCCGCGGAAATCCATCACTGAAGCCGCACCTCCCAAGTCTGGCGACAAGACCACTATCCGCCCTTTACGCGTCAACGTTCCGGAAGCGCAACTCACCGACCTGCGGGGGCGCATCAAGGCCACGAGGTGGCCTGAGCGCGAGACGGTCACGGACGCATCGCAAGGCGTCAAGCTCGCAACAGTGCAGCACCTTGCCCACTATTGGTCGACGGGGTACGACTGGCGCAAGGTTGAAACCAGACTCAACACCCTCCCCCAGTTCATCACAGAGATCGACGGCCTCGACATTCATTTCATCCACGTCCGCTCCAGGCATGCAAACGCCTTGCCCGTCATCGTCACCCACGGCTGGCCCGGATCGATCATCGAGCAATTGAAAATCATCGATCCGCTGGTCAACCCGACGGCCCATGGCGGCAATGCTTCGGACGCCTTCGATGTCGTGATCCCATCGCTCCCAGGCCACGGACTTTCAGGCAAGCCAACTGCCTCCGGCTGGGATCCCGCCCGTATCGCCCGCGCCTGGATCACTCTGATGAAGCGCCTTGGATATACGCGGTATGTTGCCCAAGGCGGCGACTGGGGCAATGCGGTGACGGAGCAGATGGCGCTTCTCACGCCTCCTGAATTGCTCGGCATCCATACCAACATGCCCGCCACGATCCCGGACGGCATTGCAGACGCACTGAAATTTGGTGGTTCTGTACCGACTGGTCTCTCGGCTGACGAAGCGCACGCGTACGAACAGCTCGACAATTTCTACAAGCATGGCCTGGGCTATGCGCTGGAGATGGCGAACCGGCCGCAAACGCTTTATGCCTTGGCGGACTCGCCGGTTGGCCTTGCCGCCTGGATGCTCGATCACGACGCCAGCAGCCAGGCGCTAATTGCGCGCGTCTTCGACGGCCAGTCAGAGGGGCTTACACGCGATGACATTCTCGACAACATCACGCTCTACTGGCTAACCAACACCGCTATCTCATCGGCTCGCCTGTATTGGGAAAACAAGCTGAATTTTTTTGCACCCAAGCACGTGTCCATCCCGGTTGCCGTTAGCGTCTTCGCCGACGAGATCTATGCCGCGCCCCGGAGTTGGGTAGCGAAGGCATATCCCAGGCTAATCCACTTCAACCGCCTCGAAAAAGGCGGACACTTTGCCGCGTGGGAGCAGCCAGTCGCCTTCACAAACGAGTTACGCACAAGCTTCCGGTCGCTGCGCTAAAGGCAACGGCGCGGACACTGCCGTCGCGGTGTTGTCCGCGCTGACTTCGAAAGGATGCTGCCCGAAGCGAGGCGGCTTCAGCGCAAAGGCGCCATGCGAGGACGTATGTACGTCGAGGCATAGGGCAACTCGTCGCGGGTCCTTGAAACAGACGTTATTTGGTACTAAGTAGAAACACCATGCCGTCCGGACCGTAGCGCCACGCCCGGCCCGTCGACATTGCGATGTACTGAAGGTACATCGCTTCCGCTTCAGCCAAGCTGATACTTTTCCCTCGCGAGATGGCCGATACCGATGCGGTCCAGCACTGGAAGCGGGCACATGAAGGTCACGCGAACCGTGCCAGGAAGTCTGCTAATGTCGATCGATCCGGCGATCGTGGCGCGATTGAGCACTTCGTCGTAAGGCAGGCCAGTGACATCGGCCGCGCGCTGCAGGCCATTCTTCGTTGCGACGTTCAAATCGACGCCGCTACCGATGAACGTGATCGGCGCCGACTCCTCGATCTGAACCTGCCCCCAGCGTGCGCCGAGCTCGCCCACCCTCCGCCGCTCCTCTTGCGACATCGGGCGCGCCAGGGGCGGCAGATCCTCGAGATTCTGGAACAGGACCGGCCCGTCAAGCGTCAGGTGCTTGATGACCTCGACCTGGAGTTCAGTCTCCCCTGACACGTCGGTAGCATGTCCAGCGATCTCGCCATTTCCCTGTTGCGCGTGCATGTCACCAAGATAGACCCCTGCGCCCGGGACCTTGACCGGGCAAATCAGGATCGCGCCTTCGCGCACCGTGTTGGTATCCATATGGCCGTCGGTCTTGGCGGCATGCAGCTCGTCGCGGGTCATCGAGAACCGGTGCGGCGCGCCTACCAGGTGCTGCCCAAAGTCGGCGCAGTTGTGGGAGTCCGGGAGATCGCGCGCCGGCGTTGTACCAATATTGCCGAGGAACGGCCGCATGCGAGAAGCCACGCCCGCCATATCGGCGCGTGCCAGCGACAGGATCGAATGCTGCGCTGCCAGTTCAGGCAGCGCGGACATCTCCGAAGCCTTGCCAGCCAGCCGATCTGCAATCTCCTGGTTGACTGTGAGACTGAGTTGACTCTCGTGGTCGAACACGACGACATATCCATGACTGAATCGAAATGCGCTGACCTCCGCACCACAGTTGTCGCAGCGGATAGCGTCGTCGCCGATCCCTTCGACGTGGCTTGCCGGGTGCTCGACGCCACATTGCGCGCAGACCTTTGCCACGAACGGATCGCCATGGTAACGGCCTTCGACAAACTCCATCACACCCGATGATGTTGCGAACGAACTGACACGCATTCGCCGAATTTTCAACGCCACTGCATCGCCAACTTCGGCGCCTGCGATCGACACAGGCTGAGTCACTTCGTGGCCACCCTCGAAAGCCGGGGTGATCATCGGCCCCCAGCAGCCTGGCGGTGTTCCTGCCATAAGCGTTCCGCCATCGGCGAGGGGTCCCAGCATTGGTTGGCTTGGGCCGATCACGCCGTGGGTGTAGGTCTCGACCCGTAGCCAATCCACAATATTCCGGTCGATCTTGTTCGCGATAGTTGTCATGAAGTGCTGCCTCCGGTTTGACTTTTGGTATGGAATGCGTCAGGACGGCTGAAAATTCCGATGGCTCGTACTGACGACACGCGTTCGGGACAGTTAAACGCGCCGATGTATCGCCCCAGTAGCCCGCCTCCCCTGCATTGGTCAGCACACGTATCCACATCTCCATCAGATACAGTGCGATACAGCGATATGGGTCAATCGACGTGCTGGTCAACGACGCCGGCTACGGGCATGAAAGAACCATGGAAGAGTCTTCGCTGGAAGATCTTCGCAGGCACTTCGACGTTAATGTGTTTGGGGCTGTGGCAATGATGAAGGCCGTTTTGCCGGGGATGCGACGTCGGCGAACGGGAAGCAGGCTTGGGGCCCTGCCAAGGCCTTGCCGTACTACTGTTGCTCGTTGAGGTTAAGGGCGCACCGACCAGCCTGCTCCTGCCCCGTCAATGCCGACGCGTAAAATCGCGTTGCATCAAGCCATGCAAAAGGCCAAACCGCAGGCCTGGCTCGGATGCCTGCATCTCCTCGATGCCAAACACCTTGAATACCGCCAGCATCACGGCGAGGCCACCTGGCAGCGCTTCCAGACGTTGATGCTTGAGGCCGTTGAGTTTCAGCCGACGAAGATGCCCAGCCTCTAGCAAGTGCAGCGATAGCCGCAACAGCCCATCGTACGTAATGGCGTCCCGACCACGCGTGTTCAGATCATTGCATCGCAGGACTCGCGCAAGCAGACGAGCCGTGCCTGAAGACCCGATGGCGCGCTGCCAGGGGTAGTCTTGAAAGCGCGCGGCCGCCTTCCCGATTTCCTCCCCTGCTATCCGCTCCGCCAACTGCATGTTGCGTGCATCGAGCACGCCGTCAGGAAAGAAGCGTCTGCCGAATGTGCCACTGCCGATCGGTACGCTGTCCGCTACCAGAAGACGTTCGCCGTGACCAACGACCAATTCTGTCGAGCCACCGCCGATATCGATCACCAATCGTGTGGTGTTTCCGTCCGGCATAGTATGTGCGATGCCGGCATAGACCAGGCGCGCCTCCTCGTGGCCGGAGATCACATCGATTTGGAAGCCAAGGTGTTGCTCTGCTTTGGCAAGGAATACGGCGGCATTGCTTGCCACGCGCACGGTGTTGGTAGCCACCGCCCGTACACGGTTGGCCTCGAAGCCGCGCAACCGTTTGCCGAAGCGCTCCAGCGCCAGCCAGCCCCTCTCAAGCGAGGAGTCGTCCAACTCCGAGCCACGCAGGCCATGTGAAAGGCGGACCGGTTCGCGGAAGGACGCCACCTTCTTGATGACATGACTCGGCGCACGTTGGCCGATCATCATGCGAAACGCATTGGAGCCAAGGTCTACTGCGGCATAGAACGGGGTTGTCATACGGAGTGTGGAGGCAGTCCAAGCGCGGAGCTTGCGCCAGCCCGATCTGTGGAGATCGCGGATAATGCCGCACGAATTGCTACAGTTTGATGACAGGAGTTGGCGTCACTGCAAACCAGCGTACGTCAAAGGAGGAAAGCCCGGCTCGGGCAGTGCGCCGGTGTCTGGTCGCCCCCCCCTTGTACAAGCTCGTGATTAATTAGTCGGGCAATTCCCTCACGCCTTCGAAGGTTCGCGCCATGCGTTGGCACAGCGCGCGAGGGTCTTTCGACTAACCTACACTGACATCGCCAGGCTATGACTTCGGCGGCCGGCCGGTCTTGACGGTTTCGAGTTTTGCTACGGCAGCCAGCAATTCCTTCGGCGACTTGTTCGCCAGCAACAACAGGCCCGCACGAAGGATCTCGCTCTTCTTGATCTGTACACCTGCCTCCAGGCAGCGTTCCTTCACCGTGCCGATCTTCAGATAATCAGATTTCGGCATCGTGAAGCTGTCTCGCACGACCTTGTCCCGACCCGGCACTGCCTTCTTCGCCGACTTCGACTTCTCTGCCCTGGACTTCTGGACCTTGGAGGCGACGCCTTTGCTTGGTACTTGCTCTTTGGTCTTTTCAGCCTTCTTCTTGGCTAAGGGCTTCGCCTTGGCCTCGGACTTCGCTTTGGCTACAGGCTTCGCCTTTGCCTCGGGCTTCGTTTTGGCTACGGGCTTCCTTTTGGCTGCAGGCTTTGCCTTGGCCTCGGGTTTCGCTTTGGCTGCAGGCTTTGCCTTGGCCTCGGGTTTCGCTTTGGCTGCAGGCTTTGCC
>CAUUBQ010000107.1:0-19857 GCA_963543405.1 uncultured Cupriavidus sp.
GTACAAGGCCACGCTGGAAGACACCGTGCGCCCCGGCCTGGAGCATGCGCCGCCCGATGCGTGGGCGTCGTTCCTGGCGCGTATCTGCTACGTGCAGGCCGACGCGCGCCAGCCCGCCCACTTCGACGCGCTGGCCGAGAAGGTGCTCGCGCGCAAGCCCGAGGTGGTGGTCTGCTACCTGGCCACCGCGCCGCATATCTTTGTCCCGATCTGCGAACAGCTGGCGCGTACCGGCCTCAATACACCCAATGTGCGCGTGGTGCTGGAGAAGCCGCTCGGCCACGATCTCGATTCGTCCGAAGCCATCAATGCGGCGGTTGCGCAGTTCTTTGCCGAGGACCAGATCTACCGGATCGACCACTACCTGGGCAAGGAGTCGGTGCAGAACCTGATGGCGATCCGCTTTGGCAACGCGCTGTTCGAACCGCTGTGGCGCCGTGAATGGGTGCAGGATGTCCAGATCACGATCGCCGAGGAACTGGGCGTGGAAACGCGCGGCGACTTCTACGACCGCACGGGCGCGCTGCGCGACATGGTGCAGAACCACCTGTTGCAACTGCTGTGCATGGTGGCCATGGAGCCGCCGGCCAGCCTCAGCGAAGACGCGATCCGCGACGAGAAGATCAAGATCCTGAAAGCGCTCAAGCCGATCCGGCCGCAGGATGTGGCCGAGAAAACGGTACGCGGTCAGTACCGGGCGGGCGCCGTCGGTGGCAAGCCCGTGGTCGGCTATATCGAAGAGCAAGGTATCGCGGCGGACAGCCGTACCGAGACCTTCGTTGCCATCAAGGCCGAGATTGCCAACTGGCGCTGGGAAGGCGTGCCGTTCTACCTGCGTACGGGCAAGCGCATGCAGTCGCGCGTGGCCGAGATCGTGGTGCATTTCCGCGACGTGCCGCATGCCATCTTTCCCAAGCCGTTGGGGTTGTCGCCGCAGAACCGGCTGGTGATCCAGCTGCAGCCTGAGGAAAGCATCCGCCTGTATTTCCTGGTCAAGGAGCCGGGCGATACGCTGGAGCTCACGCCGACCTCGCTCGATCTCGATTTCGCCAACTCGTTCAAGAAACGCCGCGCGGGGGCATATGAGCGTTTGCTGCTCGACGTGATCCGCGGCCGGCTGGGCCTGTTCGTGCGACGTGACGAGCAGGTACAGGCGTGGCGCTGGGTCGAGCCGATCATCGATACCTGGGACCAGAGCACCGTGCCCCCGAAACCGTACACGGCCGGTACGTGGGGACCGGCGGCATCGTCGGCGCTGATGTCGCGCGACGGTGCGCTGTGGCACGAGGAAGTCTGAACGTCCCCCCATCGCAGAAAGCAGCCAGCACACAGCAGACAGGAGCCCCGCCATGCGCCAGTTCGAACATCCCACCGTGATGGACCAGGCCGAATCGCTGGCGATCTCGATCGGCCACGCGCTCGACCTCGTCATCAAGGCCAAGGGCTGGGCCGTGCTGGCCGTATCGGGCGGCAAGTCACCGCTGCCGATGTTCGAGCGGCTGCGCTATCGGCCGATCCGCTGGGACGCCGTGACCGTGACGCTGGTGGACGAACGCGCGGTGCCGCCCAACCACGCCGACAGTAACGGTGCGATGGTGCGCAACAACCTGCTGCGAGAAGGCGCGGGCGTGGCCGGCTGGGCGCCGTTGATCCGCGACGAAGCCGAGGCCGCGGAACCGCTGCGCGCCGTGCAGCGGCTCAACGCCTCGTTCCAGCAGCCCGATGTGGTGGTCCTGGGCATGGGCGACGATGGCCATACCGCATCGCTGTTCCCCGACGCCCCCGAGCTTCAGACCGCGTTGTCAGAACCACAGCCTGGCTACATCGTCACGCATCCATGCGTGGCACCGCATGCGCGCGTGACGCTGAACCTGGCGGCCTTGCTGGCAGCGGAGCGCATGTTCCTGGCGATCTCCGGCGAGAAGAAGAGCGAGGTGCTGGCGCGCGCGCTGGAAACCCCCACGCCATCGCTGCCGGTCGGCGTGGTGCTGGCGCGGCACCGGCGTGGCGTCGACATATTCCGTACCTGAGCCGAACCTGAGACCGATGACCCCAACCAACGGATACCCGCGACTGCTGGCCGATGTCGGCGGCACCAATGTGCGTTTCGCGCTGGAAACCTCGTCGATGCAGATTGGCGAGGTCACCGCCTACAAGGTGGCCGACTACCCGTCGCTGGAAGCGGCGATGGGCAAGTACATGCAGTCAGTTGCCGATCATGCGCAACCGCGCCATGCCGCGATCGGCCTGGCCAACCCGGTTACCGGCGACCACGTCAAGCTGACCAATCACAACTGGGCCTTTTCGATCGAACAGATGCGCCAGGCGCTGGGCTTGACCACCTTGGTCGCCATCAACGACTTCACCTCGCTGGCCCTGGCGCTGCCGTGGCTGCCCGACCAGGATCTGGTGCAAGTACGCGAGGGAGCGGCCATTGCCACGGCACCGCGCGCGCTGATTGGGCCGGGCACAGGACTGGGCGTGTCGGGACTGGTGCCCGCGCCGGGCGGTGGTGCCGTCGCGTTGGCAGGAGAGGGCGGACATATCGAACTGATGCCGGTCACCGACGACGAATGGATCGCATGGCGTGCCGCCCATGCCGAGCTCGGGCGGGTATCGGCGGAGCGCCTGTTGTCGGGCATGGGGCTGTCTCATATCCATGCCGCACTGTCCGCAGAAACGGGTACGCTTTTGTCCGAACCGCTGACCCCGGCGCAGGTCACGGACGGTGCGTTGAAGCAGAACGATGCGTTGTGCCTCCGTGCGTTCGACGCGTTCTGCGGTCTGCTCGGATCGGTTGCGGCCGACATCGCGCTGGTACTTGGCGCACGCGGCGGCGTCTATATCGGCGGCGGCATCGTGCCGAGGTTTGTCGAAGCGTTCCGTGCGTCGCCGTTCAGTGAGCGCTTTGGCGCCAAGGGCCGCATGAGCCGGTATCTGGCCGATATCCCGGTCTTTGTGATCACGGCCGACTATCCGGCCTTGCCTGGTCTGGCGCGGGCGCTGGCAGACCGGCTCGAAGGCGACATGCGCCACGCCTCACCCTGATTCCCCACGAACATGCGAGTACTGCTGGTTGAAGACGACGCCATGATTGGCGAAAGCGTGAAGGTGGCGCTGCGCCAGGAAGGTTTTACGGTCGATTGGGTGACCGATGGCGATGCAGGGCTCGACGCTGCTTCGGACCAGCATGGCCCGCGCGCCGATGGCGGCTATGACCTGGTGTTGCTGGACCTCGGCCTGCCGCGCCGCTCAGGGCTCGATGTCCTGAAGGCGCTGCGCGCGCGCAATGTGCGCACGCCAGTGCTGATCGTGACCGCGCGCGATGCCGTGGCGGACCGCGTGGCGGGGCTCAATGCCGGTGCGGACGACTACGTGATCAAGCCGTTCGACCTGCAGGAACTGGTGGCGCGCATGCATGCGATGGCCCGCCGGGCCGAAGGCCGCGCGGAGCCGGTGCTGCGCTATGGCGACATCGTGCTCAACCCCGCCACGCGCGAAGCCACGCATGCCGGCGCGCCGGTGCGACTGTCGGCGCGCGAGTACGCGCTGCTGTCCGCACTGATGGCCCGGCCCGGCAAGGTGTGGTCGGTGCCGCAACTGCAGGAACGGCTCTACGGCTGGGACGACGAAGTCGGCAGCAACACGGTGGAAGTCTATATTCACGCGCTGCGCCGCAAATTTGGCACGGCGCTGATCCGGAATATCCGTGGCGTTGGCTACCTGATGCCGCAACTGGACGACAAGGCGGCGGATCACGCGAAAGGAACAGCGGACTGATGCGCTCGATTCAACGTACGCTGCTGTGGTGGCTGGCCGCCGGCCTGGCCGCGGGTATCGCCGTGGCCACGGTCCTGATCTATGGGCAGGCGCGGCAGGAAGCCAATGCCCTGTTCGACTACCAGATGAAACAGATGGCCGCCGCGCTGCCAAGCCAGTTCTCGGCACCGGTTGCGCCGCCGTTCGACCCTGGCAGCCCGGTGGGCGCGGACCTGCTCCACGCCGACGAGGACGTGGTCATCCATATCTGGGATGGCACGGGCCGCAGCCTCTATCTGTCGCACTCGCATCCCGTGCTGCCGCCGCGTGCCGAGCTGGGCTTCACCGATGCACGTACCGAATCGGGCGAATGGCGCATCTACAGCGTCCAGCTTGGTCCGGCAGTGGTGCAGATCGCCCAACCACTGAGCGCGCGCCGCACGCTTGCCGCACATATGGCATTGCGCACCGTGGCGCCGCTGCTGTTGCTGTTGCCGTTGCTGGGCTGGCTGGTATGGCTGGCGGTCGGGCGCGGCTTGCGGCCGCTGCGTGAAATTGCCGCCGAAGTCCGTGCGCGCGATGCCAACACGCTGGCGCCGCTGGCCGTGCGCGACATGCCCGACGAGATTGCGCCGCTGTCCGCCGCGCTGAATCAGCTATTGGCGCGTCTGTCGCATGCGATCGACACCCAGCGCGCATTCGTGGCCGACGCCGCGCATGCATTACGTACGCCGCTGACGGCGCTGCAGTTGCAGGCACAACTGGTGGAGCGTGCGGAAACGTCGGAGGCGCGTCAGGCAGCGGTCGGCCAATTGCGACAGGGGCTGGAACGGCTCACCCATCTGGTGACGCAACTGCTGACGCTGGCGCGGCAGGAACCCGGCGCCGCGCCACCGCCGCATGAGCCGGTGAACCTTCGCGCGCTGGCTGGCCAGGTGGTGGCAGACATGTCGCAAGCGGCCATCGACCGGGATATCGACCTTGGCATCGAAGACTCCGGCACCCAGGGCCCGGTCACGATTCGTGGCGACGCCGATGCGCTGCGCATCCTGCTGACCAACCTTATCGACAACGCGCTGCACTACATTCCCCGCGGTGGACGTGTTGACGTGCTGGTGGCGCATACCGCCGCAGGCATCGAGCTCGCGGTGACCGACAACGGCCCGGGCATTCCGGCGGCCGAACGTGCGCGCGTGTTCGACCGCTTCTATCGCGTACCCGACGCGCCCACTGGTGGCAGTGGCCTGGGACTGGCCATCGTTGCCGAAGTGGCGCAATCTCATGGCGCACGCGTCGCGCTCGAAGACGCAACGCCCGGCTTGCGTGTGCGCGTGACGTTCCCGCTGGTCGGTTAGCCCACTGGCGCCAGCAAGGGCTCGCCGCGGAAATGACGGCGCGCGTTTTCCATGAACTGGTTGACCGAGGCCAGCACGGCCTCGGGCGACCAGCCGGCCACGTGCGGTGTCAGCACGACGTCGCGGCAATCGAACAATTCGGCCGGTGGGGCCGGTTCGCTCTCATAGACGTCCAGGCCCGCACCGCCGAGTTCGCCGGCACGCAAGGCATCCGCCAGCGCTGCGGTGTTGACCACGCTACCGCGCGAAATATTCACCAGATAACCGGCAGGTCCAAGCGCGCGCAGCACCGCTGTATCGACCATATGGCGCGTTGCGGCGCCGCCCGGCGTGGCAATGACCAGGTAATCGGCCCATTGCGCCAGCGAGATCAGGTCGGCGAAATACTGGAATGGCACATCGTCGCGCGCGCGGCGGTTGTGATAGCCAATTTCAAGATCGAAACCCTGACCACGTTGCGCAATGCGTCGGCCGATGGTGCCCAGTCCGACGATGCCAAGGCGCTTGCCTGACAGGTTCGGCGGCAGCGGCAGGGCGTTGCGCCAGACCCCATCGCGCGTGGCGCGATCGAGCATCGGCACGCGGCGCACGGCGGCCAGCAGCAGCGCCATCGCGTGGTCCGCCACGCAACTGTCGTTGGTGCCGGCGCCGTTGCCCACGGCAATGCCACGCGCCTTGCAGGCAGCGATATCGATGTTCTCGTAGCCGGCGCCCAGCGCGCAGACCAGTTCCAGTTCCGGCATCGCAGCGATCTCGGCAGCCGTAATGCCGGTGGTGCCGTTGCTCAACACGGCCCGGAACGAGCTGCCGTTGCCGGCGATGGCCTGGGTGCGTGCTTCGCGCGTGGGAGCGTAGTGGACGTCGTAATGTTCGGAGACAAGGGCGAGGTGGTCCGGTTCGAGCTGAACCAGGACAAGCAGGGCGGGCTTCATGCGTGACAGCGAGACGAGGAGTTATTTTTTAGAGGAGAGGTCGGTCGGGCCGACACCGCATTCTATGCCGACTGATGCATCTACGCAGAAACGGGTACGCTCGGCGATTTTTCGCTGGGTCGATCACGCAGAAATGGGTACGCTTTGGGCGTTGTGATGCCCGATTCGGTGTTCTCCCCTCTCCCGCGCGCGGGAGAGGGGCGGGGGAGAGGGTCAGCGCATCAACGACCAACCACGCCTGAACAATGCTCATGTCCACACCCACACGCCGCTGGCTCCCCGCCCCCGACACCTGGCAATACCACCTGCTGCTTGGCGCTGCCGGCATGCTGGTACTTGGCCCGCTCGGTGGTATCGCCGCGGCCTACATGAACTTCTCGCTGGGCTTCTTTGTCGGCGGGCAGGTCCTGGCCGGCATCCTCGGCTCGGCAGTCACCGCGGGTTACGGTGCGGCCGGCCGTCACGGCGCCAACTACATCCAGACCGCGGCGGCATCGGTGGCCGGCATGGGTGGCATGGCGGTGATCATCCAGGCAATGGGCTGGCTCGGCATGGACCAGCCCCCGCTGTGGCAACTGATCGGCTACATGCTCTGCATCGGCATGTACGGCGTAGGGGTCGGCATGCTCTACACCCCGCTGCTGGTGGACCGCATGCAGTTGACGTTCCCATCCGGCCTGGCTGTGGCCAATATCCTGCGGGCGCTGACCGATCCCGTGCTGCTGCGCCGTTCGATTGCCCGGCTGGCCGGCGGCATGGGGCTTGGCGTGCTGGCCAGTGTTGCCGCCACACGCATCGCCTGGCTCGGGGCGATCGACTTGTCAGCGTCGACGTTCGGCGCGGGCATGATCGTAGGCGCGCGCATTGGCGTCGCGGCATTGGTCGGGGGGCTGGCGGGATGGGCGCTGACGCCGTACTTCGTATCGATTGGCTGGCTGTCGCCGGGCGATCCCTATCGCAAGATCACGTTCCTGTTTGCGCTGGGCATGATCATGGGCGCCGCAGTAGTGGATGTGCTGCTGTTGCTTGCCAAAACCCTGCAGCGCTCGCGACAGGCGGTGGCACGCGGTACGGCATCGATGCCGCAGCGATGGATCGTGGCGTGGGTCATCGTTTGGGGGCTGGCCGTGGTTGGCACCGGCGCCGCATGGTTCGGCCAGCCGATCGGCTACCAATTGATGGCCGTGCTGCTGGTGCTGGTCTTCGCGCTGGTCAACGGCATCTCGGTCGGCATGGTCGATCAGAACCCGATTTCCTCGGCCTTCGTGCTGACCGTGATCCTGATGGCTGCGCTGGGTTTGCGACAGCCACACGTCGGCCTGATTGCGGCGACCGTGCTGCTGGTGTCTACCGCCGAAGCGTGCGACATGCAGCAAGACCGCTCCACTGGCTGGCGGCTCGGCACCGACCGCATGGTGCAATTCGGCTACCAGGTCAGCGGTATCGTGGCCGGCGCGATCCTGGCGGTGCTGCTGGCACGGCTATTCATGGATGCCTATCCGGTCTTGCGCCTCGACCAGACGATCTTGCCCGCCGACCAGCAACCGGCCCGCTGGACATCGGCGATGACCTACAAGATCGTCGGCGCGCTGCGTAGCATGACCGAGGATCGGCCATATCAGCGCCTGGCCGTGTGGATCGGGCTCGCCATTGGCCTGGTGACCGAGATCTTGCGCAAGTCTATCCGCGCATCGGCGCGCTACCGCAGCTTTGCGGAACAGAGCCGTACCGGCAGGACATGCGACTTCGTGCTCGACGCCGTGATCCTGCCATCGCCCTACGCCTCATCGTTCGGGGGCTTCGTGAACTTGCCGGCAACCATGTGGATGGCGGCAGGCGGGGTGCTGGCCAGCGTGGTGGAAAGCCGGCCGCGCCCTGCAGCGAAGGATGCCGCATTGCCCGAAGACATGAGCACGACGTCGCTGATTGGCGGAGGACTGATCGCGGGCGATGCGCTGGCCGCGCTCGGCTTTGGTATCGCCGGGCTGATGGCTGCCGTCAGCTAAGAGCTCGGGCAAAGTTTCAGATCACGGGCATCGACGCATTGGGTGGCTTGCGCGCCAGCAGGCCGGAGAGCTTTTTCAATGCCATCGACAACTGCGCGCGCTCGGGCACGCCACCCAACGAGATGCGAATGGCATTGGGTGGCGCGGACCCTTCGTAGAACACATCCGATGCCGTGACGCGCAGCGCCTCGTCGCGCGCCGCACGACTGAAGCCTTCCGACGACCAGTAGCTCGGCAACGGATGCCAGACATGGATACCTGACGGCGCGTACGGCCCCGATGCGGTCAGCCATTGCCGTGCAATCTGCTGACGCGCCGCAGCCTCGGCGCGAATGCCCGCCAGCAACTCGGCGGCCGAGCCATCGCGAATCCATTGCGTTGCCAATGCGGTGGACAGTGGCGACGCCATCAGCGTGAGGGCACGCAAGGCGCCCAGGATCGACTCCTGTATGTCGCGGTCGGGCGCCACCACATAGGCGGTACGTAGCCCAGGGCTCAGGCATTTCGACAGCGTGGCGATATAGACCGTCTGCGCGGGTGCGATGGCCGCCAACGGTGGCGGTGCATCGGGCGTCAGCAACCAGTACGGATCGTCTTCCACGATCAGCACGCCGTGTTGACTGGCGATGCGGGCGATGTCGCGACGGCGTGCCTCGGGCATCGTCTGCGTGGTCGGGTTCTGCAGCGTCGGGTTCAGGTAGACCAACTGTACATTGCGTTCACGACAGGCCGCGTCGAGCGCATCGGGCCGCATGCCATCGTCATCGACCGCAATCGTCACGACTTGCCGGCCGAGTTCGGCTGCCGCGGCACGAACGCCGGGGTAGATCAGCGGCTCCGCCGCAATGGCGGCACCAGGTGACGTCCGACACAGCATCAGCGCAGCCAGCGCTGACTGTGCGCCTGGACTGGCCACAACGCGGTCATGCACGACTTCGCCCAGCATCGGCGCGAGCCATTGTGCGCCCGCCGCGCGATCCGGCATGGTGCCGCCGCCAAGCTGATACGTCATCAGCAGGCTCGCATCGGCGCGCAGCGTGACCTGTGCGAGTCCGCGCCGCAACATGTCGTCGAAATTGATGCCTTCAGGCGGCGGTGGGACATTCATGCTCAGGTCCACCGCCTGCGCCAGTTCGAAGGCGGGCGCGGCGATAAACGTGCCCAGCGACCCGCGAGGCTCCACCAGTCCGCGCCGCCGCGCTTCGGCCAATGCGCGCGTGACCGTGGTCAGGTCAACCCCGAACAGTGCCGCCAGCTCACGCTGTGGTGGCAGCCGATCGCCGGGCGACAGCCGGCCGTTCGCCATGGCGTGTTCGATCAAAGTGGCGATCTGGATATAGCGCGGACCGGCAGACGGGGCGAACTCGGCAATCCAGTCCGGTTTGCTGGTCGCAGATAACGTTGTAGGCAAGACAAGCCTCATCTTGTATGGATTTTGTCTTACCTTAGCATGCCGCGCAGATCAGGCAAATCCATACAAATACCGGGATTTTGGCCTGTGCCCCCTCTACGAAGGTGTTTGATATGCGCAAGCAAGCTGCCGGCCCGGGACGCGAGCGTCGGCGATACCCCCCATCCCTCCTGTTTCTGTTATCCCCGAAAGCATGGCTCTATGCCGTGACCGGTTTGATTCCGTTGATGCTGTCCGGCTGTTCGTGGGATCTGATGAACCCGAGCGGCTCGATCGGCGTGCAAACGCGCAACCTGATCGTGCTGGCCACGGCGGTGATGCTGCTGGTGGTCGTCCCCGTGATCATCCTGACCCTGGTGTTTGCGTGGCGCTATCGCGAGTCCAATACCAAGGCCGAATACGCTCCGCGCTGGGCGCACTCTACAAAAATCGAAGTGGTGGTGTGGGGCATCCCGATCGTGATCGTGGTGATGCTGGCCGTGATCATCTGGGATACCACGCACAAGCTCGACCCCTTCCGTCCGCTTGAATCGAAGGTGGCGCCGCTGGAAGTGGATGTGGTGGCGCTCGACTGGAAGTGGTTGTTCATCTATCCCCAGTACGGCGTGGCGTCGTTGAACGAACTGCCGATCCCGGTGGGTACGCCGATCAATTTCCGCATCACCGCCGAGTCGACCATGAACGCGCTGTTCATCCCCCGACTGGGCAGCATGGTCTATGCGATGAGCGGCATGCAGACCAAGTTGCATCTGATTGCTGACGAGACCGGCGTGTTTGAGGGCCGCTCGGCTGCGTACAGCGGTGCCGGTTTCTCCGACATGCATTTCAGGACCATCGCCACGTCGCGCGCAGAGTTCGACGCGTGGATCGCACGTGCACGTTCATCGGGCAATACGCTCGACGAAGCCGCATACCGCAAGCTCGAACAACCGAGCAGCAAAGACCCGGTCACCGTCTACGCCGCGGTCTCGCCGCGCCTGTTCCAGGGCGTGGTCGATCAATACATGGCTGGCAACAGCGAGATCTGCCGTGCCGACAGCCCGGTGACCCTACGTGCGGCACTGCCGCCGCTGCCCGAGTCGCAAGCGGGCGCGATGGAGCAATAAACAATGTTTGGAAAACTGTCTCTCGACGCCATCCCACTGCATGAGCCCATCATCCTGGGCACGCTGGTGGTGGTCATGCTCGGTGGCGCGGCACTGCTCGGCGCCATCACCTACTACCGCAAGTGGCAATACCTGTGGACCGAGTGGATCTGCTCGGTGGATCACAAGCGCATCGGCGTGATGTACATCATCATGGCGCTGGTGATGCTGCTGCGCGGGTTTGCCGATGCCATCATGATGCGCATGCAGCAGGCCATTGCCGTGGGCGAAGCCACCGGCTACCTGCCACCGCACCACTACGACCAGATCTTCACCGCGCATGGCGTGATCATGATCTTCTTCGTGGCCACGCCGTTCATTCTTGGTCTGATGAACGTGATCGTGCCGCTGCAGGTTGGCGCACGCGATGTGGCCTATCCGTTCGTGAACTCGCTGAGCTTCTGGATGTCGGCGATGGGCGCGGTGCTGGTGATGATGTCGATGTTCGTCGGCGATTTCGCTGCGACCGGGTGGGTCGCGTATCCACCGCTCAGTGGGCTCGGCTACAGCCCAACTGTTGGCGTGGACTACTACATCTGGGCCTTACAGATATCCGGGCTAGGCACCACGCTGACCGGCATCAACTTTATCGTGACGATCCTGCGCATGCGTGCGCCGGGCCTGAACCTGATGAAGATGCCTGTGTTCACCTGGACCGCACTGATCACCAACATCCTGATCGTCGCCATCTTTCCGGTGTTGACCGCCACGCTGGCCTTGCTCACAGCCGACCGCTACCTGGACATGCATTTCTTTACCAGTGAGCTCGGCGGCAACGCCATGATGTATGTGAACCTGATCTGGATCTGGGGCCACCCTGAGGTCTACGTGCTGATCCTGCCGTGTTTCGGCGCGTTCTCGGAAATCATCGCCACGTTCTCGCGCAAGCCGTTGTTCGGATACACGTCGATGGTGTATGCCACGTCGTCGATCGGGGTGCTGTCGTTCTTCGTCTGGCTGCACCACTTCTTCACGATGGGTTCGGGTGCCAGCGTCAACGCGTTCTTCGGGATCATGACTTCGATCATCTCGATTCCCACCGGCGTGAAACTGTTCAACTGGTTGTTCACGATGTATCGCGGCCGCATCCGCTTTCATTCGTCGACGCTGTGGACCATCGGCTTCATGTGCACGTTCGCGGTGGGCGGCATGACCGGCGTACTGTTGGCAATTCCCGGCGCGGACTTCGTGCTGCATAACAGCCTGTTCCTGATCGCCCACTTCCATAACGTGATCATTGGCGGCGTGGTGTTTGGCTGCCTGGCCGCCATGACGTTCTGGTTCCCCAAGGTGTTTGGCTTCACGCTGAACGAATTCTGGGGCAAGGTGGCGTTCTGGTGCTGGCTGATTGGCTTCTACCTGGCCTTCATGCCGCTCTATGCGCTCGGTCTGCAAGGCATGACGCGCCGCATGAACCATTACAACAACCCCGACTGGCAACCGTACCTGATCGTTGCGCTGGTTGGCGCGGTCATTATCGGTTGCGGCATCCTTGCGATCCTGTGGCAGCTCTTTGTCAGCGTGCGCGACCGCGACCAGAACCGCGATCTCAGTGGCGATCCATGGGATGGCCGCAGCCTCGAATGGGCCACTGCATCGCCGGCACCGTTCTATAACTTTGCACACGTGCCGCAGATCACGTCGCTCGAACAACATTGGGACGACAAGGAAGCGGGCCGTGCCTATGTACAACCCGCGCAGTACGAGGACATCCACATGCCGCGTAATACGTCGGCAGGGTTCCTCGTGTCGGCATTCGGGCTGGTGTTCTGCTTCGGCTTTGTCTGGCACATCTGGTGGATGGTGGGCTTCGGACTGGCCGCGATGATCTTCACATTTATCGCGCGCGCCTATGACCGCGATGTGGACTACTACGTGCCTGCGGCCGAAGTCGAACGCATTGAACGCGCGCGCTTCCAGCAACTGAAGGCGGCCAACTGATCATGACGACAACTTTCAAACTGCGCGCGGATGCAGCAGTGACGATAGATGCGGTCGACGTACCACATCAACACGACCACGCCGCGCATGACGACCATGCGCATCACGCCGAGACCAACCTCAAGCTCGGCTTCTGGCTCTACCTGATGAGTGACTGCCTGATCTTTGCGGTGCTATTCGCAACGTTCGGCGTGCTCGTCAATAACACCGCCGGTGGCCCCGATGGTCGCGAGCTGTTCGACCTGCGCTTTGTGCTCGGCGAAACAGTGCTGCTGCTGACCAGCAGCCTGACGTTCGGCGTGGCGATGCTCAAGCTGCAGGAAGGCAAGGGCAATGCTAACGAGGTAATCCGCTGGATGGTGCTGACGTTCGCGCTCGGCGCGGCGTTCGTCGGCATGGAGATCTTCGAGTTCCGCGAACTGCTGCACGAAGGCGCAGGACCGAACCGCAGCGCCTATCTGTCGGCGTTCTTCATGCTGGTGGGCACGCATGGTTTGCACGTAAGCGCAGGCTTGCTGTGGATTATCGTGATGGTCAACCAGATCCAGGTGTTCGGACTCGATGCCGTGGTGCGCCGCCGACTGGCCTGCCTGAGCCTGTTCTGGCATTTCCTCGACCTGGTCTGGATCTGCGTGTTCACCATTGTCTATCTGCGGGAGTTTCTCTGATGTCGTCACATGGCAGTCTGCGCAGCCACCTGACCGGCTACGCGCTATCGCTGGTACTCACCTTCGTGTCGTTCGGCGCCGTCATGACGCAGGCGGTGCCGCCACGCATCGGCCTGGCCCTGATCGTCGCGCTCTGCGGCGTCCAGCTTCTGGTGCAACTGGTGTTCTTCCTGCACCTGGGCGCGCGCAAAGGACAACGCGGCAACACCGCGATCTTCGCATGCACGGTGTTCCTGATCGTGATCGTCGTATCGGGATCGTTGTGGGTCATGCATAACGCAAACCTGAACATGATGCCAATGCAGTCCATGCCGACCGGCGCACGCTGAGGTTTTGCTCCCCTCTCCCGCACGCGGGAGAGGGGCCGGGGGAGAGGGCCTGAGTTTCAAATCGCGACGTGTCCAAGCTTGACCCGCCGACCCTCTCCCCCGCCCCTCTCCCGCAAGCGGGCGAGGGGAGACAACCAACGGCACATCAAAGTCCCTCAAAAATGATGCCGCATCCCAACCATCACACCCACCCGGGTACTGCTGCTGACATCAGTAACCGGGGTCCCCGCCCAATACTCGGTCTCACGCCCCACAGTACCGCCGCGCGCGTGCACCACATCAGTCTCGAGATACAAACTCGTACGCTTTGAGAACGCATAGTCGGCTACAAACGCCACACTATCGGCATTGCCACCACCCAGATGCACCGGTGTGTCCTGGAACTGCGTCGTGACATCCCCAGCCTGCTGGTAGCGGTAGTACGCGCCCGACAGATGCAGCGCCGGCGTCAGCTGATATCCAAGTCCAACAAACGAGATGTTGTAGCGTGCATCGTTCGCGGACTCGCGGCGACCCATATGGCCAACATAGGCGGTTGCCTTGCCGATGACATACGAACCACCCACCGAATAATTGCGCACCGTGTTGCTGCCATCGTCGCTGCGGCGCTGGTCATATGCCACGCCAAGCGCCAATGCGCCTTGCTGGTACTTCACACCGCCACCGAGCGTGGTTCCGTGGTTCATGCTGCCAGCCTGCTCGCCGGCGCCATAGTCGAGCTGCACCGAGAACGGACCAACCGTGCGCTGATAGACGATGCTGTTGTTGATGCGGTAATCCTGGAAGAAGATATCCCCACCGATGTAAAGCGGATCAGACCAGAAGTTGCCCCAGCCCTGGTCGAGCGGATCAAAAGCCCAGCCGATATTGTTGAGCGCGTTGTACTGGCGGCCGAACGTCAGGCTGCCCCAGTCTCCGCTCAGCCCGACCCACGCCTGGCGTCCAAAGAACGAGTTGTAGGCAGTGCGCCCGTCATCGCTGTTGAAGCCGCTTTCGAGCTGGAAGATGGCATGGTTGCCACCGCCCAGGTCTTCGCTGCCCTTGAGCCCAAAGCGGCTGCCGACCATGCCGCCCGAAACCAGGCCCAGTTGATCATGATGGCGGGCGTCGACGTTCGACGTATAGCGCACCGCCGAGCTGACGATGCCATACAGGGTTACGCCAGGGTCGGCGTAAGCAGCGCAAGGCAACAGCCCGGCCGCAAGCAGCCAAAGGCTGGCTGGTCTCTTCACGAGTTTTCCTCCGGAATACGGATCCACCCGGCGCGCGCAAGCACCGGCTAGGGTCGGTTCAGGCAAACACCTGAGGGGTTCCAGTCCCGCGCGGGAGTCCTTCGCAGAAGGGCACGCAGGGCGTTATCCGGGATGCGCGCGGCAAGCGGCGCAGTGCCTGGATCGAGGGTCGAAGTCTGTTGGCGAATGCTGTGAGCAAGCACAGGCAAGCCGGGGGGCGGGGCGCACAGGCCCTGAAGGGTATCCGCCGGCACCCACTTCGACAGTGGCGGTGGCCGGTGTGCCTGAAAAGGCAGAAAGTGACCGTGCCCGGCGCGGCGGAACGGCGTAGTTTACCGCATCAAACGTTGATCACTCAAATTGTGATGTATCGGGTGGGAATAGTCGCCAGCTTTCGAATGTTTTCGATGTCGTTCGTGCTGCCCTGTCAGTAGCCTTCTTCAAGAGAGGTTCCTCCCCCAGGCCTCTCGTCTGCAAATCGTGGCCTTACCTGACCCAAGGCCACGGTATTTCTCTTGTCCCTGGGCTGTACCGGATGCAGTCCAGGGCTTTTTTCGTAAGCGAACAAAGTCGATACGATGGCTAAGCCCTGAGTCCGTGCTCAAGCGCGTAATTGAACAATTCGGAGTCGTTCTTCACCCCGAGCTTGCGCATCGCGCTGTGCTTCTGGGTGCTAACAGTGTTGATACTGCGATGCAGATACCTGGCAACCTCTGATGTGGTCATGCCCCCCACATAGAGCCGTACCACTTCCATCTCACGAGGGCTAAGTATCTTGATCGCGCTATCGATCGGCGCCGCAATCTCGAGCTTCGCAATTTCCCTTTGCACAGAGGAACCCAGGTGGGCACGTCTCTGAAATGCCGCGACGACCGCCGCGGCCAGTTCGCGCATATCGTCGCGCTTGTTAAGAATGCCAAGCGCGCCAGCTTTCCGCATGCTGGTCATCAATCCGGGATTCTCCAGCATGGTGAGCACCACGACGCGCACGCCCGGGAACTTCGATCGAATGGCATTGAGCATCACCAAGCCATCCGGCGCCGATGGAAAGGGCATCGAGAAATCGGTGACAAGCACATCGCAGTCGACCTTGGCCAGATTCTCCATCAAGGCGTGAGGATTGGTCGCTTCGGCCACAACAGTAAAACCCAGGTTTCTGCACAACGTCTCGCGGACGGCGAACACGATAAGCGGATGATCGTCGGCAAGCATGACGCGTATGGTTGTCATAGGGTCTTCGCAGCAGTGTCGTGAATTGAACGTGGGCAGACGGAGTGGAATTTACTCCGGAAGCGAAGTCACGCGTGCACACGCTGGCATGTCGTTATATCGGATCGCAAAGACGCAATCTGCAAAGACAGAGCGATTCAGAATCAGCCATATCAGACACTGCAAATTGACCGGTGCCGGATATAGGGTCGCTGGAATTTAGAAGTCCTTCTATTACCGCATCAAACCGCATTTCTTACGATTCCATGTAAGGAATCGCTAAAGCCGTCCGGGTCAGACAGAACCGAGATACCGCAGCGTGGCAGCCTTCTAAAGAAGATGGCACTACGCGGCCCCCGCCTTCCCAGCTACTGAGATCCAGCTGACTCAACGTCACACGGCATCTCGTTCCGCGTGGCCCTATGCCGGCGGATTCTTATCCAAATAGTTTCGGAATTCATCATGAACAAGAATCGGTATCGTCGCGTTTTTAGTAAGCGCCTGGGCATGCTTGTGGCTGTCGCGGAGAACGTCAAGAGTCAGGGCAAGCAACCTGGTGAAGCCAGCCCTTCCAATGCAGGCACGCAGGTTGGCGTAGTCTCTGCCATGACCGCCGTTGCATTAGCATTATTTACATTGGATGTTGGCCAGGTCTTCGCACAAGCACTGCCAACCAATGGCAACGTTGTAGCAGGTCAGGCAACGATCTCGCAGCCCAACGGCAACACCATGAACATCGATCAAGGCAGCCAACGTGCCGTGATCGACTGGAACGCGTTCAATATCGGCAAGGGCAATACGGTTCAATTCAACCAACCCAACGCCAACGCACAGGCACTGAACCGCATCACCGGTGGTCTGCCTTCCAATATTCAAGGTTCCCTGCTGGCCAACGGCCAGGTGCTGATCCAGAACGCCAATGGCGTGCTGTTCGGGCAGGGGTCGGTGGTGAACGTCGGATCGCTGCTTGCCACTACCAAGTCCATCGATGCCAACGCCTTTATGGCCGGCAATCCGCTGGCGCTGAGTTCAACCGGTACCAACGCCGGTGTGATCAACGAAGGCAACATTAATGCGCAAGGCTTCGTCACCTTAATGGGCGACCAGGTCCGCAACAGTGGTTCCATCTCGACCGCCAATGGCGGTCAAGTCATTTTGGCCGCAGGCGACAGCGCCACCGTCGCGCTGCCGAACGGCCAGGGCATCTCCCTGGTACTGACAAATGCCACCGCCAATGCGCTGGTGGAAAACAGCGGCAACATTCACGCTCAGGACGGCACAGTGCTGCTGACCGCGCGTGGCTCGAATACGCTGCTCAATACAGTAGTGAACCTGTCGGGCGTGGTGCGTGCGGGTACGGTGGTTGCGGATGCGGGCAAGACTGGTGATGTCACGCTGACCGGCAACGTCGACGTATCGAACACGGCAGCCGGTGGCAAGGGCGGCACAGTGGTGCTGTCAGGCGATCGCGTGGGCATGTTCGGCAACGCCGAGATCAACGCCAAGGGCGATGCAGAAGGCGGCAAGGTGGTATTGGGCGGTGACAGCCTGAACAAGCTGACCGGCACCCAGGCCCAGAAGATGCTGCAGGACGGCGTGGCCTTCGCCACGTTCACGCAAGTGGATGCGGGCGCCAGGATCGATGCCGGCGCATTGAATGGCGACGGCGGCTTCGTCGAAACCTCAGGCCATAACCTCAATGTGCAAGGCACGGTCACCGCGGCAGCACCGAATGGCAAGGCCGGCCATTGGCTGATTGACCCGACGGATATCACGATCAGCACTGGCACCGATGCAGGCTACAACGGCACCGTGTCCAACGGTTTCCAGGGCACCGGCAATAGCGCAACGGTGCGCAATACGTCGATCAATGACGCTTTGAACGCTGGCACGGACGTCACGATTACCACAGCGAGCTCCGGCACGGCTACGGGCAATATCGTTCAGCAATCGGGTGCGGATATTAGCAAGACGGCTGGTGGTGCGGCGAATCTGACGCTGGCGGCCAATGGCAGCATTACGCTGAATGGAAATATTACTTCGACGTCGGATCGGTTGAATCTGAATTTGACCGCGGCGATGGGAGGGAATGATGGTCAGGTTAATCAAGCTGCCAATGCCACCATTTATCTGAACGGCGGCGCTATTCAGGCTTTTGCCAATACTACAGGAAGTTCAAGAGGCGCCATCTTATTCGGCGGAAATTTGACCGTAGGAAGTGGGTTAATTTCCGGGCATGGCAACCAGGGTGACGGTGTGGCGATACTTAAAGAATTAAAAAAAAATGGAGTTGGACGTCTTGAAATAAACGGGACGTCGACTACTGAGCATGGAGTGAAAATCTTTGGATTAAATGTTTCGGACGATGGTTCCGTAGATATTAGTGGAGCAAGCTCAAATAGCATAGGCGCCAGAATCATAGGTGAACTTAGGGTATCGGGGAATAGCGTGACCAGCATCTCGGGAACTTCACAGAGCAGCATCGCTACTTGGCAGTATGGTTCCCTTAATGTTGCCGAGAACGCGACCCTGAACATTACGGGAAGATCGTCTTCCTCACACGGTGTTTGGCTCCAGGTTTTTGGCAACCTCGCAAAGATTGAAAGAAATGGGGTCGTCAATGTACTCGGTACTACAGGTGGGGGCGATGGAGCGATGGGGGTCGGCTTCCGATATCCATTGGAAATCGCCAATGATGGTCAGTTGAACGTAGTTGGCGATGCAGCTAGAGGTGGTAATGGCGTGTATCTGGCGGACACTGGTGGGCTAAATCTCGCAGGCAACGGTGGCGTCAATATAACCGGAACAGCGGTTGACGGAAATGGTGTGGACTTGCGGGGACCAGTCAATGTAGCCGGCAATGGTGCGCTGAGCATCCACGGCTGTTCAACTAACGGGGCCGGCGTAAGGCAGACCGACCACGCAAACAGTAGTTGGCGAATCGGGGGCAATGGTGCCGTCGACGTAACCGGTACCTCCGTCAACGGTGATGGGGTGACGCTCAATGGAAAGATTGAACTGTTGGGAAATGGAAGTCTGAATGTCAGTGGCGACACCATCAATGGGCGTGGAACGGGGCAAGGCGGCAACGGTACGCTCGACGTCGGTGGAAACGGCTCCGTCAACATCTCAGGAAACTCGACCAATGGCACCGGTGTAGATATCGATGGCCGTATCAATACTGGCGGTAACGGCTCGACCAACATCTCAGGCAACACCGGAAACGGCACAGGCGTCGATAGCGGCAATGGCACGATCAATACCCGCGATAACGGCTCCACCAACATTTCTGGCAACACCGGTGGCGGCACCGGCGTCGATAACGGCAACGGCACGATCGGTACCCGCGATAACGGCTCGACCAACATTTCTGGCAACACCGGCAACGGTACGGGTGTAGATAACGGTAACGGCACGATCAACACCCGCGATAACGGTTCGACCAACATTTCTGGCAACACCGGCAATGGCACGGGCGTCGATAACGGCAACGGTACGATTGACACCGACGGCAATGGCTCGACGAACATCTCGGGGAACACCGGATACGGCACGGGCGTCGATAACGGCAACGGCACGATCAATACCCGCGATAACGGCTCGACCAACATTTCTGGCAACACCGGTAGCGGCACCGGCGTCGATAATGGCAACGGCACGATCGGTACCCGCGATAACGGCTCGACCAACATTTCTGGCAACACCGGCAACGGTACGGGTGTAGATAACGGTAACGGCACGATCAACACCCGCGATAACGGTTCGACCAACATTTCTGGCAACACCGGCAATGGCACGGGCGTCGATAACGGCAACGGTACGATTGACACCGACGGCAATGGCTCGACGAACATCTCGGGGAACACCGGA
>CAUUBQ010000108.1:0-19537 GCA_963543405.1 uncultured Cupriavidus sp.
TGGGGCTGCCCCTTGAACTCGCATCGGGAGGCCAAACCAAGTTCAACCGAGCCATCCACACCATTCCCAAGACTCATGCACTGGATGCGGCATGTGTCGGCAATCTTGAGGCCATCACCGGGTGGGAGTGTCCCACACTTGAAGTCAAGGCGACGGGGCGCGGTAGCTATCAGCGCACGCGGCTCACGGCTACCGGGTTCCCGCGCGGCTACCTCATGCGCCAGAAGCAGGTAAAGGGATTCCAGACGGGCGACCGTGTGCGCGCCATCGTGCCAAGCGGAAAGAAGCGGGGAACCTATGCGGGCCGCGTTGCCGTTCGCGCGTCAGGCTCGTTCAACATCCAGACGCCGAATGGCGTCGTGCAGGGAATCAGCCATCTCCATTGTTCGCTGGTGCAGCGGGCAGACGGATATGGCTACCACTTTCGTCCCAAAGATAGCCCCTACAGAGGAGAAGCGGGAGAAGGGCGTGCCGCGCACGCCGCGCTATCCATCCCCGGCCTGAAGTCCGAGGTTTCTCGCGCAGCATGATGAACTCGCCGCTCAACTCAAGCCATCCAGCACCATATGTTGCCCGTGGATCGCGTCGGCCGCGTCGGATGCCAAAAAGGCAACCGCGCGAGCCGCGGCGCCAGTGGACACCCATAGCGCCGGATTGGCCGACGGCATTGCATGACGGTTTGCAGGCGTATCGAGAATGCTGGGCGCAATGCTATTGACGTTGATGCCCGAGCCGCGCACTTCATACGACAGGCTTTCCACCAGCCGCTGCAATGCGCTCTTCGATGCGGCGTAGGCGCCCATCGTTGCCGCCCCACTGGCCGCGCCCCGCGCAGACACCGCGACCACCTTGCCGTGGCGCTGGAAGGTCATGGCCGGGATGAAATGACCGGTCACGGCGACGAACGACCACGCATTCAGGTCCATCATGCGCAGCCACGATTCGCGGCTCAATGCATGGGTAGGCTCACCCATTTCGAATCCACCCGCCACGTGTACCAGTACATCGACGGTACCGAACGCGTCGAGAATGGTAGCCGCCACAGGCGCCATGGCCGTGTCGGACGTGACATCGGCAGCGTGCAGCAGCGTACCGCCGTGATCGGGCTCCGGATGGGCGAAGACGCTTTGCAGGTGCTGCAGGTCGCGGTCGATCAGCGCCAGCCGCGCGCCTTCGGCGGCAAATCGGCTGGCTACCGCACGGCCCAGCGCGCCTGCCGCGCCAGTAATCACGACATGACGACGGGCAGCTTTCGCTTCCATGGTGAACTCCGGGATTGAGGTCTCTCAACCATAGTGCGTCCGGCGGCGTCCGCAAATGCTGCAGCGCGACCAACTGTACAGCGGTCGGCACCCTAATCTGTGTATGGCACGCTGCCCACGGTTGGTGCAAGATGCCGCACCGCCCGCTTTCGGGTTCATGATTTCCCCAGGACAAGAATTGCCTCTCACCCGTATCAAGCAAAGCGACACCTTGTTGGCGGTACTGGCGCTGATCGCCTCCATGGCATCGCTGTGTATCGGAACGTCGTTTGCCAAGAGTCTGTTTGGTGCCGTCGGCGCGCAAGGCACGGTTGCGCTCCGGGTCGGCTTCGCCGCGCTGATCCTGATTGCAGTCTGGCGCCCATGGCGCTTTCCGCTATCCGGCAATCATGCGCGCGCCATCGCGTTGTATGGCGCCGCTCTGGGTGCCACGAATCTGCTGTTCTATATGTCGCTGCGCACGATCCCGCTGGGACTGGCAATCGCGATCGAATTCACCGGCCCGTTGACCGTGGCCGTATTGTCCTCGCGCCGGGCCATCGACTTCCTGTGGATTGCCTGTGCCGTTGCCGGCCTGGTGCTGCTGCTACCGCTGGGCGAGGCCGCAACCCATCTCGACCCTGTCGGCATCGGCTTTGCCCTGGCAGCCGGTGTCGGCTGGGCCCTCTACATTGTGTTTGGCCAGATGGCTGGCAATGCGCATGGCGGCCAGGCCACCTCGCTGGGGATGACCATGGCGGCGCTCGTCGCGTTGCCGTTCGGCGTGGCCCACGCGGGCACGGAACTGTTCAGTCCCGCATTGCTGATGTCCGGACTAGCGGTCGGCCTGATGTCGAGCGCGATTCCCTATTCGCTGGAGATGGTCGCGCTGAAACGGCTGCCGCGCCGGACCTTTGGCATTTTGCTAAGCCTGGAACCCGCGATGGGGGCGCTGGCTGGACTGGCATTCCTGCACGAACAGTTGACCGCGATCCAGTGGGTAGCGATCGCCGCCATTATCACGGCATCGATCGGGTGCACCGTAACGTCGCGCGGCAAGGCATAGCCTTTCTTTTTATTTCAGTTCGCTGCAAACCAGTCGCGCGGCAGCCAGTGGTCTCCTGCCTGCCGCTGGGCACGCGCGTCTTGTAGCGACAGGTTGACCTCGTGAAGATAGCTGTCGTCGGGATTGCGGCGCGTTGAAAAGCCGCAATCGCGCATGATGGCCAACATGCGACGGTTCTCACTCAACACATCGCCGCGCATGCCCTGCAACTGGCTGGCGCGGGCCATCTGCTGCAAGCGCCGGATCAAGCGGCGCCCCAGTCCCTGGCCCTGCCAGTCGTCGGCCACGACCACGGCAAGTTCGGCAACGTCATCGGCATTGACCACGTACTCGGCGTTGGCGACGATCGATTCCGCGCCATCTTCATTGCGCGTGACAACCACAACTGCCGCGTCACGGCCTGGCCGGTGGCTGACAAAGCCTTGGATGGTCTCGTCGGAAATTCTTCCTCCGGTCAGGAAGCGGAAGTAGCGGCTTTCCCGCGACAGGCCATCGATAAACGCCCGCAGTCCAGTCTGGTCCGCCGCCCGCACGCTCCGCAGCGTCAACTGGCTGCCACCGCGCGCCGTCCAGCTTTCCTCGCCAATGCCGGCTCCTGCCGCGCTGTCGACGTCTTGCCCTATTGCGCTGCTTCCCATGACCTACCCCTGACTACATTTTCCGTAGGCAGAACTATAGTCGAAACCCTGACTTTTGCAAATGAAGTTAGGGTGCTATGCTCAAGCCATGAATACGCCGCCGCCATCCGACTTCGCACAGTGCTCGATTGCCGCCACGCTTTCGCTGATCGGCGAAAAGTGGACAATTCTTATCTTGCGCGATGTGTTTTCCGGGGTGCGACGATTCGACGAGTTCCTTGAACGTCTGCAGTGTTCGCCGGCCGTGCTGTCTGCCCGGCTCAAGACCCTGACCGAGGCGGGACTGCTGCGCAAGGTTGGCTACCGGGAGCCCGGCGAACGCGAGCGTTTCGCCTACCATCCGACCCGCGCGGCAGTCGAACTGCTGCCAGTGATCGTTGGCCTGATGCAATGGGGCGACTCCCATATGAAGCCCGATGGCCAGGGTCCGGCAGAGATCCGCTCGCGCGTCACGGGCCTGAAGGTTCGCGCTGCCCTGATCGACGAAGCCAACCAACCGGTTGCGCCATCGGATATGCAACTGGTTTCGCTCCTTACCGCTCCAACCTCGGACGACACGTGAACTGAACGCGTCGCCAAAGCACCGTCTCCATTTTCCCCGCCGCTCGCCGCGCACCGTCCGCAATCATTGCACTGCACCATAGCCGTGCCAACGCCCAACTCTGGCGCTGCACCATGATGCATAAACATGCACCTGACTGCACCTAAAGTCGGATTTCGCGCGCATAAAGCTCCCAAACCATCACCCAACGGACCTGGCACACCGCTTGCGATATAAAGCGCGGGCCGGTCAACGGCGACCAGCCCACCCCCACACACCGGCTCGCTATGCCATGTAGCGGACCGTCAGGACAACGGCGTCCCCAGAACTGGCACTACCTTGCCAGGCTCTCGGGACGCTTTTTGTTTTTGGAGCAAAAGCATGAACGGCAAAGCCACCCGGATCGATCTGCTGAGTCTGAAGACCCCGCAGATGCGCGCCTTCCACCTGACGTGGATGGCGTTCTTCGTCTGCTTCTTCGCGTGGTTTGCCTGCGCACCTCTGATGCCGGTGCTCAAGGGCGAGTTTGGCCTGACCCCGGGCCAGATTGCCAACATCAACATTGCCGCGGTGGCGGTCACGATCCTGGTGCGCCTGGTGATTGGCCCGATGTGCGACCGCTTCGGACCGCGCAAGACCTACACCGGCCTGCTGGCCATCGGCGCAATTCCGGTGATCGGCGTGGCGTTCGCCCAGAACTACGAAACCTTCCTGTTCTTCCGCCTGCTGATCGGCGCGGTTGGCGCGAGCTTCGTCATCACGCAGTACCACACCTCGGTGATGTTCGCGCCGAACGTGGTGGGCACCGCCAATGCGGCTTCGGCAGGCTGGGGCAACGCCGGCGGTGGCGCCGCGCAAGCCGCGATGCCGCTGCTGCTGGCCGCCGTGCTGTTCCTGGGCGTCGATCATGCACTGGGCTGGCGCGTGGCGCTGATCGTGCCGGGCGTGCTGATGCTGATCATGGCCGTCGTCTACTGGCGCTTCACGCAGGACTGCCCGGAAGGCAACTTCTCGGACCTGCGCGCCCGCGGCATCGCCGTCAGCGGCGGCAAGGGCGGCGGCGGTTGGGCCAGCTTCCGTGCTGCCAGCGCCAATTACCGCGTCTGGATGCTGTTCATCACGTATGGCGCGTGCTTTGGCGTCGAGATCTTTATCCACAACGTGGCCGCTACGTTTTATGTGGACCGCTTCGGCCTGTCGCTGTCCGCCGCCGGCATGGCAGCAGCAAGCTTCGGCCTGCTGGCGCTGTTTGCACGCGCACTGGGCGGCTATGTCTCGGACCGCTTCGCAAAGCACCGCGGTCTCGATGCGCGCTCGATCGTGCTGTTCGTGTTCATTCTCGGCGAAGGCCTGGGCCTACTGGCGTTTGCACATGCCTCGGGCGTGGTCACGGCCATTGCCGCGATGCTGATGTTCGGCCTGTTCACGCACATGGCCTGTGGCGCCACGTATGCACTGGTGCCGTTTATCGATCGCAAGGCGCTGGGCGGTGTGGCCGGGATCATCGGCGCGGGCGGCAACGTAGGCGCGGTGGCCGCGGGCTTCCTGATGAAGGGCCTCGGCGACCTGCAACAGACACTGACGTACCTGGGCGTGGCCGCCACGCTGGCCGCACTGTGCGCCATTGCCGTGCGCTTCAGCGCCGAGCACAAGGCCCGCGAGCAAGCCCTGTATGACAGCGCGCTAGCCAACTGATTCACCAGAACCACAAAAGACATCCCCATCCGGACAAGGAAAGCATC
Organism: uncultured Cupriavidus sp.; assembly: GCA_963543405.1. Classification (GTDB taxonomy): domain Bacteria; phylum Pseudomonadota; class Gammaproteobacteria; order Burkholderiales; family Burkholderiaceae; genus Cupriavidus. The sequence continues at coordinate 5,229 of CAUUBQ010000108.1, forward strand.
ATGAAGATCATCATCGTCGGGCACGGCATGGTCGGCCACAAGTTCCTGGAATGCCTGGCCGAAGCCGGCGCACAGGATCTCGAAGTGACGGTGCTCTGCGAGGAACCGCGCCCCGCGTACGATCGCGTGCACCTGTCTGAATTCTTCGCAGGCAAGTCCGCCGACGACCTGTCGCTGGTACCGCAGGGGTTCTTCGACCAGCACAACAACATGTTGCTGCGCCTGAACGCCAAGGCCACCGCAATCGACACCGCGGCCAGGACGGTGACCACCTCCACTGGCGAGACGCTGTCCTACGACAAGCTCGTACTGGCCACCGGTTCGTATCCGTTCGTGCCGCCGCTGCCGGGCAAGGACCGCAAGGACACCTTTGTCTATCGCACCATCGAAGACCTCGAAGCGATGCTCGAATGCGGCCAGCGCGCGAAGTCGGGCGTGGTGATCGGCGGCGGGCTGCTGGGTCTGGAATGCGCGAAGGCCCTGCGCGACATGAATCTGGAAACGCACGTGGTCGAGTTCGCGCCGCGCCTGATGGCGGTGCAGGTCGATGACGGTGGCGGCCGCATGCTGCGCCAGAAGATCGAAGAACTCGGCGTCAAGGCCCATACCGGCAAGAACACGGTCGAGATCGTCGATGGCGAGGATGGTACGCATCGCATGAACTTTGCCGACGGTACGCACCTGGACACCGACATGATCGTGTTCTCGGCCGGCATCCGTCCGCGCGACGAACTGGCGCGCGAAAGCGGCCTGGGCATTGGTCCGCGCGGCGGCATCGTGATCGACAACAACTGCCTGACGTCTGATCCGCACATCTATGCGATTGGCGAATGCGCGCTGTGGGACGGCAAGATCTACGGCCTGGTAGCCCCGGGCTACGACATGGCCCGCGTGGCCGCACGCCATCTGCGCGGCGAAGCCGCCGAGTTCGGCGGTGCGGACATGAGCACCAAGCTCAAGCTGATGGGCGTGGACGTGGCCAGCATCGGGGACCCGCACGGCAACGTGCCGGGCAGCCGCTCGTACCAGTTCACCGACGAACGCAAGCAGGTCTACAAGAAGCTCGTGGTTTCCGATTGCGGCAAGTTCCTGCTGGGCGGTGTGCTGGTCGGCGATGCCGCCGAGTACGGCACGCTGCTGCAGATGATGCTGAACCGTATCGAGCTGCCGGAGTCGCCCGAGTTCCTGATCCTGCCGTCATCCGACGGCCAGGCCAAGCCCGCGCTGGGTGCCGACGCACTGCCCGATGGCGCGCAGATCTGCTCGTGCAACAACGTCAGCAAGGGCCAGATCTGTGCCGCCGTGACCGACGGCGCCACCACCATCGGCGCGCTGAAGTCGTGCACCAAGGCCGGCACCGCCTGCGGTGGCTGCGTGCCGCTGGTCACGCAGATCATGAAGGCCGAGATGAAGAAGCAAGGCATGGCGGTCAACAACCATGTCTGCGAGCACTTCCCGTATTCGCGCCAGGAGCTCTACCACCTGGTGCGCGTGGGCAAGTTCAAGACGTTCGACGACCTGCTGGCCGCGCATGGCAAGGGCCTGGGCTGCGACATCTGCAAGCCCACCATCGGCAGCATCCTGGCCTCGTGCTGGAACGAGTTCGTGCTCAAGGAAGAACACGCGAGCCTGCAGGATTCGAACGACTATTTCCTGGCCAACATCCAGAAGGACGGCACGTACTCGGTGGTGCCGCGCATGCCGGGCGGCGAAGTGACGCCCGACGGCCTGATCGCCGTGGGACAGGTTGCCAAGAAGTACGGCCTGTACACCAAGATCACCGGTGGCGCGCGCGTCGACATGTTTGGTGCGCGTCTTGAAGAGCTGCCGCTGATCTGGGAAGAACTGGTGGCCGCCGGCTTTGAATCGGGTCACGCCTACGGCAAGTCGCTGCGCACGGTGAAATCGTGCGTCGGCTCCACGTGGTGCCGCTATGGCGTGGACGATTCGGTGGGCCTCGCCATCGATATCGAGAACCGCTACAAGGGCCTGCGCGCGCCGCACAAGATCAAGTTCGGCGTCTCGGGTTGCACGCGCGAATGCGCCGAAGCGCAAGGCAAGGATGTCGGCATCATCGCCACGGAAAAGGGCTGGAACCTCTATGTATGCGGCAATGGCGGCATGAAGCCGCGCCATGCCGAACTGCTGGCCGGTGACCTGGACCGTGAAACGCTGATCCGCTACGTCGACCGCTTCCTGATGTTCTACGTGCGCACCGCCGACCGCTTGCAACGCACCAGCACCTGGCGCGACAACCTCGAAGGCGGCCTGGACTACCTGAAGTCCGTGGTCATCGACGACAAGCTTGGCATCGGCGCCGAACTCGAAGCCGAAATGCAGCACGTGGTGGACACCTACGAAGACGAGTGGAAGAAGGCGATCACCAATCCGGAAACGCGCAAGCGCTTCCGCCACTTCGTCAACAGCGACATGCGCGACGACAACCTGGTCTTCCTCGAGGAGCGCGGCCAGATTCGTCCCGCCACGCCGGAGGAACGGAACTTGCAGCGTTCCAGACTGAGCCACATTCCCGTGGTCGCCGTGCCCGCAAATGCAGCCTGAAACAAGGAGAACGTGATGAGCCAAGCCCACCATCCTGAAACCTGGACCGCGATTTGCACCTTGCGCGATATCGTGCCCAATACTGGTGTTTGTGCACTGGTCGATAAACAGCAGGTAGCGGTGTTCCGTATCGGCCACGGCGACCAGGTCTACGCGATTGCCAACTTCGACCCCAACTCGCAGGCCAATGTGCTGTCGCGCGGCCTGGTTGGCAGCCTCGGCGAGCGCGTCGTGGTCGCGTCGCCGATCTACAAGCACCACTTCGACCTGCGCACCGGCGAATGCCTGGAAGCGCCCGAGCACTCGGTCGATGCGTACGCCGCCCGGGTCTATGATGGCAAGGTGTGGGTAGCCGCATCCGTGGTGCTGCGCGAAGCCGAGGAAGAACTGGCCGCCTGACCCCTTGATATCCCACCTCGTCCACGCCAAGAGGAAGTGCTCATGACGCCCCCCGCCACCCCACAGGCCAAGCCGCGCCTCGTCGTCGTAGGCAACGGCATGGCCGGCATGCGCACGGTCGAGGAACTGCTCAAGCTCGCGCCGGACCTGTATGACATCACGGTGTTCGGCGCCGAGCCGCACGGCAACTACAACCGTATCCTGCTGTCCCCGGTGTTGGCCGGCGAGAAGACCGTCGACGACATCATGCTCAATAAGCGCGAATGGTATGCGCAGAACGGCATCGAACTGCTGGCCGGCGACCCCGTGGTGGCCATCGACCGGCCGCGCCGCCTGGTGCGCTCGGCGTCGGGCAAGGAAGTCCGCTACGACCGCCTGTTGCTGGCTACCGGCTCCCTGCCCTTCATCATTCCCGTTCCCGGCCATACGCTCGACGGCGTGATTGCGTTCCGCGATATCCAGGACGTGGAAACCATGCTGCATGCCGCGCGCAACCATCGCCACGCGGTGGTGATCGGCGGCGGCCTGCTTGGCCTGGAAGCCGCCAACGGCCTGATGCGCCAGGGCATGGATGTCACCGTCGTGCATCTGGCCGACACGCTGATGGAACGCCAGCTCGACAAGCCGGCCGCCGGTCTGTTGAAGGTGGCGCTCGAACGCAAGGGCCTGCGCTTCCTGCTGAGCGCGCAGACCGCCGGCATCCTCGGCGATGAACGCGTGACCGGCGTGCTGTTCAAGGACGGTACGCAGATTCCGGCCGACCTCGTGGTCATGACCGCGGGCGTGCGTCCGAATATCGAACTGGCCGCCAGCGCCGGTCTGCGCTGCGAACGCGCGATCGTGGTCGACGACACGCTGCAAACGTTCGACCCACGCATTTATGCCGTGGGCGAATGCGTGCAGCATCGCCAGGCCACGTTCGGTCTGGTGGCACCCATCTGGGACCAGGCGCGCGTGTGCGCCGCGCATCTGGCGGGCGCCGGACATCGCCGCTATGTGCAGCAAGCCACCGCCACCAAGCTCAAGGTGACCGGGGTGGACCTGTACTCCGCCGGCGATTTCATTGGCGGCGACGACAGCGAAGACCTGGTGCTGCGCGATCCGCGCCGCGGCGTCTACAAGCGGCTGGTGTTGCAGCATGGCCGGCTGGTGGGTGCCGTGCTCTACGGCGACGTCAAGGACGGCCCCTGGTATTTCGACCTGATCCAGTCCGGCAAACCTGTTGGCGCGCTGCGGCAGCGCCTGTTGTTTGGCCAGGCGCAATGCGAGGCCCTGGCTGCGTGATCCCGCCCCGGCCACGCACACTGCCAACGACCGAAGAGATTTACCTGTGAACCTGTCCGATATCGCGGTGGTTGCCACCACCCCCACCAAGACTGTCTCAACCACGTGCCCGTACTGTGGCGTGGGTTGCGGTGTGCGCGCCACCGTGCGCGCCGATGGCCAGGTCGAAGTGCAAGGCGACGCCGACCACGCTTCGAACTTCGGACGCCTGTGCGTCAAGGGCTCCGCGCTTGGCGATACGCTCGACCTCGATGGCCGCCTGCTGCATCCGCAACTGCGCGCCGTCGACGGTTCACTGCAGCGGGCAAGCTGGGATGAAGCACTCGACAAGGTGGCCAAGGGCTTTGCCGATGTGATTGCGAAGCACGGACCCGATGCCGTGGCGTTGTACGTGTCCGGCCAGATCCTGACCGAGGACTACTACATCGCCAACAAGCTGATGAAGGGCTTTATCGGCTCGGCCAACATCGACACCAATTCGCGCCTGTGCATGTCGTCGGCCGTGGCCGGCCACAAGCGTGCGTTTGGTGAAGACCTCGTGCCATGCAGCTACGAAGACCTCGAGCAAGCTGACCTGGTGGTCCTGACCGGTTCCAATACCGCATGGTGCCACCCGATCCTGTTCCAGCGCCTGACGCGCGCCAAGGAAGCGCGGCCCGACATGAAGATCGTGGCCATCGATCCGCGCCGCACCGCCACCTGCGAGCTGGCCGACCTGCACCTGCCGCTGCGTGCCGGCACCGATGTGCGCCTGTTCAACGGCCTGTTGAGCTACCTCGCCCGTCACGGCCATGCCGACAAGGATTTTATCGATGCCCACACCAGCGGCCTTGATGATGCGCTGTCCGCAGCCGCCGACAGTGCGGACATCGCCGCCCTCGCCCGTGCCTGCAAGCTCGATCCGCAGGACGTGCAGACGTTCTTCGAACTGTTCGCAAGCACCCCGAAGGTCATCACCGCATTCTCGATGGGCGTGAACCAGTCGTCGTCGGGAACGGACAAGGTCAACAGCATCATCAACTGCCACTTGCTGACCGGCCGCATCGGCCGTGCCGGCATGGGTCCGTTCTCACTGACGGGCCAGCCCAATGCCATGGGTGGCCGCGAAGTGGGCGGCCTGGCCAATATGCTGGCCGCGCATATGGAACTGGCCAACCCGGTACATCGCGATATCGTGCAGGACTTCTGGCAGTCGCCTGCCATGGCCGACAAGCCCGGCCTCAAGGCGGTCGACCTGTTCGAGGCCATCGAGCAAGGCAAGGTCAAGGCTGTATGGGTGATCGCCACCAATCCGGTGGTCAGCCTGCCTGACGCCGACCAGGCACGCCGCGCACTTGCGCAATGCGAGTTCGTGGTCAGCTCCGACGTGGTGACACGCACCGACACCAACGATGCGGCCCACGTGCTGCTGCCCGCGCTGGGCTGGGGCGAGAAGGACGGCACGGTGACCAATTCCGAGCGCCGCATTTCGCGCCAGCGTGCGTTCCTGCCCGCGCCGGGCGAAGCACGCGCCGACTGGGACATCCTGTGCGACGTGGCACGCCGCATGGGCTTTGCGGGCTTCGACTATGCGGGCCAGCACGAGATCTTCGACGAGCATGCGCGGCTCAGCGCGTGGCGTAACGGCACCGACGATACCCGCGAAGCGCCGCGCATGTTCGATATCGGCGGTCTGGCCGGGCTGGGCAAGGACGACTACGACGATTTCGAACCAGTGCAATGGCCTGTGCGCGCAGCCACGCCGCACGGTACGCAGCGGCTGTTCGAGGACGGTCGCTATGCGTTTGGCGATGGCCGCGCGCGTTTTGTGGCCACCGCGGCGCGCGCACCGGCCAACACGACCGATGACGAGTTTCCGCTGATTCTCAATACGGGACGCGTGCGCGACCAATGGCACACCATGACCCGCACGGGCAAGGCCGCGCGGCTGTCCGATCATATTCCCGAGCCGTTCGTCGACATGCATCCGCAAGATGCTTTGCTGTGCGGTGTTGGCGAAGGCAAGCTCGCGCGCGTGTCGAGCCGCTGGGGTGCCATGGTGGCACGTGTGCGCTTTGGCGGCGGCATTCCACGCGGCAGCGTGTTCGTGCCGATCCACTGGAACGACCAGTTCAGTTCCGATGCACGCGTTGGTGCCGTGGTCAATCCCGTGGTCGATCCGGTTTCGGGCGAGCCCGAGTTCAAGCACACGCCGGTGCATGTGGAAGAGTTCCGCGTATCGTGGCATGGCTTCGTGCTGAGTCGCACGGCATTGTCCGCCGAAGCGTTGACGTACTGGACGCGCATCCAGGGCAAGCAGTTCCATCGCTATGAATTCGCCGGACGCGACACCATCGATGACCGCGCCGCATGGGCGCGCGAGTTGCTGGGCGTACAGGATCCGGATGCCGACTGGCTCGAATACGAAGACCGCACCGCAGGCGTCTATCACGCCGGGTACGTCGTCAACGACCAGTTGCAGGCGTGCGTCTACGTTTCCACGCGCGCCGACCTGCCTTCGCGTGCATGGCTGTCGCAACTGTTCGGGCAGGAGGCCCTTGCCGATACCGACCGTATCGGCCTGCTGCTGGGCCAGCCGCTCGAAAAGACTGCCGACGCTGGACCAACGGTCTGCTCGTGCTTTGGCGTGGGCCGCAACACGATCTGCGACGCCGTGCGGCAGCACGATCTCAAGACGCCGGCCGAGATCACGGCTTGCGTGAAGGCCGGCGGCAATTGCGGGTCTTGCGTGCCGGAACTGCGCAAGCTGCTGGTGGAGATCCGCGTGGCGGAAACGGCCTGAAGTTGCTGTAAAGCCGGCAAGGCGTGGCGGTCATGTGGCCCCCACGCCTTTTTCTTATCCATTTATTGACATTTAGTCCAGTGTTATACAAACTGTATGGCAATGATTGCGAGACCATTTGCCATGCCGGAACGGACCGACGAACAGCGCCTGCTGCTCGAACAGATCAAGCAGATTGCCGACGGGCTGGGCCAGACGCTGGCCCCGTTCTGCGAGATCGTGGTGCACGATCTGCTGGAGCCCGGCCAGTCGATCCTGGCGATCCACAACAATCTTTCCGGACGTGGCGTGGGCGATCCCACCACAGAGCTTGGCGAGGCCCGCATCACCGATCCGCACTATCCGCAAATCCTGGCCAACTACGCAAACCAGTTCGCTGATGGGCGCCAGGCCAAGAGCACGTCGATCGGCATCAAGGACAGTACTGGCCGCTACGTCGCGGCACTCTGCATGAACGTGGACCTGACGCTGTTCCGCAGCCTGCAGATGGCGATGGGCCAGTTCGTGCAGACTGCGACGGAGGGTCCCAAGGAAACGCTCGATCCGGCCGGCACCGACGCGCTGCGCGCCCGCATCGACGCCTTTGCCGCCCGCCTCGCCACCACGCCGCGCTCGCTGAAAACCGACGAACGGCGTGCGCTGCTGGGCGAACTCAAGGCCTCCGGCCTGCTCGACATCCGTCGGGCCATGGAAACCATTGCGGCACATCTTGGTGTGTCGCGCGCCACCGTCTACAGCTATGCACGCTAGTTCAACCCACTCCACCAATACCGCCGCCGCGCAACTGTTGCTGCTCGACAAGCATGCCGTGGAAGCCGCACTGGTACCAGACGACGTACTGGCCGCCGTGCGCGAAGCATTCGTGCTGCACAGCCACCGCGAGGGCCGCGTGTTTCCGGTGATTCGCGAAAAGCTCGCCACCGGCGGCGTGTTCGGTATCAAGGCCGGGGACGTTGGCCGGCAAGGCCTGCTGGGTTTCAAGGCCGCCGGCTTCTGGCCCGGCAACCGCGAGCGCGGCGGTGAACCGCATCAAGCCACCATCCTGTTGATCGATCCCGCCACCGGGCGCCCCATTTGCATGCTCGACGGCAACGCGATTACCACGGCGCGCACCGGGGCCGCGGGCGGCATCGGACTGCAGGCACTGGCGCGCCAGGACAGCAGGCGTGTCTGCATCTTTGGTACCGGCGTGCAGGCTCGGGTACAGCTCAGCTATGCCCTGCGCCTCATGCCAACGCTTACCGATGTGCGCTATGTCAGTGCCAGCGGCACGCCGAGCGCCAGCTTCGAGGCCGAGTTTGCCGGACGCTGCAATCTGGCCCTGGCCACCGACCGCAACGCAGCAGTGGCCGACAGCGATGTCGTGATTACCGCAACGCCCGGTAAGGGCGCGCTGTTCGATGCCGATGCGGTGCAAGCCGGGACGCATTTCACATGCGTGGGCGCCGATACCGCGGGCAAGCGCGAGCTGCCGCCGGGAGTTCTCGAACGCGCGCGCATCGTCGTCGACGATCTGGATCAGGCGCGCAGCATTGGCGAATGCCAGTGGGCACAGGATGAAACCTGCATCGAGATTGGCGACTTGCTGACAGGCGCCGCCGCCATCGAGCGACAGCCCGCCGACATCACCGTATTCGACATGACCGGCCTGGCCCTGCAGGACCTGACCGTCGCCCGCTTTCTTCACGAACGAGCCCTGGCCAACGGCGCTGGCACGCGCCTGGCGTGGCCCTGGTAAACCGCATCCACTCACACCACTACCATGACGACCCTGCCATTGCCTACCTACGCCGACGTCGAAGCCGCTGCCGGACGCATTGAAGGCTACGCCAACCGCACCCCGGTCAATACTTCGCGCACGCTCAACGAGCTGCTCGGCGCTGAAGTCTTCTTCAAATGCGAGAACTTCCAGCGCATGGGCGCCTTCAAGTTCCGTGGCGCCTTCAATTCGCTGGCAAAGTTCACACCTGAACAGCGCAAGGGCGGCGTGGTGGCGTTCTCGTCGGGCAACCATGCGCAGGGCATTGCGCTGTCGGCAAAGCTGCTCGGCATGCCGGCCACGATCGTAATGCCGCACGACGCGCCGGCCGCCAAGATCGCCGCCACCAAAGGCTACGGTGCCAACGTGGTGATCTACGATCGCTACAAGGAAGACCGCGAAGCCATCGGCCGCGACCTTGCCCAGAAGCACGGCATGACGCTGATCCCGCCGTACGACCATCCCGATGTGCTGTCTGGCCAGGGCACCGCGGCCAAGGAGTTGTTCGAGGAAGTGGGCGCACTTGACGCACTGTTCACGCCGCTCGGCGGTGGTGGCCTGCTGTCCGGCACCGCGCTGACCACACGCGCGCTGGCACCGCAATGCCAGCTCTATGGCGTGGAGCCCGAAGCCGGCAATGACGGCCAGCAATCATTCCGCAGCGGATCGATCGTGCATATCGACACGCCAAAGACCATTGCCGACGGCGCGCAGACGCAGCATCTGGGCAACTATACGTTCGCGATCATCAAGCGCGACGTCAACGACATCCTCACCGCGTCCGACCAGCAACTCGTTGAAGCCATGCGTTTCTTCGCCGAACGCATGAAGATGATCGTCGAGCCCACCGGCTGCCTGGGCCTGGCGGCGGTGCTGCAGATGAAGGAAGCCCTCAAGGGCAAGCGCGTAGGCGTGATCATCAGCGGCGGCAACGTCGATATCGCACGGTTCTGCGAGTTGATGGTGGCGTAAGCATCGTCATGCCCCCCCCGGTTGTCTCCCCTCTCCCGCGCTGCGGGAGAGGGGAGCAAAATCACGGGTATTTCAATCGCCGATGTTTCGGACATTTATGATTCTGAAAAGGCAGAAACTGCAATAACATCCGATCCCACGTCACGCCTGACGCAGGCCTAGTCAGAGGGATCTCATTGAAGCTGTTCAACCTGAAGCCCAAAGTTCCAGCAGTATTCACCGCGGACCGTTACGTCATTGCCCAGGTCACCCTCTATCTGCTGTCGGTCGGCATGACATTTACCGCGCTGATGCAGATTCATGCGGCATTCGGCGGTTCCAACGAATTCGATTCAGCACTGGTCGACCGGATGGGATCCTATGTCCACCCAGCCGTTTTCAACCTGTTCATCGGCGCGGGACTTTTCTATCTCTCGAACCAGTTGCAACGCGACCCGACCGGCGCGATCTGGACGCTTAGTGTCGGCGCGCTGTCGATGCAACTGCTGCTGTCGTTGATCGAACTGCTGTGGAATTTCGATGTGATGCCAGTCGTGATCGTCAGCATGCAGATCCTCGGCTTGGGCTCACTGTTCGTCGGCCGCAATCACTGAGCCAGCATCACATCACACCTCTTCCGATGGCTGGGCCCTGGCCGTGGTTGCCTTCTCTGGATTGAGTTGCATGAAGATCCACGCCGAGGCCGAGGTAATCAGCCCCACGCAGATGAACGTGGCATGAAACGCCGGCAGGACATCGAAGTGGTGCGAGCCGATCCCCGCCTGGAACGTGGCCAGCAGTGCGCCAGCCGAAGTCACGGCCAGGCTCATCGACAGCATCTGGATCATCGACAGCATGCTGTTGCCGCTACTGGCGTTCACACCGCTCAGATCCTTGAGCGTGACGGTGTTCATGGCCGTGAACTGGATCGAATTGACGGCGCCGAAGATCACCAGCTGCAGCAGCGTCAGCGGTGGCGGCCTAGTCGGCGAGATCAGCGCGAACGATGCCATCACCAGACCCACGACAAACGTGTTGGTCACCAGCACGCGCCGGTAACCATGGCGTTCGATCAGCCACGTGGCCAGCCGCTTCGAGGCCATTCCGGCCACGGTGATCGGCACCATCATCATGCCGGCATCGAATGGCGAGTAGTTCAGGCTGACCTGCAGGGTCAGCGGAATCAGGAACGGCATGGCGCCATTGCCGATCCGCGCGAACAGGTTGCCGAGCAGGCCAACGCTGAACGCGTGGATCTTGAACAGCGTGAGCGGGAACAGCGGCATCTGGCTCTTGTTCGCATGCAGCACATACGCGGTCAGCGCGGCCATGCTGGCGATAAACAGCATCAGCACGGTGGCATGCTGGAAGCCCATGCCGGCCAGTCCGTCGAGCGAAAACGACAGCGTTACCATCGCGATCGCCAAGAACGCGTAGCCGGCAACGTCGAAACGTCCGATACCGGGCAGCCTGGCGTTCGGCATGAAACGGACCGTAGCCAGCGCGCCGATCACCCCGACCGGTACATTGATCAGGAAAATCCAGTGCCACGAGAACGTCTGCGTGATCCAGCCCCCGAGGGTCGGGCCGATCAGCGGTCCGATCATGCCCGGGATTGCCACGAAGCTCAGCGCTTGCAGATATTGCTCACGCGGAAAGGTACGCAGCACCGACAGCCGCCCCACCGGTAGCAGCATCGCACCGCCCGCACCTTGCACCACGCGCGCCGCGGTCAGCATCGGCAGGCTTGGCGCCCATGCACAGAGCAACGATCCCAGTACGAACAGTCCGATGGCGGTCTGGAAGATGGTCCGCGTACCAAAGCGGTCGGCCAGCCAGCCCGAAGCCGGAATGATCACGGCCATCGTCAGCGAGTAGGCAATGATGACCGACTGCATGCGCAGCGGACTTTCGCCAAGGCTGCGCGCCATCGACGGCAGCGCCGTGTTGACGATGGTCGAGTCGAGCGTCTGCATGAAGAACCCCACTGCGACCACCCATAGCATGATGCGCAGCTTGGGATCCTGGGGCATGGAGGAAGTCGGGACGGGAGGCGTGGCTAACGACATGGCGGGGGCACATTGGCACCGGCTAAAACCGCAACCTTAGGCGCGTGGCAACGCGTTGGCAAGTCAATGCCACGAAGATCGCCCATCACATCGAGGCCCGCAGCCCGACAAAGAAGCGGCGCCCGGGCGCCGGCTCGTAGTATCGTCCGTTGGCTTCATTGACGATGACGGAGCCGATATAGTGCCGGTCGGCCACGTTGTCGATGCGTCCGAACACATAGAGCTGCGTGGCTCCCAGCTTGAACGTGTAGCCGGTCTTGAGGTTGAAGATGAAGTAGCCCGGCGCGGCCTGGGTATTGAGATCGTCCGCATAGACCTTGCTGTCGGCCTTGGCCTCCACACCCACCATCCACTGGCCCCATGGCCGGTATGCAAGCTCGGCGCCAAAGCTGTGCCGCGCCGTGCCGGGCAGGCGATTGCCAGCAGCCACCGTGGCGCCCTGTGCGTTTACGAACGATTCACCGAAATACGCGTCCAGGTACGTATACCCGAGCCCGGCCGTCAGGCGCTGTGCGGCTCCGAACGCGCCGCGCCAGCCCAGTTCCAGCCCGCGCCGCCGCACGCCATTGACGTTCTGGTAGACCGCGCGGCCATTGTCGTTCGATAGCGGCACGATCTCATGATGACTGTCGGCATCGAACAGCGCCGCCTCCAGCCTCTGTCCCCCCGACTGCCATTTCACGCCAATCTCGCCCTGGCGGCTCGTGGACGCCTGGAGGCCAAGGTTGGTGCCTACGCCGCCAGGCCCATAGGCCACCTCGGTCAGCGTGGGCGTTTCAAAGCCGCGCCCCAGGTTGGCGTAAACATTCAGCGTTTCCTGCGCATGCCAGACCACGCCAAGGACCGGGCTGACGTTGTGATAGGTGGATGTCCCGCTGTCGTCGGGGCTCGCAGGCGTCACGAAATGATCGTCGATACGCAGCCGGACCATGCTCGCACGCAGGCCGCCCACGAGTTCCCATGCGGGATGCACGGTCCAGTTGAACTGCGCATAGGCCCCATAGTCGGACGCCTCGTCAGTCTCGTCGCGCCGCAAAGCGCCCTGCTGGCCGTTGTCGTTGACATAGCCATGCCGCGCATCGCGCATGCCATTGGCCTCGATACCCGCGGTCCACTGCAGCGGCAAGCCGTTGGCCGTGGTCTTGTGCGTCCATGACAATGCACCGCCGCCATAGGTCCGGTCCAGGTCGACGATGCCACCCGCCGAACTCGGTGCCGCGCCGCTGAAGCCCAGGCGCTGGGTCAACTGGCGCCCTCCGCCGTAGAGCCGGAAGTTCAGGCTGTCCTTTTCGCCAAGCTGATGTTCGATCACCACGCCGGCCTGCGTCTGCTCCACGTCCTTGCCGGTATTGAACTGCGTGGCGGCAGCAATCGACTGGCGCGGATTGGCTTCGGCCTGGGCGCGTGTGAGCCCGAGCGGGTCTTGCGCCAGCGGCTGGTTGAAATAGTTGAACTGGCCCGTAATCTTCGTGGCGGCGGTGGGTTGCGCCACGACCTTGGCATTGAGCTGATAGCGGCGCGCGGCACTATGGTCGCGGTAGCCGTCGGTCTGGTAGGTCCACGCATCGAGCGTGGCACCAAGCCGGTCATTGCCGCCGCCCAGCGCCACGCCAGCCTGCCACTGGCCGTCGGAGCCGAAGCCGGTCGAGGCCCGCCCCGTGAACCCCGATTTCGGCGGATCGGGCGTGAACATCTGTACCACCCCGCCCGACGCATTGCCATACATCTGCGCAAACGGGCCGCGTAGTACTTCCACACGGCTTGCATTGGCCAGGTCGAACGTCGACGCCTGCCCCTGGCCATCGGGCATGGTGGCCGGAATGCCGTCGACGAACAGCCGCACACCTCGCACCCCAAATGTCGAACGGCTACCAAAGCCGCGCACGGCGATCTGCAAATCCTGGGAATAGTTCTGGCGGTCGCGTACGGCGATGCCGGGGCTGGTGAGCGTCAGTTCCGACAGGCTTACCAGTGGCGAGGGCGCCGTGAATGGATCGACAGGAATGCTGTCGATGGCGGCAGGCGCATCGAAGCGCCGCTGCTCATTGCGGCTCGCGCTGACCACCACGTCGGGCAACGTGGTTTCATCGGCATCGGCCGGTGCCGAGAACAGCATGGCCGGCGGCACCATCAGCCAGGCAGCCGCCCGGCGACGGCGCTTGAACAAGGAAGTCAGGGACCTGCCGGCAGCGTGCATGGGGGCGCGTTCCGAAAAGTAGACACCTCACACGCGCCCATCGCGCGTGGCGCATAGTCTACTCCCAGTTACACCGCCCCCGCTGTCAGGCAAACCCCGACCGCGCCGACGTCAGTTCCCGCTGCCGACCAGCGTGCGGGCTTCCACGACCTTGTCGCGGTAGGCCTCGAAGATCTGGCGCAGCGCCTGCTCCATCGTCACCTGGGGCTTCCAGCCCAGTTCCTCGATCGTGTTGTCGATCTTCGGCACGCGGTGCTGCACGTCCTGGTAACCCTTGCCATAGAACTCGCCCGACGAGGTCTCCAC
>CAUUBQ010000109.1:0-19096 GCA_963543405.1 uncultured Cupriavidus sp.
CAACGTGACCAATCGTACCAACGTTCACGTGCGGCTTGGTCCGCTCGAACTTTTCCTTTGCCATGTTTCAGCTCCTAATGGAATACAGTCAGATTCAATTCTTCATGCTGCCACGCCGGGTAAGGCGTGGCAGCAAAGCTTTTATTACTTGCCCTTGGCGGTCATCACGGCTTCGGCGATGTTCTTCGGCGCCTCTGCGTAGTGCTTGAATTCCATGGTGTACGTGGCGCGGCCTTGCGTGGCCGAGCGCAGCGACGTGGAATAACCGAACATTTCCGACAGCGGGACTTCGGCCTTGATGATCTTGCCGCCGCCAACCATGTCGTCCATGCCCTGCACGATGCCGCGGCGGGACGACAAGTCGCCCATCACGGTACCCGTGTAGTCTTCCGGCGTTTCCACTTCCACGGCCATCATCGGCTCGAGCAGAACCGGGCTGGCCTTGCGCATGGCTTCCTTGAAAGCCATCGAGCCGGCCATGCGGAACGCGTTTTCGTTCGAGTCCACGTCGTGGTACGAACCAAACGTCAGCGTGACCTTCACGTCCACCACCGGGAAGCCCGCCAGGATACCGGCCGGCAGCGTGTCGACGATACCCTTCTCGACCGCCGGGATGTATTCGCGAGGAATCACACCGCCCTTGATGGCGTCGATGAACTCGAAGCCCTTGCCCGGCTCTTGCGGTTCCAGCGTGATCACGGCGTGACCGTACTGGCCGCGGCCGCCCGACTGCTTGACGAACTTGCCTTCGACGTCTTCGGCCTTCTTGCGAATGGTTTCGCGGTAAGCCACCTGCGGTGCGCCGATGTTGGCTTCCACGCCGAATTCGCGCTTCATGCGGTCGACCAGAATTTCGAGGTGGAGCTCGCCCATGCCCGAAATGATGGTCTGGCCCGATTCTTCATCGGTACGCACGCGGAACGACGGATCTTCAGCGGCCAGGCGGTTCAGGGCGATGCCCATCTTTTCCTGGTCAGCCTTGGTCTTCGGCTCAACAGCCTGCGAGATCACCGGCTCCGGGAAGATCATGCGCTCGAGCACGATCGGTGCAGCCGGATCGCACAGCGTATCGCCCGTGGTGGCATCCTTCAGGCCCACCGCGGCGGCGATGTCGCCTGCCAGCACTTCCTTGATTTCTTCGCGCTGGTTGGCGTGCATCTGCAGAATACGGCCCAGACGCTCCTTCTTCTGCTTCACCGGGTTGTACACGGTGTCGCCCGAATTGATCTTGCCCGAGTACACGCGGAAGAAGATCAGCTGACCAACGAACGGGTCGGTCATGATCTTGAACGCCAGCGCCGAGAACTTCTCGTTGTCGTCAGCCTTGCGCACGAGCTTCTTCTCGTCGTCGTTTTCGTCCACGCCCTTGACCGGCGGAATGTCGACCGGCGACGGCAGGAAGTCGATCACGGCGTCGAGCATACGCTGCACGCCCTTGTTCTTGAACGCGGTGCCGCACAGCATCGGCTGGATTTCGCCGGCGATGGTACGGTCACGCAGCGCCTTGACGATCTCGGCGCGGGTCAGCTCTTCGCCGCCCAGGTACTTTTCCATCAGCTCTTCGCTGGCTTCGGCGGCGGACTCGACCATCTTCTCGCGCCATTCGTCAGCGGTGTCTTTCAGTTCGGCCGGGATGTCCTGGTACTCGAACTTCACGCCCTGGCTGGCTTCGTCCCAAATGATCGCCTTCATTTCCAGCAGATCGACGACGCCCTGGAAGCCGTCTTCAGCGCCGATCGGCACCACGACGGGCACCGGGTTGGCCTTCAGGCGGGTCTTCAGCTGGTCGTAGACCTTGAAGAAGTTGGCGCCGGTACGGTCCATCTTGTTCACGAAGGCCAGACGCGGCACACCGTACTTGTTGGCCTGACGCCACACGGTTTCCGACTGCGGCTGCACGCCACCCACTGCGCAGTAGACCATGCAGGCGCCGTCCAGCACGCGCATGGAACGCTCCACCTCGATGGTGAAGTCCACGTGGCCCGGGGTGTCGATGATGTTGAAGCGGTGCTCGGGGTAGTTGCCGCCCATGCCCTTCCAGAAGGCGGTGGTAGCAGCGGAGGTAATCGTGATGCCACGCTCCTGCTCCTGCTCCATCCAGTCCATGGTGGCCGCGCCATCATGCACTTCACCGATCTTGTGGTTCACACCGGTGTAGAACAGGATCCGCTCGGTCGTGGTGGTTTTACCCGCGTCAATGTGAGCCGAAATACCGATGTTACGGTAGCGCTCAATGGGAGTCTTACGAGCCACTTTAATCCTCTATTCGTCCGTGAGGCGCAGACATCTCATGGTCTGCGCCCTTAACACAAACGGGCGAGATGTGTGAAAACACAACCCGCCCGGCAACCAACAGCGTTTTTCGCGCGCCTTAGAAGCGGAAGTGCGAGAACGCCTTGTTGGCTTCGGCCATGCGGTGCACTTCGTCGCGCTTCTTCATTGCGCCACCGCGGCCTTCTGAAGCTTCCAGCAGCTCACCTGCCAGGCGCAGCGCCATCGACTTCTCGCTGCGTTTCTTCGCGGCCTCACGCAGCCAACGCATCGCCAATGCCAAACGACGCGACGGACGGACTTCGACCGGAACCTGATAGTTGGCGCCGCCCACGCGACGGCTCTTCACTTCCACCACCGGCTTCACGTTGTTGATGGCAACGGAGAACACTTCGATGGGGGCCTTGCCTGCCTTCTTTTCGATCTGGTCGAATGCACCGTACACGATACGTTCGGCAACCGACTTCTTGCCGTCCAGCATCAGCACGTTCATGAACTTGGCAACTTCAACGTTACCGAACTTCGGATCAGGCAAAACATCCCGCTTGGGGACTTCACGACGACGTGGCATCTTCTTTCCTTTAGATTCAGTTGAGAGGCGGGTCAATATTTCCGCGTCTCCGGCCACCAACTAGCTTGCCGACTCTTGGGCAAATTCGCCGGGTGACCACTTACTCGACGGCACGGCGCACAAAAAACGCTCCGTTTTACCGCCGCCTGGTGACAGCTCCATGACTTGCGCCACAGCTGTCGGATATTGCTTTGCGTAGAAGCTTAGGCAGCCTTCGGACGCTTCGCACCGTACTTCGAACGGGCCTGCTTGCGGTCCTTCACGCCTTGCAGATCCAGCGAACCACGGACGATGTGGTAACGCACACCCGGCAGATCCTTCACACGGCCGCCGCGAATCAGCACGACCGAGTGTTCCTGCAGGTTGTGGCCTTCACCGCCGATGTACGAAATGACTTCGAAACCGTTGGTCAGGCGCACCTTTGCGACCTTACGCAGTGCCGAGTTCGGCTTCTTCGGCGTCGTGGTGTACACGCGGGTGCACACGCCGCGACGCTGCGGGCAGTTCTCAAGCGCCGGGCTCTTGCTCTTGATGACTTCAGAGACGCGCGGCTTGCGAACCAGTTGGTTGATAGTTGGCATTGTTCAATCCAGCTTGGTTTTACAAAAAACACCCCTTCGCCAATGTCTGGCCAAGAGGCAACTACGGGTTTTGGACGGGAAAGGTGAGCGAACGCTCTGAAGGAAGGGCTGTGAAGTGACAGACTTGCCAAAGAGCGCGAGCTCGCCCGGATCCCGCTGTCGCCTTGCCCGGTTGCGCACATGAAGGCACATATCAGACGGACGAGCGAAATCCAAAGCCAAAAACTCGAATCTGGCACTCTAGCAGTCACCTTGACAACGGTCAAGGGGTATACGCGACGTATACGCATGGTGCGCATGGTACCGGCATCGCCCTGTCCGCCCTTGGTTGACCCGTCGGTCAGACACTGCGCAATGCTTCCAGAAGCTCCTCGCCGTAGCGCTCGAGTTTCGATGCGCCAATACCAGGCACCTCGGCCAGTTCATCCAGCGACTCCGGTGCACTGCGCGCCAGCTCTGCCAGCGTGGCATCGTGAAAGATCACATAGGCCGGGACGCCGTGTTCCTTGGCGGTAGCCGTGCGCCAGCGCCGCAACGCTTCCCAGTTGGCCAGCGTGTCGGCATCCATCGTCGCGGTGTGGTCGGTGCGGGCTCCACCGCGCGCCGCGCGCTCGCCTGCCTTGCCTGGCTTGCTGACCTGGCGGCGAAGCGTGATCGACTGCTCGCCCTTGAGCACGGCGCGCGCGGATTCTCCCAGCAGCAGTGCGCCGTGGCCGCCATGGTCGATCATCAGCAGGCCGTGCGCAATCAGTTGCCTGAACACCGCGTGCCATTCCGATACCGAGCGATCCTTGCCGATGCCGAATGTCGACACCTTGTCGTGGCCCCACTGGCGGATCTTCTCGCTGGCATTGCCGCGCAATACGTCGATCAGATGCGTCGCGCCAAAATGCACGCGGCTGGCCTGTGCGGTGCGGTACACGCATGACAGCGCCATCTGGGCTTCACGCGTGCCATCCCAGGTAGATGGCGGCTCGATGCACGTATCGCAGTTACCGCACGGTTGGGCGGTCTCGTCGAAATAGGCCAGGATCCGCACCCGTCTGCAGCCAGCCGTTTCGCACAAACCCAGCAATGCATCGAGCTTGGACGACGACACCCGCTTATGCGCATCGTCCGCTTCAGACTCGTCGATCATCCGCTTTTGCTGCACGACGTCGCCCAGCCCGTAGGCCATCCAGGCATTGGCCGGCAAACCGTCACGGCCCGCGCGCCCGGTTTCCTGGTAATAGCCTTCCATGCTCTTGGGCAGGTCGAGGTGGGCCACGAAGCGCACATCGGGCTTGTCGATGCCCATGCCGAACGCAATCGTGGCCACCATCACGATGCCCTCCTCCTCGCGGAAACGGGCCTGGTGATGCTGCCGTACCTGAGCATCCATGCCGGCATGGTAGCCAAGCGCCTTGATGCCATGCCCCGACAGCCACGCCGCGGTATCCTCGACCTTCTTGCGCGACAGGCAATAGACGATGCCACTATCGTGCCCGCCATCGCCGTTCATGTGCTCGGCCTTGATAAACGCGAGCAACTGCTGGCGAGCATTATCCTTTTCGACGATGCGATAGCGGATATTTGGCCGATCGAAGCTCGATACGAAGACACGGGCATCGTCCAGCGCCAGCCGCTCGACAATCTCGTCGCGCGTCAGCGCATCGGCCGTGGCCGTAAGCGCGATGCGCGGCACATTCGGAAAGCGCTCGTGCAGGACCGACAGTTGAATGTATTCGGGCCGGAAGTCATGCCCCCACTGCGATACGCAGTGCGCTTCGTCGATAGCGAACAAACCCACGCGCGTGCGATCTAGCAGATCAAGGAAGCGCGGCGTCATCAGGCGCTCGGGTGCCACATACAGGACGTCGATCCTGCCGGCCAGCAAGTCACGCTCGACGGCCGAGGCCTCACTGCTGCTCAGCGTGGAATTGAGCACGGCGGCCCGTACGCCTGCCTCCGTCAACGCCGCCACCTGGTCCTGCATCAGCGCGATCAGCGGCGACACCACGATGCCTACGCCATGCCCTGCCTGCTGCCGCAGCAACGCGGGAATCTGGTAGCAAAGCGATTTCCCGCCACCAGTCGGCATCAGCACCAGGCAGTCACCACCGTCCGCCACATGGTCGATGATCTCGGCCTGGCGGCCACGGAAGGCGTGGTAGCCAAACACTTCTTTGAGGATCGCCAGGGCGCGCGACATGGGACAGCGGAATCCGGAAAAGCTGGAAAGGCGTAACCATACCACTCACAGCGTGCCAGGGCTGTATGTGTCTGCGTTGCTGCAGCACTGACAGCTTGCCGGTGCAACGTTGAAGCCGCTGCGCTGGCTATTTCCCAGTGGGAATTTCGAAAGGCGTTGGTTGATCGGGCGGCGACGGATACAGCGGAACACTGCCTTGCGAAGTGTTTTCGGGCAAGAATGGCTTGGGTATGGGTGCCGGAGACACACTCTCGCGCAGCTTCTCAACCTGCTTCTGTCGCGCCTGCTGCTCCAGCTTGTCGCAAAGGCTTGCATTGCCCCGCCCCGCCAGGCATTCGAAGTGCCACACGTAACGCTCGCGGTCTTCGTCGTCAGGTATTGGCCGCAACTGTGCGTTGCCGACATCGAGCGACATACCGCTCATGGGCGACGCAATGGCCGTCGCCCATGCCATTCCCAAGGCTACTACGACAAATGCAACCAGTGCTGGCATATCGATTCGGCATGACGTGCATGCATTGAGGGTGGACACATGCCAACCCTAGGCCCCGGCGGCGCGCGCATGGTTGATGCATCGCAAATCAGAAGCTGTTTAAGTGTTTGGCTAGCCAGCGTGCACGCGAAAAAAAACCCGGCTCGAATGAGCCGGGTTTTCCTAACTTCAACGTCTACTACTGCGCACTAGCGATCAGACCGCGTCGCCGTCACCTTCGGTCGCCTGCACTACCGGCGGCTCGATGAACAGCGATTGTTCTTCGTCGCTGATCGCCTGGGCGCGTTCGCGCTCGGACGCCTCGCGTGCCTTGCGGGCACGGTGGTAGGCCAGGCCGGTACCGGCCGGGATCAAACGACCCACGATCACGTTTTCCTTCAGACCACGCAGGTCGTCGGTCTTGCCCATGATTGCGGCTTCGGTCAGCACGCGCGTCGTTTCCTGGAACGATGCCGCCGAGATGAAGCTGTCGGTCGACAGCGACGCCTTGGTAATACCCAGCAGCAGGTTCTCGTGCATGGCCGGACGCTTGCCGTCGGCGATCACACGGTCGTTCTCGTCGAGCAGCTCCGAACGCTCCACCTGTTCACCCGGGATGAACTTGGTATCGCCAACGTCCTGGATCTGCACACGGCGCAGCATCTGACGAACAATCACTTCGATGTGCTTGTCGTTGATCTTCACGCCCTGCAGACGGTACACGTCCTGCACTTCGTCCACGATGTAGTGCGCCAGCTCCTCGATGCCCTTCAGGCGCAGGATGTCGTGCGGATCCGCCGGACCTTCCACGATCATTTCGCCCTTGTTCACCACCTGGCCGTCGTGCACCAGCACCTGCTTTTCCTTGGCGATCAGGAACTCGTGGGCGTTGCCGTCCAGGTCCGTAATCACCAGGCGCTGCTTGCCCTTCGTGTCCTTGCCGAACGATACCGTACCGGTAACTTCCGCCAGCACGGCGGCGTCCTTCGGCGAACGGGCTTCGAACAGCTCGGCCACACGCGGCAGACCACCGGTAATGTCACGGGTCTTCTGCGATTCGGTGGGGATACGTGCCAGCACTTCACCCACGTGCACCTGCTGACCGTCCTTCACGGTAATCAGCGCGCCCACCTGGAAGCCGATGGTCACGGAGTGGTCCGTGCCCGGGATCTTCACTTCCTGGTTGTTGGCGTCGAGCAGCTTCACCTGCGGGCGCAGGCCCTTGGTGGCAGCCGTACGGCGCTTGGCGTCGATCACCACGAGGGTCGACAGGCCCGTGACTTCGTCCATCTGCTTGGCGACGGTCACGCCTTCTTCCACGTTCTCGAACTTGATCGTGCCCGAGTACTCGGAAACGATCGGACGAGTCAGTGCGTCCCACGTGGCCAGCTGCGTACCAGCCTTGATGGCCTGGCCGTCCTGCACCAGCAGCGTGGCGCCGTACGGGATCTTGTGGCGTTCGCGCTCGCGGCCGTGGTCGTCCGTGATCAGTGCCTCGCCGGAACGCGAGATCACGATCAGTTCGCCCTTGGCGTTGGTCACGTAACGCATGGTCACCGTGAAGCGCACCGTACCGGTTGCCTTGGCTTCCACGCTCGACGCCACTGCCGCACGCGATGCCGCACCACCGATGTGGAACGTACGCATGGTCAGCTGGGTACCCGGCTCACCGATCGACTGCGCAGCGATAACACCCACCGCTTCGCCCGAGTTCACCAGCACGCCGCGGCCCAGGTCACGGCCGTAGCACATGGCGCACAGGCCGTAGCGCGTGTCGCATGCCAGTGGCGTGCGGACCTTGACTTCGTCCACGCCGATGCTGTCGATCAGCTCGACCAGGTCTTCGTCCAGCAGCGTGCCGGTTTCGATCGCGGTTTCCTGGGTTTCAGGGTTCACCACGTCAGCCACCGTCACACGACCCAGGATACGGTCGCGCAGGGCTTCGATCACTTCACCGCCTTCGACCAGGGCCTTCATGGCCACGCCGTTGGAGGTACCGCAATCGTCTTCCACCACGACCAGATCCTGCGTCACGTCGACCAGACGACGCGTCAGGTAACCCGAGTTCGCGGTCTTCAGTGCCGTATCAGCCAGACCCTTACGTGCACCGTGGGTCGAGATGAAGTACTGCAGAACGTTCAGGCCTTCACGGAAGTTCGCCGTAATCGGCGTTTCAATGATCGAGCCATCCGGCTTGGCCATCAGGCCACGCATACCAGCCAGCTGACGAATCTGGGCCGCGCTACCGCGAGCACCCGAGTCCGCCATCATGTAGATCGAGTTGAACGATTCCTGCTTGACGGTTGCGCCAGTACGATCAACCACGTCTTCGTGCTGGAGCTGCTCCATCATCGCCTTGCCCACCTGGTCACCAGCGGCGCCCCAGATGTCCACGACGTTGTTGTAACGCTCCTGGTCCGTCACCAGACCCGACATGTACTGCTTGTCGTATTCCTTCACCTTGGCGGCCGCGTCGGAGATGATCTTCTCCTTCTGCGGCGGCACCAGCATGTCGTCGATGGCGATCGAGATACCGGCGCGCGTAGCCAGGCGGAAGCCCGACTGCAGCAGCTTGTCGGCGAAGATCACGGTTTCGCGCAGACCGCACTTGCGGAACGCAGTGTTGATCAGGCGCGAGATTTCCTTCTTCTTCAGCGGCTTGTTCAGCACCGAGAACGGCAGGCCCTTCGGCAGGATCTCGGACATGATCGCGCGGCCGACCGTGGTGGCCTGCAGGCGGATCCGCGGCGCGAAGCGGGCATCGCCCACCGCGTCCTTGTCGACGAGTTCGTACTCGGTGATCCGCACGTTCACGCGCGAAGCGAGTTCGACTTCCTTGTTCTCGTAGGCGCGGATGACTTCGCTGATGTCAGCGAACGTCATGCCTTCACCCTTGCCGTTGATCTTGTCGCGGGTCGTGTAGTACAGACCCAGCACCACGTCCTGCGACGGCACGATCGACGGGTCGCCGTTGGCCGGGAACAGCACGTTGTTCGAAGCCAGCATCAGCGTGCGGGCTTCCATCTGGGCTTCCAGCGACAGCGGCACGTGAACGGCCATCTGGTCACCGTCGAAGTCGGCGTTGAATGCCGCGCAGACCAGCGGATGCAGCTGGATGGCCTTGCCTTCGATCAGCACCGGCTCGAACGCCTGGATACCCAGGCGGTGCAGCGTCGGCGCGCGGTTCAGCATCACCGGGTGCTCGCGGATCACCTCTTCGAGGATGTCCCACACCACCGGCGTCTGGCTTTCCACTTCCTTCTTCGCCGCCTTGATGGTGGTGGCGATGCCCATCGTTTCCAGCTTGTGGAAGATGAACGGCTTGAACAGTTCCAGCGCCATCAGCTTGGGCAGACCGCACTGGTGCAACTTCAGCGTCGGACCCACCACGATCACCGAACGGCCCGAGTAGTCCACGCGCTTGCCCAGCAGGTTCTGACGGAAACGACCGCCCTTACCCTTGATCATCTCGGCCAGCGACTTCAGCGGACGCTTGTTGGCGCCAGTCATCGCCTTGCCGCGACGACCGTTGTCCAGCAGCGAGTCGACGGCTTCCTGCAGCATGCGCTTTTCGTTGCGCACGATGATTTCAGGGGCCTTCAGCTCCAGCAGGCGCTTCAGACGGTTGTTACGGTTGATGACGCGGCGATACAGGTCGTTCAGGTCCGACGTGGCGAAACGGCCGCCATCGAGCGGAACCAGCGGACGCAGTTCGGGCGGCAGCACCGGCAGCACTTCCAGGATCATCCACTCGGGCTTGATACCCGAACGCTGGAACGCCTCCAGCACCTTCAGGCGCTTGGCGAACTTCTTGATCTTGGCTTCGGAACCAGTGGCTTGCAGCTCGGCGCGGATCTGTTCGATCTGCTTCTCGATGTCGATGCCGCGCAGCAGTTCACGGATGCCCTCGGCACCCATCATCGCCACGAATTCGCCTTCGCCGTACTCATCGCACTTCGCGATGTAGTCGTCTTCCGACATGATCTGGCTGCGCTTGAGCGGCGTCATGCCAGGTTCCAGCACCACGAATGCTTCGAAGTACAGCACGCGTTCGATGTCGCGCAGCGTCATGTCGAGCACCATGCCCAGACGCGACGGCAGCGACTTCAGGAACCAGATGTGCGCGGTCGGCGCGGCCAGTTCGATGTGGCCCATGCGCTCGCGGCGCACCTTGGCCAGCGTCACTTCGACGCCGCACTTCTCGCAGATCACGCCACGGTGCTTCAGGCGCTTGTACTTGCCGCACAGGCACTCGTAGTCCTTGATCGGGCCAAAGATCTTGGCGCAGAACAGACCATCGCGTTCCGGCTTGAACGTACGGTAGTTGATCGTTTCCGGCTTCTTCACTTCACCGTACGACCACGAACGGATCTTCTCGGGCGAGGCCAGGCCGATCTTGATCGCGTCGAACTGCTCTTCCTGCTGTACCTGCTTAAAGAGATCGAGCAATGCTTTCATTGCAACTCCTTGTATCGCCGCCGGTCCGGAGTCTGTCCGGAACAGCGGCATTCAATCCTGTGGAAAACCTGCGCTGGTGGGAGGCGGCCGCGGCTGCCTCCCCGATCAACCGGATCAGTAACGATCCAGGTCGATATCGATACCCAGCGAGCGGATTTCCTTAACCAGCACGTTGAACGATTCCGGCATGCCGGCATCGATCGAGTGCTCGCCCTTGACGATGTTCTCGTAGACCTTGGTACGGCCGTTCACGTCATCGGACTTGACCGTCAGCATTTCCTGCAGCACGTACGATGCGCCGTAGGCTTCCAGTGCCCAGACTTCCATCTCACCGAAACGCTGGCCACCGAACTGGGCCTTACCGCCCAGCGGCTGCTGCGTCACCAGCGAGTACGGGCCGGTCGAGCGGGCGTGCATCTTGTCGTCCACCAGGTGATGCAGCTTCAGCATGTGCATCACACCCAGCGTGACCGGACGCTCGAACGCTTCGCCAGTACGGCCGTCGTGCAGCGTGACCTGTTGCTTCGAAGCGGTCAGGCCCTTCTCCTTGGCGATCTCGTCCGGATAAGCCAGGTCGAGCATGCGGCGGATTTCGTCTTCGTGCGCACCGTCGAACACCGGCGTGGCAAACGGCACACCCTTCTTCAGGTTGCCGGCCAGCTCGAGCACTTCGGCGTCGGACAGGCTGTCCAGGTCTTCGGCCTTGCCGCTCTCGTTGTAGATCTGCGCGAGCAGCGGACGCAGTTCCTGCGCCTTGGCCTGGGCCTTGAGCATGTCGCCGATACGCTGGCCCAGACCGCGAGCGGCCCAGCCCAGGTGGGTTTCCAGAATCTGGCCCACGTTCATCCGCGACGGCACGCCCAGCGGGTTCAGCACGATGTCTGCCGGCGTACCGTCAGCCATGTACGGCATGTCTTCGATCGGCACGATCTTCGACACCACACCCTTGTTACCGTGACGGCCGGCCATCTTGTCGCCAGGCTGCAGGCGGCGCTTGACGGCCAGGTACACCTTGACCATCTTGATCACGCCCGGCGGCAGTTCGTCGCCCTGCGTGAGCTTCTTGCGCTTTTCCTCGAAGGCGAGGTCGAACTCGTGACGCTTCTGCTCGATGGCTTCCTTCACGGCTTCCAGCTGGGCAGCCACTTCCTCGTCGGCCGGACGGATGTCGAACCAGTGGTACTTGTCCAGGTCGGCCAGGTATTCGCGGGTCAGCTTGGCGCCCTTGGCCAGCTTCTTCGGACCGCCGTTGACGGTCTTGTCGAGCAGCAGGCGTTCCAGACGCTGGAATGCATCGCCTTCCACGATACGCAGCTGGTCGTTCAGGTCCAGGCGGTAGCGCTTCAGTTCGTCGTCGATGATCGACTGGGCGCGCTTGTCGCGCGTCACGCCTTCACGCGTGAAGACCTGCACGTCGATCACGATACCGCTCATGCCCGACGGCACGCGCAGCGACGTGTCCTTCACGTCCGAAGCCTTCTCACCGAAGATCGCGCGCAGCAGCTTCTCTTCCGGCGTCAGCTGGGTCTCGCCCTTCGGCGTGACCTTGCCCACCAGCACGTCACCGGCTTCCACTTCGGCGCCAATGTACGTGATGCCCGACTCGTCCAGACGCGCCAGTTGCGCTTCGGCCAGGTTCGAGATGTCGCGCGTGATTTCTTCAGGTCCGAGCTTCGTGTCGCGGGCGACGACCGACAGTTCCTCGATGTGGATCGAGGTGTAGCGGTCTTCGGCAACCACACGCTCCGAGATCAGGATCGAATCCTCGAAGTTGTAGCCGTTCCACGGCATGAACGCGACCAGCATGTTCTGGCCCAGAGCCAGCTCGCCCAGATCGGTCGAAGCGCCGTCGGCGATCACGTCGTTGCGGGCAACGATATCGCCAACCTTCACCATCGGACGCTGGTTGATGTTGGTGTTCTGGTTCGAACGCGTGTACTTGATCAGGTTGTAGATGTCCACGCCAACTTCACCGGCCACGGCTTCGTCGTCGTTCACACGAATCACCACACGCATTGCGTCGACGTAGTCAACCACGCCGCCACGCATCGCCTGCACCGCCGTACCCGAGTCAACGGCCACGGTGCGCTCGACGCCGGTACCCACCAGCGGCTTGTCCGGACGCAGGCAAGGCACGGCCTGACGCTGCATGTTCGCGCCCATCAGTGCACGGTTCGCGTCATCGTGTTCGAGGAACGGCACCAGCGAGGCAGCGGCCGACACGATCTGCGACGGCGCCACGTCGATGTACTGGACGCGGTCCGGCGTGACCATACGAGTTTCACGCTCGGAACCTTCGCGGGACGACACCAGTTCGTCGATCAGGGTGCCGTCGGCGTCGACAGTCGCGTTGGCCTGGGCCACCACGTACTTGCCTTCCTCGATGGCCGACAGGTAGTCCACCTGGTCGGTCAGCTTGCTGTTCTCGACCTTGCGGTACGGCGTTTCCAGGAAGCCGTATTCGTTCAGGCGAGCATACAGAGCCAGCGAGTTGATCAGACCAATGTTCGGACCTTCCGGCGTTTCGATCGGGCACACGCGGCCATAGTGGGTCGGGTGCACGTCGCGGACTTCAAAGCCGGCGCGCTCGCGCGTAAGACCGCCCGGGCCAAGGGCCGAAACACGGCGCTTGTGGGTGATTTCCGACAGCGGGTTGGTCTGGTCCATGAACTGCGACAGCTGCGACGAACCGAAGAACTCGCGAATCGCCGACGAAATCGGCTTCGAGTTGATCAGGTCGTGCGGCATCAGGTTCTCAGTCTCGGCCTGGCCCAGACGTTCCTTGACAGCACGCTCCACGCGCGACAGGCCCGCGCGGAACTGGTTTTCAGCCAGCTCGCCGACGCAACGCACACGACGGTTGCCCAAGTGATCGATATCGTCGACTTCGCCCTTGCCGTTACGCAGGTTGACGAGGATCTTGATCGTTTCGAGGATGTCCTCGTCCTGCAGCACCATGCTGCCTTCGCCGCTCGGGCGCGACAGGCGGCTGTTGACCTTCATACGGCCAACACGCGACAGGTCGTACGATTCTTCGCTGTAGAACAGACGCTGGAACAGTGCTTCCACGGCGTCTTCGGTGGGCGGCTCGCCCGGACGCATCATGCGGTAGATGGCGATACGCGCGGCGGTCTGGTCGGCGGTGTCGTCCACACGCAGGGTCTGCGAGATGTACGGACCTTGGTCGAGGTCGTTCGTGTACAGCGTCTGGATCTGCTTGACACCGGCTTCGCGCAGGTTTTCCAGCAGCGTTTCGGTCAGCTCGTCGTTGGCGTTGGCGATCACTTCACCGGTATCCGGATCGATGATGTTCTTGGCCAGCACGCGGCCCAGCAGGTAGTCTTCCGGCACGCTGATCAGCTTGGTACCGGCGGAGTCCAGGTCGCGAATGTGCTTGGCGTTGATCCGCTTGTCCTTCTCCACGACGACGCGGCCGTTCTTGTCGGCGATGTCGAAGCGCGCGACTTCACCGCGCAGGCGCTCGGGCACGAACTCGAGTTGCGCGCCTTCGCTCTGCAGCGTGAAGTTGTCGAATACGAAGAAGTGAGCCAGGATCTGTTCCGGCGTCAGGCCGATCGACTTCAGCAGGATCGTCACCGGCATCTTGCGGCGGCGGTCGACGCGGAAGTACAGGATGTCCTTCGGATCGAATTCGAAGTCGAGCCACGAGCCACGGTACGGAATGATCCGAGCCGAGAACAGCAGCTTGCCCGAGCTGTGCGTCTTGCCCTTGTCGTGCTCGAAGAACACGCCCGGCGAACGGTGCAGCTGGCTGACGATGACACGCTCGGTGCCGTTGATGACGAAAGAACCGGTCGAGGTCATGAGCGGAATTTCGCCCATGTAGACTTCCTGCTCCTTCACTTCCTTTACCTTGCCCGGGTTCTCGCGATCGTTGATGATCAGGCGAACCTTCGCACGCAGCGCCGAGTGGAACGTCAGGCCACGTTGCTGGCATTCCTTGACGTCGAACGGCGGGTTGGACAGGTGATACGAGACAAACTCCATACGGGCAAGCCCGTTATGGGAGGAAATTGGGAAGATCGCGTTGAAAGCGGCCTGCAGACCCTCGCTTTTGCGACGCGCGGTCGGCGTTTCCGCTTGCAAGAACTGGGTGTAGGATTCAATCTGTGTGGCAAGCAGGAATGGAACCTGATGAACCGTCGCGCGCTTCGCAAAGGATTTGCGAATGCGCTTCTTTTCGGTGAAGCTGTACGCCATGGGATCTCCGAATCATCGCAGGGCTGGCTGGACCTGGCCGGCACCTGAGGTGTTCAGCGACTGGGAGGGGATTTGGCGGTTGGCCGCTACCAACCTCTGGCTGACGGTACCCGCACGCTGCGGACGGTGTGGTCATTGCACGGCGCAATGCCTGCACACGTCCGGGGGGCACCCGACCAAACTTGTCTTCTGCAGTCGGTTCAGAAGACAAACATCAGCAACCACCTAGTGTGCCACTGATGTTTGGCTTCTGCTGAGGCAGCGATCGATTATCGCTCGCCAAGCATAGCTTACTTCACATCTCGCCCATCCGGGCCGTATTGCGCCGCTTTCAGGTGCACCTTCAAACACACCCCACAGAAGCGCAAAAAGGCTGGCGCCGGGAATTTCCCTTTGCCAGCCCCTCCGCGTGCCACGGGGGCACGCGCGGTACCACTTACTTGACGTCGACCTTCGCGCCAGCGTCTTCCAGCTTCTTCTTGGCTTCGTCTGCAGCAGCCTTGTCCACGCCTTCCTTGACAGCCTTCGGTGCGCCATCGACCAGGTCCTTGGCTTCCTTCAGGCCCAGACCGGTGATTTCGCGAACGGCCTTGATCACGCCAACCTTGTTGGCGCCAACTTCGGCCAGAATCACGTTGAATTCGGTCTTTTCTTCAACAGCGGCGGCACCAGCGCCCGGGGCAGCAGCCACAGCCATGGCAGCAGCCGACACGCCAAACTTCTCTTCGAACGCCTTGACCAGGTCGTTCAGTTCCATCACGGACATCGCGCCTACGGCTTCCAGGATGTCGTCTTTAGTGATTGCCATTTGGATTACTCCTACTAGATTTGATTCGGGATCGGTATTGCGATCTGTATATGAGACAGCTCAGGCAGCCGGGGCTTCTGCTTCCGCTTCCGCGGGAGCGCCTTCGGCGTTCTTGGCAGCCAGTGCGGCCAGCAGGCGGGCAAAGCCCGACACCGGCGCTTGCATCACGCCAAGCAGCTGAGCAATCAGTTCGTCACGGCTCGGGATCGAAGCCAGGGCCTTGACGGCGCCAGCATCGAGAACCTTACCGTCGTACGACCCAGCGCGCAGAACCAACTTGTCGTTGGTCTTGGCAAAGTCGTTCAGAACCTTGGCCGAGGACACTGCATCTTCGGAAATACCGTAGATCAGCGGACCCGTCATTTGCTCTGCGAGGCCTGCAAACGGCGTACCTTCGACGGCACGGCGAGCCAGCGTGTTCTTCAGAACGCGCAGGTACACGCCTTGCTGACGAGCGGTAGCACGCAGCTTGGTCAGATCGCCAACCGCAATGCCGCGATATTCGGCAACGACGATGGTCTGGGCCTTGGCGACTTGCGCCGAAACCTCAGCAACGACGGCCTTCTTATCTTCAATATTAAGTGGCACGGTTAAGCTCCAAAACGATGCGAACGCACCGGAAAAACCGGCGCAAACACATCAGTCCAAACGAACGGCGTCCGATTGGCCCGAATCGGCCAGGCAGTACCTGGCTTCATCAATCCCTTCGGGTGCGCCATCTGCGCTGGCGGGCCGACTGCCATCGGAGCGAACCCCGTATGTGCCGACCGATTAAGTCCACGCTGCCATGGGCGGTGTGAACACCAGCGGTCTTTGATAACCAGCAGCACCTGCTTCGCGTCATCGCGTGGCGAGTGCTACTGCCCAAAGCCTTGCTCCGTCATCTGTTCGAATCGGGAGCCAACCGCGGCAACGCCGCGATCTTCAATTCCTGCCCTGGCCGGAGTTA
Source organism: uncultured Cupriavidus sp. (assembly GCA_963543405.1). Classification (GTDB taxonomy): domain Bacteria; phylum Pseudomonadota; class Gammaproteobacteria; order Burkholderiales; family Burkholderiaceae; genus Cupriavidus. The sequence continues at coordinate 16,523 of CAUUBQ010000109.1, forward strand.
TCGGGTTCCGGTCAGGTGGTTGCCGTCAGCTCAGGCTGCCAGCGAGGTCTGTTCAACGCGAACGCCAACGCCCATGGTGGACGACACGGCGATCTTGCGCAGGTACACACCCTTGCTCGTTGCCGGCTTGGACTTGACCAGGGCGTCCAGCAGGGCGGCCAGGTTGCTCTTCAGCGCGGCGTCTTCAAACGAGCGACGACCGATGGTGGCGTGGATGATACCGGCCTTGTCGACACGGAATTGCACCTGACCAGCCTTGGCGTTCTTCACTGCCTGGGCGACGTCGGGCGTCACGGTGCCAACCTTCGGGTTCGGCATCAGGCCGCGCGGGCCGAGGATCTGGCCCAGCGTACCGACGATACGCATCGTGTCCGGCGAAGCGATCACGACGTCGAAGTTCAGGTTACCGGCCTTCACTTGCTCGGCCAGGTCTTCCATGCCAACGATGTCAGCACCGGCGGCCTTGGCGGCTTCGGCCTTCTCGCCTTGGGCGAACACGGCCACACGGACCGACTTGCCGGTACCAGCCGGCAGCACTACCGAACCGCGCACCACTTGGTCCGACTTCTTGGCGTCGATGCCCAGTTGCACGGCCACGTCGATCGATTCGTCGAACTTCGCCGAAGCGCAGCTCTTCACCAGGCCCAGGGCCTCGTCGATCGGGTAGAACTTGGTACGCTCGATCTTCGCCTTGTTGGCGGCGACGCGCTTGGAAACCTTAGCCATTTACAGACCCTCCACGGTGATGCCCATCGAACGCGCCGAACCTGCGATCGTACGCACGGCGGCGTCGAGGTCAGCGGCGGTGAGGTCAGCGTTCTTGGCCTTGGCGATATCTTCAGCCTGGGCGCGGGTGATCTTGCCAACCTTGTCGGTGTGGGGCTTCGGCGAACCCTTGGTGATGCCTGCTGCCTTCTTGATCAGCACGGTCGCCGGCGGCGACTTCATCACGAAGGTGAAGCTCTTGTCGGCGAAGGCGGTAATCACCACCGGCACCGGCAGACCGGGTTCCATACCCTGGGTCTGGGCGTTGAACGCCTTGCAGAACTCCATGATGTTCAGACCGCGCTGACCCAGTGCGGGACCAACGGGCGGGGAGGGATTTGCCTTACCAGCCGGAATCTGCAGCTTGATAAAGCCAATAATCTTCTTGGCCATCTTTACTCCAATCCGGATCCGTTCCTGTTTCGGAATTCAGATCCTGTTGAGTCGTAACGCGCTATCGCCATGCCGAGACACGACCTCACGCTCCTCTTCGGGCGAGTCTTCCGACTTGCCCTGTCTGCCCGCCGCCGCCCGTTAAGGGCAGCGACGACCATGATCCTTAAACCTTCTCGACCTGGCCGAATTCGAGTTCGACCGGCGTTGCACGTCCGAAGATCGTTACGGTCACGCGCAGGCGCGATTTCTCGTAGTTCACTTCCTCGACGTTGCCATTGAAGTCGGTGAACGGGCCGTCCTTGACGCGCACCATTTCGCCCACTTCAAACAGCGTCTTGGGACGCGGCTTCTCGACCCCTTCCTGCATCTGGGTCATGATCTTGTCGACTTCGCGTTGCGAAATCGGGCTCGGGCGGTTACGCGCACCACCAACGAAGCCGGTGACCTTGCTGGTGTTCTTGACCAGGTGCCACGTTTCGTCGGTCATTTCCATTTCCACCAGCACGTAGCCGGGGAAGAAACGACGTTCGGTCACGGACTTGTGCCCGCCCTTGATTTCCACGACTTCTTCCGAGGGCACCAGAATGCGACCGAACTTGTCTTGCATCTCGGCGCGCTCGATGCGCTCCTGCAGAGCGCGCTGCACGCTCTTTTCCATGCCGGAGTAAGCGTGCACCACGTACCAGCGCTTCTTCGACGAAGGCGATTCCGAGGCCGTGGTTTCCTGCTGGGCGTTATCCGTCATGTCCTACCTCTTATTTCCAGCCCAGCACGAGCGAGAAAATCACCCACTCGATGAGCTTGTCAGCCGACCACAGGAACAGTGCCATGATCACGACGAAGGCAAACACGAGCCCCGTCATTTGTCCGGCTTCCTTGCGCGTCGGCCAAACGACCTTGCGAACTTCCCGATACGACTCACGCGCGAATCCCACGAAGTCCTTGCCCGGAGCCGAGACAAGCGCCACGACCACGCCGAGCGCAAGCCCGGCAAAGAGTGCAGCGCCACGTACGTACGAAGGCTGCTGGGCCAGCGCGTAGAAACCGATGACTCCGGCTACCACCAGGAGCACGGCCACGACGAGCATCCACTTGCCGCTCGAGGCGCCTACGGTTTCAACATTGGGATTAGCCATGTTTCGCAAACGAGACTAAGCCGCGTCACGATTATTCCTCGCGACGCGGCTGATTGATTTGGCAGGGGCAGAGGGAATCGAACCCCCAACCTTCGGTTTTGGAGACCGACGCTCTGCCAGTTGAGCTATACCCCTAAAACAACTTCGGGGTCGGCTAATGCCAACCCCTCTGGCAAACGAACGCGGCTGGTTGGTGCCGCGCTCGCCAGTTCGACTAGTTAATTAGTCGAGGATCTTTGCCACAACGCCGGCGCCGACGGTACGGCCACCTTCGCGG
>CAUUBQ010000110.1:0-18852 GCA_963543405.1 uncultured Cupriavidus sp.
TTTGCTGGTCGATCTTCACATGCGAGTCGAACGACAGCTTGACCGGGGCGTAGACGCTGGTCCACGGGGCCACGATGGCCAGGCCGCCGCGTACGGCTTGCAGCGTCTTGGCGTCGAGGGTTTCGGTCGAGGACAGGTCCTTGATGGTCAGCGTGGTCATGATGTGCTCCTGGAAAGGAAGGTAAGGCTTGGTGGGTGATGAGCCGGGTTGGTGTCGCGCTCGGTGCTGATATCGCAGCAAGCGTGCCAGCGTGGGCCAGAGCCTCGGAAAAAGTCGCAAAGCCTTGCTGCATGCGGGTTTTCGGGCGATATGAGGGTCTGCGCCAATGCAGAGGAATGGGCTTGCGGAGGCCGGAGTGATGGGGTGCCACCAACAGAATCCTGCCGGGTGTCGGGGCGCTGGCAACGTTCGGGCAGCGTCGCGCGATCAGGGCGAGTTTCCGGATGAGGGTCCCAACTCGAAGTTATGGATGAGGGACCGGCCCGCTGAAGGCTTAAGCGGCCACGCGCGACTTCTTTGGCGCCTGCGCGCGAATCCAGTACCTTATCGATGCCAACGCGGTGATCGCGATGCTCAAGGGCGAGCCCAAAATGCTTGCCCGTCTGCGAGCGCATCTACCGGCCGATGTCGGGATGCCATCCATCGTCGCCCACGAGTTGTACTACGGGGCTTACAAGAGCCAGCCCGCGGCGGCCAACCTAGGGCGCATAGAGGCACTGCAGCTTGAGGTGGTCCCGTTTGATACCGGGGACGCCCAGCACGCAGGCGAAATTCGTGCACAACTTGTGGCGGCTGGTACCCAGGTCGGTCCCTATGACGTCTTGATTGCGGGACAGGCGATGGCGTCCATTACCGATGGCAACCGAGCTGATACTGACGGCTCCGTGATCGCGGGCGAAAACCAGATGGGTGCCGTGATTGACTTGCGGCACGTCTTCTGAGCGCGGATTCGATGGCGTGACGTCAAAACAACCAAGTACTCCGATGATCGTGGCCATTCATGGCGGACCTATACGGGAGACTATTTTCAAATCAAGTACACCGGTCAATTCTTAATCAGTCACTCGAAAGAGGTGGCTTGACAAGAGAATTGACATTGTATGCAGTGGGCAGAGCGGCCTCGCTAGGGCAGTTACAGAACGTGCCAGAATAACTCATTCCGTGTATAGGTTTGAGGGAATGCATGTGTCAGACTTACCTGTCAGTAACTACGTTACTCTGAACCGGTATCGTCGTGCTCGATCAAGGCGGCTGTTCTATCCTGTGCTCTCAAATGGCCGCCATGGTCTCCGCGTCGGCAGGTTTCTCGGAATTGCAGTTTGGCCGCCTGGCTCAGGCCATCGACCATCGTCGCGGCCATAGACTGATTCCAGTCGCTCAAGAATTTCACTCCCATGCCGTTAAGTAGAAACGACCTACTGTCATGTCATTTTTTGTCGCGGTAAAAGAGGTATTGTGTTGAATTGACAAGTGACTTGACGGTTGTCTTGAAATACCGTGCGACAACTCCTGTCGTCAATACGGAAGAGCGAAAATTGCATTGCGAAAAATGGTGAAATAATAGTTTTATATGGTCTACGGGAGGCATTTTAAGTTGCGGTGAGGTTTTCGAGGTGGGTAAATGAAAATGAATTATAAAACGTATTTAACGGAACAATAGAATGAGCGACGGAAAAAATCGATTCTGGACGGCAGCGCATCTGACAGTTGGTGGTTTTTTTATCGCCCTGGTCATAACTGCTTGTGGTGATGGCGGCGGCACAAGCGACTCAGCGTCAAGCGCCCCTGGCTCAAGCACCCCTCCCAGTGCGGGCGGCACTTATCAGGTTGGCGGAACGGTATCCGGCCTGGTCAGCGGTACTCAACTTCAATTGACCAATGGCGCAGACACGCTAACTGTCACAGCAGACGGAAGTTTTGCATTTCCTGCGAAGCTCGTATCTGGCAGTGCCTACAGTGTAGTTGTCGGGGCACAACCGAAGGGGCAGAACTGTACGATTACCGGTGATGCAGGCACTGTGTCGGCAGGCGATGTTGCGACAGTTAGCGTTTCGTGCCAACGCTACGCTTATGCCTATGTGGTGAACCGGAACAGCAACGAAGTTTCGCAATACACGATCGGACCGAATGGTGCTCTCGCGTCGATGGCTACGGCGAGCGTTAGCACGGGATCTTTCGGGTCGCAGGCAGTCATGGTTGATCCGACGGGAAAGTATGCCTATGTGGCGAACAGCACGGGTAATAGTGTTTCGCAGTACACGATCGGGGTGAATGGTTCGCTCACGCCGATGGCCACGGCGCTTGTAGGCGCAGGACTTTGGCCCGCGGCGGGGGCGGTGGATCCAACCGGCAAGTATGTCTATGTGGTGAACTCGAGCGGCAATAACGTTTCGCAGTACACAATCGGGGTAAATGGCTCGCTCACGCCGATGGCTGTGCCGACAGTCGTTACGGGATCGTCTCCCTTTTCGATGACGATCGATCAGACGGGTAAGTATGCCTATGTGACCAACAACGGTGGTGGCACTGTTTCGCAGTACACCATTGGAGCCGATGGCTCGCTCACGCCGATGATTACACCGGTCGTCGCCACGGGCGTTAATCCAGAGTCAGTGAAGGTCGATCCGACCGGCAAGTATGCCTATGTAGCAAACAACGGCAGCGGAAGTGTTTCGCAGTACACGATCGGGTCCGACGGCTCCCTCACGCCGATGACTACACCCACCGTCGCTTCTGGATCTGCGCCAATTTCGGTGTTGATCGACTCGACTGGCAAGTATGTCTACGTGGCCAACAGCACCGGTGACAACGTTTCGCAGTACACCGTCGGGTCGGATGGTTCGCTCACGGCAATGGCTACACCAACCGTTGCCGCTGGTAGTTCGCCCATTTCGGTGTCGATCGATCCGACCGGTCGTTATGTCTATGTGGTGAACAGCGGCAGCAACAGCGTTTCGCAGTATTCGATCGGAGTGGGTGGATCGCTCATACCGATGGCCACTGCGACAGTCGCTGCCAAATTGGCGCCGTGGTCATCGGCGACGACTTTTGCCGCCACGCATTGAATGTGCGCGCTATTGATACTAGCCAGGTATCTTTGAACTGTCCCCCAAGAGTTGAACACTAGTTCAACCTTTGGGGTCCTGCTCATTGGGAGCCGCCACGAACCTGGGAAGCTCGGACTTTATCTCTCAGGAGCTCGCTTGTTCAGCGGGGTGCGACCTTAGCGCATGATCGTTGCGAAGTCATCAGGTCATATCTTGGCAGGCGCCAGGCAATACCGACACATCAGCGTCGTTCGACGCATCCGCGAAGTCGAGGCGGTACAAGAACATCGTCTCGACTATTGGCGTGCGTGTCCGGTTCCGTCAACGCACTTCCGTGCATTCCATTCTTGGAACACACGAAAGCGGAGATCTTGGTTCTTCATTTTTTTGCGGTCGACCGTACAGAATGCGGACATCAAGACCGTCTCCCAGTCACTCAGCCAGCGCCAAGCGTGACTGCGACGCAGCCCATATGACGGCAGCCTTTTGAAACCTGGCTAGCGCTTGGATGCAGCACTCCCTCGGATAACTCGCGGCGTCGCTCGTCATGCTGACTGGCCGGGCCGCTTTCTCCCTTCATGCCGTAGGACCAAGGTCCAATTGACGCAATGTCCGCGCGTGACACCATTTATTCATGGCAATGTCTGCGATGTGCCTAGCGGCGTATGCAGCCGTGGCTCTCTCGGACTTGCCCGTAGGGGCCGGCTTCCGACTAGTGCTATGCCCTTGCGCACGCAGGAACTGCACCTCGTTCGGTACATTCGCATTGATCATCGTCTATAAGGTGCCAATCATGACTCGTCGCCTGGTCATCGTTGCATTGGCTTCGTCACTTGTCTTGCCGGCGCTAGCATTCGCCGCAAGCAAGGAAGACAAACAAGCCGAGGTGCGCAAAGCCGGAAAAAAAGCACTGAGCGCTCTCTATCAAGCCCAACCGTCGGCACGCAAGGCTGTGGAATCGGCGGCAGGCTATGCCGCGTTCAGCAACTTTGGCATGAAGATCCTCCTTGCTGGCAGCGGGACCGGCGAAGGCATCGCCGTCAACAACAAGACGAAGGCTACAACCTACATGAAAATGGCCGAGCTTCAGGCTGGCCTCGGAATGGGTGTCAAGAAATTCCAGCAGGTTTGGGTGTTTGAGAACGAGAGCGCCCTAAATAAATTCATCACTTCCGGGTGGCAGTTCGGCGGGCAAGCGACCGCCGCGGCGAAGGCCGGCGACACTGGTGGCGCATATCAGGGTGCCATAGCCGTGGCGCCCGGCGTCTGGCTTTATCAGCTCACCGACAAAGGTCTCGCAGTTGAATTCACAGCTAAGGGGACCAAGTACTATGTGGACAACGACCTGAACTGAATGCGAGAAGGCAGCGCGGACGCATCGAGGCCATTCTCGGCTGGGCCGCCCTGACCAGCGTTTCAGGCAGGCGCGAAGGAGCGTCAAAATGGTCGAATCAAGAAACGGACTTTGGAGGCACACGAGCGCAATGCTGGCCTCGGTTGGACTACTGGCGCTATCCGTCGCTGCCTTGGCCACAACCCAGTCACAACAGCGCCAACAGGGCAGGAACGCAAATCAAGCTGCCAAACAGGAGGCGCGAGCGGAAAAGGTCGACTGCCGAGCTGCAAACCAGAAGAGCAACGCCCTGTGCCGGCAAGACAAGCGCGATACAAAGCAGCAAGGTCGCCAGCAAAAGCGGGACATCAAGTACTAGCGCTGGTCGCTTGAGAATCCAGCAAGAGCGTAATCGACGGGCCATGCGGAAGCACACCGCCCGGTGCGTCGTGCACCCCGGCGGCGGCGCGCCTGATCGCCAGCGCTCGACCTCCGCCAATAGGTTGTATGGGCGTTCTGCCCTTGAAAGAAGCCCTGAAGCTGCTCGAGAGGGAGAGTCAGTTAAGGGGACGGGAACGGCCGAAACCAGGCAATGCTGGTGGAGCGAAGGGCCACAGTTCAGGACAAACGCAAGACGTAGGGGGGAGGAGATTGGGCAACCTATCAATGCCGAGTAGTGCTCTGAAGCTGCAGATGGCCAAGCCGTTCCTGTTCAGTTCCATTCATCTTCAGTGACGAACTCGACCAGGACGATTCCCTCGTCCCGCATTTCGTATAGCTTCCGGTAGCACCAAGGGCAGGGCGCCCAATCGCGCAGAGTCGTCCCACCCAAGTCGTATGGAATCTCGCGGACTCTCGCTGGCGCGCCACACTCGCACACAACAATTCTGGTGAGTTCCATAGGGGCTCCATGTCGTAGCACGATTTCAACATTGCGCGGGTTTGAACGCCATGGATAAGGGCATTGCGACAAAGCTCGTCCGCGGCAGTCCTTGCTATCTAGCGTGGCATCGTAGCCAGTAAAAAGGGCTGCGTGTGCAGTCAATGGAAGCTACGAGTTTGCCATTGCCGAAACTCAGTGGTCGTTCATTGAGGTGGCACGCGTCCGGAGTGTCCGGGCGTTCCACCCCAAACGTCGCGTACTCCGGCCGTCTGCCGCGGTTTTGGGTGCTGCGTAGATGGCGGCTAGTTTCCCGTCGGCATAGGGGGCGTGGGCGATGAATGGCGCAATGCGGGTCGCCGGACTTCGGATCAGCAACGATAGGCAGCAACGTACGAGACCGACGCTCCGGAGATCGTAGTTTTTGCGCCTGCATAAGCAATGGACTTCGGTCCAACCTGGCCTTCCCGGCGAATCCGTGGGTGCATCATTTCGCGTCAGATCCCGCCGGCCTGCTTCGCACCTCCGCGATCCGGGCAAGATAGGCGCGTAGGAGGCAGTTCTTGTCGGTGCACACATTGCGTTGCTCGCGCAGCCATACTCGCTGCGCGTTCCGTATGGTTACCTTGTTCCCGGATCTCATGGCTAGGGCGAGAGCCGCCGCCAGTTCGTCGTCGGCGCGCGATAGTTCGGTGTCGCCGCAAACGAGTCGGGAGGCAGTCGAAACGAGCTTGCTGCAATCGAGGCTACGCGCTACCGCCCTCATGGCCTCGGGTTTCCGTTCGAGGTGACCGGGGTTGCAGAGGCCTTCCAGGAATCGGCACGCGGTGCTCCGTCCCACCCATGCCATGTCGCGCGCGCCAAAATCCGAGGTAAAGCGGTTGATTGCCGCATGGCTGATTCCGCGCTGCATGGCGTTCGCCGCGATGATCTCGTTGCAAAGCGAGTCATCGAGGTAAGCCGTTCCTTTGCGTCGATAGCAGCTGTGGAAGCCAAGGCGACCGGACCCAAGAATGCTGCGTCGGACCCCTGAAGCGAAGAGGATGGACGCGCAAGCCGACGCACAGCTGGCATTGTTGGGGACGACGGTATAGACCCGCACGTCGTCCATGACATCGACGAAGCGGAAGGCAGCTTCGACGTTCCCGCCCGGGCTGGTAAGAAGTAGCATGACAAGCCCTTCGCCATCGCGGTCGGCGAGTCTGGCGACGGCACGGAAGCGCTCGGCATCGCCCGGCTCGATGCGGCCCTCGGCAATCACCATCCGCACGTTAAGTTCGGGTTGATGGTGGATGCGCAGCTCCATAGCGGGCAAATCCTGCGCCAACGCCCAGGCACAAAGCGGCAACCAGGATATCAGTGATTTGAGCGTGCGCAAGCGGTTCTCCATAGCGGATGGCTTGGCCGGGCGCTATGGCGATGCGGCACTGGGCGAGCTAGCCGGGTAGTGATAGAGGTGCGTGTTGCTCGCCTGCTCGCCTATTCGGGTGCCCAAGGGACGGAATAGGGCGTGACGGCGGAAGTTCTCACTGTCCGACTTTGCCGCTTCCGTCGCAACCGCGACTGCGTCCTGATATGTCATGGGCTCCTTGTCCTTTTCGATCTGGAGCCGCTTTGTGCGATCGTCGATGCGTACGCTCTAGCGGCCGAGGTTATAGAACAAATACATGGCAAAGAGGTTGTCGAAATCGCGGTACTCGCCTTGTTCTCTCCGAAAATCGAGCGACAGCACCGATGGGAAGCGATTGGGCAGATTCTTGAAGGCGACCTTCGGCTCTTCTCGGGGTTCCACATACGAAGAGCCTTCGTATTTCTTGTAGAGCACCACGTCCATGCCATACTGCCGATGGCTCCATTGTTCCATCAGTTTCAGGGCCATTTCGGTGGGAATATTTGCCGTCGCAGCCGCAACGACACGCCGTCCACGCAACAACTGCGGATTGTTGACGTCGAGGTTCTCATAGTTGGCGCCGAATTTGAAAGCGGCGCCGATAACCTTGGCACAGTTTAGCCGTAGATAATCGTATTTGACCTCGCCGTGGTGATATTCTGTCGTGGTGGCTCGCCGATGATAGTCGTCGTTGATTCCGGAGAAATAGGAAATCAACGATTGCTTTTCGGCGGCTGGCACGCCGAAGACCCGTACGCCAATGACCGAGCGCTTATAGATTTCGCCGTAGTCTAGGCCGAAGACGGCGAGGGTATCCAGCGATGAGGTCGTCTTGAACAGGTATTCCGTTTTAGGAAGGCCAACGACCAGTTGCTGGGTGTAGAAGGCCCGCGCATGCTCGGGTGACCTGTCGGCGTAGAAGTTCGCCGAGTACACCATATCGTGGTGCGCGCCATCATCGCGTACCGCCAGCGCGATATGTCCGGCCGATCCACCCTTGGACGTACCGAAGCTGATCAGGAGTTCTAAATCATAAGGATCCCGGCGTAGGACTTCGACAATCTCCTCGATGTTGTCTGGCTCCGGGCCGTTCTTGCTGCCGAACTCCGCCGCCAGACCGTTTGCGAAAGGGAACGCGAGCAGGAAGAGCGAGAGCTTAAACAAACCCTTTATCAGCTGCGCAAACGCTTGATGCATCAAGAGCCCCTTGTGGTTTCCTGGCGATTCCACTTCTGCTACAGCATAGCCGGGGAGGTCAACTGATTCAAAACCACTGCCACGGACTGGCAATGCGGGATGGGCCCAAAGGCCTAACTAAGTCATAGACCGGAAAACAACCTACGTTGCCGACTCAGCATTTGGCCATCACTCTGACGCCTGAACTGGCGGACAAGGTGCAAGTGTTCAATGCGCCACTGATGGTGAGGTCATCCGTGACGGGCTTCTCTTATCGACGATCGCAATCGCTTGGTCGGAGTTCCGTATAGTCGGGGAAGGACCAGGGTCGCGAGATTGACTTGGCGAGAATGCTCGCGAGATCCCCCGAATCGGCACCTAGCGGGAAGCCCCCCAACGCTTGGCAGCAATCGAACCCAGGGCCGTCCCGTTCCTGGCTATTCCACTTCGTTGCTGTCGGTGTCGCCGGTCTGGGCCTCGTTCTCGTGACTCATGGCCGCCGCTGCAAGCGTCGTCGCGTTGGCGGGCGCGGCTTCCTTCCGCTCGCTGTAGCGATCGGTCAGGTAGTCGCTACGATCACGTACCAGCAGCGTGAACTTGTAGAGTTCCTCCATGACGTCGACCACCCGGTCGTAATAGGACGACGGCTTCATGCGGCCGTTGGCGTCGAACTCCTGGTACGCCTTGGCGACTGATGACTGGTTCGGGATCGTCACCATGCGCATCCAGCGCCCCAGCACGCGCAGCGCATTGACGGCGTTGAACGACTGAGAGCCGCCACACACCTGCATGACGGCCAGCGTGCGGCCCTGGGTCGGGCGAATCCCGCCGATCTCGAGCGGCAGCCAGTCGATCTGGTTCTTGAACACGGCCGTCAGCGTGCCGTGGCGCTCGGGGCTGCACCACACCTGGCCTTCGGACCATTCGGACAACTTGCGCAGCTCGACCACCTTGGGGTGATCGGCCGGCACGCTGTCGGCCATCGGCAGGCCGTGCGGGTCAAAGACGCGGGTCTCCGCGCCGAAGTGTCGGAGAATCCGTTCGGCTTCCTGCACCAGCAGCCGGCTGTACGAGGTCTCGCGCAGCGAACCGTAGAGCAGCAGGATGCGCGGCGGGTGGGTGCTGACGCGGGCCGGATCCAGCTTGCGCAGATCCGGCGTATCGAGCACCGCCGGGACGATGTTAGGCAGATCCCCGGTCATTGGATTCTCCGGCCCTGGGCGTCGATCACGGCCTCGCCGTCTTCCTTGGTGAAAGCGCCTTGCTGCGGCGCCGGCAGGATATCCAGCACGACTTCGGACGGCCGGCACAGCCGAACGCCAAGTTCGGTGACGACAAACGGCCGGTTGATCAGGATCGGGTGGGCCAGCATCGCATCAAGCAGCTGGCCGTCGGTCAGTGCGGGATCGCCCAGGCCAAGCTCGGCGTAGGGCGTACCCTTCTCCCGGATCGCTTCGCGAACCGTGAGGCCTGCATCGCGGATCATTGCCTGCAAGGTCTGCCGGTCGGGCGGCGAGGTCAGGTACTCGATGACGGTTGGCTCGATGCCCGCATTGCGGATCATGGCCAGCGTGTTACGTGACGTGCCACAGGCGGGGTTGTGATAGATGGTGACGGTCATGGGAATGCCTCAGTGCGATTCGTACCAGTGCTGTGAGCGGTTGACGACGCCGACGACGAACAGCATCACGGGGACTTCGATCAGCACGCCGACGACGGTGGCGAGCGCCGCGCCGGATTGGAAGCCGAACAGGCTGATGGCAGTGGCCACCGCCAGCTCGAAGAAGTTACTTGCGCCGATCAGCGCCGATGGGCCGGCTACGCAGTGGGCCACGCCGAGCTTGCGGTTAAGCAAGTAGGCCAGGCCGGAGTTCAGCAAGACCTGGATCAGGATCGGCACGGCCAGCAGCAGGATGATCAGTGGCTGCTCGACGACGGCGTTGCCCTGGAAGCCGAACAGCAGCGCCAGCGTCGCAAGCAGGGCGGTGATCGAGTAGGGGCCCAGCGCGCCGACGACGCGCTTGTATGTGACTTCGCCTTGCGCCAGCAATGCCTTGCGGATGACCTGCGCGATCAGCACCGGCACCACAATGTAGAGCACGACCGAGGTGATGAGCGTGTCCCACGGCACGGTGATCGACGACAGGCCCAGCAGCAGCGCGACGACGGGGGCGAAGGCCACCACCATGATCGCGTCGTTGAGCGCTACCTGCGACAGCGTGAAATACGGATCGCCCTTGCAGAGCTGCGACCACACGAACACCATCGCCGTGCAGGGCGCCGCCGCCAGCAGGATCAGGCCCGCGATGTAGCTATCGAGTTGATCGGCCGGCAGCCAACCTGCGAACAAATGGCGCACGAAAATCCAGCCCAGCAGCGCCATCGAGAACGGCTTGACGAGCCAGTTCACGAAGAGCGTCACGCCGATTCCGCGCCAGTGGCCGGCCACCTGGCCCATCGCGCCAAAGTCGATCTTGATCAGCATCGGAATGATCATGATCCAGATCAGCACGCCCACTGGCAGGTTCACCTGGGCAACTTCCATGGCGCCGATGGCCTGGAATACCGATGGCAGCCATTGGCCGAGCAGGATGCCGGCGACGATGCAGAGTGCGACCCAGACGGTCAGGTAGCGTTCGAAGAAGCCGATTGCGCTGGGTTGCGCGGCGCCGGCGGATGGCTGCGCCATACTCATTGCCCGGCCTCCACCGACTGCTCGCCAATGGCCCGCATCTCCTTCTGGATGGCGTTACGGTCCAGGATGTGCAACGGCAGGTTCACGAATTGGCTGACGCGATTGAGGATCTGACGGAAGACCAGGTCGAACACCTTGCGCTTCTCGTGGTCGGATCCCTGGATGGCGGCGGGGTCCATGAAGCCCCAGTGTGCCGTGATGGGCGTGCCCGGCCAGATCGGGCAGACCTCGCCCGCGGCCTGGTCGCAGACGGTGATCACGAAGTCCATGCGCGGTGCGCCGGGCAGGGCGAACTTGTCCCAGCTCTTGCTGCGCAGGCCGGACGTGTCGTAGCCGATCGACTGGCAGCGTTCGATGGCATAGGGGTTCACCGTGCCAGACGGATGGCTGCCAGCGCTGTAGGCGTGAAAGCGTCCCTTGCCGAGCACGTTGAACAGCGCTTCGGCCATGACGCTGCGGGCGGAGTTGCCGGTGCACAGCACCAGCACGTTGAAGGTCTTGTCGGACATGGTGGTCGTTGGGGCGAGTGAGGGCCTCCTCGCGCGAGGTACCGATACCGGGAGGCTTGTTAGGGGAAACTCAGCAGCAGCCGGATTCCGGCGTGCAGCAGGCAGTCCTGGTGGTTGGCTGGGGCGTGGCGTTCAATTGGACCGGCACGCAGCACGCAGCGGCTTCGGCGCTCCGGTCGCGCGATTCGCCATAGGTCGGCGCGCTACCCAGCGTCTGGAACGATTCCCAGGCGATCCCCGTTGGGTCCACCGACCAGTGCTTGTTCGAGGTCGCGTAGCAGCAGTTCGTCTCGGACTGGGACTGCATGGGCAAGTCGGCGCTGTTCAATCGCACCTGCATCTGCGCAAGCTCCGCATCGGTCTCTACCTGGATGCCCAGATGGTCCACGCCCAGCTTCTCGGTGCGATTGGAGATCGCGAAGTTCACGCGTGGATCGTCCAGCGCCCACTTGGCATAGTCGTCCCGAATGACGGTTGGCTGCGCATCGAACAGGGCGGAGTAGTAGCGGATGCTGGCCGACAGGTCGGCCACGCTGACGTGGACGTGGAAGCGCTTCATGGTTCAGGACTCCGTGGAGACGGAACAGGAGGACACCGGCGAGCACGGATTGCCGCCGCAGCAGTTTTCCGTGAGATAGCCAAGCAGGTCATTCATGGTCTCGAAGCGAGCCATGTAGATGATCGACCGGCCCTCTTGCCGACTTGTCAGCAACCCGGCACGATGCAGTTCCTTGAGGTGGAACGATAGCGACGACGCTGGCATCTCCATCAGTTCGGCAATTCGGCCAGCAGGCAGGCCTTCGGGGCCGGCCTGCACGAGCAGGCGAAAGACGGCCAGGCGAATGGCGTGGGCAAGCGCGGCAAGCGCTTCGAGGGCGTTATCAGTTTCCATAATTCGAATATATTCGAATTATGGAATGGGTGCAAGGTACGGATGAAGCGAGGCGCTGAACTGGTCCACATCGTTCATATTTACGCCCTTGCACCTCACCGTTATAGTCTTCAGTGCATAACGCTTCCTGCGTTGTCACTGTGAGTGCGAATATGCGAGTTATTGGACTGTCGGGAGCGAGCGGCGCCGGCAAAACCACCCTGATCTCCAAGGTCGTCCCGGCGCTGAAGGCCCGCGGCCTGGAAGTGTCGACGTTAAAGCATGCTCACGACGAGTTCGATGTTGACAGATCCGGCAAGGATTCATTCGTACACCGTCAGGCGGGCGCGACCGAGGTCATCGTTGCATCCTTTGTACGTGGGGCGCTGATGCACGAGTTGACGGAGCAAGAAACGCCATCGCTGAGCAGCCTGCTTCAGCGGCTCAGCAGCGTTGACCTGGTCATCGTCGAAGGCTTCCAGGCAGGGAGCTACGCCAAGGTTGAGGTCTTCCGGCAGGCCAACAACAAATCCTGGGTGCACACGCATGATCCCGATATTGCCGCCGTAATCAGTGACACTGCTGGCGAGGTTCCGCTGCCACATGCGTTTCTCGATGATGTCTCCAGTGCTGCGGACCTGCTTTTCAATACCGCGCTGCCAATCGAAGAAACGTTACCACGCCTGGCCGTGGCGAGAGTCCTGTCAGCGGCCCAGGGCTGACTCGACGCGCTGCGCAATGGCGCTAGGGCGTATGCCCAATCCGCGCACTTCGGCTGGTACACGCGGATCGACTTCGATGATCTTCTGCTTCTCGCGCACCGTCACCCCATCGTGCGTCAGACCTCGTAGCGCACCGTGATCGGGGCGACGATCTCCTGGCCGTCCAAGTGGCCGTCCAATCGGCCACGCTGTACCAGATCGCCAATGTTCAGCATCGTGCGTTACAAGCCGGCATGGGCGCATAGATGAACCGCTCGCGGCCTGCGCTACCCAAGGCGCGGGGGGTCGTCTGCGATCAGCCATACCCTGGCTGGCGGATGGACAGGGGCTTGGGCTTGGTGGAGAGGTGGCGGGGCAGGATGGTCATGCTAGGATTCTTTCCAAACAGGGAGATCAACATGCCCAAAGAGCCTGCCGTAGTGATCAATGGAGACCATGTCTCGGTCTACCTGTACGTTGTCGATGCCCCGGGCAACACGTTCGCCTGGGAAGTGGTCGAAACTCGCGACAAGGCGAGTGAGGTCATCGAACGGAAACTGGTCAGCGAAGAGAGCTATCCGACGTTTGCTGACGCAGAGGTCGCTGGGAAGCTGACGGCGGCTGCCGTGGCAAAGGGTCTGGCCTAGCATCACGAGGCCTCAGACGGCTGCGCGACGGTCAAGGCAATCGCCACCGGACGCACCCATACCGGCGTCGACGAGAGACTGGACGTTTCGCCGGTCTCGGCCAGCATCAACGTGGTGCCCATCACCTCGGCAATAGCCACGGCCGCGTCGGGCGGCACAGCATGCCAATGCGCTAGCGCCAGGCCTGATCGCTCAGGCCGTCCAGCTCCAGGTATTCCTCCGGCTCGATCAGTGACTGCAGCGCGGCCGGTTCCAGAGTGGTGACGACCTTGGCCTGAAGTCGCTCGCGACGTATTGCAGTGGTGGAAAATTCGAGCCGAAGCAGTGGTATCGCGAGTCGGAAGCGGCGTTGGGTATTGCGCAACGTGCGCGCAAGAAGAAACGCGTGAGGGCAATCCACGCCAAAATCGCGAATCAGCGCAAGGACGCCATCCACAAGGAAACGTCGGTGCTTGTCAAACAACATGCAGCAATCTTTGTCGGCAACGTGAACGCGAAGACGCTGGCACAAACGCACATGGCGAAGTCCGTGCTCGATGCCGCGTGGACGACAGGGTCTCCGACAGCAGACCGGAGCAGACCGGACGCGCCCTTCCACGGGCTGGAGATGAAGACGCAGTGCGGGTGCCGGTGGCCAGCTGCGCGCACGATGTCGTTCGGCGTAGCCTCGCGCCAGCCCGCCGGCGGCTCGGCGCCGTGGAAGGCGGTGTACGGCTGGCGGGTGAACAGGTTCATCACCATGCACGGCACGCCCGTTAGAGTCTCGAAGCCGCCGATGCACTTCCACGTGCCTATCATGTTGCCGACGCGCGAGACGGCCTTCGTGAAGCCCTTCGCTCTGTCGCCCAGGCCGCAGCAGAAGCCGAAGCTGTTGTATTCAAGGCGGATCATGCGGCCACCTCGCTGTAGGAGGCAGCCCCGCCGCAGGAGAACTTCTGTCCTACATCCCGCAGCAAATCCGGTGCGTAAGCTGGAGTGAGATCAAGGGTGAACAGGAGAACATTATGATGAAAACCATTCTTGTGCTGGTTGCCGCTTCTGTTGCGTTGCTCAGTGGCTGCGTTGTAGCCGATCGTGATGGCTACCGCGACGGCTACTACTCTAGAGACGGGCGTGTGGAGCACGACCGCGATCATTGGGATCACGACCATGGCGATCACCGTGGCAACGATAGAGACCATTGGCAAGGTGGGCCGCGATACTAGGTGTCCCACGAAGGGGTTGAGCGTGGGTCATCCGCACGCCTCGCGGCTTTCTCATCCTGCGGGCCGAAAGCGCCCCCGGACGTGCTTTTGGTATGGAGAGGAATAAACCGATGCCTTGCGCGGAAATGAGCGTAGAGTGGGTTCTCCAATGGAGAACTTTATGAACGATGTACCTAGTTCCAATTACAAGGGATTCGACATATACCCTTTGATCTACAAATGCGATCCGCCGCGAGAATGGTATGAGCGCCGGCATGATCGAACCTACAACGTTTCTGCGGTGATTTGCAACGGAGGTGCTGATCCCGCAGGAGATTCCGCGCGTGTTTATCCCCTCCCAGCTGATCAATGGGAAAACATGGGAAATGCAACGCGTGCGGCGATTCTCGGTAGTCACGGCCAGCGGTTGGGCGGAGGGCGCAGTCGAACGGAGTGTCCTGACGCCGATCGGTAGATGCGCAGTAAGCGCGCAGTGAAATCTCTTCCTGTCAGTCACTACAGTTTCCCGTTTTTGAATTGCTCGACCATCCCAGTCAGCGGGCCGAAGCGGACCTAGCGGTGCAGCGGCCAGTAGGGTGCTTCTGGGCGTGCTCGATCAGTGCCACCAGCAGCGCGCGCAGCTGCAGCGCTTCGGATGTACGCGCACAGCGCCTCCAAGATGTCCGTCCAATCGGCATCCTGATCGAGCCCGTAGCGGAGGACGATCGACGCGAGCGTCGACCGCGCGCTCGCGCTCTTGACGCTCGACTTCCTTGCCCGCCTCGTCTGCATAGGCCTGGTACCGAGTCTTCAGCGTCTCATACGACGATGTGGCGTAGGCGAAGCCGTCGGTAACCACGACATGCTTGTTCAGTTCAGCCAAATAGCCAGCCGACGCAGTCTTGTTCTTCGGGAAGCGGGCACGCGATGACGTGTCGCGTTCCGACCAGCTGTCAGGAATACCGGCAGCCTTCATCGTGGCAATGATCTGATCGCGCAGCGCTTGGTTGTGGGCGAGGGCGGGGACGTGCGCTCGTGAGCTGCGACATCCTTGGCGCGAGCTTCCTTCAGCGCCTTGAGCGGACCGGTGATGGCGGTACACGCGCACGCACAAGAAGACGGTAAGGGCCTGGCCCCGATGAAGGATGGGGAGAGGCGGTCCAGATGTTGCTGGCTCAGTAGGTCAGCCGCTGCCACCAGGAACCAAAATTCGGGTGAAATGGGGCCTTCCAGCCTTTGCGCACGCGCTTGATCGCATCTTTCTGGCAGACACCGACTGAGAGGAGGCGGCGCAGTTCTGCCTCAGGGGCGTCGCTTTCAAATACGCGGGCGGTGAGTGGCTCGACGTCGGCAGGGCACACTTTTTCGGGTGGGCCGACGAAGCCAATTCCCCGATCAGGCATGATGTCGCAAAACCATGCGCGATCATTGCAGGGCCTCTGCTCGTCCGCAACCCAATAGTACACAACGCCAAAAAATACGAACACTACAAACATCAGTGCGGCTCTCGTGCTGGCAAGCCGCCAAATGAAGAGCGCCATTCCGGCAACTGCGATAGCTCCCATGCAAGGTCTCCCGCTTACGGATCTCGGCGTTGCAGAGCATTGCATGGTCGGCGGCGGTCGCAAATCAGCCACATGGGGGAAATAGCCGTTAATCCGCGGCTGGTACCATGCCGGGTCGCCTCACCTTGATCCGGTTGGACGACCAATGGCCGTCTTGGTAAGAAGAGCACGGGGGCTTTCCACGCCTTCGAGCTCGAGCAAAAGCGCAGATTGGTATAGTCACTGGCTACCGTCCAGTCTGGTTACATGCGGTAACCAGTCCTATGCTGGGATGGAATTGCTATAGGAATTCGTCCGATAGTCACGGATGAAAAAATGCCACGGTCGTCATGACCGCTGCTCAATGATTAAGCCGATGCGCACACGCCTGGAACGGGCGTGGCGACGAGATCGAAACCGCTGGCGCGGCCACGCGCCAAGTCAAAGTCTGTGACCCGCGAAATCGGTACGGCGTCGCAAGACGCTTGGAGGCGGGAGAGTTCATGACCCTTCACAGCTCGAAACGTTCCGGCGGTACCGCGCCTGGCCGCTTCACCTTGATCCAGTCCGCGGACCGCTTTCCATCTTGGTAAGTCGACCCGAGCCGCTTTCCATCAACGCCTTCCAACTCGAGTTCGAGCGCAGACCTGTACAGCCAGAGACCGTCTTCGACTCCGGCCACATGCAGGACGCGGTCAGAGTGTGAGCGCAGAATCTTGGCCAGCACTGCTTTACGCTTTTCGAGCGTGGCTGTCCGAAGATCGTTTTGCGTGGCTGCTAGGACGTCGAACACGCAGTAGACGACAAGATCGGCGCCTTCGTACCAACTCTTTCGCCTCGCCCTTGTGTGGAGGCGATTGAAGTCACCCCGGCCGAGATGGTCCAGGACGCAGACTTCGCTATCCAGGACTGTACCGGCAGGCATGTCGGCGATAGTGCGCTAGTCGCCACGACCTCCGGAAACCAGCGGGTAGCGTCAATGCCGCCGCGGCTCTGCAGCCGTGCGTCGGATCCGGTACTGGCCAAGACGCGGTATCCGTCGTACTTGATCTCGTAGAGCCAATCGTCCTCGCGCGGAATGGCCTTGCGCTCCACCAGGAGCATGGAAGAGAGCTGAACGAGGGTCAGTGCGTCCGAAGCGCACGGCATGGTCCTTAACCCTTAATGTTTCGCGGGTCATGGCCGAAGGAATTGCGTTCCCGGATCTGGCCGTCGCGGCCATGGATCAGCAACTCGACCTTGTCGTGCTTCGCGCGCTCGGTGCCCGCCCCGATCGCTTCTTCTTGAGTGGCAAACATGGTCCGTTTCCCGCTGTTTGGTGCTTCGACGGCCCAGCCTTTCCCTGCTGGCACTACGTGGATGTCGTTGTTGGCCATGATGCGTCTCCTCAGTCTAGGGTACGCTAGTCTTGCGCCGGCTTCGTTCATTACGGTATCCGCGCCGGTCCTACAAGGAGGGGTGGGGCAAAAAAAAACCGCAGCACCGGGGGGCGCAGCGGCGAACGAATTAGACTTAGGGTTGCTGTTTTCAGCGGAAGTAATAATCGGTGATTTCTGCTGGGATTAAAAGCACCCTCGCGGGGTAAGTGCTCGTCCTACAGGGGAAACCCTTTGACGGCCACATAAAAAAGGCCGCGCGGCGACTTGCGGCGCGGCAAAAGGGGGAAGCCCTTGGTGTTAGTGAGCATACCCGCGCATGCGGTGCTCACTGACTTTGCCATCCTGGCTATAAATGATTAAGTCTACTTGTGCCACCCTCGCCATTTCAGCTGCTACTGACATGGCATCTTCGCGTGTGTCATAGGGTGCGCGCAGCCCAGTACCTTCAATTGCAATAGCCCATCCCCCCTTGTGGGGAACAACATGAATATCACCTGACATAGCAGCCTCCATTGGAGTAAGAAGGATTGTCGGCTGTCATGTCATGTCATGTCGCTCTGCGCAAAATCCACTGGGGCGTTCATCTTGCCCTCAAACTCGTAGATCATGGGTAGGGCTCGTAATTCCATCGCCCTATGAACAGCTGCAGCGATGGCCGCGGTGCGGAACGGGTATGGAGTGCGCTCGTACTCGGACTCAACATTCCACTGGCCGTCTTTGCACCTTTACGACTGCTGACATCCGTACACCTCCAGGTGGGCATCGATACCTCTGTTCTATGTCTAAGCAAGGGAATCTGGTGTAGGACGATTCCTGAATCGGGCAAACGATTGGCAATGTGATCTTTAATGTGCGGATGCGGCGGTACATTGGTTGTGGGCCTGCGCAATGCGCGTATCCCCGCCATAACCTCGATCCATCCTTCCGTGGCAGAGTGGTCCGAATCTTCTCTAGCACGCGCCGATGCTTGTCCTCTGCCTCTTCCCACGTCTCCGACTCGAAGATCTTGCTTAGAACGCCATTGATCGTCGTGAGGAACATAGGCGGCTTGTCGTCTTTCAGGCTGGCCCAGCCGGACAAGTAGGTCCAGAAGTCGACCGCGTGCTCCAAGAGCCGGTCTTTGATCTGCCGGCCCTTGCCCTCGCAGCTCACCCAAATCGAATGCTCGGTGTAGTCGTAGTACCGTACGGGACGGCCGGACACGTCCAGGACGTAGTAGCGGTCGTTGTTCGGATCAATGGGCGAGGGCGACATACCGCCAGAGGGAGCGGGCAGCCGAGGTATGGGGAAATGGCGGGGCATGGTTGAAAGATTACCGGGACGCGCGGAAAGCCCTGTCATTCATGGCGGGGATGTAGAGCGCGGACGCCACAGGCGTCCCACCTTGATCTGGTCAAGGCTCAGGTGGCTCATTCGGGTTCTCCGTTCAGCCGTTGCGCTGTACCAGCACGCTGCGCAGGTCTGCCACTTGCTCGCCGTCCTGGTTGGTCACGCG
>CAUUBQ010000111.1:0-18513 GCA_963543405.1 uncultured Cupriavidus sp.
ATGTGACCTCCGCATCTAGACGAGAAAGTTCGATATCGCAGTAACTTCGCCAGCCCCGTTCACCAGATACATGACATAGTCATGGTCTCTCACCCAAGCGCCAACGGCTACCTGAAAGACATTGCTGCAGCCGTCAGCGCTTCGCGGTTCGATTTTCCTCCAGGTTGGTTGATCTTGTTCCACGAGCTTTACCCAGGCGTAAAGCGGATCCGTGGTTGTGAAGACTGCTGAAACCCTGGCTACCTGCCAATCCGCCATTTTCTCCTCCCAACCGTTCTACTTCCATCATCGCCTCCACGGGCGGGCCTCAGTCAAAGAACGCCACAGCCCTTTGCGCAGTAGTCGATAACATCACGATCTCCGCACAATACTCAGGATGGTGTATGTAACAGCCAATACAGCATAGGGGGCACCGGCGCAAAAACAAGGCAGCATCTGACAGAGCAGTCAATGACGTTGTAGGCGAGAACGCCGATCACCACCCGACTCGTTTCCCCTCACCATCCTGGGACGATCAGATCTCGTTAGAACGGGTAGGTGCATACTTATCCTCGCCGCCTCGTGTATTGGGGATGTTCACATTTCCGTCAGTGACCTCCAGGCTGTGGCGACGGGTTGATCGTCCCGGCGCGTCATTCCTCGGCGCGGCGGAGGCATCCATAGAGCCGACAGCAGGTGCGCTCGCGAAACGCGATGCTTGATGCGACCAGACATCGCACTTGCGAGATGCCGTTCGCCAGCGAAGCACTCAGGATGCGTATCGACGCGTAGGCGCACCACCAGCCTGGTAGCGCTGACTGGTACCGGCGCACACGATCCCTTGGCGCGAATACTGTCTGCAGCGCCGCCATCCTGAAACGCCTGGAGTTTCCGCGCAGCCAGCTACGGCTCTGGTGGGGTCGCTTCTCGTCGGCCCGGCCTGCAAGGACTTCAGTTCGCGAGCGGCCCGCCCACTCGCTCGGCGAGAAACGCGATGAAAGCCCGCACCTTGCGCGAATGACGGCGGTTCGGGAGATATGCCGCGTAGACTTGCGCATCGCCTGCGATCGGCAGCACAGCCCACGCGTCAAAGAGGGGAATCATATCGCCGGCGACGATATCGTTCTGCACGAGCCAGCTCGGAACCAGCGCGATTCCTAGCCCGTTCAACACACCGTCGCGAAGGATATCGAGGCTGTTCGCTGTGAGTCTGCCGCTCACCTCTATCTTCTCAGTGCGCTCGCCGCGCGTGAATACCCAGCTCTGTCGACCCTGCCGGTATGGAAATCGCAGGCACTGATGCTCGGCCAGATCGGCCGGCGCCGTGGGGATCCCGAATCGATCCAGATAGGCACGGCTCGCAACGACGATTCGACGATTCTCCATCAGCTGGCGCACAATCAATCCTGGATCCTGTGCCAGAACGCCAATCCGCACCGCGACGTCGAGCCGGTCGACGGCCAGGTCGAGATACGCGTCGGACACGACTAGATCGAGTGACATACGTGGGTATGCATCAAGAAATGCCGACAGGTGCGGCCCAAGGACAATCCGGGAATACGTGACCGGCACCGACACGCGCAACGTGCCGACCGGTTCTTCACGCGTATCAGCGATGCTCTCATCTGCCTCGACGAGCTCGGACAGCAGCCGGCTCACCTGCTCCAGATAGGTCGCCCCTGCATCTGTCAGTGTTACCTGGCGCGTCGTGCGCGTCAGCAGTGAGACGCCGAGCGACGATTCAAGCGAATCCATCAGGCGTGTGATAGATGAAGTTGCGGTGCCGAGCTGGCGCGCCGCCTTCGAAAAGCCGCCCGTTTCCGCGACAACCGAGAAGGTCTGTAGCGCGAGCAGTTTGTCCATAGACTCTCCTTTTGCCGATCGTGCAAATGCTGGGTTTCGTACAGCCGATATTCTGCATTGTTTCGTCGGCCTTCACGCTGCTTTCGTTAGGGTTCTGCAGGAGTGGGTGGCATGTCGCCCGTCAGGATTCGGGCAATTCACGACTTTGTCTGTGCGTGGTGTCGGGTCGCCGAAGCTGGCCCGCGCGCCGCCCTCGCAACCAGTGCCACTGGATCGTCGGTAGTCATCGCATATCGACCGTTCGAGTTGCATCTCAGCCTGCCAGTTGCAGGCGTTGATCGCGCTGCCTACCGCGAGCGTCAATATGGCAGCGTCGTGCACGCATCAGCGATGCGCCGCCGACGCTGAGCGCTTGGGCCGGTGCGTCGTTCTTGCAATCAATTTCGACTGGCTTGTCCACTGCCTGCAACGCCTTCTGCAACCCGGCTGATGGGCTTCGATGCGGCGACAAGGTCCGCAAAAATGAAGCGCGCTCTCGCTCGAATACATGAAGCGTATTTGTCAGCAGGTTCGACATCGGCGACCGCGACGCGCTGGAGACGATGGACCCCGAGCAGGGTATGGCGCGGGAATCAGCCGCCGCTCTCCTTGCATTGGGCGCTGCCACGGCCGATGTGCGGCTCGGGCGCCGACGTGCCACGGAAAGCGGCATCGACACAGCGTGGCCGGAGCCGCAAGCAGAGGGAATCCGCTAACTGTCACAAGGCCAAACTGGCGAAGCTGCACGCGGCGCATTGCCGTGGTCCGCAGCGGATGCGCTGCACCAACTCACCACGGGTCTGCGCTCAATCAGAAGGTGAACTGAAGCCGCCGTGGCGGCCGCAATGCGAAGGCAAGCCGTCGCCCGTCCCGGAATGTTCCCGCGGCGCAAGCCAGCGTTGCGACCAAAGCAAAGGCGGCTGGGACGTCGCACACCCATTTGTGTGTAGCGATCCATTGCCCTTTGCGAATTGCGCAACGCTGGATTGCGCGCGCATTGGATTCCGCCTGGGGGAAGGCGCACCTAAGCTTCGGGTCTGGCGGCACTGCCGTTCCGCCTGCCAACCCGTTCTTGAGAGAGAGTCCATGAGCACGAACCTCACATCCCCGACTCAAATCGCCCGCGCGCCGACGATGGCGCGTAGCCTGATCCTGCTGTTTGCTTTTGCCTGCGGAGCGATTGTGGCGAACCTATACTACGCCCAGCCGATCATTGCGCTGATCGCCCCCGACCTGCACATGTCGGAAAGCACGGCCAGTCTGATCGTGTCGCTCACGCAGATTGGCTACGCCGCCGGCCTGTTCTTTCTCGTGCCGCTCGGGGACCTGGTCGAGAACAGGAAGCTCATGATCGTTACCGCCGTGCTGTCAATCGGGAGCCTCGTGGCGGCAGCGACGATACAACAGCCGGGGGTATTCCTCGGCATCTCACTCTTGATAGGATTCACGTCGGTAGCAGTCCAGTTGCTGATCCCGCTCGCCGCACACTTCGCGCCCGCCGAGGCGCGTGGTCGGGTGGTGGGCACAATCATGAGCGGGCTGTTGCTCGGCATCCTGCTATCGCGGCCGATCGCGAGTTTTTTCGCCGGGCACTTCGGGTGGCGCGCGGTATTCGCCTTTGGCGCGTTCGCGATGGCACTTGTCACGCTGCTGCTGGCGGTGACGCTGCCTAGCCGGCGCCCAGCGCATTCCGCGAGCTATCCGCAACTGATCCGTTCGCTGGGGCGCCTATTCGCGACGCTGCCGGTGCTGCGCCAGCGTTCGCTGTATCAGGGGCTGATGTTCGGCTCGTTCAGCCTGTTCTGGACCGCGGTTCCGGTCGAGCTGATGAACCATTATCACCTGTCGCAATCGGCAATCGCGGTGTTCTCCCTTGTTGGCGCGATGGGAGCGACGTCCGCGCCGATCGCCGGGCGTCTCGCCGACGCGGGCCACACGCATCGTGCGACGATAATCGCGCTTGTGCTGGCGGCGATCAGCTACCTCCCCGTCGTGCTGGTTCCCGGCTTCGGCGTGTTCGGTCTGGTTGGCACCGGGGTGCTGCTCGACTTTGCTGTGCAGATGAACATGGTGCTCGGTCAACGCGAGATCTACGCACTGGACCCGCAGAGCCGTAACCGCCTGAACGCGATCTATATGACGAGTATCTTTGTTGGCGGGGCTGTCGGCTCCGCGCTCGCGAGTACGCTGTATGAGCACGGCGGCTGGACCTCGATCGCCGTCGCCGGTAGCCTGTTCCCTTTGCTCGCGCTCGGCAGGTTCCTGTTTGCGCCCGGAGTCACTCGCTGACCGCCGTCCCCCCGGGCGTCACGACGCCCGGGAACGATCTAAAGCGTCGGTACGAGCGCTGCAGCGTTCAGTTCTGCAGAAAGGACTCGCGCCCTATACGCGCTTCGTCCCGATAGCGCATGGTGAATGCTTGAGTTGGCGCTCTTCCGCGCCAGGAACCAAGTACCTGAATGACTGCTCTGGTACGGTACGAACTGCACTGGGTTTCCACCTTCGATATCGTTCCTCTCGCCCCACCAACTTCAGGGCGCTACCTGGCAAGAGAAAACCGTCCTTTCTCAAAGCCTGCAGGATCCGTGGTCGGCCATATTTTCCAGCTCTTGCCGAGAGGGGGCGTATGCATCGGCATGGCTGGCCGCCACGGCTGCGGCGGCAGCGGCCAAACACGCTTGGGCCGCAAGGTTCGGTCTTGGCTCGGCCAGCACCGCAGACATCCAGCCGCCCATGGCAGCATCCCCGCCGCCTACGGTGTCCGCAATGCCGGTTGCTCCACCACGCTCCACGCCATGTACTTGTTCAAAGCAAACTGTAAGTTGTTGATTCTATTGGGGAAAAATTAGCAGTCTCTGCATGTATTTCTATACCCCAAAAATGGGGCAACACCCTGATCTGTCTTTATAAATACGGCTTCTGACCGGCATGCTTTCGCTACATAGCGCCGTCATTCGGGCACGGAAACTGATATGAAGTGCACATGAAGCGTACGACCTCGATTCCGCAGCCGCTCGATTCCGCGCTGGTGTCCGGCGAGCCCGCACATCCGATGGATGGCGAGGATCGCAACTTTGTCACAGCATTGGCGCGAGGGGTTGAACTGCTGCGCGCGTTTGGTCCCGACGACGACTTCCTGGGCAATGCCGAACTGTCGCGGCGTACGGGTATTCCCCGGCCAACGGTGTCGCGGCTCACGTACACGCTGGCCAGCGTTGGCTACCTCGTCTATGTGGAGAGCCAGGAGAAGTACCGTATTGGCCAGGGTGCGATGTTGCCTGGCCAGCGCTATCTGTCCGGAGCCGGCATCCGGCGCATCGCGCAGCCCCTGATGCAGTCCCTGGCGTTTGCAACCGGCTGCACGGTGGCACTGGCCGCGCCCGATCGTCACGACATGCTTTATCTCGAGGTTTGCCAGCCGCGTGGTGCACTGGTGATGAGGCTGACGCCGGGATCGCGCCTGCCGATGGCGACCTCGGCGATTGGCCGGGCGTGGCTGGCGGGGCTGCCGCCACCGCGACGTGCCGCGGTGCTTGCCGAACTGGAACGCCAGCACGGTTCGCGCTGGTCAGGCGTGCGCAGCAAGCTGGACCGTGCGATGCGCGAGCATGCACGGCGTGGGTTCTGTGTTGCGCATGCGGAGTGGGATCGTTCCGTCAGTGGCGCCGCCGCGCCGGTGTGTCTGGCCGATGGCTCGGAGGTGTTATCGATCAATATCGGCGGGGCCTCGACGCGCCTTTCGCCGGAAGTTCTGGAAGGCAATCTTGGGCCGCGTATCCGGGAACTGGCCGGCACGCTGGCCACGCGGCTGTGGCTACCCGCTTAAGCCGATTCCGAAAACGAGAAGGATGATAAGGAGACAACTATGGAGATTCGCAACAAGACCGTGATCGTGACCGGTGGTGGCACCGGCATTGGTCGGGCACTAGTGCTCGCATTCGCACGCGCCGGTGCGCGTGGCGTGGCCGTGGCCGACCTTGACGAGGCGGGTGCCGCTCGGGTGGCAGCCGAGGCCGCGGCGGCCGCGCCGGAGTGCCAGGTCTTTGCCCAGCGGGTCGACGTGGCGGATGCAGTTGCCGTGCAGGGGCTGGTCGATACGGCAACCCAGCGCTTCGGCCAGGTCGATGTGTTCTGCTCGAATGCCGGCATCATCCTGCGCAAGGGGCTCGATGCGTCCGCCGAGGACTGGCAACGAATCTGGGAGATCAACGTGATGGCCCATATCCACGCGGCCAAAGCCGTGTTGCCCCAAATGCTGGAACGCGGCGATGGCTACTTCGTCAATACGGTCTCCGCTGCGGGGCTGTTGTCGCAGATCGGCTCGGCACCATATGCCGTGACCAAGCATGCGGCGATCGGCTTTGCCGAGTGGCTGTCGATTACCTATGGAGAGCGCGGTATCAAGGTGAGCTGTATCTGCCCGCAGGGCGTGCAGACCAAGATGCTGTTCGGTGAGGACGGCGAGCGCAAGGGCTTCTTGCAGGAGGGTTCGGTGACTGCCGAGCACGTCGCCGAGAAAACGTTGGAAGGCGTGAACAACGAGAGTTTCCTGATTTTGCCGCACCCGGAGGTGCTGGATTACTATCGTCGCAAAGGGCAAGATTACGACCGCTGGCTGCGCGGCATGCGCCGCCTGCACGACCAGGTCACCAGGGAATTCGGCAATATCGCCGTATAGCGGCAGGCTTCACCCAAAATAAAATGGAGGAGACAACGATGCAAGCTCGAATGTTCCGGCGCCGCCAGGTGCTGACGATGCTGGCCGCCACTGCTACGCTTGCGGCCATGCCGATGGTGCAGGCCGCCGACGCCTATCCGTCCAAGCCGATCCGCATCGTGGTGGGTTTTCCCAGCGGCGGCGCGCCGGACATCCTGGCGCGCATCTTCTCCGAGAAAATCTCGCTTGGCCAACCCGTGGTGGTCGACAACAAGCCCGGCGCCGGCGGCAATATCGGTGGCGAAACCGTCGCCAAGTCCGCCCCGGACGGTTACACGCTCGCACTGGGCACGGTCGGCACCCATTCGATCAACGGCGCGCTCTACAGCAAGATGCCGTACGACATGGTGAAGGACTTTGTGCCGGTGATTTTGCTGGCGTCCACACCGAACGTACTGGTCGTGCATCCATCCGTGCCGGCAAAGAACATCCAGGAGCTGATCGCGCTGGCGAAGTCGAAGCCGGGTCAACTGACGTTTGGCACACCCGGTGTCGGCACGTCATTGCATGTAGCCGGCGAACTGTTCAATACCATGGCCGGTACCAAGATCACGCACGTGCCATACAAGGGCCGCGCGATGGCCATCCCGGACCTGCTGGGCGGCCATATCACGATGATGTTCGACAACCTACCGTCTGCATTGCCGGTAGTGAAGGAAGGCAAGCTGCGCGCGCTGGGCGTCACCAGCGCGCAGCGTTCCGCGTCGGCGCCAGATATCCCGACCATCGCCGAGCAAGGGCTGCCAGGGTATGAGGCCACATCGTGGTTCGCGGTGTTCGCACCGGCGCATACGCCGAAGGACGTGGTGGCAAAGCTGAACACGGAACTCAACCGAATCTTCACGCTGCCTGACGTGCAGGCCAAGCTGAAGACACTGGGGCTTGATCCGATACTGGGCACACCCGAGAAGCTGGCTGAATACCAGCGTAGCGAGATGGCAAAATGGGCCAAGGTGGTCAAGGACTCGGGCGCGAAAGCCGAGTAGGGCCGGGTCGCTGTGCCTGTGTTCAGCAGACCCGGGAAGGCGCGCCAGACTGGGCGCGGAAGCGGTAGCCGATCTTCGGCACCGCTGCCACGCAGTTGTTCAGTCCGAGGGGATGCAGCGCGCGCCGCAGACGGTACAGCAACTGCGTCAGGCAGTTTTCGTCGACCATCGCCCATCGCCGTAGGACCCCAGACCGCGGCGATGATCTGCCGGCGCGACATGACGGCGTCGCCGTTATCCTTCAGTACGGTCAGCAACCGAAGTGCAAAGCGCGTGAGCTTGGCGACGATACCGTTGCAGGACGCCTGTCCCTGCGCTTCGTCGATATCCAGTGCATCGGTGCATTCCGCGAAAGCTGCGGACGCGGACGATGTGGAGATCGGCATGTCGAGCCGCGCCAATACAGGTTGCACGGACATCGTGGTGGAGGGCGATCACGAATTGGATTCGTGATGCCGGCGGCCATGGAGGTCTGGCACTGCAGGAGCCTGATGCGGATGCGCTGCACCTGGCTGACGTACGCGGAACATCTGGAGCGGCTGCAGCCGCTAGCGCAGCGGGAGCGGGCGGAGAGCCCGCAACAGCGCCGAGATGGCTCGCCCGGGCGCAGGCAGCTACCACATCAGGCGTCCGGTTCGATCGAAGCGGACCGTTCGGATGTGGTGGATATCGCAGCCGTCGTCTCCCGCAAGCGGCTCAGGCTGACAATGGCACCTAACGCGGCAACGGCCGAGGCGACAAACAGGGCGATCCTTGCCGCACCGTCAGGGGCAAGGCTGAACAACAGCGCCACCACGGCAGTACCGGTGGTTTGTCCCAGCAGCCGTGTGGTGGCCTGTGCGCCGCTGGCCCCGCCGCTACGCTCGTGCGGCGTCGCGCCGATCATGGCGCGGTTGTTGGGCGATTGGAAAAAGCCAAAGCCGATGCCGCACAGCGCGGTACGCCAAGCAATGTCCAGGCCCGACGCATCGGGCCCCAGACTTGCCAGGCAGACCAGCCCGGTGGCCAGCATGATCAGGCCAGCGCCAGCCAGGATGCTGGCGGGATACCGGTCCGACAACCTGCCCGAGAGCGCTGCCATGAGGGCCACCATCAGTGGCCATGGCGTAATCAGCAGTCCGGTTTCCTGCAGGTTGCGGCCAAGCTGGTATTCCAGAAAGAAGGGCAGTGACACAAACGCGAGCATCTGGGTCATGAACGAGCAGAACGACGTGGCGACTGCCAGCCTGAAGGCGCGGTTCGCGAAGAGGTCAACCGGCACCAGCGGGGCGGCTTGCCCGTGCTGGCGGCGCACCAGCAGCCAGCCCAGCAGA
Source organism: uncultured Cupriavidus sp. (assembly GCA_963543405.1). Classification (GTDB taxonomy): domain Bacteria; phylum Pseudomonadota; class Gammaproteobacteria; order Burkholderiales; family Burkholderiaceae; genus Cupriavidus. The sequence continues at coordinate 8,838 of CAUUBQ010000111.1, forward strand.
ACGGCCAGTATCAGTCCGCATGCGCCGGCGATGCGCAAGGATGAGTGCCCCAGGCCATCGACGCCCAGAATGAACAAGCCAAACACCAATGCTGACAGTAGCGCGCTTGGATAATCGAAAGCACGGGGTTGTGCCGGGGTCTCTGGGAGTGCGCCACGCGACAGGCACAGTGCGAACACCGCCACCGGAATATTGACGGCGAAAAGCCATGGCCAACTGCCAAGCCCAAGGATCAGGGCGCCCAGTGATGGGCCGACCGCAATGGTTACCCCGACGACCAGCGCATTGAGGCCGATACCGCGTCCAAGCTTGGTGGGCGGATAGATAAAGCGCACGAGCGCCGTGTTGACACTCATAATGCCGGCGCCACCGACACCCTGAATGACGCGCGCGGCAACCAGCATCGGCAGGTTGACCGACACCGCGCAAAGCAGTGAACCGATCAGGAACGTTGCGAGCCCCGTGCGGTAGACGCGCTTGTAGCCAAGGATGTCACCCAGCGAAGACAGTGGCAGCAGGCAGACCGTGACCGTAAGCTGGTAGGCATTGACGACCCAGATCGCACTTGCAGGGTCGCTGTGCAGGTCGCGCGAGATCGAGGGCAGGGCAATGTTGGCAATGGATCCATCGAGTACGGCCATGATCAGGCCGCAGAAGACTGTCAGGATGGCCCAGGTTCGCTGGGGCCGTGGAAGGCCTTGATGGGACTGCATGAGGACGGAGTCGGACGGCGCTGGCTTCTGGCTTCGGGAAAAGTCCAGATCCGTACCCAATACCCCGGGGGCAGTTCTGGACGCGCCATTATCGTCTCGTCGCCCACGTCATGCAAATGTGAGGGGAGGCAGGTGCCGATGCGGAGCAGTGCGGTGCAAGGCGGGAGAATCCTCTGGAGCGGCGAAATTTCTTACTCCACCATGCAGAGTGGCGGCCGCTTTCGTGAGTTCGGGTTTCCATTGGCGGCCATCCCCCTCATTGATGGCCATCCCCTCTCTGCAGAGGCTTTCCAAGTGCGGCAAAGGTACACGAAATTTTGTTCGCCGACGATCGGGAGGGTGCCGGAGGACCGATGTGCCCAGTGGCACAGTGTGGCGCAGTGCGGCGCAGTCGCGACATTGCACGGCCGCCCGGCGCTCGCTTGCGCGACAGGGATATCGCAATTCTTCGATCGGGCTTTTCAGGGTGCCACGACGACTTTCGCTGTCGCAACGTCACCGGTGTCCAGCGCCACCTTCTTCATACGAAGCAGATCCTCCAGGAGTCGCCAGGGCACATATCCGGCCACTTCGCCTGATGTGGGCAGAACCACATCGACGCACAACGGCTGTGAATCGTCGACGGACCGCCTTATCGTCAACTGATAACCGGAGCTCAGCAGCGAAACCAGGCGGATTTGCATGTACGAAAGAGTCATGATTCGCGTCGACAATGTGGATTCGAAGATGTGGATCAAATGAATACGAACACGAACCACAGGACGACAGGCGCCACGACTGTCACCGCCGCGCCGTACACCATTAGTTTTCTGAAGAATGCGTGTCGATCTACGCCTTGGGCGTTGGCCAGGACCAGTGCACCATTGGTTGAGAACGGGCTGACATCGACAATGGTCGAGGACACTGCCATGGCAGCGATGAACCCAATGGCGCTCACGTCCGAGCCTTGCTGCAGGAATGGCACGGCCAACGGAATCAGCGATCCAAGTACGGCGGTCGATGAAGCAAACGCCGAGACCACCGCGCCCACGAAGCACAGCAGCAGCGCAGCCATCATTGGCGATGCCAGGCCTGCTACGCTGTGGCCGACGAAGTCGATGGTTCCCATCTTTTCCATTACGCCGACATAGGTGCTGACGCCGACGATCAGCATGATCTCTGGCCATGACACCTGGGAGAGCGCAGACTTTTGCATGTTCGGCGACACCAGTGTCAGCAGCACGGCGATCGAAAGTGAGACAAAGCCGATATCGAGCTTCAGGTAGAGCGTCAGCACGGCCAGCGCGACCAGGCCGAGTACGGTCAGGTATTGATAGGGAGTGCCGGGAAGTTCCGCTTCCACACGGTCACCGATGCGGCCTGGCGTGGTGCCATCAGCCGTCACGCCGTTCGCCGCACGCGCCTGGAAGGGCAGATTGATTGCGGTCACGCCATTGGCCGCCACTGCTGTTTGACGCTGCGCCGATGCACGCATTAACCGCAATCCGCCGAATGCGACGAACAGGCCTAGCGCCACGAGCAGATTGACGCCCAAGCTGGCGAAAGCCGTGGCCATCTCGTTCAGCGGCAGGCCGGCCTTGGCGACAATCTTGTTTGTAATGCCACCGTAAATGCTGATCGGCGAGAAGCCGCCACCCTGTGCGCCGTGGACGACCATCAGCCCCATCATCAAGGGGTTGATGTTGTACCGTGCGGCAAAGCCGAGCGCGATGGGCGCGATAATGGCCACCGCAGCAGGACTTACCGCACCGACGGACGTCAGTACCGCCGAGATGCCGAACATGATCCACGGAATCGCGGCAATGCGCCCGCCCACCGCGCGTACGGCCATCCGGACAAGCCAGTCGACAGTCCCATTGTTCTGGGCCACCGCAAACAGGTAGGTAATGCCAACCAGCGTCAGGAAAAGGTCCGCTGGAAAACCCGCCAGGATTGTCTTGGCCGGCATGGCGGCCATAAAGGTGCCAATCAGGAAGGCACCCACAAACGCAAGCGCACCCATGTTGACGGGAAGAACAGTGGCGATCACAAACATCAGCCCCAGGACTGAAATCGAAATAACATGCTGCAACATAGCCTGCTCCCTGGCCAGACAGTCCGCTTGCGGACTGTCGCCATCGATGAACTTCCAAAGGGGTAAATCCTGGCTGGGTGACGCGCTATGTCACGCGGTGGCGTGAGGTGGGCTTCAAGATGTGTGTCTCCGGATCGTTGTATTGGCTGACTCGTACTCCGAGGTTCGAGGCATGCGCTTTGTCTCGGCTAAACGATAGGGGAGCGCGCGGCATGTATCAATTAAGTTGCCTCGGCGAACATTACGGTCAGCGAAACCATTACCTGCAACCGTATCGCTGCTCGTCGGCCGGCAGCCAAGACGGACATGCCAGCTCGGCGCCACAATATATTCGAGCTTTGTGTGGTCTTTCGCAGTGCATCACGCGTGCACGGGAAAAGTGGCATGCTGAGAGCCGCGCGCGGCATCAATCCGCTTGGACTGCGCGTCACCGTACGACCCCCGCATGGAGGTGTGCCATGACCACGAGTCAATCCGCACGTCAATTCGCCGAATTTCCTGCTGAAGAACGGCAAGCTGTCGAAGCTGTGTTCAGCCAGATCGGCCTTGCATCCCAGGAGTTCGAAATCTCAGACGTCAATGGCACGTCGGCCCGCCAGGTGACCGTACGAAGGCAGCGTACCGGGGCGGAAAGTGTCTATGACGCAAGTCCGGGCACGCCGTGGGTGGAAGAGTTCGAGAGTGATCTCGAATGCGGACTGTTTGGCCAGGCGTAGGCCTGACCAGTCCTGGTGAGATCCGGCAAGGTCTCGGATGACGCGTCAGTTTAGTGACGCGTGCGCTCCTGGCTCCGTCCGACGATAGAGGCCCCTGCGATCAGTTCCTTGAGCAGTGCCAATGATGCCGCACCCGGCATGCGGCAGGGGTCGAGTTCGCCCTGCGCCGAGTATTTGAGCAGCGTGGCGGCATTGATCTTGCCGGCGTTGACGCGCCCCATCGACCACCCGGAGAAAGCCCGTTCGGCGATTTCCTCGTAGTGCAGCAGCACGACTTCGTGGTGCCGGCTATCCCTGCCGATATTGAGATAGAGGCGGGAGACCGCCTCGCGGCTGCCTTCCAGCGCTTGCAGGAAAACACTATTGCCATGGCATAGCACGCCGGTGATGCCATGTTGCGGATTGTGCGTCAGGCTGGTTTCAAGGATGGCATCGAGCACTTCGGCGGTCAGTGGTTCGATGGCACGGCTGGCATAGAGCAGGCGGACTAGCATCGACGATTCCTTGGCAGGCTGAAAATTAACGGCGATTCAGGTTCAACAGCGTCAGGAATTCCCGGCGCAGCTTGTCATCCTTGAGGAACGATCCACGCATGATGCTGTTGGTCATCCTGGCGTCGGTATCGCGTACGCCGCGCCAGTGCATGCAGAAATGCTCGGCCTCCATGACGATCGCCAGCCCGTCGGGGTTCATCTTTTCCTGCAGCAGGTCGGCCACCTGTGCCACCGCTTCTTCCTGGATCTGTGGCCGGCACATGACCCACTCGGCCAGGCGCGCGTACTTGGACAAGCCAATCAGGTTCGAATGCCGGTTCGGCATGACACCGACCCACAAGCTCCCGACGATCGGGCAGAGGTGGTGCGAGCAGGCGCTGCGCACGCGGATCGGCCCGACGATCATCAGTTCGTTGAGTTGCTCGACGTTGGGGAATTCCGTGACGTCCGGGGCCTTGGCGTACCGTCCGGCGAAAATCTCCTTCAGGTACATCTTGGCCACGCGACGCGCGGTTTCCCGCGTGTTGTGATCCTGATCGACGTCGATCACCAGGCTGCGGAGCACCTCTTCCATGCGGGCTTCGACTTCTGCCTGCAGCGCGTCGAGTTCGCCGTGCTCGATATGGCGGGCGATATTGTCATTGGCATGAAAGCGCTCGCCGGCCGCTTCGATGCGGGCACGGATGCGGTCCGAGACCGGGGTATGGGCAGGGTGCTCGATCCCCTCGGGTTTTTCCTTGTGTGACATGTGTGGCCGCTGGCGGTCAGGCTGGGTAGCGCGGTGCGCGGTGCTTCACTATAAGCCAAAACGGCAGGCGCGGACTCAGCGCAATACCGCCAGCGCCGGCAGCAGTGCCAGCGGCATCACGATGGCGCCGGTTTTCAGGAACGTACCGGCGCTGATCTCATGGCCCTCGCGACGCAGCGCTGTCAGCCAGAGCAATGTGGCCAGCGACCCGGTAACCGACAGATTGGGACCCAGATCGACGCCAATCAGCACGGCCGCGGTGACGGTGTCCGAGGCATGGCCTGCAGCAAGTGCCGATGCTGCGAACAGCCCCGCCGGCAGGTTGTTGACGAGATTGCTCGCAAGGCCGACAACTACGCCGGCCACGCCGGCACCGAAGATGCGTTCGGCGCCGTCGCGCATCGACAATTCCCGTACCCAATGGGCCAGCTCTGCTGTCAGGCCGGTCTGGGAGAGTCCGGCCACCAGCACGAATAGTCCGGCCACCAGCGGCAGCACGCCCCACGATACTTCGGCAAGTGCAGGGCGCAGCAAGCGTGGTTGCGTGGCACACACCACCAATAGCGTGGCGGCGCCACCGATAAACGTGGGCCAGCCAAGATCCTGTCCGCGCAGCGACGCGGTCAGCAGCGCGGCCCCGGTCAGGACGATACCCGCCGTGGTAAGCCAGGCCTGCAGCGACAGTGGCGGGGTCTCGACATCATCGGCGATGCGTTCCGCCAGTGCTGACCGCTGCGTCCAGTACAGCGCCACGAAGGTCATGACGATTGCCACGATCGACGGCAGCGTGAAGCGTGCCAGCCAGCCCGTCAGCGCTGGCATGCGCTCACCGAACAATACGAGGTTTGCCGGGTTCGAGATTGGCAGGACAAAGCTCGCCGCGTTGGCGATAAAGGCGCAGGCGTACAGGTAGGGCAGCGGGTGGCGCACGCGCGCGGCGCGCGTGGCTGCCAGTACGGCGGGTGTCAGCACCACGGCCGTGGCGTCGTTCGACATGAATGCCGTTACGGCTACCCCGAAGCCGTAGACCAGTACGAACAGGCGCCGGGCCGACCCGCGCGCACTGCGCACGGCCAGTGCTGCGACGTGGTCGAACAGGCCAGTCTTGCGTGCCAGTTCGGAGATCAGCATCATGCCCGCCAGGAACAGATACACGTCATTGCCGCGAGCAACCGCGGCAAGCGCGCCATCCCACGGCAATAGTCCCGCCACGCATAGCAGCAGTGCTCCCGCCATGGCCCAGAACGGCTCGGGCAGGCGGAACGGGCGGAACAGGACCCCGGCGGTGGACAGCGCGGCAATGGCCCAGATCAGTGGTGTGGCGTAGGCGGCCATGCAGGGAGTCAGAGCGCGCTGCCGTCGGCGCGCGGCGCGGTGGAGGGGACGGGTGCCGGCACCGTGAGCGCCGCCGGTGTTGGATTCATCATGGCCGGGGCCGGGGTGCCTGGCACGCTGCCATCGACTGGCAGGTCGGGCACGGCTGGCGGGGGAGGAAAGCCCAGCGATGCAATGCCATGCGTGCCGTCGGTGTTCTCGGCGTAGGCCCAGTCGTTATTGAGCCGGGCCAGTTGCGGCGGCGCGGCGACGTCGGCGTCCGGTACGCCAGCCAGGCGGTTTTCCATATAGGCGGCCCAGATCGGCAGGGCCGTGGTTGCGCCGAACTCATGACGACCCAGGCTGCGATTGTCGTCATAGCCCATCCAGGCCACGGTGACCACCTGGCCTGCATACCCGGCGAACCAGCCGTCGACGGCATCGTTGGTGGTCCCGGTCTTGCCGGCCACGTCGTCGCGGCGCAGATACCGCTTTACGCCATTGCCGGTGCCTTCGTCGACCACGCTTTGCAGCAGGCTGTTCATCACAAAGGCGTTGCGCTCCGAAATCACGCGCGGCGGCTCGGCGGTGTCCGCGGCAAACAGCACGTTGCCGTCGCCATCGGTGATCTTGTCGATCAGGTAGGGTTCGATACGATGGCCCTGGTTGGCGAACACGCCGTACGCCGCGGCCAGTCGCAGCGGTGACGTGGTGCCCGTGCCCAGCGCCATCGGCAGATACGGCGGCAGCCGTTTGGTCGAGAACCCGAACTTGCCCGCGAAATCGATCGCATAGGGAATGCCGATGGCCTGCAGCGTACGGATGGCCGGCAGGTTGCGCGATTCAGCCAGTGCCTGCCTGACCGTGATTGGGCCGACAAAACGGTTGTCGTCGTTGGACGGTTGCCAACGCGGCGAATTGTCGAGCGGCGCGTCGTTGATCAGCGTGCCAGGCGAGATGCCGCGCTCCAGCGCTGCGGAGTAGACGAACGGCTTGAACGTCGAACCGGGCTGGCGCTGCGCCTGCGTGGCGTGGTTGAAACGGTTCACGCCAAAATCGGTGCCGCCAACCATCGCTTCGATCGCGCCGGTGCGTGCGTCGAGCGATACCAATGCCGCCTGCGGCAGCGCCACCGCTGCCTTTGCCGAACCATGCCGCTTGCCGTACCGTTCGATGCCGGCCTGCACCGCGTCGTACGCCAGTGTCTGGTGCATCGATGACACCGTGGTGTAGACATTGATGCCACGCGTGTAGGCGTCGTCGCCGAAGCGGTCGTGTGCCAGTTGCCGGGCCAGTTCCGCCACGTATTCGGCATGACCGTCGAAGTGGCCGTTGGTATCGCGGCTGACCACGAGCTGGGCGTTGCGCGCGTCGCGGTACTGGTCCTGGGTGATCATTCCCAGCGCCAGCATGCGGCCGAGCACATATTCCTGGCGGCGCTTGGCGCGCGGCAGGTTGACGATCGGGTTCATCGTCGACGGCGCCTTGGGCAGGCCGGCCAGCATGGCGGTTTCCGCCAGCGACAGCTGCGCCAGCGGCTTGCCGAAATAGGTCTGCGCCGCGCTGCCGAATCCGTAGGCATGCTCGCCCAGGTACACCTGGTTCATGTACAGCTCGAGAATGCGCTCCTTGGACAGCGAGCGGTCGATCTCGAAGGCCAGCAGGATCTCGTACCATTTGCGCGACAGCGTCTTTTCGCGCGACAGGTAGAAGTTGCGCGCCACCTGCATCGTGATGGTCGACGCGCCTTGCGCGTAGCCTTCACCGATATTGGCCAGTGCCGCCCGGACCAGGCCCGGGATGTCCACGCCCACGTGGTTGTAGAACTGGTCGTCCTCGGCGGCGAGCAGTGCTTCCGACATCAGTTTCGGCATCCGCTCGATCGGAATGAACTCGCGATGCTCGGTACCGAATTCGCCAATCAGCACGTCATCGTGTGTGTAGACGCGCAGTGGCACCTGGGGGCGATAGTCGCGCAGAGCGTCGACCGAGGGCAGTTGCCGCAAGCTGATCACGGCGGCAAAGCCGGCCAGCAGCACGCCGGCTGCCGCCAGCGCCGCCGTGAGCCCGGCAGCCTTGACTACGATTTTTCTCATGGCGCGCATTCTACCGCGCTGCGGAAAGCGGTAACGGCATCCCGGTGTCGGTCAGGTCGGCGGGTGGCGCCTGCCTGACTTGCTGAGGCGGCTGATGGGGCACCTGCCGCGCGAATTCGCACAGCGCGAGCCACGTTTCAGGCCGCTCGACGATGTTGTAGTGATCGGTGCCGGCTACGGTTTGCACCGCCACGGGGCCCGGCCAGGCGGCCATCAGCCGCTCGGAACATTCATGCGGCACCACGTCGTCAATTTCGGCAAGCAGGACCTTGGTGCTCTGGACCACCTTCTTGCAGTGCGCGATCGAGTCGAAATGATGGCGCATCAATTGGCGCAGCGGTACCAGCGGAAAGCGCTTGCGCACGATTTCCAGCAGCGAGTCATAGGGGGTGATCAGTTGCAGGCTCTCGAAGTCCTGCAGGTCCGCGAGCTGGATTGCCACCCCGGTTCCGAGGGAACGGCCCACCACGTGCACCCGCACGCCCGGGAAGGCCCGGCGGATATGCAGCAGGAACTGGCTCGCATCGGCCACCGCGGCGGCTTCGGAGGGCATGCCGTCTGAATGGCCCAGGCCGCGGTAGTCGAACGTTGCAAACCCCATGCCGGTGGGCAGCCATTTCATGAACTGAAGCGTTTCCAGTACGTCCTCGCCACGGCCCGGCAGGTAGAACAGCAGGTCACTCACGCCCACATGGTCGGCGTGATAGGTGTAGCCGCGGAACAGCCCGCCCGGTACCGGATGCGAATAGGCGTTGATGCCGTCGGGCAGGTCGCGCGGCGGGCGTCGGCGCGCATCGAACAGCAGGCGCTCCTGGTTGACGGAGAGGTAGGTCCAGTAACAGGCAAAGCTGCCGGCGGTCACGAGCGTGGCGGCCAGTGTCCTGCGCAATAACGACGATGACATGGGGCGAAAAGTGGGTCACGGACAGGCAAGCGAATCCAGCCTAACCGAAAAAATGGCGTTGCGGCGTTGGACCCGGCAAGGTCGCTGCGAGTTCTTGTACGATATGCCGCATATCGAACCATGACCGGGGGCTGTTGCATGAGCGACGAACAGAAACGCGCCGAAGAGGCGCAGACAATGGAGCGCGTGGTTTCCGCCACGCGCCAGGTGCAGGTCGCCTTCGCGGCGCTGCAAAGCCAGTATCCGCCGGAAGGCAGCGGCAAGCCGTCGAAGATCGCATTGCAGACCTTCGACGCTGCGTTGCAGGCGCTGGAAGACGCCCAGGCCGCCTTCGACGAGGTCCTCAACGATCTGCTGGACGGGAATCGTTGAAGAGCTCTTGGGGTTCTCCCCTTGTATGTCGCACAATTCGATCTGGATGCATTAGATCGATAACCCCAGGATCCGTGCGAGAGCGCAAGTTCGAGGGAGAGCGAGGATCGGTGCATCCTTTTTCTTGGTAGCGTTTAGCCTAAGCCCGAACGGTTGGAAGGCAGCACGCCGCATTGACACAAGGATGGGGTAAGCCGAATGGATATCAAGGCAGTAGGGATCGACGTCAGCAAGACGACACTGGA
>CAUUBQ010000112.1:0-18209 GCA_963543405.1 uncultured Cupriavidus sp.
CGCGCTGCAAAGCGCACCGCTGTTCAACCGGCAGTCTTTCATCGGGCTGCAGAACAACCCCTACGGCAAGATCACGTTTGGCCGCCAGTACACGTCGTTCTTCGACGGCATGGCCAACTTTGCGCCGATGCGCTTCGCCGCCACCTACGAGCCGGGCATCTGGTGGATGGGGCTGAACTACCGCGAAGACAACATGATCAAGTACACGGGCCAGTTCGGTCCGCTGCAGGCCGTGGCCCACTACTCGTTTGGCACCGGCGTGGCGGTACAGAACGCCGCGATCGTGCTGGCCAATGGCGGCGCGGGCGAAGTGCCGGGGCACTTCAGCGACAACACCGCCTATGGCGGTTCGCTGATGTACCTCAATGGCAGCAACTTCGGCGTCTCGGTTGGTGCCGACGTCTGGCGCCCTGCTGCCGTGACGGGCCAGCCGGGCAAGATCGCCAAGTATGGCGCGGCCGGCCTGTACAAGACCGATACGCTCAAGCTGAGTGCCGGCTACCGGTACAGCCAGAGCGAATTCTCGAATGGCGCCTCGCTGCTGCGCGACGACTACTGGTGGGCCGGTGTGAACTACCAGGCCACACCGGCGCTGGGGCTTTCCCTTGCCTACTACTTCGCCGACGTCAAGACCGCCCGGAGCGCGGCCAGCAGCCCTGCCACCAATCCGCCCAACATGCACCAGGTGACGTTCCTTGCCGACTACAACTTCAGCAAGCGCACGGATGTCTATCTGACCGCTGGCTGGGCCCACAACGGCGGCCTCAGCTTCGACAGCGCCGCCACCGCGTTCGCGTTCAAGTACCCGACCATGGCGGGCCAGAAGAACATGATCGGCGTAACCGTGGGTGTCCGTCAGATCTTCTGACCAGTTGCCGATGCCGGGTATCACCCAACCCAACTCGATATGGGGGGCTCCCGGGTGGCGACCAATTTGATGTACTTCGTACCAGCACCCGGAAAACAGGAGACGGAAGTGACTGTTAGAGAGACGCAGGCCAGCCATTCGGCGGCGGCGACATTCGACTACATCGTGGTTGGCGCGGGCTCCGCCGGCTGTGCCGTGGCAAGCAGGCTGGCCGACGATGCCGCCACGTCGGTATTGCTGCTGGAAGCTGGCCCAAGCGACCACCATTTCAGCGTCTGGACTCCGGTGGCTGTGGCGGCAATCGTGCCCAAGGCCGGACCACGCAACTATGCCTATCAAAGCGTGCCGCAGCCTGGCCTCGACGGCCGCTGCTCATACCAGCCGCGCGGACGCGGCCTGGGCGGCAGTTCCTCGATCAACGGCATGGTGTATATCCGCGGCCACCGGCATGACTACGACCGCTGGGCCCAACTGGGGTGCCAGGGCTGGGGTCATGAGGACGTGCTTCCGTACTTCCGCCGCAGCGAGACCAACCATGCCCATGACGACGAGCATCACGGCAACCAGGGGCCGCTGCATGTGAACGAGTTGCGTAGCCCCAATCCGTTCTCTTCTCGCTTTATCACCGCAGCGCTGCAAGCCGGCATTCCGTTCAATCGCGATTTCAACGGCCAGCAGCAGGACGGCGCCGGCTTCTACCAGGTGACCCAGCGCGACGGCGAGCGCTGGAATAGCGCGCGTGCCTACCTGCATCGTGGCGATGCTGCTGACCAGACGTTCAGCGGCGGACGTCGCAACCTGACCGTCTGGCCGGAAACGCAGGCATTACGCATCGTGTTCGAAGGCAAGCGTGCCGTGGGCATCGAGGTGGTGCGTAGCGGCGTGAAACAGACGCTGCACGCGCGGCGCGAGATCATCGTCAGCGGCGGCGCGTTCAATTCGCCGCAATTGCTGCTGGCATCGGGAATCGGCCCGGCGGCGCATCTGTCGACGTTCGGCATCGATGTGGTCCATGACCTTCCCGGCGTCGGTGAAAACCTGCAGGACCACCTCGATATCGCGGTCTGCCGCCAGGTGGATTCGCACGATCTGTACGGCTATTCGCTGCGCGGCGCAGCGAAGATACTAGGTGAAGTGCGGCGCTATCGCCGCGATCGTACCGGCATGATCAGCTCCAATCTTGCCGAGGCGGGCGCATTCGTGCGCAGTCGTGCCGAGCTGGATGAGCCCGACCTGCAGTTTCACTTCGTGCCTGGCCTGTCGCCTACTCACACCGGCATGCGGCGCCGCGATCTCAAGCATGGTTTCACGGGTCTGGCCTGCGTGTTGCGCCCGGAAAGCCGCGGCCATGTGCGGCTGCGCAGCGCCGACATGCGCGACGCACCACTGATCGATCCGCGTTTCCTGTCCGCCGAAGCCGACATGGCCGGCATGGTGGCGTGCTTCCGCACGATGCGACGCATTTTCGCGCAACCGGCGCTGGCCAGCGCACGCGGGCGCGAGCTACTGACCGAGCAAATCGGGCCCGGCGAGGGTGATGAAGCGGCCATCCGTGCCTATGTGCGTCGCCACGCCGATTCGGTTTTCCATCCGGTGGGCACCTGCAAGATGGGTATCGACGCGATGGCCGTGGTCGATCCCGCACTGCGCGTGCATGGCATACAGGGCCTGCGGATTGCCGACGCCTCGATCATGCCGACGCTGATCGGCGGCAATACCAACGCGCCGGCCATGATGATCGGCGAGAAGGCGGCGGACCTGATCCGCGCAGGCGCCTGACGCATCCAGCAATCCCGAAGGCCCCCCGGGTCCCCAACATCCTTGTTGAGATTTGCATGAAACAGTCCAAGCCTACCGCAATCGGTGTCGCCGGCGTGCTCGTGTGCCTGCTGGCATCCGCGTTCCCTGCCGTGGCGGCATCGACGCAACCCGCGCCCAATCCGTTCCTGGCGCAGTCCTGGAACAACCAGACGCACTGGAACGACGCCGCCACCGATAGCGTGCCGTTCACCGTCCCGCGCGGAAACTTTGAGCTGACGCCGGAATCGGTGCAGGTGCTTCCCAATGAATCGGCCAGCCTGCCGCTGGTAATGGACCATGTTGACGGTCGTGACATCTACTGGTGGTGGGCCGGGTTCTCGCTGCGCAAGCTGGCGATCGAGAACGGCAAGCTCATCGAGCTCTCGCGTACCGATATCCCCGTTAAGCTGCCGAACTACACGCCCGTTTCCGACGACGCGCGCCGCGCCCAGGCCACGCGGGTGCAGGCGTTCCTTGAAGCGCGCGACGAAGCCGGTCTGCTGGAATACATGAAGTCGCAGCCCAACCGAATGCTTACCTTTGCCGAGGACCAGGTGGCCAATGGTGCGGTCTACGCGGTACTGGGTCGCAATGACGCGTTCTACGGCTGCAGCGGGCGGCAACTGTTCCGCATCGACCAGCAGGATCCCGCGTCGCCCACCTCCGCGATGAGCCCGGCACGCGTCGTGATGTTGCCCGCCAGCGTATTCGACAACGAGAAAATCAAGCGAGCGGCAATCCGCTTGCCAATGGACATGCTGTTCGGCATGGGCATGACCTACAACGGCTATCTGGTCGTGAACACGCTCGGTGGAAAGGTCGTCACGCTGGACCGCGATTCGCTCGAAGTGATCGACACCTATACCGTGACCGGCGCCGACGAGCTGTTTATGAACAGCTTTGCCACCGGCCCCGAGGCCAATGGCGGCGCTGTCTATGTGGCTTCGAACACCACGATGTACCGGCTTGTGGTGGACGCCCGCGGCAAGATCAGGTCCGATGAAGCCAGCGGCGCATGGCAGGCGCACTACGACCGGGGCATTGTGATGCCCGCGCCCAAGGTGGGCGACGGCACCGGCTCTACCCCTACCCTGATGGGCTTTGGCCCTGGCGAAGACAAGCTCGTGGTGATTACCGACGGCGCGAAGACCATGCGGATGGTGGCGTTCTGGCGCGACGGCATCCCTGCCGGCTGGAAGCAGAAGCCCGGTACTGCCTCGCCGCGTATTGCCGACCAGATGGTGGTGGATATGGGCCCGGGCATCGAGTCGGTGCAGTCCGAGCAATCGGTATCGGCGTTCGGCGACTACGCGTTCGTGGTCAACAACATTCCGACCAATGATGCCCCGCAGCTGAATCGTGGCGGCAGTTTTACCAGCCTCGTCAACGGTGCCACGCGTCCGGGACCCACCGGCGTGGCAATGCTCAAGTGGCAGCGACAGGGCCATCGCTGGAAGAAGCTGTGGGTACGGCCCGACGTGTCGTCGATCTCGGTGGTGCCGATGATCAGTGGCGGCGGCCGCATGGCCATCGTCGACGGCTACTTTGCCAGCCGCTGGAACGACCGCTACCACGTAGGCCTCGATCTCGACACCGGCCGCACCGTGATGACGATCCGCACCGGCACCGACCCGACGTTCAACGGCTTGTACTCGCCGGTCAAGGTCGACCCCGAGGGTCATATCTTCTATAGCGGCGCCTTCGGGCTGATGCGCCTGGACACCACGCGCATGAAGCGCGTGGGTGCCGATGCGGTCGCCACGGCCAGCCGGCCCTGAACCAACAGGAGATTCGATTGAGAACACTCGACAGGTTCTATATCGGTGGCGAATGGGTGAAGCCAGGCCCCGGAGCGCACACGATGCCCGTTATCAACCCCGCCACCGAGGCCGCCGTGGCCGAACTCTGGCTGGGCACCGCCGTCGACGCTGACCGCGCCGTGGCAGCAGCGCGCGCAGCCTTTCCGTCGTGGTCGGAATCGACCCGCGAGGAACGGCTGGCGTTGCTGGAGCGCATTGCAGCCGGCTACAAGGCGCGCTTGCCAGAGTTTGCCGAAGCCGTGCGCACCGAGATGGGTGCACCGGTGAGCCTGTGCAATACGCTCCAGGCGCCGATCGGACTCGCGCATCTGGCGGCCATGGCCGAGACGTTGCGCGCATTCCCGTTCGAAACCGCGCATGGCAACAACCAGATACGGCATGAGCCCATCGGCGTGGCGGCGCTGGTTACCGCGTGGAACTGGCCGCTGAGCCTGATCTGCGCGAAGGTAGCCGCCGCATTGGCGGCGGGTTGCACGGTCGTGCTCAAGCCTTCCGAAATCGCCCCGCTCGATGCCGTGCTGTTTGCCGAGGTCATGCATGCGGCCGGCACCCCGGCAGGCGTGTTCAATCTGGTGTTCGGCGACGGTGCCACGGTGGGTGCCCGGCTGGCCGGCCACCCCGACGTCGACATGATCTCGATTACGGGCTCCACGCGCGCGGGTATTGCCGTAGCCGAGGCCGCCGCGCCCACGGTCAAGCGCGTGCACCAGGAACTCGGCGGCAAGTCGCCGTTACTGATCCTCGACGATGCCGATTTGCCGGCGGCAGTCGCCCAGGGCGTGGGCCAGGTCATGCTTAACGCGGGACAAACCTGTATCGCGCCAACGCGGATGCTGGTGCCGCGCCAGTGCTACGCCGAGGCCATGCGCGTGGCGGCTGCGACCGCCAATGCCCTGGTCGTGGGAGACCCCGCCGACCCGGCCACCCGTGTCGGGCCGCTGGCAAACCAGGCCCAGTACGAGCGGGTCCAGCACATGATCGGTGTTGGCATCGAGGAAGGTGCACGGGTAATTGCGGGAGGCCCGGGGCGGCCCGAAGGGCTCGACACGGGCTTCTATGCGCGCCCCACCGTGTTTGCCGACGTCGGCAATACCATGCGCATCGCGCGCGAGGAGATCTTCGGCCCGGTGCTGGTGATGATTCCCTATGACGATGAGCCCCAAGGCATCGCCATCGCCAACGACTCCCCGTATGGCCTGGCAGCCTATGTCGCCTCGGCCGACCCGGCCCGCGCGCGTCGCGTGGCCGCGCGGTTGCGTGCAGGCTCGGTGCGCATCAATGGCGGCCAGCTCGACCTGACGCTGCCGTTTGGTGGCTACAAGGCGTCGGGCAATGGGCGGGAGAACGGTGCGCACGGCCTGGCCGAGTACCTCGAATGCAAGGCCATCACGGTCTGAATCAAAGTCTGAATCGCCGGCTGGCATCCGGGTAAAGGCAGCATAAGGCGGGGCCGGTCGCAATGACCGGCCCGCTTTCATTTGCGGCTGATGGTCCAGCCAACGAAGGGATCGGCGCCACTGCGGTGCTCGGTCCAGGCGGCGCGGCACACCATGCACCGGTGCGCACGGGTCTCGCACAGCGCGCCGCTGCCCACGCTACGCCACTTCACGTCGCCGGCGGGCTGCAATGCCACATGGCCGCCCGCGCGCCGGCTGTCGCAACGCAAGCGCTCGCAATGCGCGCAAAGCGGCGATACGCCTGATTCCGGCGCGGCACGTACCCGCGCCGCCGCGGCAACCGTGGCGCTGTCTACCTCGAGCCGGCGCGCCACCTCGTTCCAGCGGCTGCGCTGGCGGCGCGCGGCAGCCAGGAACAGCGTACGCATTGCCATGCTGCCGCAACTGTCCACAGCCTGCCGGCAGCGTTCCGCATGCTGCCGTACGTCGAGGCCGAATTGCGATGCCGCGGCAAAGCACACCACGTGCACGCGCACATCGCCATGACCGAGCCGCGCATCGAATAGCGCGGTAAGCGTGGCTTCGTAGTCACCGGGGTCCGAGGCGAGCGCCAGCCGGTGCGCGCGCCGCGTCAGATCGCGTACCTCGCGCCTGAGTTCGGCAAGATCGGGGCCCGGATGGGCGGCGCGCAGCGCATGGGGCATGGTGGATTCTCCGTGTGACGATCCTGGACGATGCGGCAATTATAGGAACGGACTGTACGCGGCCACGGCGCTCCCGCTTGCGCCAACCTGATACGGGTGGCTTCGCACTGGCGCGCGATTTGGTCTACTGGCAATCACACAAACCTTGCATCGGGAGACTAGCCATGGGCGTACTTAGCGGCATCCGCGTGATCGAATTCGAAGCCATCGGGCCCGGCCCGTTCGGCACCATGTTGCTGGCCGACATGGGGGCCGACGTACTGCGCATCGACCGCCCCCTGGCCCCCACGGACCTGGGCCCGAAGTCGGCCACTGGCAAGCGCGTGGACATTACCGGACGCGGCCGGCGCTCGGTCACGCTGGACCTCAAGCAGCCGGACGCGCGCGCGGCCGCGCTGGACCTGATGGCACGCGCCGATGTGGTCATCGAAGGCTTCCGGCCTGGCACGATGGAGCGGCTGGGTCTGGGCCCGGCGCAGGCGCTGGAAGCCAATCCGCGCCTGGTCTATGGCCGCATGACTGGCTGGGGCCAGACCGGACCGCTGGCGGCACGCGCCGGCCACGATCTCAACTACATCGCGCTGTCGGGCGTGCTGTCCGGCATGGGCCGTGCCGGACAGGCACCCGTGCCGCCGCTGAACCTGGTGGGCGACTACGGCGGGGGCGGCATGTTGCTGGCGCTCGGTGTGGTGGCGGCGCTGCTGAATGTGCAGCGCGGCGGCAACGGCCAGGTGGTGGACGCCGCGATGATCGAAGGTGCGGCGCAACTCGGATCGGTGGTCTGGGGCATGCTGGCGTCGGGTAACTGGCGCGAATCGCGCGAAAGCAACCTGCTCGATGGCGGCACGCCGTGGTACGACAGCTATCAGACCCGCGACGGACAATACATGGCAGTGGGCGCGGTCGAGGCGCGCTTCTATGCGCAACTGCTCGAGCGCCTTGGTCTGGCCAACGACGATCTGCCAGCCCAGCACGATCGCAACGGCTGGCCGGTGCTACGCCAGCGCTTCACCGAGGTCTTCCTGACCCGGACGCGCGACGAATGGTGCGCCGTATTCGAGGGCAGCGATGCATGCGTGGCGCCCGTGCTCGGCTTCTCGGAAGCGCCAGACCACGCCCAGCATCGGGCGCGCGGCAGCTTTGTCGAGATCGAGGGGGTGGTACAGCCCGCCCCTGCGCCACGCTTCCTCGGTACGCCATCGGAAGCGCGCCGCGGTGCTACGACGCGCGGCCAGTATGGCGGGGCCGCATTACGCGACTGGGGGCTCGACGATGCCGACATTGCCCGCTTGCGCGGCTTGGGCCTCGGCTTTATCGAGGAGGCGTGACATGGCACCGTCGACAGCTTCGCTCAGGCTGGCCGCGCCTTGCGCCAATCTTGGCGTACCGCCAGGTTACCGGCGACTGATGATTCCCAACGGCTTCATGGAGATCTGCGGCGATTTCTACCTCCACGATACCGAACCGGTGATGGCCGCCCGCATCACCGCTGCGCACCTGAATCTCCAGGGCATTGTGCATGGCGGCTTCCTGGCGACGCTGGCTGACTCGGCCTATGGATCAATCTTGCGCCGCGATAACCCGGATCTGATGCCACGCACCGTGCAACTGAGCGTGAACTATCTCGGGGCCGTGCTTGAGGGCGATTTCGCGGAGGCGCGCGTGACATTCAACCGGGTTGGCAGGCGGCTCGCCTATGGGAACTGCGATGTCAGCGTGGCGGGCCGCATGGTGCTGCAGACCACGGCGGTGTTTTCGGTGATGCGTGCCACGCCGGCCGATCAGGTTTCACCCTGACCAAGGGGTATCCCGCCCACACCACGCGGGTGGCGCGGTTTCGCCGCCGATGGCCTACCTTTCCGATCAGACCACGACAGGAGACACCAGCATGCATATCAAGGTTCTGATCGCCGCCACCATGCTCGCCGCCAGCGCCACCTGCGGCGCACAGGGCTACCCTGCCCGCCCCATCACGATGATCGTGCCCGGGCCGCCGGGCGGGGCCACCGATACCATGGCACGCGCGCTGGCAGAGGACCTCGGCAAGCGGCTCGGGCAGCCGGTGATCGTCGACAACAAGGCCGGCGGCGCCGGCATCATTGCCATACAGGCGGTGATCCGCGCGCCTGCCGACGGCTACACGCTGCTGCTGAGCCATTCCACCCCGCTGATCAGCACCCCCCATCTGTATGCCAGCGTCCCCTATGACGTGCGCCGCGACCTGGCGTTCATCTCCGAACTGTGCCTGGGGCAGACCGTGCTGGTGGTCAACAACCTGGTTCCCGCGAAAACCATGCGCGAGTTCCTGGCGTGGGCCGCGCAGAACAAGGGCAAGGTCAGCTACGGGTCGTACGGCGTTGGCAGCATGCCGCATGTGCTGGGTGCCCACCTGAACCGTACGCGCGGCCTGGACATGACGCATGTCGCCTACAAGGGCGAGGCACCACTCGCGGTGGACGTGATGGCGGGCAATGTCCAATGGGCGATCGCCTCGATGACCTCGCTGGGGCCGCATATTCGCAGCGGCAAGTTGCGCGCGCTGGCCGTGGTGGGCGACCATCGCGTCAAGGGCATGCCAGATGTGCCAACGCTTGCCGAAGCTGGCACAACCGACCAGGAATTGCGCCCGCCAGCGTGGCTGGGCCTGCTTGCACGGGCGGGTACGCCTGCGGCCGATCTCGCCAAGATCGAGGCCGCCACGCGTGCGTCAATCGCATCCGACAGCATGCGCCAGCGGCTCGACGCGTTGGCGCTGGAGCCGGTGGGCAACAGCGGAGCGGACTTCCGCAAGGACTTCGACGCGAGCGAACCCGTCATGGCGCGCCTGATTCGCGACAGCGGCGCGAAGCTGGATTAGCGCTCTTTGGAGCCGGCACGGCCCTCTCAAGCCGTGCCGGTGCGCAACGCAGTGTTGCGTAGCGTGAGGATGGCCTCGTACCGCGTTGAAACTTCGAGCTTGGCGTAGATCTGGCGCAGATTCCACTTGATGGTGTCCACGCTCAGGTTCAGCGCCTGTGCGATGTGCTTGTTTGACATCGACTGGTCGAGCAACGCCATGATGTCGCGCTCGCGCGGGGTCAGGCGCTCGGGGCATGTACTGGCCTGCCGCTGGCGTGTGGTCATCGGCAGGCACACACCCGCGCTGGGCTCGGCATGGGCGGGCGCGCGGACCTGTGCAAGCCATTCATCTCGCACGCTGTCGCCTGAAGGCGCGGTGTCATCGAGCAGTGGCCCGATGCCGGGCTCGTCGCGTAGGGTCCGCAACAGGCCAAGCCGCAAGCCGGCCGCCAGCGCGGATTCGAGATGACGTCGCGCCTCATCTGAACGTGCCAGCGCCGCGTTTGCTCTCGCCAGCAACAGGTCGGTCACGGCGCCCAGCCCCTCATTGTCGGAGCGGATCGATTCAATCAGTGCAAGCGCCTCGGCTGGCCGATCATCAGCCAGTGCCACGCGTGCTCGCGAGAGCGTCGCGATGGTCGCCACATCGCGCGCACGCGGGCTACTGTCGGCGTTTCCCACCAGCGTATCGAGCTCTGCCTGTAGCTGGGCCGCGTGGCGCAAATCGGCCGACTGCAACGCAAACAGCACGCGTTGGGCCTGGCATCGCGCGCGTACGCGCGCCAGTCCGCGTGCCGTGGCGTGAGCCTGGGCATCGCTCAGTGTCGTGCGCGCACCATGCCGGTCACCGGCGAGCCATTGCAGCCGGGCCTGGCATAGTGTGGCCACGATCAATACGTCGGGCGACGAATATCTTGCAAGATCGGCCCGGCAGGCCAGCGCTTCCGTCGCTTCCTCGGTGCGTCCAAGTTCGAGCAATGCCGCCGCGACCGGTACGGCGCACATGCAGGCGCTGACCGAACGGCTGCCATGCAAGGCCTGGGCGAGGCGCGCGGCGGGCATGCCGATGGCCAATGCCTCGTGCGCGTCGCCCTCTATCAGCATTGCCAGTGCCGCACCCCCGTGCGCCATCAGCGCGATCTCGTCCGGTGCATTCGCCAACGATGGCAGTGGCCGCATCTCGCGATGGAGCATGGCATCACAGCGCACGCCGAGCCCGGTGCGCAGTACTTCGAGCGACGGGTGAGCAAGCGGGCCGTCGCCAAGCCGGGACAACCACAGTGCCATGCCTGCGGGGTCATCCTGCTGCAATGCAAGACTTGCGCGGAGCAACGCGATCTGCCCGGTCACATCCTCCTGGCTATCGAGTTGCGCCAGCCAGCGATGCGCATCGTCGATACGGGCAGCGACCGTGCACGCCCACGCGGCGGCGAGCAGCATTGCGGATTCCTGGCCATTGCGACCCAGTCCGGCGCCATCGATCCAGGCAGGCAAGTTGCGCAACTGGCTGATGGCCGGCATGGCGGGCATGGCTTCGCGCACCACGCTTACTACGAGCCCGGCATCATCGGCGCGCATCGCGTGTGCCAATGCCTCGGCATGATTGCGTTCCCGCAACCAGCCGATTGCCGCGTTGCGATGCAGCGCACGCAATGCCTGCGGCGCCAGCACGACAGTGCCGCGCAGCCATGCTGCCAACATCGGATGTACCGTGTACCAACCCGCATGCCGGGCATCGGCATTGACAAACATTCCCTGCCCGGCCAGCGTCTTCAGCGTATTCGCGGCGCCGGCCTCGGTGACGCCGTTGATGGCAGCCGCAAGTGCCGTGCTGCAGCGGCCAAGCCAGGCAAGGCGGCACAGGAAGTCACGGTGCGCGTCGCTCATTGCCGGGGCGATCACCTCGGACCAGTAGGCGGTGAGCGCGGCAGGGCAATCTTGCGTGTATGGGTCTTGCGTACGCGCGGCGCCGAGCAGGCGCACGCCGGCAGGCCAGCCACGCGTCAGTTCGTGCACGCGCGCGGCGGTTGTCTGCGTGTGTGTCGCAGCCAGGCACGCGGTGGTTTCGGCCAGGTTGAACGCCAGCGCAGCGTCGCCAATCTCGCACAAGGCGGCCTGCGCGGCGAGCCGGCCGTAGCGCAGCAGCGGACGCCTTCGCGTGGCAAGTACCACATGCAGGCGCGGCAGACCCGCATCGACCAGCGTCTGCAAGACATCCCATGCCGCAGGGTTGCGCAGGCATTCGCCGGCGTCGAGCATCAGGTAATGCTCATCGGGCATCATGGCCAGCGCCGCGACCAGCAGGCCTACCGTGTCGGGCAGTTGGCCGATACCTGCGCTGGTGCCGATGGCGGTGCAAAGCCGCGCGGGATCGTCGTCCTGTGCGTCGAGCGTCAGCCAGCTCACGCGCGCACCGGCGCCAACCAGGTTGCGGCGCCATTGCGCCATGAGCGTGGTCTTGCCGTATCCGGGACTGGCGGCCAACAGCACGAGGCCGGCATCCCTGCTGCCGTGCAGGCGCGCCAGCAATTCCTCGCGCGCGATCATGCCGCCGCTAACCCGCGGCGGCATGAGCTTGTGAGGGGAAATACACCATTGCATCGATTTCGGCTCCATACCCGCGACGACCACTGTGCGCAGCATAGGCGTTCGCGCGCGTGCGGCGATGGGTTGCTACGGTTCCCCACCTGAAGCGGGTGGGCCGGCTGCTTCGCTCAGTATTGTGCTGCGAACGACACCCCGATCACCACCCCGGCGAGTAGAATCGGCTGGCATTGGGGCTCCGCCCTGCAGCGCGCCACGCTTGCCGCTGGCGCCAGCCATCCATGTCCCTGCCCTCTTCCGCGCCAATGGCATCCGATTCGGCCGGGATTTCTCCGCTATCGGCGGCCCGCGCGCATCCACGCGCCACGGCCCGGGTGGTGTCACGCGAGCGCCTGCTGGCGCAGTTGACCGAGGCACGCCGTCGCCGCTGCATCGTGATCCAGGGACCCGCCGGCTTCGGCAAGACCGCGTTGCTGGTGGCGTGGCGGCTCGACCTGCGTGCGCTGGGCTTCGACATGACCTGGGTGACGCTGTCCCGCGATGACAACGACCTCGCGCACTGGATGGACCACGTTCTGTCCAGCCTCGCGCAGATCAGTCCCGCCGTCGTCCGCGAAGCGGCGTTACTGGCCAGGAGCGACACTCTGGATGCGGAAGCCGCCGAACGCATGATCATTGCCCTGGTTGGCGGTGTCGCGGCTTGTCCGCGCGAACTGGTGCTGGTGTTCGACGAACTGCACCACGTGGCCAATCCGCGCGTGCTCGAAGCATTGCAGTGGTTGCTTGACTACGCCCCGCCCAACCTGCATGTCGTGCTGGCATCGCGCAGCCAGGTGCCGCTCTCGTTGGGCCGCCTGCGTGACCAGGACATGGTGTTGGAGCTCGATCAGCGCGACCTGCGCTTGACCGCAGAAGAATCGCGACGCTTCCTGGTCACGCAGCTCGCGGAGATTGACGCGCGCGATGCGCGGCTGCTGCACGAACTGACCGATGGCTGGGTGGCGGGCCTGCAGCTGTTTGCCACGCACTGGAAACGCAAGAAGCAGAACGCCAGCAGCGTGTCGTTCGTCAATGACTTCGTGCGGGCCAACGTGCTGAATGCCGGCGCATTCGCCGATTACTTCGAGCGTGAGGTGCTGTCGCGCCTGGCAACTGACGAAGCCGAGTTGCTGGTACGGGCGGCCGCATGCGAGCGCTTCTGCGCGTCACTGTGCGTGGCGCTGACCGGTGCCGGCGACGACGCCGAGCCGTCGATTTCGGCGCTGCTTGCGCGGCTCGAAAGCGAGAACCTGTTTATCGAACCGGTCCAGGGCCCCGATCGCGCGCCCTGGTACCGCCTGCATCCATTGCTGCGGGAAACCCTGTCCGAGCGTTTCCGCGAGCGTGGGGCCGACGTGTGCCAGGCCGTCCATGCTGCTGCATGGCAGTGGTTTCGTGATCACCG
Organism: uncultured Cupriavidus sp.; assembly: GCA_963543405.1. Taxonomy (GTDB): domain Bacteria; phylum Pseudomonadota; class Gammaproteobacteria; order Burkholderiales; family Burkholderiaceae; genus Cupriavidus. Next base: position 13,416 of record CAUUBQ010000112.1, read on the forward strand.
GCTGCTGGTCGAAGCGGTACGGCACGCGGTGTTGGCCCGCGAAACCGGCACGGCCGCCGATCTGGTGGCGCGCTACGCGCCCACGCTGGTGGGGCGCGGGGAACTTCGCAAGGTAACCGGCCTGTTGCGCCAGTTGCCCGACGCGGAGGTGCGCGCGCGGCCGGTGTTGCGGCTGCTGACCGCGCAGGTCCATGCGTTCACGCATGCGCTCGATGCCGCGCGCGCCGAGCTCGACTCGCTCGATGCCGATTTGCCGCCCGATGGCCCGCTGCGCCACCGTCTGAGCCAGCTCCGGATGATGGTGATGGTGCTGGCCGATGACACCGAAAGCGCCCAGCAGCTACTGCCGGTGCTGGAATCGATGCCCGACGACGCGGGTGCGCTGCTGATCGGCGCGCGCAACAACCTGCTGACCTGGCTGTACATGCATCTTGGCGACTACGAGCGCGCGCGTGCGATCCAGACCGACAATGCGCCGCTGATCGTCGAAGGCGCCCCGCTGCTCGGAACGGCCGCCGGCATGCTCAACGGCCAGTGCATGGCGGGCTTCAGCTACGCGATCGAGGGCAACGTCAAGCAGGTGGAGCATATTGCCCGCGACGTGCTCAGGCAGGCTGAACAGGCCCGCACGCAGGCTGGTATCTATCGGGCCGAGCCGGAGTACTTCGCCGCCGCATTGCTCGGTGGAGTCCTATACGAACACAACCAGATCGACGCCGCGCTGGATCTGCTGGCGCCACGCGTGGACGTGCTCGAACGCGTCTCCATTCCCGATTCGGTGCTGCGGGTTTTCATCACGCTGGCCGCCTGCCACGCCGTGCGGGGCCAGTATCTGGACGCCTTCGCGTATCTGGAACGGCTTGAGGAGCATGGCGCCCGCGAACGGCTGGACCGCCTGCTGGCCCACAGCCTGGCCGCCCAGGCACGCCTGCATGAGCGTGCAGGCCAGCGGGACGCCGCGGATGGCTGTCTCGGTCGGCTGGCGGCGCTGGCCGCCAGGCACCGCAACGCCCCGACGGGCACCATGGACGAGGTGCGGCACGCGTGGCTACGCGCGGCCATGCTGTCACAACTCGCGCGGGGACAGCACAAGGCTGCCTGCGAATCCGCGACCCCGTTGCTGGCGTTGTGCGAAGCGCGTGGGTGGCAACGGCATTCTGCGCAGGCGCAGTGGATGGCGGCGCTGGCCGAGCACGGCGCTGGCAATATCGGCGCGGCACGGGAACGGGTATCCAGCGCGCTGCGTGCCGGGCACCGGCTTGGCTTGCTGCGAACGCTGCTCGACGTGCAGCCTGACGCGCTGGCCCTGCTGTCCCCGCTGGTGCAGCCCGACCACGCACCGGCCGACCCGGTGCTGGCGTTCTATCTCGATCGACTGCGCACAGCGAGTGCCGCGCTACAGGATGGCGTTGAGACGGTCTCCCCGGCCTCGGTGCGCACGCTGGCCGAGCCGCTCAGCGAGCGGGAGGCCGACGTGGTGGAATTGCTCGGCCAGGCACTTCCCAACAAGAAGATTGCCCGCACGCTGGGCTTGTCGCCCGAGACCGTGAAGTGGCACCTGCGCAATATCTTCCGCAAGCTCGACGTGACATCGCGCGATGAAGCGGTGGCGCGGGTGCGCGACCTGTCCCGGCCGAGCTGAAGCCCGTCCCGCGTCTCCCTGCCACCTGACATGGGTGGTGGTAGCCCGCCCCGCGTGGGCGTAACTTGGTGGCATTCGATCGCACATCCGATTCCCAGGGGTCGGACCAGCGACACCATGCCAAGCGGCGCGCTACGCGTCGCAGACCGAGGAGACGCGTTCCATGACTGCATCATCCGCTGTCCGCAGCGACACGCCCCCCAAGTTCCGCCCGACCGTCTTTCCCGAACGCCAGACGCTGGTCGAGACTCGCGCCGATGGAACCATTGTGCTGCGCTGCGCAAATCCGCCCGCCAACCCCGCCCAGCGCGGGCTTGGCGAATTCGCCGCGCATTGGGCCGCCGAACGCCCGCACCAGCGCGCGTTTGCGGAACGCGGCGCTGATGGCGCCTGGCGCGCCATCAGCTATGCCACGCTCTGGCACCAGATCCAGGCGGTGGGTGCCGCGCTGCTGGAGCTTGGCCTGGGGCTTAATCGTCCGCTGATGATCCTGTCCGGCAATTCGATCGAGCAAGCCGTGCTGCTGCTTGCCGCCGAATATGTCGGGGTACCGATGGCGCCGGTGTCGCCTGCGTACTCGCTCGTGAGCAAGGATTTTGCACGACTGCGTGACGTGGTTGCGCTGGTGCCCCCGGCTGCGATTTTCGTGCAGGATGCTGCCCCCTTCGCTCGGGCGCTCGACTTCATCGGCCAGCCCGGTGTACCGGTCATCGCGGTAAGCGGGATAGCGGAGGGCCAGTTGCCATGGGCCGATCTCGTGGCGACCACTTTGACTCCCGCCCGCCGCGCGGCGGTGCAGGAAGCCCACGCCGCGATTCGCGACGAGGATACCGGCCGTGTGCTTTTTACCTCGGGCTCCACCGGTACGCCCAAGGGCGTGGCGCTGTCTCACGCCAACCTGCGCGCGGTGATTGCGTACTACATCGACAGCTACCGCCCGCTGCTGGAACGGCCTTCCACATATTTGGACTGGCTGCCCTGGCACCACGGGCTCGGCGGCGTGCTGAACCTGACGCGCGTGGTCACGCTGGGTGGCAGTCACTATATCGATGATGGCCGTCCGCTGCCGGGCCAGTTCGAGCGCACGGTGCGAAACATGCGCGAGGTTGCGTCCACGGTCTTCACGGCGGTGCCGTCGGCATGGTCGATGCTCGTGGCCGAAGCCGAGCGCGATCCGGACGTCGCGCGCAACCTGTTTTCCGAGGCGGTCAACTTCTCTTACGGCGGCGCCAGCCTGCCGCGCGATATCTGGGAGCGCATCCACGCGCTTTCCGAGCGCACGATTGGCGAGCGCGTGGCGTTCTGCTCGGGTCTCGGGTGCACGGAATCGAGCGGTATCGGCCTCTATTGCACGTGGCCCAGCGACACCACCGGCAACATCGGTGTGCCGGCCCCGGGCGTGTCGGCCAAGCTCGTGCCGCTCGATGGTGGCGATGGTCGCCATGAGATCCGCATCAAGGGTCCGTCTCTCTTTACCGGCTACATCGGTCGTCCCGACCTGACCGAGGCGGCATTCGACGAGGAAGGCTACTTCCGCATGGGCGATGCCGTGCGCCTGGTCGATCCCTCGGATCCTGCGCGCGGCCTGTCGTTCGCCGGACGCGTGGCCGAAGACTTCAAGCTGACCAATGGCACGTGGGTACGTACGGGCGCCGTGCGACTGGCGCTGGTCGAACAATGCGCGCCGTTGCTGACCGACGCCGTGATCTGCGGCCACGACCACGATTACCTGGCGGCCCTCGCATGGCCCAATGTGGCGGCGTGCCGCCAACTGGCACCGGAACTGGCAGCGGCCGATGCCGCGGAGCTGGTGCGCCATCCGGTGGTCATCAATGCCATCCGCGAGCGCCTGCGCGCCGCGGGCGGCACCGCAAGCCTGTCCGTGCGGCGCGTGATGCTGATGGCCGAGCCACCGTCGATGGACGCCAATGAAATCGCGGACAAGGGTTACGTGAACCAGGCCGCCACGCGTGCGCGTCGCGCCGATCTGGTGCAGGCCCTGTTCGATCCCAATCCTGCCGCCCATATCGCCCAACTTGCTCGCGCGGCTTAGGCGCCGGCATTACCCAACATCCCCAGAGGAGATTTTCATGCAGATTCAACGTAGCGTCTTCCGAGACGACCACGAGATGTTCCGCGAGACCGCACGCCGCTTCCTGGAACGCGAATGCCTGCCGCGCCAGGCCGAATGGGACCGCGCCGGCAAGGTCGACCGCGAGACCTGGCTCAAGGCCGGCCGCGAAGGCCTGCTGTGCATGACGCTGCCGACCGAGTACGGTGGCGGTGGCGGTGACTTCGGCCATTCGGCCGTGTTCAACGAGGAACTGGCCCGCGTGGGTGTCAGCGGCCTGGGCTTTGGCGTGCATTCGGACATCATCGCGCCCTACCTTGCCCGACTTGGCAACGAGGAGCAGAAGCAACGCTGGCTGCCGAAGGTGTGTTCGGGCGAATGGATCCTGGCCATCGGCATGACCGAACCCGGCACCGGCAGCGACCTGAAGGCCGTACGCACCACCGCCGTGCGCGATGGCGACGAGTACGTCATCAACGGCAGCAAGACCTTTATTTCCAACGGCCTGAATTGCGACCTGATCATCATGGTCTGCAAGACCGACCCGGCCGCCGGTTCGCGCGGCGTGAGCCTGATCGTCGTCGAAGCAACTCGCGAAGGTTTCCGGCGCGGTCGCAAGCTCGAAAAAGTGGGCCAGCACGCGCAGGATACCGCCGAGCTGTTCTTCGACAATGTGCGTGTACCCGTGGCCAACCTGCTTGGCGAGGAAGGCAAGGGCTTCTCGTACCTGATGGGCGAACTGCCGCAGGAGCGCCTGTCGATCGCCGTGGGTGCGGCCGCCAAGCTCGAAGCCTGCCTCGAGCACACGATCCAGTACGTAAAGGACCGCAAGGCGTTCAACCAGACCGTATGGGACTTCCAGAACACCAAGTTCAAGCTTGCCGACATCAAGGCCCAGGCCATTGCGGTGCGACTGATAGTGGATCACTACCTTGGTGAACACATCCGTCGTCGCCTGACGCTGGAGGAAGCGGCCGTGGCCAAGCTCTACTCGACCGAGGCACTGGGCAAGGCGCTCGACGACCTGGTCCAGCTTCATGGCGGCTACGGCTACATGCTCGAGTACCCGGTTGCACGCGCG
>CAUUBQ010000113.1:0-17745 GCA_963543405.1 uncultured Cupriavidus sp.
TCATCGTTTCAGACGCAGAAGGAATCTCCTGCCTTCAGGCAGGGGAGGATGTCAATTTTTGCTCGCCGAACTTGAACGCCTTGCGGCCTTCGCCGAACGTTTCGAGCCTCGCCAAACTCAGCGGCGATATGATGCTCTGGTTGGCTTCGATAAGCCTGTCCTGTCACGCAATGCCCCGTGGATAACGAAACCTACCTGCAGTTTCCCGCCTTGCAAACGCTTGCTCGCCGCACCGATGCCGTAACTGTCGATTGTGGGTGTAGCAGCCCCGAGCTCGATGACTGGACGTCGTTGCCGATCTCCTTTCCGGAGGATCAGCTTCGCGTGATTGGCACTTTGGTTCGCGATGCCTACAGCGAAGCGACTTTCGAGGAATACCATCCTCAGGGCACTACCCTCTGGTCAGCCGAAGCTCCGATTGCTCCCCTCTACTTTCCGTACAACCGCTGCACGGTCTCGGAGTGCGAGGTTTGCCAGCGCGCGTATTTGCGCTACGTAGAGGGCGGCGGGTACTTCGTGGACCCGCGCATCCGGCGGCTGAGGGCCGGTGTTCTTGTGGATGCCCCACTCGCGGAATAGGCCAGCCCTCTGTCCTGTCTAAGCCAGACCACTACGCATGCGTCGCGGAGTGTTGCTGGGTCATAAGCTTGTGCGGTAACCCGGTTGTCGCGCTTTCGGGATTCTTCTTCTGCGGCGCAGCTTCGGGACGGTGTGTCAGCGTATCGCGCACCCTATCCTCCAACGTCGGCGCCGATGCACTTTGCACTCCGTCGTCGACTGCGCCAGTCTCCTTACGGGCAACACCGGCTTGCGTCACGGGTTCATCGGCATCATTGTCGCTGCCTTGGGCTCGCGCCTGCAATTCCACTGCAGGCTCCGCAAGGTCCTTTGGCCACTGTTTCAGCAAATAGAAGTCGAGGAGCTTTCTGGCAATCGGTGCGGCAGCCTCCCCGCCCCAACCACCATTCTCGACAATCAGCGCAAGCGCAATGGTGGGATGCTCCGCGGGAGCAAATGCCGTATAAAGCGCGTGGTCCCGTTTCGCCTCGGTCACGGCGTGGCTGACATACTTCTGGTTGCGCTGTAGCGAAAACGTTTGTGCCGTGCCGGTTTTCCCGCCAGATTCGTACTGTGCTCCCGCAAAAACCTTTGCAGCCGTCCCTGAATGGGTCACGGCAACCATAGCCCGCTTGACCACATCGATGTCGGCCTGGCGCAGTGGAATACGATAACTCTGGCCCGATTCAAGAGGCGTGCGCCGGTGCGTGAGAGGGTCTTCCATCGCCTTCACCAGATGCGGCTTCATCGCAACGCCATCATTGGCCAGAATGGCTTCGGCGTTTGCCAACTGGAGGATTGTGAAGCTGTTATACCCCTGTCCGATACCTAGTGAGATAGTTTCCCCGTCGTACCATTTTTGCAGCGAGACCTTCCGGTAAGCGCTTCGCTTCCACTCGGTCGAAGGCAAAATCCCCCGGCTTTCGCCGTTGATGTCGATGCCCGTCAACTGGCCAAAGCCAAACGGCTTCATGAAATCGTGGATGGCATCGACACCCAGGTCATTTGCCAGCATGTAGTAGTAGGTATCACACGAATGCACGATTGACGCCTGCATATCAATCCAGCCATGGCCGTTGGGATTGTCGTCACGAAACGTGTGATTGCCGAGCGTGAAATGACCAGGGTCCTGGAATCCCCAGGATGGCGTTCGTTTATGCAACGCCAGGGCGGCCAATGCCATGAACGGTTTATAGGTGGACCCGGGCGGGTAGGTGCCGTGCAAGGGTCGGTCGAGCAACGGTTTGTCGGGCGAGTTGTTGAGCTCGTCCCATGCCGTTGGGTCAATGCCTTCGACAAAGAGGTTCGGGTCAAAGCTCGGCGCAGAGACAAATGCGAGAACCTCCCCTGTGGTGGGCTCTATGGCAACCAGCGCACCACGATGTCCCGCAAATAATGCCTCGGCGAGTTCCTGCAGCCGGATATCGATCGACATGACCAGGTCCTCGCCTCGACTGGCCGGCTTTGTAGCCAGCGTCCGGACAGGACGACCCGATGCTGACACTTCCACCTCCTCGTATCCGGTCAGGCCATGCAACTCAGCTTCGTAGCTCTGCTCGACACCGGTCTTTCCGATGAAATCCGTGCCCTTGTAGTTCGATGCATCCTTGCGAGGGTCGAAGGGTGAACTGCCATCACTATTCGCCTCTGACATCGCATCGAGCCTGTCCTCGTCTTTCTTTGAAACTCGCCCGATATAGCCGATGGCGTGCGCGGCCGCTGCCCCCAACGGATACTGTCGATAGGACCGCGCATGAATCTCGACACCAGGAAACCGGTATTGCTGCGCCGAGAATCGTGCAATCTCCTCATCCGTCAGATGCGCCCGTATCGGTACGCTCTCAAAACTGCGCGAGTCTTCGAGCAGGCGCGCAAATCGCCTACGATCACGTGGCTCGATGTCCACCAATGCGGAAACGGAAGTAATCGTGTGGTCGAGCGTGTCCGTCAACTTTGACGGCGTGATCTCGAGCGAGAACGCCGAATAGTTTCTGGCAAGGACAATCCCGTTCCGGTCGGTGATAACGCCTCGTTCGGGAGGAATGGGAACCAGCGAGACGCGGTTGTCCTCTGCCTTGGCAAGATATCTGTCGTGCTCATGCCACTGGAGCCACCCAAACCGGGCAAACAGCAAACCAAAACAAACGGAAACGAATACGACGGCGCCGCGGATGCGGGTGTGAAATCGAGCAACTTCCTGCTCGACGTTGCGAACTTCGGTCATGGGGGGCGAAAAGGGTGGCAACGCGCGCTCGCGACGCCCCCCTCAAACTCTCGGCTTGCTGTGTTGGGACGGGGCTGTTGGACCTGACCCACAAGAGTTTGTTCAGAAAAAAGCCGAATATGACGTGATTGCCCTAAGAAGGCATTCCGAGGAGACAAACGACGGCACGCCTCACCCAAGCCCGCTTCTCTGCCCCAAGCTTACGGCGCCTCAACCTTCATGGTCTTCAACAGCGGTTGCCACTTGTCGCTCTCCGACTTCAGCCACGTCTGCAGGCCCGCAGGCGTTTGCTTGTCGACCGGAACGATTTCGGCGCCGAGCTCATCGAGGCGCTTGGAGACCATCGGATCCTTCAGTGCCTGCTGCAGCGCCTTGGTAAGACGCGCAGTGACCGCGGGCGGTGTGCCCTTGGGCGCGTAGACGCCATGCCACACCTTCATCGAAAAGCCTTTGACGCCGCCCTCATCCATGGTCGGCGTGTTGGGCAGCGCCTTGATGCGGTTAGGCGTGGTCACGCCGTACAGCTTCACGCGATTGGCACTGATTTGCTGCAAGGTGGAGGTGGTCTGGTCGCACAGCAGGTCAACCTGCCCGCCCAGCAGGGCCGTCATGGCCGGCCCCGTGCCCTGGTAGGGTATCGATGTCATCTTGACACCCACAGCCTCCTCGAACAGCAGGCCGCACAGTTGCGACACGGCACCCAGGCCGGCGTTGGCCAGCGAGACCTTGTCCTTGTTCTGCTTGACGTACTTGACCAGGTCCGCCGTGGTAGCTGGCGGCAGGTCCTTGCGGCCGAGCATGGTCATCGGAACATCGGCGACCTGCCCGATGTAGTCGAAATCCTTGAGCGGGTTGTACGAGAGCTTCTTGTATAGCGCCGGCGCGGTTGCCATCCCATTGTGATGGATAAGGATGGTGTAGCCATCAGGTTGTGCTCGCGCAACATAGGCTGCGGCAACCGTGCCACCGGCGCCAAGCCGGTTCTCGACCACCACGCTTTGACCAAGGTCCTTGGACATCGCTTGCCCAAGCGCCCGTGACACGACGTCAGTGGGGCCGCCGGCCGAGAAAGGCACAATCAGCGTAATGGGCTTCGACGGGAAGGCGTCCGCAGCGACTGCCGATGCACCCAACGCCAGACCCGATACGCCAATCGCCAACCGAATCCATGGACCCATACCAACCAATTGCTTGCAAACCATTGTTGTCTCCGATGTTGCTGCGGCGAGTCTTCCGTCGCCGAGTCTGTCTACTTTCGGAGTGAAGGTTGCTTGATGACTGCCTGGCAGAGCAATCTGGGAATTCCGAATGGGCCTTACGGCAATTCCGAACGCAGCAGATATCCGATGGTTTTGCCAGCCCAAATCTGGGGGTAAGCACCAGGCTGGCTGTACTAACGTGATGTCCGTTTTCGCGGTGAGGCGGACAACTTGCCGCTCGACAGGATATCGATGGCCGCCTCGACCGCCGGACTCTGTCGACTTTTCGACCAGGCCATGGCAGTCGTGACGACGTCCACCGCCTCTTTCAACGGACGCACAACCACGCTTTCCGGCGCGGCCTTCTTCATTGACGCGGGCACCAGCGCGATACCCTGCCCGCACCCCACAAACGCCACTTGCGTGGCCACCGTCCTGACTTCGTGCAGTATCCGCGGCGAAAATCCGGCGGCGCGGCACGTCGCAATAAGACTGTCGAAGTAGCTCGGACTGAGCGCGCGGGAAAAAATCACAAACGGCTCTTCGGCCAGGCTCGCAAGGCGAACCCTGGGCATACCCGCAAACCGGTGGGTCTTGGGCAGGGCTACCGCCAGCCGGTCCTGCTTTAGCGGTGTCGTCCCGATGGCCGCGCCCGACTCACCTTCAAGGCGGGCAAACGCCAGGTCGATGTCGCCGCGCTCCAGCGCCGGCACCGCGTCGACACTATCGATTTCCGTTACCGAGACGGTCAGCTGAGGAAACCGCTTTCCCAGTTCGTCGATGAGGCCCGGCAGGGTCTCGACCAGCGCAGAGGAAATGGCCCCAATCGACAGCACGCCGGTGCTGCCATTAATGGCCTCCTGGACGGCGAGTTCCAGACGGTCCAGTTGCTCGGCGAACTTCCGCACTGCGGGCAGGATTGCGGCCCCAACCGGCGTCAGCGTGGCGCCTTTCCTGCCGCGCTCGAACAACTTCACCTTGAGCGCCTGCTCCAGTACCTGGATCTGCTCGGTCAGTGGCGGCTGCGACATCCCGAGCCGCTTTGCCGCACGCCCGAAGTTGCCCTCTTCGGCAACCGCCAGGAAGAGGTACAGGTGTCGAACCAGCCTGAAGTTGATCATGGCGATTGATAGGTTTGGCGTATGGATAAGTTACTGGATTCGGAATTTACATTGCGAACTCTAGCGCCGAGAGTACAGCCATGGCAACCCGACATACCTTCATCATGAGTACATCCTCCCTGCTGGACCGCCTCGCATCGCTGGACACCAATACCGTTTCCGATGCGCTCGATTTCCTGAATCTTCCCGGCGCTACCTACGGTATCCGTCCGCTCTGGGACTGCCCGAAGATTGTCGGACGCGCGAGCACCATCCAGCTTGGCCCCAAGACTGATGCAAAGCCGACGGTCCATCTCATCTCCCCAGTCGTCGCCAGGATTCAAACCGACGATCGCATCCTGGTCATTGCCGGCGGGCTCGAAGGCATCTCCTGCTGGGGCGACATCCTTGCCAATGCCTCGGCGGCAAGGAAGGTACGCGGCTCCGTCATTGACGGCGTGAGCCGCGACATCGAGGGTAGCGAGTCGATTGGCTATCCGGTCTTCGGGCGCGGCATCACGATGATCAGTGCACGCAACCGCGTGATTCAGGTCGACTCGGGCAAGGCGGTCACGTTCGCCGGCGTGGTGGTCAACGAGGACGATTACGTGATTGCCGACCGCTGCGGTACGGTCTTCGTTCCGGTTGACCGTATCGAAGCGGTGCTTGACCTGGGCGAACGCATTGCGCGCCGTCAGGACGGCATGGTGCAAGCGGTGCGCACCGGACGCTCCGTCGAGGATGTCATGCACGACAAGGAATTCGAAGGGATCAACAGCAAGGAAGCAAAATGACCGTCGAGCATCAGCGTTTGAACACCAACCTTGCCCACGCCCAGCCGTCCGCAACGTACCGCATGATGGACCGGGTCGCCGCCAGGCGCGCAACCGGTGCAAAGGTCATTTCCCTGAGCGCGGGCGAGCCCGACTTCGATACGCCGGTTCATGTCTGCGATGCGGCCATCGACGCCATTCGCAGTGGCCACACGCGCTATACGCAAGTCGCCGGGCTTCGCGCACTGCGTGAAGCCATCGCCGCGAAGTTCAAGCGCGAGAACGATCTCGATGTCGGCTGGCAGGACACCATCGTCTGTTCAGGCGGCAAGCAGGTCATCTATAACGCGCTGGCCGCAACCTTGAATACCGGTGATGAAGTCATTGTGCCGGCGCCCTACTGGGTGAGCTACCCCGAGATGGCACAGCTGTGCGGTGCGACGCCGGTCGTTGTACAGTGCGGCGCCGACGTCGGTTTCAAGTTGACCCCTGAGGCGTTGGATAAAGCGATTACCTCGCGCACCCGCTGGCTGATTCTCAACTCACCATCGAACCCGACCGGCGCCGTCTACTCGCGAGCCGAGCTGACCGCGTTGGCGGATGTATTGCTGGGCCACCCGCACGTGCTCGTGCTGTCGGACGACATCTACGAGCACCTGACCTTCGACGGCGAGCCCTTCTTTACCCTCGCCCAGGTGGAGCCGCGCCTCAAGGACCGGACACTGACCATGAACGGCGTGTCCAAGGCGTATGCCATGACTGGCTGGCGGATCGGCTTTGGCACCGGTCCAGCATGGTTGCTCGAAGCGATGGAAAAGCTCCAGGGGCAGCAGACCTCCGGCGCCTCATCGATCTCGCAACACGCGGCGCTAGCCGCGCTGCAAGGCCCCCAGGATTTCATCCGCGAGTCGAAGCAGGTGTTTCAGGCTCGCCGGGACATGATGGTGGAGTTGCTGAACAACACACCGGGACTTGGCTGCGCCGTACCGGGCGGTGCTTTCTACGCGTTTGCGTCTTGCGAGGGCCTGCTCGGCAAGACCACGCCCGCCGGCACGCTGCTGCAGTCGGACGAAGACGTGGCACTCGCCTTGCTTGAAGAAGCCAACGTTGCCGTCGTGCACGGTTCGGCGTTCGGGTTGGGCCCATACATCCGCATCGCCTATGCACTGGACAATGGCTCCCTGCGCAAGGCGTGTGAAGCGATTCATCAGTTCTGCGTGTCGCTCAAGTAAAGTCTCCCTCCGAATACCATGAAAAGAGATACCAGGAAGGAAACGGCCGCGCTTGAAGTAGCGGGCGTCGCGCTCAAGGTCGCGGCCATCAGCCGTCAGGGCGAACTGGCGCCAATCGTGTTCCTGCACGGGTTCGGCTCCACCAAGGAAGACTACGCGGATATCGCGATCCATCGCGCGTTCGCGGGTCGCGCGTTCCTGGCCTACGACGCACCGGGTTGTGGTGAGACTGCGTGTGGCGATCTTCGGAAGGTCAATATTCCATTCCTGGTCGAAACCGCCAAGGCGATGCTGGCTCACGCCGGCATCGACCGCTTCCATCTGGTCGGGCACTCCATGGGCGGGCTCACGGCCTTGATGCTCGCCCATGAGCTGCCTGACCGCGTACTGAGCTTTATTGACATCGAAGGCAATGTCGCGCCAGAAGACTGTTTCCTGAGCCGGCAGATCGTGGACTTTCCCGCCGACGACCCACAAGCCTTCTTCAACGAGTTCATCGACAGGAACTGGCACTCGTCCCAATATTCATCGCCGCTCTACGCGGCAAGCCTTCGCCACAAGGTTCGCGCACAGGCGGTGTCCGGCATCTTTACCTCGATGGTGCATCTGTCGGACCATGGTGCGCTCATGGACAAGTTTCTGTCGCTTCCTTTCCCAAGGATGTTCATGTACGGCGAGCAAAACAACTCGCTGACCTACCTGCCATTGTTGGAGAAGTCGGGCGTGGAGCTTGCGAAGATCAGTCAGTGCGCGCACTTTCCGATGTACTCCAACCCTGTGGAAATGTGGCACCGTATCGGCAGGTTCCTCGCAAGCGCCGAAAGCAGCTGACACGACAACGCGCATGCATCCCGCCGCAGTGATATGAAACCGAGGTCTGCCTTCTCATGAATACCCGCTTCCTGGAGAGCTTTATCCTGGTCGTGCAGCTGGGAAGCTTCCGCGCCGCGGCCGAGAAGCTGCACATCACGCAGGCCACGATCTCGAACCGGATTGCATCACTGGAGGAGGAGATTGGCGCTCGGGTCTTTTCGCGCGATGCGGGAGACCTGCGTCTCACGCCGGTAGGGATGAGGCTGATTCCACTTGGCGAGCGCGTGCTCGAGATGCAGAAGTACATCATGCAACTCGGGCAATCGGACCAGAACGTACTCGGCAGCGTGCGCATCGGTGCGATTGACACGGTGGTCCACACCTGGCTGGTCGGGTTCATCGAGCATCTCCAGTCATCCTACCCAGGAATAGAGGTTCAGCTGAGTTCCGAGTCCACCGACCGCCTCAACAAGAGCCTTCGAGATGGCGACGTAGACATTGCCTTGCAGACCGACCAGCTTGCCGGAGACGGCGTGATTAGTACCACGTGTCTGCCAATGGGCGTCGGATGGGTTGGACAAGGCGCCAAAGGCGAGCGACGGGTAGACGTGCGGGAACTGCTTGCCCAACCTGTAGTGACAATGAGCCGTGGTTCGCAGCCTTATCTGGTCCTCAAGGATGTCTACCGGCGTGCCGGCGTGCCAATGGGGAAGGTGCACTGCGTGAATTCCATTGCGGCACTTGCCCGGCTGGTGAGAAGCGGGATTGGCAATGCACTGATTCCACTGCCCCCGGTACGCGAAGAAATCGTAAGAGGCGAACTGCGGATTATTGAAACCGACATGCAGCTTCCCCCGCAAGGGATTATTGTCAGTTATCTCGAAAGTCGGGAATCAGACGCCATTCGCCTGGTCGCTGAATTGGCTTGCCAGGAGGCCGACCGCTTCATGCGCTCGATGCCGGCACCTTTCTCACCTCAATAACGGGCACTCTGCCAGATACACAGCCCTCAGGATTACCCTGAGTCGCGCCTTCTCGTGTTCCCCCAGAAAGCTTCGAAACGCCCAAGCCAGCAGGAATTCCGGCGGTCGAGACACCCTGCAAGTCACTTCATGCACCAATAGGGCCCAACGTGCCGCTGCGCTGGTGCATCAACCCTTAAGGGTCGAAAGAAATCCTATTGGGGAGTCGAAAAAATTCCCGTTTGTCCCTGACCGGCTCGGCTCAGTAGCATGCATATAACCAAAACGAGCGAGATGAGGCAATGACAGAAAACAGGTTCGGCATGCTTTTCGTGGCATCGGATATTAGCCCCGATGATGAGAAGAATTTTAATGCCTGGTACGACCGTGAGCATATCGAAGAGCGCGTTCGCATGAAAGGCGTTATTTCCGCAGCCCGTTATGTTGCAGTCACGGGTCGACCAAAATATCTCGGCCTCTATTGGGCGGAATCGGTTTCGGTATTTGCTTCGCCTGCATATTCACACGCCTTCAAGAACCAGACACCCTGGTCGGTCAACGTGCTGCCGAAAATGCTCCGGCCAACGCGTCGCATTGGCGAGGTCTCGGCTGAGATCGGTCAAGGCAGCGGTGCATGGGTGGCAGTGCTTCCGCTGAACGCCGCGCTTTCAGGCTTCGAAGAAGACTGCGCAGACGTTGGTGCCCTACTGGCGGAAGACATTGCGTTTGTACGCTCGTACGTGATCACCCCCGATGACGAGCTTAGCCGCCCGCTTCCGCTGGAAGACCTTGCGTCGCGCGAAATGCGCCCGCTCTTGATCATCGAGAGCAGCAGCTCGGCATCCAACGAGGCCGCGCTGCGTTACGCGATTGAGGCCCTTCCCTGCTCGGTGGCGGATGCGGCCCGATACCAACTGATGTGGAAGCTGTCGCGCGAGGAGCTGAAGTAATGGACAACGCCACTGCTTACCCGACCGCGACAGCGCCGACGCATATTGCGGCGCCGCGCCAGAAGATGCGACGCCTGGCAGCCGCCAGTTCGATTGGCACCACGCTGGAATGGTACGACTTCACGGTCTACAACCTCATGGCCGCGCTGGTTTTCAACAGCGTGTTCTTTCCTTCGGTAGACCCGCTGTCGGGGACCATCCTGGCCTTCTCGACCTACGCCGTTGGCTATCTGTCGCGGCCGTTCGGCGGCATTGTGTTCGGGCATCTTGGTGACAAGCTTGGCCGGCGCTTTGTGTTGGTCGCCACGCTGGTATTGATGGGCGCATCCACAGGCCTTATGGGAATGCTTCCCACCTATGAGGTGTGGGGTATCTGGAGCCCAGTCCTGCTGGTCGTACTTCGCTTCTTGCAAGGGGTATCGATTGGCGGCGAGTGGGCCGGCGCGGTCTTGCTTTCGATGGAGCACGGCAGTCAGCACCAACGTGGACGCAACGCGTCTTTCGCTCAGGTTGGACCCGCCTGCGGCACGCTTCTTGGGGCCGGCTTCATCACTTTCTTTACCTTCTTCCTCTCGGCGGAAGCGTTTCATGACTGGGGCTGGCGCATTCCGTTCCTTTCCAGCGTGGTACTGGTGGCATTCGGTCTCTGGTTAAGGCGCGGCGTGGATGAAACGCCGATGTTCGAGCAACTCGAGCAAGGCCACAACAAGGCGAAGGCACCGTTGAAGGAAGTGGTTCAGAGCCACTGGCGTCGCCTGCTGATTGCGGGTGGCGTACGGATTGGCTCGGACATCGTGTATGGCTTGCTCGTCGTCTTCACACTTACCTATGTGACCACGGTACTGAAACTGCCGCGTTCGCTGGCGTTGACGGCAACCATGCTTGGCGCGGCGCTTCATGCGGTAGCAGTGCCGGTCTTCGGCGCGCTCAGCGACAGGCTTGGCCGAAAACTGGTCTACGGGGCTGGCGCCGTACTCTCGATTGGCTGGGCGTTCGCGTACTTCGCGCTGATGAACACCCTCAGTCCCGTGAATGTATGCATTGCGGTGGTGGTTGGCATGTTGTTCCAGGCCATGATGTACGGACCCCAGGCGGCCTTCGTGACCGAACAGTTCCCGACGCGCGTCCGCTATGCCGGCGCCTCGCTGGCAGCAACGCTAGGCGGCATCATCGGCGGCGGATTTGCACCGCTCGTCTTTACCAGCCTCTACAAGACGTATCAGTCCTCCACGACGCTCTCGCTCTATATCGGTGCCGGCCTGCTGGTCACCTTGGCCAGCTTGCTTGCCGCCCGGGAAACGGCGCACAAGCCGCTGGAACACTGACTTGTCCCGGCCGCCGCGACAACACGCGGCCGGACCTCGAATCGAAATCGGTATTTCAAGCATGACGCTCACACTCGAACTGAGAGAGCCCGACCACAACGTCGTGGCGCGCATTCACGCCGCCGGATCTGGCGCGCTACTGCTCGACGCTGCCACCGGCGCTTTCGACAACGACGTCCAGTCGCTGCTGCTCAATCTGGCCAGCAAGTTGCGCCAGCGGCTGGCGCAGACGACGTCCCATGAGGTAGTCCTCGGTGTCAACAATCTGCTGCTGACATTCGACCCGCTCCTGCTTCACCCCCGCAAGGCGGAAGCACTGATGCAACAGCTATGGGAATCTGCCACGCCCTCGCGCAGCTCGGGCAAGCATTTCGACATTCCCGTGACCTACGGCGGGGAATGTGGCGAAGACTTGCTCGCCCTCGCAGAAGGCGCGGCACTCGATGTGGATGAGTACATCCGTCGTCATAGCACCGCCGTCTACACCGTTGCATGTGTTGGCTCGATGCCGGGGTTCGCCTATATGACCGGACTTCCGGAACAACTTTCCGTGCCACGCCGCAGCACGCCGCGCATGAAGGTGCAGAAGGGCGCAGTCATTGTCGGGGGCAGCCAGGCAGGCGTGATGCCATGCACGGCTCCCTCTGGATGGCACATCGTAGGCATGACCGATCGCGAGATGTTCGACGCGACCCAGGACATTCCATGCCTGCTCTCCCCCGGAGACACCGTCAGGTTCAGCATCAAGGAGATTCTGGCGTGATAGAGATTCTTTCGAACGGCGCGCCCAACGTGATCCAGGATCTTGGCCGGCACGGTTGCCTGCGCTTTGGCGTCAGCCGCAGCGGTGCCATGGATCCGTTTGCGCTGTCGATCGGCAATGCGCTGGTCGGCAATTACCCGGGCGAGGCAGGTATCGAAATCAACCTGTTCCCGTTTCGCGTCAAATTCCATCAACCCACGCGCTTCGCCGTGACCGGGGCCGACGCCAGGGCAAGCCTCGATGAACAGCGTCTTGCGCCGTGGTGGGGCCGCTCCGCTTCGGCTGGTCAGACGCTGGTCATCGAGCGCCCGCGCCGTGGCGCCAGGGCTTATCTGGCGATCGGCGGGGGCATCAACGTCGCGCCGGTAATGGGGTCGAAATCCACGGACCTGAAGGGCGCCTTTGGTGGAGCTTCTGGTCGTGGCCTGATGCGCGGCGACCGTCTCGATATCGGCAACGCGCAGTCGCGCTCCGAACGGCCCTGGAAAGTGGGGCTTGGCGTAGTGCCCGAAGGCCTGCTCGCATTCTGGGCGGAAGTCAGCACAGGCTGCGTTACGGTTCGCGTCCTGCCTGCCGCCGAGTTCCAGCGGTTCACGCCCGAATCACGGACAGCTTTCCTCCAGGACGCGTTCACGGTAACGCCAGATGCAAATCGGGTTGGCTACCGACTCAACGGCCCCGTGCTCAGCCAGGCCGAACCCGTTGAGCTGCTTTCGCACGGCATTGTTGCCGGAACCATCCAGGTTCCCCCGTCGGGACAAGCCATCGTCCAGCTTGCGGAAGCCAACACCTGCGGTGGCTACCCGAAGATCGCCACCGTGATCGAAGCCGACTTGTGGAAGCTGTCGCAAGCACCGGTTGGCTGTGCCATCCGCTTCGAACTTACCGACATCGACACCGCTGTCACCGCGCTTCAAGCAAAGCGTGACGAAGAACTACGCATCAGGGACACCCTCGCAATGATGTCGGGCCGCGCCTAGACCGCGTGGATGCCCGACCTATCCAGAAAGGAAATGAAGATCATGAGCACGCAGCACAAGACCATCGAAGTGGATCTCAATTCAGACATGGGCGAGGGATTCGGCGCGTATCGCATGGGCGATGATGCCGCCATCCTCGAGATTGTGACCTCGGCCAATGTCGCATGCGGAATGCATGCCGGCGATCCGGAAATCATGGCGAAGACTTTCGCGCTGGCAAAAGCCCGCAACGTCGCCGTGGGGGCCCATCCCGGCTTCCCTGACCTGTGGGGCTTCGGCCGTCGCGTAATTCCGTTCACGCACGGGGAAATCGAACGACTGGTTGCCTATCAGATTGGCGCCGCCCAGGCATTGTCGCGCTATGCCGGCCATCCCATTACATACGTCAAGGCACATGGTGCATTGGGCAACCTGACGCAAACCGACGAAGGGGTGGCAAAGGCCATCGCCCGTGCCATCAAGGCGGTCGATCCCGACCTTATCTGCATGACCTTCGCCGGCGCGACGATGGAGCGTGTGGCTTCCGAAATGGGCCTCGCCGTGCGGCGCGAAGTGTTTGCCGACCGCGCGTACACCGATGAAGGGAACCTCGTGCATCGTTCGGTCCCCGGCGCAGTACTGCACGACGGCGATGAAGCCGCCGCGCGGATGCTCAGGATGGTCAGTGCGGGGGCAATCGAAACGATCTCGGGAAAGCTGCTGCCTGTGCAGATCGACACCATCTGCGTGCACAGCGACACACCTGGCGCAATCCAGATGGCGGCAAAGGTGCGCACTACGCTTGAGCGCGCCGGCATTGTGGTCAAGTCTTTCAGCTGAGGTACGCATGGACCTGAAGTTTGTCGAAACGCTTGCCGGCGTGCTGGAACGCTCAGCGGCACTCAGCGAAATCGAGTATGGCGACGGCCAGCGACACGTGACGCTGAAGCGCGGCTCATCGCCCCGCGCCATCCAAGCCAATGCATCCGCACAGCTCGCAACGGCGCCCGCTGCAACCATGGCCGTCGTTGCCGCCGTGGCCACCGTGGGCGCTCACAACATTGTTGCCGGCATGATCGGCACGTTCTATCGCGCGCCGGCCCCACACCAACCAGCCTTCGTATCGATCGGCGATACCGTGGAGGAAGGCCAGACGTTGGCCATTGTGGAAGCCATGAAGCTGCTCAACCCGATTGAATCCGACCGCGCGGGCCGCATAGTCGAGATCCTCGTGCCCGACGGCGCTGCCGTCTCCGCCGACACCGCCCTGTTCGTCATCGAGGACCTGGAGACAACCAATGTTTGACACAGTCCTGATCGCGAATCGCGGAGAAATCGCACTGCGCATCCAACGCGCCTGCCGCAAGCTGGGGCTCAAGACCGTGGCTGCGCACTCTGACGCCGACACCACGCTGCGCCATGTGGCATTGGCCGACCAGTCCATTTGCATTGGCGCCGCCCCATCGCCCCAGAGCTACCTGAATCAGCAGGAGATCCTGCTGGCCGCGAAAGTCACGGGCGCTGGCGCCATCCATCCCGGATACGGCTTCCTGTCCGAGAATGCGTCCTTTGCCGCTGCCGTCGAGGGTGCCGGGCTCGTCTTCATTGGCCCGACGTCCCAGTCCATCCGGCTGATGGGCGACAAGGTGACGGCGAAGCAGGCCATGGCAGCGGCAGGGGTCCCGTGCGTACCCGGCTCGGATGGCCCGCTGCCAGATGACCCCGCGAGCATCGCGGAAACTGCGGAGCGCGTGGGCTATCCACTCATCGTAAAGGCGGCAGGCGGCGGTGGCGGCAGGGGTATGCGCGTCGTCGAACGGCCTGACGATCTGCTCGATGCAGTCGCCATGACCAGGGAAGAAGCTGGACGCGCTTTCGGGAATCCCACCGTGTATCTCGAACGCTACCTGAAGACCCCGCGCCATATCGAGATACAGGTGCTTGCCGACATGCACGGCAATGCAATCTGGCTTGGCGAGCGAGACTGCTCCACCCAGCGACGTCACCAGAAGCTGATCGAAGAGTCTCCCGCACCGGGCATCGACCGCAGCGAGATTGCGCGGGTTGGCAAGCTCTGCGCACATGCCTGCGTGCAGATTGGCTACCGCGGCGCAGGCACGTTCGAGTTCCTGTACGAGGATGGCGAGTTTTTCTTTATCGAGATGAACACGCGCGTCCAGGTCGAACATCCAGTAACCGAGCTCGTGACCGGTATCGATATCGTTGCCGAACAGCTGCGAATTGCGCGCGGCGAGACACTAGGCATCAGGCAGGCCGATGTCGCGTTCACCGGCCACGCCATTGAATGCCGGATCAATGCCGAGCACCCGTGGAAGTTCACGCCCTGCCCCGGGACGATCGATGAGTGGATTGTTCCGGGTGGACCCGGCGTGAGGGTGGAGTCGCATGTGTACCCGGGATATGCGGTACCGCCGCACTATGACTCGCTCATCGCCAAGCTGCTGGCGCATGGGTCTACCCGGGAAGAAGCCATCGCCCGAATGAAGGCCGCACTGGACGAGATGCAGGTGCGAGGCATTCACACGACCGTGCCATTGCATCGCAGGTTGATGGATGAATCGGACTTTGCCGATGGCGGCGCCGACATCCACTATCTCGAGCGGCTGATATCGCAATGGGCCGTAGCAAAGGAAAGCAACCATGCACACTGAAGCGCTTGCCGCACTGGCAGCCACACTTGAGCGAGCCGAAGTAACCGAGCTGACCTATCGCGAGGGCTCTGAAGTCTTGACGCTGCGCTTTGCCGGAACGACCGCGCCGGCACCCGGAGAGCCCGCAAGACAGGAACCATCTTTCGCGCCGTCTGCATCTCCTGACGCAAGCAGGCTGGATATCCTCGCCAATGCCACCGGTTCATTCAGTCGGACTCATCCGCTCACCGATGAGTCGCCCGCCGAGCAGGTCACGCAGGGGGAGCATGTGGGCTATCTGGCGGTGGAATCCGTACTGAGTGCGATCACCGCACCGACTGATGGAAGGGCGGCGGAACAGCTCGCTGAGGATGGCAAGACCGTTGGATACGGTCAAGCGCTTGTCGCGCTCATCGCAGCGTAGTCACCTCGTTTCCTTGCACGCCTATATCCCCCAACGAAAGGACAGACGCCATGAAGCGCCTCACGACCGCCGTACTTGCCACAATGTCTCTTCTCAGCGCACCGGCCTTCGCCAGTGCCGCTGACTATCCCAACAAGCCAATCCGCGTGCTGGTGCCATACCCGCCCGGGGGCTCCACCGACGGCGTGGCGCGCCTGCTCGGCCAAAAGCTCGCCGCCAGGCTTGGCCAGCCGGTCGTGGTCGACAATCGCCCGGGTGCCAGTGAAGCCATTGCTGCCAGCGCGGTAGCAAAAGCCGCGCCCGACGGATACACCTTGCTGTTCGCAACCATGACGGGGCTTTCCGTCAATCCAAGCCTGTACAGCAAGCTCAGCTACGACCCCGCCAAGGACTTCGCGCCCATTATCCAGGCCACCTCGATTCCCAGTGTGATCGTGGTGAATCCAAACGTGCCGGTGAACTCGATGCCTGACCTGGCACGCTACCTGAAGAGCCGGCCGTCCTCGGAAGGCTACGCGTCAGCGGGCAACGGCACACCAAGCCATCTGGGCATGGAGTTATACAAGAAGGCGACCGGCACCAATATCGTCCATGTACCTTACAAGGGCGGCGCGCCAGCGCTTCAGGACCTGATGGCAGGGCAGGTGCAGGTCATGATGGCATTGGCCCCGGAAGCCATGCCGCTGGTCAAGGGCGGCAAGCTGAAGGCGCTGGCCATCACCACCTCGAAACGCGCGACGGCATACCCCGAGCTTCAGACCGTGTCGGAAAATGGCTTGCCCGGCTTCGAGATGATCTTCTGGCAGGCGTTGGTCGCTCCGGCTGGTACGCCCAAAGAAATCACCGCGAAGCTGAACAAGACCGTCAACGAGATCCTGGCTGAACCCGACATCAAGCGCCGTCTCGTGGAGATGGACCTCGAGCCAGCCGGTGGTAGCGAAGCGGCGCTGGAGAGCCTGATGCGGACCCAAGCAGGCAAGTGGAAGAAAGTCGTGCTGGACGCGGGCATAAAACTGGACTGAAATGTGGGCATACCCTTGCGAGGTAGCCAACAGGACAGGCGATGCCGAAACCAACGATTCTGACCTACGTGGACGAAGGCGCGTCCGACTGGACGGCATGCCTCATGCGCACCATCGGGCACCAGCTCCCTGCCGGGCACTACGAAATGCGCGCGGTGGTGGCCGAGGATATTCGCCACGACCCAACGCTGTTCGATGATGCCGTCCTGTTCGTCATGCCGGGCGGGGCCGACCTGCCCTACTGCGCGGCGCTCAACGGCGCTCCCAACGCCCGCATCCGGCAGTTTGTCGAAGGCGGTGGATGCTACTTTGGCATCTGCGCGGGCGCCTACTATGGCTGCCGGGAAATCGCGTTCCACGCCGGAACGCGCGGTGCCATCTGCGGCCCGCGCGAGTTGAGTTTTCTCGATGCGGTAGCCGTGGGCTCGCTGCCCGAACTTACCGCAGGCAGACTCTATGACGGAACGCCGCGTACCGCAACGGCCGCCGCGCTACGCACGAGCCCGGATCTGCCGGGACCGCCGACGGAGCTCTACACGCATTACCACGGCGGCTGCAGCTTCGATTTCCAAGGTACGCCACCTGCCGACACGTCGATACTCGCCACCTATGCCGAGCTTGCTGGCACGCCGCCCGCGGTGGTCTTGACACGCGTGGGCCTCGGCAGGGCTATCCTGTCCGGCGTTCACCTCGAGATTTCCGAGCACGAATTCCGCGAAGCGCTGCGCTCGCACAGCGATATGGCGGAGCATGTCTTCGTGTGTGACAGGCTTGCCGAGACCGAGGCAGA
>CAUUBQ010000114.1:0-17229 GCA_963543405.1 uncultured Cupriavidus sp.
TCTGGGCGATGCCGCGGCCCATGGCGCCGGTGCCAACGATGCCAAGTGTCTGGATAGTGGAATTGCTCATTGTTGGTCCAAAAGAGTTGTGGCTAAATTAGCACGATCGTACGTTTTCCGCACCTTTCGCGACAGAGGGGCAGCGCACGTGGCGTGCGCTGATCGGCCAACGCAGGCAGGGGCAGGAAGCCATGGAGCGACCCCGGGTCGACACCGGCGATCCCGTGACCATCACAATGACATTCGGAGAGAGACGACATGCTGAAGCTCTGCGGCTTTGCCGCCAGCAACTATTACAACAAGGTCAAGCTGGCGATGCTGGAGAAAAACCTGCCGTTCGAAGAGGTGTTGGCCTGGATCGGCGAAACCGACCTGACCGCCTCGCCGGTGGGCAAGGTGCCCTACATCATCACCGATGCCGGCCCGTTGTGCGAGTCCGAAACCATCGCGGAGTACATTGAAGCCACCTATATCCAGGTGCCGCTGCTGCCTGCCGATCCGTACCAGGCGGCCAAGGTGCGCGAAATCGTCACGTTCATGGAGCTGTACCTCGAACTGACCGCGCGCGAGCTGTATCCGGAAGCGTTTTTCGGCGGCAAGGTCAGCGACCGGGTCAAGGAGCGTCAGCGCAACCTGCTGGACAAGTACATCCCCGCGTTCGGCAAGCTCGTGAAGTTCTCGCCATACATCGCCGGCGATACGTTCACGCTGGCCGACTGCGCCGCGGTGTGCCACCTGCCGCTGGTGGCATCGTGCACGAAGATCATCTACGGGGAAGACCTGCTGGCCGGGCTGCCGGTCAAGGAGTACCTGAAGGCCATGGCGGAGCGGCCCAGTGTGCAGAGGGTCAATGCCGACCGCAAGGCGAGCACGGAATTGATGCTGAGCCGGAACAAGTAAGAAGGGTGTTGTCTTGGCGCCCCTCGCCCATGAAATGGGAGGGGGGCGCAAAACAAGGACAAGGCTTAGATTTTCGCCAGCCGTTCCAGCGCCAGCTTGAGCGTTTCTTCCTTCTTGGCGAAGCAGAACCGCACCACGCCCGATTCACGCGGTTCGGAATAGAACGCTGACACCGGAATGGCGGCCACGCCGATCTCGCGCGTGAGCCACATCGAGAAATCCGCCTCGCTCATGTCGGAAATCGCGGAATAATCCACGCACTGGAAGTACGTGCCATCCGACGGCAGCAGCTTGAAGCGCGTATTGGCCAGTCCGGCGCGGAAATAGTCGCGCTTGGCCTGGTAGAACGCGGCCAGGTCCAGATACGGTGCCGGGTCGGCCATATAGTCGGCCAGCCCGTATTGCACCGGTGTGTTCACCGTGAACACATTGAACTGGTGCACCTTGCGGAACTCATTCATCAGCGCCACCGGTGCGGCGACGTAGCCCACCTTCCAGCCGGTTACGTGATAGGTCTTGCCAAAGCTGGACACCACGAAGCTGCGGCGTGCCAGTTCCGGATGGCGCGACACCGACTCGTGCCGCTGGCCATCGTAGACCATGTGTTCATAGACTTCGTCGGACAACAGCAGGATGTCTGTGCCAGCGAGCAGGTCCGCCAGTTGCTGCATGTCTTCCGCGCGCCAGATCGTGCCGGTCGGGTTATGCGGCGTGTTGATCATGATCATGCGCGTTTTCGGCGTGATCGCGGCGGCCAGCTTGTCGAACGGAATGCGGAACAACGGTGCTTCGAGCCGCACGGGTACCGCGGTGGCACCGGCCAGTTCGATCGCGGGCAGGTAGCTGTCGTAGCACGGTTCCAGCACGATCACTTCGTCACCGGGATGCACGGCACACAGGATGGCCGTCAACAGGCCCTGCGTGGCGCCCGCGGTAATCGTGATCTCGCTGTTCCAGTCGTACCCATGGCCATACAGCGTGGCGATCTTGCCGGCGATGGCCTGGCGCAGGCCAGGCACGCCAGCCATCGGCGGGTACTGGTTATGGCCGGTGCGCATGGCATGGGTGACGGCGTCCACGATGCGTGCATCGCAATCGAAATCCGGGAAACCCTGGCCCAGGTTGACGGCGTTCTTTTCCGCGGCCAGTGCCGACATCACGGTGAAGATCGTGGTGCCTACGTTGGGCAGGCGGGACAGCGGGGGATTGAGCGGGGCAAGCGTCGATTCGGACATGGCTTAACGGAAAACGATAAAAGACCGGGCGGAAACCAGTGCGACATTCTAGCGGGGATCGGCCGGCGCCACCCAGGCGGCCAGCCAGCCGGCAAAACCGCGCGGCGCCAGCACTTCCACGCCGCTGGTGCGGCGCAGCCGGCTGCGTAGCTTGAGCACGGCCTTGTCCTTCGAAACCAGCAGTGCCGCCCGGGCCGAGTGGGCCAGTTCGATGAACTTCTGGTCGTCGGTATCGCGGCATTTCGGCAGGCGGATGCCATCGGCCTCCGGTTGTTGCGGCAGCGGTTCGAGCGTGGTGAGGCGATCCACTTCGGCCAGTGCGGCATCGATATCGACGGCAAAGCGCGCGAACTGCGGGTAGGCGAGCACGCGCCGCAGTTCCTCGCGGCAATCGGCGCGAATCACGGGCGCGATGGTGCCGGCGGCCAGCGCCGCGCGAATCGGTTCGACGTGCGGGTCGCGGAAGACCAGCAGGTCTACCCAGATATTCGAGTCAAGCACCACGCGGGGTACGGATGTGACGGGCAGGGCGCCGACGGCGGGGGTTCCGGGGTTGCCGGTGGGGTTGGTGGTCATTCGCTACAATCTCGACTTTGTTTCTGCCCGCGATTTTGCCATGCTCATCGTCCTGTCTCCCGCCAAGTCCCTGGACTACGAGACACCGCCGCGCGTCAAGACCCATACGCTGCCGCGTTTTATCGACCGTTCCGCCACGCTGATCGAGCGTCTGCGCAAGCTCGCACCGCAGGATGTGGGTGCGCTGATGGACATCTCCGACAAGCTCGCGGTGCTCAACGTGACCCGCTACGCCGACTGGACCCCCGAGTTCACCGCCGCCAACAGCAAGCAGGCGGTGCTGGCGTTCAATGGCGACGTCTACGACGGACTCGACGCGAAGACGCTGTCGGCAGACGACCTGGGCTTTGCGCAGAAGCACCTCCGCATCCTGTCCGGACTGTATGGCGTACTGCGTCCGATGGACTGGATGCAGCCGTACCGCCTGGAAATGGGCACGCGTCTGGATAACGCCGCCGGCAAGGACCTCTACGCGTTCTGGGGCGACGATGTCACGCAACTGATCAACCACGACATGGCCGACCTGAAGCACGAGGGCCAGCCGACGCTGGTGAACCTGGCTTCCGAGGAATACTTCAAGGTAGTGCGGCCGAAGGTGCTGGCCGCGCGCGTCATCACACCGGTGTTCGAGGACTGGAAGGGTGGCCGGTACAAGATCATTTCGTTCCATGCCAAGCGCGCGCGCGGTACCATGGCCCGCTATGCGGTGACCCATCGCGTGACCGACCCGGCAAGGCTGAAACGCTTTGACGAAGACGGCTATGCCTTCGACAAGGCGGCCTCCGACGATACGCGCTGGGTATTCCGCCGCCGCCTCGAAGACTGAGTACACAAGGACCGATCCTCATGACCTCGGCACTCCATATCTCCACGTTGTTCGACTCGGGCGCGATCGAAGTCGAGGCGCTTGACCGCGCCGACGATATCCGGCTGCGCGTCCGTGCCGATTCGCACGCCGACTTCCGCCAGTGGTTCCACTTCCGCTTGCAAGGCGCTGCCGGCCAGCCGTGCAAGCTGCAATTCCTGAACGCGGGCGAGTGCACCTACCCCGACGGCTGGCGCGACTATTGCGCGGTGGCCTCGTACGATCGCGCGCACTGGTTCCGCGTGCCGACCCGTTACGACGGTGCCACCATGACGGTCGAGTTCACGCCTGAGCATGACAGCGTCTGGCTGGCGTATTTCGAGCCATACCCGGAAGAGCGGCATCTGTCGCTGCTGGCCACCTGCCAGCGTTCGCCGCTGGCGAAGCTCTCGCATCTGGGCAGCACGGTCGACGGACGCGACCTGACCTGCGTCACGCTGGGACAGCCTGGCCCCGGCAAGAAGACGATCTGGATGATTGCGCGCCAGCATCCGGGCGAAAGCATGGCCGAGTGGTTTTGCGAAGGGGTATTGCAGCGCCTGACCGGCACCGGAGCGTGGAACGGCGATCCGGTCGCGCGCAAGCTGCTGGAGCGCGCCGTGTTCCATATCGTGCCGAACATGAATCCGGACGGTTCGGCGCGTGGCAACCTGCGCACCAATGCGGCAGGTGCCAACCTCAACCGCGAATGGATGCAGCCAAGCCTGCAGACGAGTCCGGAGGTCTGGCACGTGCGCCGCGCGATCGAGCAGACCGGTGTCGACCTGTTCTTCGATATCCACGGCGACGAAGCGCTGCCCTACAACTTCGTGGCCGGCAGCGAGATGCTGCCCGGCTTTACCGAAGCGCAGCGTGAGCAGCAGTCACGCTTTATCGAGGCGTTCAAGCGCGCCACGCCCGACTTCCAGGACGTGCATGGCTATGCCGCCAGCAAGTACAACGCCGATGCACTGAAGCTGGCCTCGAAGTACATCGGTCATACCTTCGGCTGCCTGGCGCTGACGCTGGAAATGCCATTCAAGGACAACGCCGACCTGCCCGATCCGGCCGTCGGCTGGAATGGCGCGAAGAGTGCGTTGCTGGGGACGGCAATGCTGCAGGCTGTCCTGGAGTACCTGGGCAGTAACTGAGCGACCAGTGTCTTGCTCCCCTCTCCCGCACGCGGGAGAGGGGCCGGGGGAGAGGGTAGGCGCGTCCAATACCGCAGCGCCCTGAACCCTACTGCTTCTTCTTGGTCGTCTTCGAAGCCGTCGATTTGGAAGACGTGGTCTTGCCCGATTTCGACGCGGTCGACGAGGTCGACTTCGCGGTGCTCTTGCCCTTTTTCTTCGAATGCGTCGGCGTGGCCACCGCAGGCGCGGCCGCCGGTTCGGTGATCGTGTCGCCGTTGCTGTCGAGCAGTTCGTAGGCCAGCATCATGCCGTCGGCATAGCCGCAGCGCACCTTCACCGGTTGCCATTGCGCCTCGCCCTTGCGCTTGTGCGCGGTGGCGTTGAACGTCACCACCGAGCTGACCGGTACGGACTGCTTGCCGGCCGAGAAGCGGCCTTCCCAGCGTTCCACCGTGGCTTGCCCGCTGGACAGTGCACCGGTAGGAATCTTCAATGCGTCGTAGGTGGCCGAGCGCGGTACCACCCAGCTTGCATGCGCGGCGCAGTCGGCCACATCGGCCGATGCGTTTTCCGATTTCATCAACTGCTCGCGCATCTGTGCGCGATACTCGGCCAGGCTCACGCGGCCCTTGTCGGGCAGCGTGACCGTGGTGGTCGGCGGAGTCTTGTTGACAACCGGAGGTGGCTTGACAGCGGAGCTTGACGTTGCGGTGGCGGGTGCGGTGGTGCTGGCGACCGGCGTGGCGCCGGTGGTTGCTGCGGCCTCGTCGGTCGGCGCGGTCGCGCAGCCGGCCAGCGCGAGCGCGCCTGCCACTGCGGCAGTCAGCATGCGGAGCCGGCTGCCAAACAGTTCGGAAATTCGTCGAATCACGGGATCGTCGTTGCTTGTTGAAGCAAGGAGGGTAAGTGAAGGAATGCCATGATAGAGGAAAGCTCCATCGCAAAGTTCCTAAATGTTGTTACCCTTCGTTCTAATTGCTTACAACTTGCCGGGATCGGCGGTGATAATCGTCGTGCAATAGCAGAAGATTGTTTCGGTTCGCAACTCAGGCGAACCCCGAGACACGCATCGGGCGTGTGCCGGGAGCCGGGCGCCGTTGCAGCGCCCGTGTCGGCAATCTCAGAACGTGCGCGCGAAGCGTAGCAGTTCGTCCATCAGAGCGTTGAGGTCGCGCTGGAGCGTGTCAAAGCCTGCGGTGCGGGCCAGGCCAACCTCATCCATGTACAGCTTGCGATTGACTTCCAGCTGCAGGCTATGGCGATTGGCCTGGGGCTGGCCCATCACGCGCACGATTTCCACGCCCTTGTACGGGTGGTTGCGCCACACGTCGTAGCCCATCTCCTTGAGCACGGCTTCCACGCGATCGGTGAAGCGCGTGTCGCAGGTACTGCCATCGCGGTCGCCCACGACAAAGTCGGGATGCTGCAGGCCCGGATGCTCGGTCGCAAACTTTGCGGCTTCGCTGGGCATCGAGTGGCAGTTGATGTGGAACACGTGGCCGTGACGCGTCACCGCCTCATCGGACAAGCGTTGCAGCTGCGCGTAGTAGGGCAGGTAGTAGTTGTCGATGCGCGACTGCAGTTCGGCCACGCCGAGCTTGCGGTCATAGATCGGCTCGCCGGTGTCCAGCACGCGCCAGACCAGGCCTTTGCCCAGGCGGGTCTTCGACGTTTCCTGCTTCAGGCCGGGCCACGGCGCATCGAGCAACGCTTCGTCGATTTCCTCGAGGCCGCGGTTGGCATCGAGGTAGCTGCGCGGAAAGCCCGCGCACAGCAGTGGAATGCCGCGCGCGGGGGCATCGGCGTAGAGCTGGTCCACGAACGTGTCTTCCGCCTGCCGCAGCAGCGGCAGGGGCAAGCCGTCGGCGAAGCGGAAGTCCGCCGGGTAGGTGGTGCAGCTATGCGGGGAATCAAGAAAGAGCGGGCCGCACTCGCCTTCCGGCATTTGCAGGAGGTAAGCGCTTTCCGCGGTCTTTCGTTCTGCTTCGGTCATACGCAATTGCCAGTTAGTCCAGGGAAATCTTGGCGGCGGCGGCCACCTTCTTGTTCTTGGCGACTTCGCTGGAAATCTGTTGCGCGAAGTGCTGCGGCGTGTCGCCCACCGGCGTGGCGCCCAGCTTTTCAAGCTTGGCCTTGACCTCGGGCATTGCCAGCACCTTGATGGCCGCGGCGTTCAGCTTGGCCTGGATATCGGCGGGCAGCTTGGCCGGTGCGATCAGGCCAAACCATGCGGCATCGTTGACTTCGGGCAAGCCCAGCTCGGCAAACGTCGGCACGTTCGGCAACGCGGCCACGCGCTTGGGCGCGGCGACGGCCAGGGCGCGCAGCTTGCCACCCTCGATGAACGGCAGCGACGACGGCAGGTTGTCAAACAGGATCTGCACCTGGCCGGCCAGCGCGTCGTTCAGCGCCGGGCCCACGCCCTTGTATGGCACGTGCAGCAGTTCGGTCTTGCTGCTCATCTTGAACAGTTCGCCCATCATGTGCGACACGCTGCCATTGCCTGCCGAACCGTAAGCCAGCTTGTTCGGCTCCGATTTGGCCAGCGCGATGAACGACTTCATGTCGGTGGCCTTCACGCCCGGGTTGATGCTCATCACGTTCGGCACCGATGCCAGGTTCGTGATCGTCGTGAAGTCCTTGGTGGCGTCGTATTGCAGGCGTGGGTACACGGCCGGGTTGATGCCGTGCGTCGACGCCGTGGCGATACCGAGCGTGTAGCCGTCCGGCGTGGCCTTGGCCAGGTAGCCCGTGCCGATGCTGCCGCCGGCGCCGCCGCGATTGTCGACCACCACCGCCTGGCCCAGTTGCTGGCCCAGCTTGTCGGCCACGATACGCGCCACGATGTCGGTGGTGCCGCCGGCCGGGAACGGCACGACGAGCGTGATCGGCTTGGTCGGGTAGGTGCCCTGGGCAAAGGCGGGCAGGGTCAGGCCGGCGGCCGCGACTGCGGTGGCTGCGGCGAGGACTTTCAGCATGGGACGGCGTTGCATCGAAGGGATTCCGGTCGAAAGGAAGATGAAAGGAGAGAAAGGTCGGTCTCTGCGGGACCTGAAGATTGCAATGCAAAAATCGTGCTGCCCAATTCTGCGCGTCCGCACGCGAGGCTTGCAAACGAAATAAAATCCCCTGATCATTCCATTTGGTATTGATGCAGGGAGGTGGTATGCGGCGCTTGTGTCCGTCAATGACGGAGCTGCTGGCATTCGAGGCGGCCGCACGGCACAACAGTTTCACGGTGGCCGCGCGCGAGCTGCATGTGACGCAGGGTGCGGTCAGCAAGCAGGTGCGCAGCCTGGAGGCATTCCTGGGCGTGGAGCTGTTCGAGCGGGTTCGCCAGCGGCTGATGCTGACCGAAGCGGGAGCGCGCTACCTGGAGCGCATCCGGCCCAGCCTCAATGACATCGAGGCAGCCAGTGTCGAGCTGATTGCACGGCAGGGGCGCGGCGGCATCCTGCATATCGCCAGCATGCCCACGCTTGGGGCGAAATGGCTGATCCCGCGGTTGCCGCAGTTCTTTGCGAAGCATCCCGAAGTCACGCTCGAATTCGTGCCGCATGCGCAGGGCTACGATTTTTCCCAACCAGATCTCGATGCGGCAATCCGTTTCGGCGACGGCGTCTGGCCCGGCAGCCTGGCTGACTACATGACCGGGCGCGAAGTATTGCCGGTGTGCCGTCCGGGTTTGCTGGTGCATGAACCCGATGGCGTGGCGAAGAGCCCGGCCGCGCTGCTGCGCTACCCGTTACTCCATCACACGACGGTTCCCGAAGCATGGCCCGACTGGCTGTCGGAGCTCGGCGTGGCCACGCGCAAGGCATGGAGCGGCGCGCGTTTCGACCAGTTCACGCTGCTCACCCAGGCGGCGGTATCGGGCCTCGGTATCGCCCTGATTCCGCGCTGCCTGATCGAGGAAGAGCTGACGACGGGTACGCTGGTGGTGGCGCACCCGGCACGCGTGCTGGCAAAGAAGGGTTACTACCTGTGCTACCCGGAGCAGAAGGCCCATTTGCCGGCGCTGCAGACGTTCCGGCGCTGGGTCATGGAAGGCGTCGACGTGGTGGTGTAAGGCGCGGCGGCTCGCCGACTACTTGGTCAGCACCTTCATGGCCTGTTCCAGCCCGGCCAGCGTGACCGGGTACATGCGGTGCTTCATGATCTGGCTGATGACCGTGATCGACTGGCGGTACTGCCACAGGCCTTCGGGCTCGGGGTTGAGCCAGACGAAGCGCGGGAACTGCTCGATCATGCGATTGAGCCAGACCGCGCCGGCCTCGGGATTGTTGTATTCGACCGAGCCACCCGGCTGCAGGATCTCGTAAGGGCTCATCGTCGCATCGCCGACGAAGATCACCTTGTAGTCCGGCGTGTACTTGTGCATCAGGTCCCACGTGGCGATTTTCTCCGCGTGGCGGCGGCGGTTGTTCTTCCACACATAGTCGTACAGGCAGTTGTGGAAGTAGTAGTACTCCAGGTGCTTGAACTCGGTCTTGGCGGCCGAGAACAGTTCCTCCACGCGCTTGATGTGGTCGTCCATCGAGCCGCCCACGTCCATCAGCATCAGCACCTTGACCTTGTTGTGGCGCTCGGGCCGCAACTTGATGTCGAGCATGCCGGCATTGGCGGCGGTCGAATGGATCGTGTCGTCCAGATCGAGTTCGGTGTCCGCGCCCTCGCGCGCAAACCGGCGCAGGCGGCGCAGCGCAACCTTGATATTGCGCGTGCCCAGTTCCACCTGGTCGTCGTAGTCCTTGTACGCGCGCGTTTCCCAGACCTTGATCGCGGTGCGGTTACCTTTGGAGGGGCCGCCGATGCGGATGCCCTCGGGGTTGTAGCCGCCGTGGCCGAATGGCGATGTGCCGCCCGTGCCAATCCACTTGTTGCCGCCTTGGTGCTTTTCCTTCTGCTCTTCCAGCAACTGCTTGAGGCGCTCCATGAGCTTGTCGAGCCCGCCCATGGCTTCGATCTTCGCCTTTTCCTCGGGCGAGAGTTCGCGCTCCAGCGTTTTCTGCAGCCAGTCCAGCGGGATGTCGCTCTTCCAGTCGACCAGGCTCTCGATGCCCTTGAAGAACGCGGCAAAGGTCTGGTCGAACTTGTCGAAGTGCTTCTCGTCCTTGACCAGCGTCATGCGGGCCAGATAGTAGAACTCGTCGATCGACGGTGAGATGACCTGCGCGCGCAGCGCTTCGAGCATCGTCAGGTATTCCTTGACCGATACCGGCAGCTTGGCGTGGCGCAGCGAAAAGAAGAAGTCGATCAGCATGGCCTGGCTCCGCTCAACGTGGACGTTCGAGCTGGTATTGCAGATGCGCGCGCACGGTTGGCCATTCGCTGGCGATGATCGAGAAGACCACCGTGTCGCGGAACGATCCATCGGGCATGCGCTGATGATTGCGCAGTACGCCGTCCTGCTTGGCGCCCAGGCGTGCAATGGCCGCGCGGCTCTGGTGGTTCATCCAGTGCGTGCGGAATTCCACCGCAATGCAGTCGAGCGTCTCGAACGCGTGGCGCAGCAGCATCAGCTTGCATTCGGTGTTCAGCGCGGTGCGTTGCACGCGCTGCGCGTACCAGGTGGAGCCGATTTCCACGCGACGGTTCTTGCCGTCGATATTCATGTACGTGGTCATGCCGGCCGCGCGGCCGTCGGCGTCGAGCACGGTGAACGGCTGCATCGAATCCTGTGCCTGCAGCCCCAGGCGGCGCTCGATCTCGGCCTCCATGGCTGCCGGCGTCGGCACGCTGGTGTACCACAGGCGATAAAGCTCGCCGTCGGCCGCGGCCTCGCGCAGTGCCGCGGCGTGTTCCATCGCCAGCGGAGCCAGCGTGGCATGTTGCCCGGTCAGCGTGACGGGCTGGACAAACCTTGTCATCGTGCGGTCCCGTCGCTTAGCGGTTGGCGCGGTTCATGAACACCAGGCGCTCGAACAGGTGCACATCCTGTTCGTTCTTGAGCAGTGCGCCGTGCAGTGGCGGAATCGCGGCCTTGCGATCGGGGCTGCGCAGCGCTTCGGCAGGGATGTCCTCGGCCATCAGCAGCTTGAGCCAATCGATCAGTTCCGACGTGCTCGGCTTCTTCTTCAGGCCCGGCAGGTTGCGCATCTCGTAGAACGCTTCCAGCGCGGCCGCCACGAGCTCGCGCTTGATACCGGGGTAGTGCACGTCCACGATCTGCTGCATGGTTTCCGCATCGGGGAACTTGATGTAGTGGAAGAAGCAGCGGCGCAGGAACGCGTCGGGCAGTTCCTTTTCGTTGTTCGACGTGATGATCACCAGCGGGCGATGCCTGGCCTTGACCAGCTCGCGCGTCTCGTAGACGTAGAACTCCATGCGGTCCAGTTCGCGCAGCAGGTCGTTCGGGAACTCGATGTCGGCCTTGTCGATCTCGTCGATCAGCAGCACCACGGGCTGTTCGGCTTCGAACGCCTGCCAGAGCACGCCCTTGACGATGTAGTTCCGAATGTCATGCACGCGGTCGTCACCGAGTTGCGAGTCGCGCAGGCGCGAAACCGCATCGTATTCATACAGGCCCTGCTGAGCCTTGGTGGTCGACTTGATGTGCCACTGCATCAGTGGCATGCCCAGCGCTGCGGCCACTTCCTCGGCCAGCATGGTCTTGCCGGTACCTGGCTCGCCCTTGATCAGCAGCGGGCGCTGCAGGGTGCGCGCGGCGTTGACGGCCAGCTTCAGGTCGTCGGTGGCAACGTACTGGGCACTACCTTCGAACTTGACCTGCTGGGACGGATTGGCGTTGGCGGTGGTGGACATGAGGCAACCTGGGTGTATCGCGGCTGGCCTGCCAGGCAGGCCGGTCGGGTGACAATCGGAAACAACAACCGGGTAGGCCGAAAGCGGTGCAAACAAATGGTGCAAACAATCCGAAATTCGGCCGGAATGGGCCAGTATAAGAGCAGATTGGCATTCGCGTTCAGTGGGGCACACCCCAAGGCCGCCCGATGGACTGGCGCGTGCACGCTGCGGTACAATGCGCCGGTTTGACGCGCCCCCAGTCAATATCCTCCTCACGCCCGGCAGTTCCGCCACCAGAGACATGGCGGATCATCGGGAGGCGGCAAGCGCGAGATGGTTGCAGAATGGTGTTCGAGCACCGCGGCACATCAGCAATTACGCCCGGCTGCGCCCTTGTCTGACCGGCAATGCCCGCGGCAGATCTTCGGCGATCCGCTTCAAATCCCCATTCCGAAAACCGTCTGGCGTCCCAGCAGGGGCAGGTCACACGCGGTTTAACACTTCCCAATCAGCTACGACAATGAAAAAGCTCCTCACGATGGTAGTGTTGGGCGCGGCCGCAACGGCAGCGCATGCCCAGGACAAGGGCAATGTAGACACCGCCCGCGACAAGGTTGCAATGTGCATCGGCTGCCATGGCATCCCGGGTTACCGTGCTTCGTTTCCGGAAACCTATCAGGTTCCCCTGCTTGGCGGCCAGAGCGCCAAGTACATCGAGAACGCGCTCAAGAGCTACCAGAAGGGTGATCGCAAGCATCCCACCATGCATGCGATTGCCGCGAGCCTGACCGAAAAGGACATCGCCGACGTGGCTGCGTACTACTCGCAGCAGAAGTCCGATACCCAGAACAACTCGCTCAAGTAAGAAGGCTCGCAATCATGAAGACGCTGAAAGCTGTTTCGTACGCGCTGGGCGCGATGGTGCTGGGTGCTTCCGCCATGTCGGCGCAGGCCGCCGATATCGCCGCGGGCAAGGCACTGGTGGAGAAGGGCGGTTGCGTGGCCTGCCATGGCAAGGACATGAACGCACCGATTTCGCCCGACTACCCCAAGCTGGCAGGCCAGCACCCGGACTACCTGTACCACGCGCTGGCCGCCTACCAGATCAGCGGCAACCCGCTGGTGGGCCGCACCAATGCGATCATGGCCGGCCAGGTCAACAGCAATCCGGCCGTGACCGGCAAGGACGGCAAGCCGCGTCCGTTCACACGCGCCGAACTGAAGGACATCGCGGCGTATATCGGGTCGCTCAAGGGCGACCTGGTGCTGAGGAAGTAAGCGCGAAGCGACGTCGCGTCCCACTGCCTCCGCTGTTCGAAATGCCGCCCGATTGGGCGGCATTTTTTGTTGGGCGTTCGGTCGCGGATAGCTGCATTACAGGTATTCGGCATTTACCTGCAATACGGGTATCTTGTATTTACCTGCTTTGCAGGTAATATGCATTTACCTGCATAGGAGGTAAATCGGCATGAAACAGGTTGTCTCCACAACGGCACAGATTGGGCAGATCCTTCGCTCGGCCAGGCGCGCCCGGAAGTTGACTCAGGAACAGGCAGCCCCACGGCTCGGGCTCAGCCAGAGCCGCCTTTCCGCGCTTGAGATTGATCCGAAAGTGATCTCCGCCGAGCAACTTCTGGCCCTGGTCAGCCTCTATGGTCTTGAACTGGTGATCCAGTCAAAGTCGCCCCCTTCCGATGCACCTACCGAGTGGTGATGATGAGAAGGCAAACACATGTGCGGGCCCTGTCGGTCTGGGCCAATGGCCAACGCGTAGGTACCTGGCGCGTGCCGACACGTTCGGCCATGGAACTCCAATATGATGAAGCGTGGATGGCGTCGCCAGCCGGGCGGCCGCTATCGTTATCGTTGCCGTTTGGCGTCGACACCGCCCCGTTGCGCGGGGACCGGGTGCTCAACTACTTCGACAACCTGCTGCCAGACAACGATGCCATTCGCCGGCGACTTGCTGCCAGGTACCAAACCGGGTCGACCGATGCGTTCCCGTTACTGGCGGCGATCGGCCGCGATTGTGCCGGCGCGGTACAGTTGCTCGGCGAGGACGAAGTGCCTCAGCGGATCGAGAGCATCGAGGGAACGCCGTTGAGCGAGTCCGAAATCGAGACGTTGCTGGCGAACACCGTGGATACGGCTGGATCCGTGCGGCTCACGGAAGAGCACGATTGTCGTGTCTCGATCGCCGGTGCGCAGGAAAAGACCGCACTGCTGTTTCATGACGGCCAGTGGCTCCTGCCGCATGGTGCAACACCAACCACACATATCCTCAAGTTGCCGATCGGCCTGGTCGGCAATCGACGCGCGGACTTTACGGCCTCAGTGGAAAACGAATGGCTGTGCATGCGGTTGTTCAAGGCGCTCGGATTGCCCGCTGCCGACTGCGAGATCCAGACTTTTGGTGCGCAGAAGGTATTGGCGGTGCGTCGCTTCGACCGGCAACTGCATTCCAGCGGCAAATGGATCATGCGTCTGCCCCAGGAGGATTTCTGTCAGGCATTGGGTTTGCCCTCGCATGCGAAGTACGAAGCCGATGGCGGGCCGGGGCTGGTCGATCTGGCCGACGTCCTGCGCCTGTCGATCAATGCCGAGCATGATCTGGGGACGCTGCTGGCCTCACAGATCGTGTTCTGGATGCTCGCTGCGACTGACGGGCACGCCAAGAATTTCAGCATCCATTTGCTGCCCGGTGGGCGGTTTTGCCTGACGCCACTCTACGACATCATGTCGATCTGGCCGATCATTGGCGACGGGCCCAATCAGGTGCCTTACCAGAAGGCGAAGCTTGCGATGGCCGTTGCCGGAAAGAACCGTCATTTCCTGCTGAAGGACATCAGGCGGCGTCATTTCAATGCCATGGCCGTGCGGTGTTTTGCCGGAGGTTCGGTCGAAGCGATTCTGAGCGAGTTGCTCGCGCGGGTGCCGGAAGCCATTGCCAGTGTGGCCGCACGCTTGCCTGCGGGATTTCCCGCGCGGGTTTCCGACCGGATTTTCGAGCAGCTCGAGGCATCCGCCAGCCGGCTCGCGGCCATGGAGGTCAACTAGCGAAGTTGCAGGGTCTTCAACGAACAACGCCGACCTGTGGCCGGCGTTGTTCGTTGTTACGTTCCCGCAGCAGATCAGTTACCGCTGCCGCTTACCAGTCGGCGCTGCTTTACCGAGTTGGCCAGCGTTTCGAGGATCGTCACCGAGTCATCCCAGCCGATGCAGGCATCGGTCACCGATTGGCCGTAGGTAAGGCTTTCCACGGGCGTGCCCTGCACGTGGTCCTGGCGGCCAGCCACGAGGTGCGATTCCACCATGACACCGACGATGCGCTGGTCGCCGCCGGCGATCTGGCGGCCGATGTCGTCGCAGACCGGCAGCTGGTTCTCATGCTTCTTGCTGCTGTTGGCGTGCGACGCGTCGATCATCAGGCGTGCGGCCAGGCCGGCCTTCGAGATGGCGTCGCAGGCTTCCTGGACGCTTGCGGCGTCATAGTTCGGTGCCTTGCCGCCGCGCAGGATGATGTGGCAATCCTCGTTGCCCGAGGTCGACACGATGGCCGAGTGGCCGCCCTTGGTGACCGACAGGAAATGGTGCGGCTGCGAGGCGGCCTTGATCGCGTCAACGGCGATCTTGACGTTGCCGTCGGTGCCGTTCTTGAAGCCGACCGGGCACGACAGTCCCGAGGCCAGCTCGCGGTGTACCTGCGATTCCGTGGTGCGCGCGCCGATCGCGCCCCAGCTGACCAGGTCGGCGATGTATTGCGGGCTGATCATGTCCAGGTATTCCGTGCCCGTCGGCACGCCCAGTTCGCTGATGTTCAGCAGCACCTCGCGGGCCGTGCGCAGGCCGTCGTTGATCTTGAAGCTGCCGTCCATGTGCGGATCGTTGATCAGGCCCTTCCAGCCCACCGTGGTGCGCGGCTTTTCGAAGTAGACCCGCATCACGACCTCGAGCTCGCCCGCGAAGCGGTCGCGTTGCACCTTGAGCAGCTTGGCGTATTCCAGCGCCGCGCGGGTATCGTGGATCGAGCACGGTCCGATGATGACGATCAGGCGGTCATCCATGCCATGCAAGATGCGATGCATGGCCTGGCGGGCGCCGTAGATCACGTCGGACGCGGCTTCGGAGCAGGCGAATTCGCGGATCAGGTGCGCAGGCGGCAGCAGTTCCTTGAGTTCTCGAATACGCAGGTCGTCGGTGTTCTTCAGCATGATGGCTCCGGGTCTTGTGAGGTCGTTGGTCTGTTGGGATTGTGCTTTGCGACCGGCGGGCATAAAAAAACCGCCAGGGTCGCTGGCGGTTTTTTGAGCATTCGGGTTGCTTACAGCTGTCCCTCTCTATCCGCCAGCGGTGTGAGATGCCAAAAGAAGTAAAAGTAAAACTTGGCGGACATGGCGGAAATCGGTTCGGCTGTAGTGAGCTTGTGTCGGTTTTACGCTGATGCGTGAACTTTATGCTGCAGCGCGTGATCAATGGGCATTTTATTGCGCCGGTGAAGCCGAAACTCGTCGGTGCAATCGCCGCACGCGCGACAACGAAGCATCTTTATAGCGCGTTTCCACGGCGATGGCAAGCGGCAAGCGCAACAGATTTAAGCGCTTGCAGAGTGTCGCCGCTGCCTATATTGGAAACGCGCGCCCCGGCTGCGCGCATCAAACAAGAATCAGCAGGCGGAGGTGCCGATCATGCCAGTCGATGAAGCAAGGCTGAATGCCTTCATGGATCAGTTCGTCCATGACATAGGGGCCGTGATGCACGCGGCGACCGTGGTACTGGGCGACGAGCTCGGTTTGTACAAGGCACTGGCCGAAAAGCCAATGACCGCCGAGACGCTGGCCGAAAAGACACGCACCGATCCACGCTATCTGCGTGAATGGCTGTCGGCGCAGGCTGCAAGCGGATACGTGGAATACGACGCGGAGCGCGACATGTTCGCGCTGACCGAGGAGCAGGCCTTTGCGCTGGCACAGGAGGGCAGTCCTGCGTTTATTCCGGGCGCGTTCCAGATTGCCGTGGCGCAGTTCCGCGCGCTGCCGAAGATGCTCGATATTTTCCGCAATGGCCGCGGGCTCGGCTGGCATGAGCATGATCCCGCGTTGTTCCACGGTACCGAACGCTTTTTCCGGCCCGGCTATGCCGCGCATCTGGTCAGCGAATGGATTCCGTCGCTCGAAGGCATGGCGGCGCGACTCAAGGCCGGTGCGCTGGTGGCCGACGTTGGCTGCGGCCATGGCGCATCGACGATCATCATGGCGCAGGCATTTCCGGCGTCGACCTTCCGCGGCTTCGACTATCACGAACCGTCGATCCGCTATGCAACCGAGGCGGCGCGGCGTGCCGGGGTCGCTGATCGCGTGACGTTCGACGTGGCATCGGCCAAGGATTTTCCGGGCAGCGACTACGACCTCGTGGCGGTGTTCGACTGCCTGCACGACATGGGCGATCCGGTCGGCGCGGCGCGCCATATCCGCGATACGCTCAAGCCCGATGGCTGCTGGATGATCGTGGAGCCGTTCGCCAACGATCGGCTGCAGGACAATCTCAATCCGGTGGGGCGCGTGTTCTATTCCGCGTCGACGTTCATCTGCACGCCGGGTTCACGGTCACAGGAGGGGGCCATGTGCCTGGGCGCGCAGGCCGGCGAGGCACGCATGCGCGGGGTGACGGAGCAGGGCGGGTTTGGCGGCTTCCGGCGCGCGGCGCAGACACCGTTCAACCTCGTGTATGAGGTGAGGCCGTAAAGATATTGTGATGGTGTTCTCCCCTCTCCCATGCAATGGGAGAGGGGCGGGGG
>CAUUBQ010000115.1:0-15896 GCA_963543405.1 uncultured Cupriavidus sp.
CTGCGCGAGATGGATGTGCGCAAGCCCACGGCGCGCGAGGCACAGGCATACAAGCGGGCGCTGTCGTTGATCATCTCGCAGCGCCGTCCGTCCTACCACCTGCGTCGCGATGACACCAACCTGGACGCGCTGACGGGCAGCTACCTGCGCCTGCTGGCAGCCGCCAACGCCATTACGCCCGAGTTGCGCGACGCCGCGCTGACGCAATCGCTGGACAAGTCCGCGCCGCCGCCACGTCCGGTGCCCGAGCCGTGGGTCACACGCAAGGCGGTGAACCAGGTGCGCAACGACGTGCAGCACATGATCGGCATCGACAGCCGCTACGATCTGGACCGGCTCGACCTGACCGTCGACAGTACGATCAATCGCGAAGCGCAACGCAAGGCGACCGAGACACTACTGCGTATCGGCAACAAGACCGACGCGCACGACATGGGCCTATACGGCAAGAATCTGCTCAAGGAGAGCGACGATCCGTCGAAGCTGGTAGCCAGTTTCACGCTGTTCGAACGCGTGGGGAATGCCGCCGTGGTACGCGTGCAGGCCGACAACGTCGACCAGCCATTCGATATCAATGCCGGGGCCCGCCTCAATCTTGGGTCCACCGCCAAGCTGCGCACGCTGGTCACGTATCTGGAAGTCGTCAACGAACTGCATGACCGCTACGCCGGCATGAGTCAGGCAGAGCTGACTGCGTTGAAGGTGCCACGGCAGGATTTGCTGACGCGCTGGGCGGTGGACTACCTGATCAAGGCCAAGCCCGCCGACCGTGAGCGCGCCGCGATGCTGGACGCCGCGATGGAGCGGAAATATTCCGGCAACCCCGGCGAGGCGTTCTATACCGGCGGCGGCATGCAGAGCTTCACAAACTTTGAGAAATGGGAAGGCGAGCGGCAGATGACCGTGCGCGTGGGCTTCCAGCATTCGGTCAACCTGGTGTTCATCCGCATGATGCGCGACATCGTGCGCTACGAGGTATTCCAGGCGCACCCGGAGGCAGCATCGCTGATCGAGGACCGCTACGATCCGGGACGCCGGGCCTACCTGGAACGGTTTGCCGATGAGGAAGGCAGCGCGTTCATGCTGAATTTCTGGCAGCGCTATCGCGGCAAGAGCAATGATGAGCGGCTCAAGGTGCTACTGGGCCGTGTCAAGCAACCGACGCCGCATCTGGCGGCGGTGCGCCTGTCGGTGACCCTGCTCAGCGTGCGTCCGAATATCGACTACGACACCTTCGCCAGCACGCTGCGCCAATGGATGCCGAAGCAGAAGCTCGACGATGAAGACCTGCAGAAGCTGTTCGTGAAGTACGGCCACGACAAATTCAACCTCAACGATCGTGGCTACCTGTCGCGGATCCATCCGCTGGAACTGTGGATGGTCGAATATCTCGATACCCATCCCGATGCGCCGCTGAAGGAAATCCTCCACGCCAGCGGTCCTGACCGGCAAACCGTCTACGCCTGGCTGTTCAAGACGCGCAGCAAGCTGGGACAGGATGGCCGTATCCGCACGCTGCTGGAACGCGAGGCGTTCGAGAAGATTGCCAAACGGTGGCAACGGGTTGGCTATCCGTTCGATTCACTGACGCCTTCGTACGCCACGGCGATCGGGGCCTCTGGCGATCGGCCGTCGGCGCTGGCTGAGCTGGCCGGCATCATCCTGAACAATGGGGTCGACGCGCAGCCGGCCACGGTGCGGGCATTTGCGTTTGCAGCGGACACGCCGTACGCCACGACCTACGGCCTGCAGCCGCAGCCCGGCAAACCGCTGATTGCTCCCGAAATTTCCGTGCTGGTGCGCCAGTCGATGCTCGATGTGGTGCAGCGCGGCACGGCCAAGTCGATCAACGGCGCGTTCGTGCCGCTGAACCGCAAGGGCCAGGCGCAAGGTGCACCGCTACAGGTCGCCGGCAAGACCGGCACGGGCGACCAGGTGTTCCAGACCTATGGCGCGGGCGGACGCGTGATCGCGTCGCGTACTGTGAACCGCTCGGCCACGTTCGTGTTCCTGGTGGGAGATCGGTACTTCGGCACGGTCACGCTGCATGTACGCGAGCCGTACGCCGCGCGCTACTCGTTCACGAGCGCACTGGCCGTGCGCGTGCTGCGCACGCTGGCGCCGCAGATCACGGCCATGGCGGCGCCAGGCAGCGATGCGACGCTGCTTCGCTGCCAGCGCTAGTGTGTAATGCGTCGTGCGTAGTGCGGATTTGGAGGTGGCGTTTCAGGATTTACGCCGTACCAGATCATAGATGACCAGCAGGACGATGGCGCCAAGCACCGACGCAATCCAGCCAGCGGGTTGCCCGGGTTGGTAGAAGCCCATCGCCCGGCCGACATAGCCCGCCGCGAGCGCTCCCAGAACCCCCAGGATGATCGTCATGATCCAGCCCATCTTGTCGTCGCCGGGCTTGATCGCGCGAGCAATCAGTCCAACGATCAGGCCAACGAATACCGTACCGAGAAATGCCATCATGATGCGCTCCCTGGAGTCGGTTGGGACGTCGCCATCATGCCACGAGCCGGACCGTTGCGGGAGAAACCGGCGATGTGAAAATTTTCACATCGCCGTCCGGCCGTCGTTGCGTCAGGCCCTGCGCGAGCTGATCACGGCCTCGGCCACGTTGGC
This sequence comes from uncultured Cupriavidus sp., assembly GCA_963543405.1. Classification (GTDB taxonomy): domain Bacteria; phylum Pseudomonadota; class Gammaproteobacteria; order Burkholderiales; family Burkholderiaceae; genus Cupriavidus. The sequence continues at coordinate 2,632 of CAUUBQ010000115.1, forward strand.
CGGCGCCTCGGTGTAGTGCTTGAACTCCATCGTGAACGTGGCACGGCCCTGCGTCAGCGAGCGCAGTGACGTGGAATAGCCGAACATCGTCGCCAGCGGAACCTCGGCACGCACGATCTTGCCGCCGCCGCCCAGGATGTCCTCCATGCCATGCACCATGCCGCGCCGCGATGACAGGTCGCCCATCACGTTGCCGGTAAATTCCTCGGGCGTCTCCACCTCCACCGACATCATGGGCTCCAGCAGTACCGGCTTGGCGCGTCGCATGCCCTCCTTGAAGGCCATCGAACCGGCCATGCGGAACGCATTCTCGTTCGAGTCCACGTCGTGGTACGAACCGAATACCAGCGTGGCCTTGACGTCGACGACCGGATAGCCGGCCAGCACGCCGGTTTCCAGCGTTTCGCGAATCCCCTTGTCCACCGCCGGAATGAATTCGCGCGGCACCACGCCACCCTTGATGGCATCGACGAACTCGTAGCCGCCGCCTTGCGGCAACGGCTCCACGTTCAGCACCACATGCCCATACTGGCCGCGGCCGCCCGATTGCTTGATGAACTTGCCTTCCACATCCTTGGCGGCAGTCTTGATGGTCTCGCGGTAGGCCACTTGCGGCTTGCCGACCGATGCTTCCACGCCAAACTCGCGCTTCATGCGATCCACCAGGATTTCCAGGTGCAGTTCACCCATGCCCGAGATGATGGTCTGGCCCGATTCCTCGTCGGTGGCCACGCGGAACGACGGATCTTCCTGGGCCAGGCGGTTCAGCGCGATGCCCATCTTTTCCTGGTCGGCCTTGGTCTTCGGCTCCACGGCCTGCGAGATCACCGGCTCGGGGAACGTCATGCGTTCCAGGATGATGACCTTGTCGGGATCGCATAGCGTATCGCCGGTGGTGGCCTCCTTGAGACCCACCGCCGCGGCGATATCGCCGGCGCGCACTTCCTTGATCTCGTTGCGGACGTTGGCGTGCATCTGCAGGATACGGCCCAGGCGCTCACGCTTGGACTTGACGGGGTTGTAGACCGTATCGCCCGAGTTGACCACGCCCGAATACACGCGGAAGAAAATCAGCTGGCCGACAAACGGGTCGGTCATGATCTTGAACGCCAGCGCGGAAAATGGCTCGTCGTCGCTCGGATGACGTTCGGCTTCCTTGTCGTCCTCGGTGTGGCCCAGGATGGCGGGTACGTCCACCGGCGACGGCAGGTAGTCGATCACGGCGTCCAGCATGGCCTGTACGCCCTTGTTCTTGAAAGCGCTGCCGCACAGCATCGGCACGATCTCGCCCGCCACGGTGCGTTTGCGCAGCGCGGCCTTGATCTCTTGCTCGGTCAGGGTCTCGCCGCCAAGATATTTTTCCAGCAGTTCCTCGCTGGCCTCGGCCGCGGCCTCGATCATCTTGTCATGCCATTCCTGCGCCAGCTCCTTGAGATTGGCGGGGATGTCGGTGTACTCGAAGCGTACGCCCTGGCTGTCATCGTCCCAGACGATCGCCTGCATCTTGACCAGGTCGACCACACCCTTGAAGTCGTCTTCGGCGCCGACCGGAATCTGGATCGGAATGGCATTGCCCTTGAGGCGTGAGTGAATCTGGTCGCGCACACGCAGGAAGTCCGCACCGACGCGGTCCATCTTGTTGACGAATGCGATGCGTGGCACGCGGTACTTGTTGGCCTGGCGCCAGACGGTTTCCGACTGCGGCTGCACGCCGCCCACGGCGTCATAGACCATGCAGGCGCCGTCGAGCACGCGCATCGAGCGTTCCACCTCGATCGTGAAGTCGACGTGGCCCGGCGTGTCGATGATGTTGATGCGATGCTCGGGATAGTTGTTGGCCATCCCTTTCCAGAACGCAGTAGTGGCGGCCGACGTAATGGTGATGCCGCGCTCCTGCTCCTGCTCCATCCAGTCCATGGTGGCCGCGCCGTCGTGCACTTCGCCCAGCTTGTGGTTCACGCCGGTGTAGAAGAGGATGCGCTCCGTCGTCGTGGTCTTGCCGGCGTCGATATGCGCGCTGATGCCAATGTTGCGATAGCGTTCGATGGGGGTCTTGCGGGGCACGGTGTTTCTCCTGGTTAGGGCACCACGGGCCGTTAGCGTAGCACTTCCACGCCGCGCCCGTATTCCCCCGCGCCGCATAAGGCATGGCGAGGCAATCAGGGCCAGCTTTCGCGGGCGTAGACGCCGGCGCTGGCGCGCACCAATGCAGCGCGCCCGGCCGCCTGTGTATCGGTATAGAACGGCGGGTTGGCCAGTGGCAAGCCATTGTCGCGGGCCGTATCCACCAGGATCTGCAGATAGTCGGTCATGTGCGATGCCGTGAAGCCGTTGGGGTCATGGAAGGCCACGATCACCGGCGTTACGCCATCTACCGGCTGCAGCCGCTGCGCAACCATGGCCTGGCCAACACGTTCGAGTTCATGGCGCATGTGCGGGCGTCGGCGCAGGCTGAAGTGCCAGCCGTAGAACTTGCCGTCGCGCGCGTTGGCGTCGGCCATCAGCATGCCCAGCCCGACCTGACGATAGATCGTTTCGGTTTCCGCGCTGAATGCCCAGTTTGGTGGCCGTACTATCTTGGCCACGCGGCCGCATTGCGCAACGATATCGGCTTCTCCGCGCCGCAGCGATGCGGCCAGGACGTCGGGCGCCAGCTTCGTATGCGATACGTGGCCTTCGACGACACCGCTGTGCACAGCCATCAGTTGGCCCTGCGCACAGGTATCGTGCATCTGCGCACGGCCTTCAGGACCGCCGCCACGCCGCGGGTGTTCGGTCTGGACAAAGAAGATTGCCTTGATTCCCGGCGCGATCGGATTGTCGGCAAGCTGGCGCAGGATCTCCGGCGTGCCACCATAGGGGCCGCTGTCCGGGCCGTCGTCGAACGTCAGCAGGAAGCGCACCGGTGCGAGGCGGGCAGCCGTGTTCGGAGTGAGCGGGGTGACCGGGGTCAGGGCGCAGCCGGACACGGCCAGGGCAACGCCGGCCATCGTCAGGGCGCGACGCAGGAAAGAAACGGATGTGATGTTCAAGACGCGAAATATTCCACAGCAATACGATTGCCCGGAAGTATGCCAGCCTGTGTCAGCGCGAGTCCGATCGCGCATTCAGCGTTCGACTCACTGCGGCGCGCCAGCGGGGTACCTAGAATGGTGGCAGCCACCGGCGCTCACTCCACCAACAAGAAGGCGGTATCCATGCTGCGGCCACGAACTTCAGTCTTGCTGTCTTTCCTGTGTTGCTGCGCCCCACTGTTGGCCAACGCGGCCGATGCGGGCGTCGCGTTTTCGGCGGGTAAGCCCGGCGGGCCATTGCCCGAGGGCTGGCAGAACAAGCCGGTTGTATCTGGCAAGACGCTGACCCACTACACGCTGGTGGCCGAGCAAGGCACCACGGTGCTGCAGGCCGATGCCAGCAGCGCGGCGTCGGGGCTGGTGCATGAAGGCGATGTCGACTTGTCGAAGACCCCGTTCGTGAACTGGCGCTGGAAAGTTGCCGCAGCCATCCCGAATGCGGACAACAGCGTGGGTGACCGCGAGGATGCACCGGCCAGGCTGGTGTTCTTCTTCGATGGCCGCAGTAATGGCCTGTCGCTAGGCGACCGCGCGGAGATGCTCGCCGCCAATGCCGTAGGCGAGAAATTGCCTTACGCCACACTGATGTACATCTGGACCAACAGCGCGCCGGTGGGAACGGTGATCGCCAATCCTCACACTAGCCGCGTACAGATGATCGTGGTGGGCAGCGAGGTGGGCAAATGGCAGAGTCTGCGCCGCAATGTCGCCAGCGATTTCGAGAAAGTGTTCCACGAGAAGCCGGGCAAGGTGGCGGGCTACGGAATCCTGACCGACAGCGACAATACCGGCGGCACCGCACGCGCCTGGTACGGCGATATCCGCTTCTCGGCGGAACAGTGAGCGAGTAAGCGGACTAGCGTCGCGTGCGCAACCGATGCGATCGCTTGTGGTGATCGCTGGTTGTTATTACGGATGTCCTGGGGGGACAGACTGCAGCACCGCTTCGCGGATCGCCGTCACGACCCGGTCGGTCAGCCCCTGGCCGTCGGGCAGCCCGGCCGCCTCGCGCACGCTGACGACCTTGGCCGGATCGTAGTGGCGTCCGCTGTGAATGGCCGCTTCAAAAGCATTGGCGCGTTCGTTGATTGCCACCGGATCGGCATCGACCAGCAGGATTGCGTGTGCCAGTACCAGATGGCGCTGCCCGTCCGGTGACTGGAATTCGGCGGGTGCGCGGCGCCAGTACTGGGCGGTACCGGCAATCTTGCGCGCGCGGTCGCCAGGACCCCAGGCCAGGTTGTAGCGGCCATCGCAAAATGATCCCTCCACGGCCTGCCAGTGGGTTTCCACGCCAACTTCGCGCAGCCCGGCCGCGATGACTTCGCACAGATGCAGATACACCGGTTCCATCCACGTGGCCGCCCCCTTGGGCACCGCATAGGCCAGGCTCACATTGAGAATGCCTGGACCCTGTGGAACCAGTCCGCCCCCCGACATGCGCAGCCAGACCGGGCATCCGCGCGCGGCGAAATCGGCGCGGGCCGCATCGAGGCCGGGCTGGCGCAAATAGCTGCGGGGAATCACCAGTGACAGCGGCGCTTCCCAAAGCTGTGCGACCGGCCCCACGCGCGCGGCATGATCGAGCAGCGCCAGTTCGCCTTGCAACGGATCGGCCTCGGCCGGATCAGGATCGACAAATGAAAACGTCGTGGAGTTCATTGAGGTCATGACGGTCATGGCGCCTCGACATTTATCTGGTTGCCGCGCGCGGCGGATAACGCATTTTCCACGCAGAACGCACCGTGCGCCAGTCCGGTGCTAAAAAGTTGCGGCGCGACGTTCCGGTTGGCAAGGGCCTGACCTCGACGGGTCAAACCAGCAAAAGAAAAAACCGCGCAAATTGCCGCGGTTTTTTCTTTTCATGCTGCAGGTTTCGAATCTCAGATGACTGGCAACGGTTGTAGATTGCGCATCGCATCGGCGGCGATTTCAAACGAGCGCAATCGGGCAGCGTGATCGTATATCTGTCCGGTGAGCATCAACTCGTCGGGACGCAGATCATCGACAAAGCGCTGGATGCCGTCGCGCACGGCAGCGGGGTCGCCAACTACCGAGCATGCCAGCGAGCGGCGGATATGATCGGCTTCGCTGGCGTCCCACAAGCGCGCAATATCGTCGACCGGTGGCTTCAGTTGGCCGGGCGTGCCACGCACCAGCGCCAGGAACTGCTGCTGCAGCGAACTGAATAGCCGGCGTGCTTCGTCGCCGGTCTCGGCACCGAATACATTCAGGCCCAGCATGACGTGCGGCCGGTCGAGCTGTTCGGACGGGCGGAACGTGCGGCGATACAGATCCACGGCCTGGCGCATGAAGCCGGGTGCGAAATGCGAGGCGAAGGCAAACGGCAAGCCCATGGCCGCCGCAAGCTGCGCGCTGAACAGGCTCGAGCCAAGCAGCCATAGCGGCACCTTGAGCCCCGCGCCCGGCACGGCGCGCACGCGCTGGCCCGGGCGGACATCATCGAAGTACGCCTGCAGCTCCTCAACATCTTGCGGGAAGGTGTCGGCAGTGTCGTGGTTGAGGTGTCGGCGCAGCGCACGTGCCGTGGCCTGATCGGAGCCCGGTGCGCGGCCCAGGCCCAGGTCGATACGGCCCGGATACAGCGACGCCAGCGTGCCGAACTGCTCGGCCACCATCAGCGGCGAATGGTTGGGCAGCATGATGCCGCCCGAGCCGACGCGGATGGTCGACGTGCCTTGCGCAACATAACCAATCAGTACGGCGGTGGCGGCGCTGGCAATGCCGGGCATGTTGTGGTGCTCGGCCAGCCAGAAACGACGAAAGCCAAGCCGCTCCGCGTGGCGTGCCAGGTCCAGCGTGTTATGCATGGCCTGCGCTACATCGCTGCCTTCGGCAACAGGGGAAAGGTCCAGCAGGGAAAAGGGGATCATTGCATGCAACGCGGCGGATAGACCGCGCGTGTTCGATTCTTGGACGGGCTATGGTAGTCACACCGGCCGGATCTTGCTGGCGGTGGCCAAGAGGCCATGCTGGCCGTGGGGCCACATGGCCTCGGCTTCATGGGTCTAGCCGAACAGCCGTGCGGCGACCGGCCCGGTGGCGATCCGGCGGCCGATGGCCAGGCCGAGCGCGCGATAGCTTTCCCACTGCGCTTCGTCGAAGCACTGGTCGGCGGTGCCTTCCTGCGGGAACGCTGGATGGAGCCCGCCATACTGGCGCACGTCGGCCGGCACCGATGCCGTCAGGCGTGGCTTGAGCAAAACAATCCGCATCACCGGCGCGCTGTCGCGCGCCCCGGTCTGGCCTGCCGCATGGACATTGAGCAGTAGCGCCACCTTTTGCTGCGCATCGGCGGAGGCCGGATCCGCAAAGTCTTCGGGCGTGCCAAACACGCTGCCGAGCACCGGGTCCCGTGCGCAGGCACTGTCGACTACGATCTCCAGGCCAAAATCGATGCGGGCGAGCCGGATCAGGTTGGCCAGGTCGCCAAAGCGGAAGTCGGCATCGCAGCCGCAATCGCACAACACGACCAGGCTGATGCGCCGTTCGGGCCGTAGCAGTTCATAGACGCCGGTATTCTCGAAATGGCCGCCGTCGGAAAGATATTGCCAGCGGCGCCGCGTGCCGTGGAAACACGCAGTCAGTTCGCAGGCAAGGTAATACTGGGTACGGAATAGCCGGCCAAGCAATCCGGGCGTTGCATCGGTCTGCTGAAGCATGGCCGACGATGCGGGGCCGCAGGAAGTGCCATGCGCCATGTGGGACGGCCACCAGATGCCAAGCCTCAGATTTGCCAGCCCCAGCAACAGCGAGGTGCCCAGCGTCGATGCACGACCCAGGCCGGTGGAGACGGCGGCGCCCGAGATGGCGATCCAGTCGCCAACGGTGCGCGCCTGCGCCATTTCCGTGGCGCGTCCCGCGCGGCCGGTCAGTTGCTGCGAGTGGGCACAGCACAGTTTGCCGTCGACCGTGAAACGTGCATAGGAATCGGCGGTCAGTTGCTGGGCGCCGCCCGGTTGCACCAGCGCCGTACCGGGGCCAACGCAAAGCGGCTTGCCTTTGCGGTCGCGTTGCACCAGTTGCTCGGCCGGGTCCACGGTCTGGTTCAACGTGATGTTGATCAGGTGAAGCGGGGCCAGCACCCGTGGGTCATAGTATTCGTTGAGGTTCAGGGCGTCGTCGGATGCCGGCTCGGCCACGCTGAAGCGCCGGCGGTCTTGCGGGTCGGCCGCCGGTGTGTGGAAGCGCTGGCCATTCGAGGCACCAAGATAGGCGCGCGTAAGCCGTGATGCGTAGAACGATTGCAGCGTCGACAGGTTGAGAAAGCCGGCAAAGCGTCCGACCAGCACAGCCATGCACAGCGCAAGCAGGAACAGGGCAGCCAGCGCCGGGGTCGTCCACGCCTTGCCGAACACCAGCCAGTCGACCGGTTCCCGGCCATCCCATCGCACCCACAGCACGACCCACGACCATAGTACGAATGGCAATAGCGCCAGCAGCGCAGCCACGAGCCCGGCCAGCAACGACACCGGTAGCCGCGCCAGTATTGCGCGCCATGGCGAATCAGTGGCGCCCCTCTTGCCGTTGTCGAGCAATGTGGCGCCATAGCGAATCAGCCAGACCAACAGGCCCAGCGCCAGGGCGGCTCCGATGGCCCCCCAAGGCCGAGCGGCCATGAAGCTGTAGAGATAGAGGGTGCGGGCCACCGTATCGGCCGCGCCAAGTGCGGCCAGCGCGGCCGTGACCGTCATTGCCCCGCGCAGCGCTCGGGTGGCCCTGACACGATAGGTGGTCACCGTGCGTGGAGCGGGCCCCAGCAGCATGAAACACGTACCCACGGCTAGCCATACCAGGCTGCCAATTGCCAGGCATGCCCCGGCCAGACGCAGACCCGGCTCGAGCTTCTGGAACCACCAGGCCGCAAGCAGGAACAGCGCCCCAATCATGAGTGCCAGCAGCGTGGCCTGGTTCAGCGCGGCAACCGGCTGGCGCGGATCGTCGGACCTTGGGTAGACCATCCAGTAGGCAACGCCGGGCGGTACGGCCAATAGCAAGGCCGAGATGACCGGCAGCCAGAGATACTCGCTCCACCAGATGGCCAGCGTGCCTTCGTTGAAAGCCTGCCGGGCATCGTGCAGCAAGTCCATTTCACTGCGGCCCAGACTGGGCCATGCGCCCGTGGCCAGATGCAGTGCCAGCGCCAGCGCAGCCAGTATTACCAGCAGGGCGCTGCCGACCACGTATTGCATCGCTAGCCAGTTACGCACGATGACGGCGGCCGCGTAAAGGTTGTCGCCGGCACCGGTTGGTGTCAGGTAGCGGCCGTTCTCGCGTAGCCAGGCCATGGCGGCACGCCCTGGCGCATTGGCATACGACTCCCCGGTGCGAATGCGGCCCGGTGGCTCGTGCTGCAGCGTACGGTACGCTTGCTCGGCAGCCTGGAGCGGATTGGTTCCGCGTTGCAGGCGGCCAGGTACGAACAGGCTGGCGAAGAAAGCGCCGATGTATCCGCCGCCGCTGACCGTGGACAGATAGTCGAAACGCGCCAGTATCGAGCGGATGCCGGGGTTATCGGTGGAAGCCGCCTGCGGGGCAGGGGCCGCTGGCAACGGCTGCGGCGCCTCGGCCAGCGCCTGCATCACGCCCAGGCAGAAGGTGGCGCTGCGAATACCGCCACCCGAAAGTGCCAGGGCCAGGTTGGAATCCGGGTCCTGACGATCCGGCATGCCCAGTGCGCGCCTGCGGTGCGCTACGCGCGCGGCTTCATCGGCCCAGCCATGGTCTTCTCCCGACATGCCGCACCCCCTGCACTGACGGTCTGCGCCAAGTATAGGAAGGGGCCGGCAAACAGAAAGTGCGGGGCACGCGGTTGCGGCGTGCTAGTGGGCGGCCGCCTGCTTTGGCGAATCGGGCGCAGTGTTTTCGACCAGAACGCCCTGCAGCCGCTTCCATTCATCAAAGCCGCCGGCCAGCGCCCATGTATTCGCGTAGCCAGCGGTCCGCAGGCGTTCAGCCAGCACGGCTGCGGACATTTCATGAGGGCAGGCGCAATACACGACGATGTCGGATGCGGCGTCCTGTTCAGCCAGCGCATCGAATGGGGCGTGCAGTTCCATGACAAGCGCGCCGGGAATGCGTTCGATGGGCGTGTCGCCGTGGGCGCGTACATCGACAACCACAACCGGCCTGTCTCCGGCGTTGCGCCGCTGCTCCAGTTCCATGACGGTCATGCGTGGAATGAGGCCAGTGCGGCGCAGCAGACGCCAGCGCAGCCAGAAGCGCCAGGCAATGAACAGTACGAACGCCGCGGCCACAATCATCACCGCGATATGCCCGTAGGCGCTGAAGGCGGCAAGAATGGTGTCGACGAAGTCGCTGAACACCACGCCCGCCAATAATGCACCGCCGGCCCACACCAGCGCGCCAAGCGCGTCGTAGAAAATGAAAGTGAGGAAAGGTGTTGCGGTCATGCCTGCCATCGCAGTCGATAGCGCACCGGCCCCCGGCAACAGTTTCGCAAAGATCAGCGACCGCGGCCCGACGCGCAGGTACAGCGACTGGGTCTGGCGTATGCAGGTGTCTGGCGATAGCGAAACGCGGCAGATCGTACGCAGCATGGGCTGGCCCAGCCGCTTGCCGGCAAAATACCAGGCGCTGTCGGCAATCAGGCAGGCGGAGATGACTGCGAACAGTACCGCGCCAATCGATGGCCCGCTTTCCTGCATCGACAGCGCACCGGCGACGAACAACATCGGATAGGCCGGTACCGGAAGTCCCGCCTGTTCGGCCAGCACACTCAAGAACACCAGCATCAGCCCGTGGCCATCGAGCAAGGCCTGCAAATCACCCACGACATGTCTCCTGCCAAATTGATCATGGCCGGCGGCGGATGAGACCTGGGGGCGCTGCCGGAACCGTTTCACAGTGTGCCAGCGCGCCGGACGACTTGCACGCGGCCGATGCGCAGATGTTCAAATGTGTTGAATATGACTCGGCGCAGACCTGCTTGCGGCAACGTTTCCGGCAGCCGGACTCAGTGCCGCCAGTGTGGCATTGAATTCTTCAAGGATTGCGGTGTAGCGAGGCAACAGTGTGTTGACTACTGCGGCATTGCCATGGCCCGCCGCTGACTCCATGGACTTGCCGGCCGCGACCAGCGTGGCGCAGCGCGCCAATGCCGCGCTGCCCTTGATCCGGTGCACGCTGCGATGCACGGCCTGCCAGTCGCGGCGGGACACAGCCCGCCGCAGATTGGCCAGGTCGGACGTATTGCCTTCGAGCAGATGTGTCACCAGCATGGCGTGCACGGTGGTGTCGTGTCTCGCGGCGTGTGCCAGGGCGGCGCCGATTGCGCGGCGTTCCTCGGCAGGCAGTCTGGGAGGCGCGCGGGCGGGCGTCATGGTATCAACCGGCAGCGACGGGCGAAATCGATCAGGTCCACCAGGGATTCGGCGCTGAGCTTGTCCATGATCCGCGTCTTGTAGCTACTCACGGTCTTGTTGCTGATGAACAGTGCCTTGCCAATGGACTTGTTGGTCATGCCGCGCGCCAGCATGCGGAGGATTTCCATTTCCTTGTCCGTCAGCTTGCGCAGCCCTTCGTTGTCGTCGACAACCTGGCTGTCACGCGGCGCATCGCGCGGACTGTTACTGGGGAACACCGTGAAGCCACCGAGCACGCTTTCCACGCACCGCACGATGGCATCCAGCTCCTGGGTCTTGCTGACAAAACCATGCGCCCCGGCCTGGAAGGCGCGCGCGGCGAAGGGTACGGGATCCTGGGCGGTCAGGACCAGTACCCGGACGGGCGGATGCAAGGCGCGCATGCGCGGCACGGCATCGAGCCCGCTCATGCGCGGAATGTCGAGGTCCAGGATGACCAGGTCGGGTTTGAACTGGCGCACGGCGTCGATGGCCGCCTGTCCGTTGTCGGCCTCATGAATGCGCTTTACGCCCAGCAATTGGGAAAGCTGCGCGCGCAGCGCGAGCCGCAACGCGGGATGGTCGTCGACGATCAGGATGGTTGTCATGTCCTGCTCCCATTGCCACCATGTGGCCCGGGCGTTTCACATGACGGGGCAGTATAGGGACGTGGCAAGCCGCCGGAAATGCGACGCTTCCGCAATTCTTGTGGGAAATTTCCGCAGTTCAGTGTTTCTTGCGCCAGATCGAAGCGATCTGGCCGCTGCTGCCCTTCAACGCCTTGCGGTCGCCCAAAAAAATTGCGACCCACCGTGCGCTACGGGGGTCGCCAATCGGGAATGCGAGGAGGTCAGATTCCTCAAGAGAGGTTATCGACGCTTCTCAGGGGCATTGATCCCTACTGTAGTGGGGCATGCGGCACAAATTCCATGGAACTCCGGTTTTCGGCCTACGCGATGAGCCGGTCCGGTTGGCTGGCTGGCGCCATGGCCGCGCGGATACGCCGCGTACCGGCCTCCATCTCGGCGTGGGCCGCATCGAGCCAGGCCAGGCGGTGACGCACGGGATCATTGGGCGACAGGTCGCGTTCGCGGACCTCGCGCAGGAAGTAACGGACCATGCTGCCTGCGCGGGCCGGGACCGGCATCATGCCAATCAGCTGGTGGCGGCTCAGTAGCCCGAGGTGGACGGCATGCAGCAGACCTGCCCAGGCAGTGCGCCCAAGACCCACGTAGACGGCGTCGGCCCGGCACTGGCGCAAGGCCGCCAAAAACAGTTCTTCGAAAACCATGCGGAGCATCGGAACCCCAAGCAGTTCCTCCAACGGGCCATCGAACGCCAGGCCGCGCCGAGTGGTGGCGTGCGGCAGCAGCGTCAGTGGTTGCACCAAGGGGAAGCCTTCATTCCACAGGGCCGCGGCGTGGGGCTGTTCGATGAGTTCCGGCACGCGGAAATGGTCGAGCATACGTATCAGGTTAGGCCTGACCATGCCGCCCCCGAGTTCCACGCGTCGCTTGTGCTCGCGCTGGATGACCCTGCCCGGCGAATGTGCGCGCAACAGTTCGTCGGTGAGCGCTGCAGCCAGCCGTACGTGCGTATGGCCAGGCGTGGTGCTTACCAGCATCAACCGCGCGCCTTCGTTGCGGTGTTCATAGGGGACGTATGTCATGACGTAGGTCCCGTCCTGGTCAACCACTACCGGCTTTTCCGCGATACCGCGTATGCCGCCACGGCGGATACGCGCGCAATACTCTTCGATGTAATTCGCCAAGATGTCCCCGCTCCCGATGAATCCCTGCCTGGTGCTGCCAATGTTTTCTTTTAGGTTCATCTTAAGCCGCGACTAATGTGCGACAAAGCGGGTGAGTGCTGTTTGCGGCCTGTGGCGTCATGTAGTTCGTGGGCCAGCGAACAAAGACTGGTGCGTGCCGTTGTGGGTCAACGTATTGAAGCTTGCGGAGCTAGAAGGGGAGGTAGCCAGGATGACCGGCCAGCAGGAATGGCAAGCAAAAAAAGGCCGGACACGAACGTGTCCGGAAACCCATTTGCTGACTCAGGTCGTGTCAAAAACCCGAGAACTCAAATGATAACTATTATCATTTGAGCCGTCAATATCTATGCGATATTGTTTAGTCGATCAGCGAGGTGTCGATCGAGATCTGGGCGGACAGTGACTTGTGTACCGGGCACTTGTTGGCCACGCGGAGCAGGTCCTCACGAACATTTGTCGCCAACTCACCGCGCAACGCGATGGTGCGTACCATCTTGTAGGCGCCAGGCGTTTCTTCATGGGCGACGCTGACATGTACTTCCTGAAGATCGTAGCCCTTGCGCTTCGCATAGATTTGCAGCGTCAGGGTCGTGCAGGCCGCAAGCGCCGAGTCGAGCAAATCGTGGGGGTTGGGAATCGTCGGGTCGCCCATGGGTGCATCGAGGTCACTTTGCCATCTGGCCGTACCGTTACCTAGATCGCAGACGCTGGAGCCTGAACTGGCCAGCCACTTTGCTTCGATTGTCATGGGTTCGTTCCTGTTCACGGAAGGCCTGCAACTGGCCTGGAAGTCCTGATTCTATACATCGACAAGAAAATCGATTCCCAAAAGTATCCCATGGGACCCTTTCAGACTTTTTTAAAGTCTTTGTGACAAAAGTCTTGTCAGCAGGGAAAAGCTCATCTAAGATTCGCCCCCTCGCAACACAAAGCGCTCTGCAAACGCAGTCGCGACAAGGGTTGGGAGGCAGCAGTGGGCGGGGTTGGAGAGGTTTTTCAGCGCTGACCGGCAGAGAAAAAAATCTTCTGCAAACT
>CAUUBQ010000116.1:0-15534 GCA_963543405.1 uncultured Cupriavidus sp.
GAGATCTACACTTCTAGCTTCGTCGGCAGCGTCAGAATGTGTATAAGAGACAGGGACATGACCGGAATCCTGGGAACGGCACGACAAAAAAGGGGCGCGTGCCAAACGGTATTCGCACAGCGACTGTGACGGCGAAGTGGCAGCAGTATGCCGCATCGCGAGGGCAGGGCGAGCCGCCGTCTGGTGGGATAGCGCCCGGCAGGGCGCGTCATGGGGTGAAGCATAATGTGAGGCCGCCATCCCACGTATTTCGCGGCTTCCCGCATTTATTACAGCGGATTACCAGCGGCGTGGGTGTAACGTCCAGAAACAAAACGTTAGGGCCGATTTGCCGTGTGCGGCGGTCGGCCTGACTATCATGTGCCTATGCGAACGAACCAGCCCACCCAGATCCTCGTCGTCGACGACGACCCCGAACTGCGCGACCTGCTGCGTGAATACCTGACGTCCCAGGGCTTTGCCGTGTCGGTGCTGCACGATGGCGACGGCCTGCAGGCCCGCCTCGAGCGCGAGCGGCCCGCGCTGATCGTGCTCGACCTGATGATGCCCAAGGTCGACGGCCTGACCGCGCTGCGCAATCTGCGCGCCAAGAACGACGACATCCCCGTGATCCTGCTGACCGCGCGCAGCGACGAGATCGACCGCATCGTCGGCCTCGAGATCGGTGCCGACGACTACCTCGGCAAACCGTTTTCGCCGCGCGAGCTGCTGGCGCGCATCAACGCCGTGCTGCGCCGCAAGCTGGCGCGCCCGGCTGCCGCGCCGGAAGACCGCGAGTCGATCGCCTTCGGTCCGTTCCGTGTGAACTTCCGCCAGCGCTCGCTCGAGCGTAGCGGGCAGGCCGTGTCGATCAGCGATACCGAATTCGCGCTGCTCAAGCTGTTGCTGATGCATCCGCTCGAAGTGCTGTCGCGCGAGCGGATCGTCGAACTGATGTACGGCACCGCCAACGGCATCAGCGACCGCGGTATCGATGTGCAGATCTGGCGCCTGCGCCGCCTGCTTGACGAGGATGCCCAGCGTCCGCGCTATATCCAGACCGTGCGGGGCCGTGGCTATACCTTTGTGCCCGACGAAGCCGAGGACAGTATTCCGCAATGAAGCTCAGGATTGACACCCTGTTCGGCCGCGTGGCGCTGCTGATTGCCGCGGTGCTCGTGATCAGCCATTTCTCGTGGCTGGCCATCCTGCGCATGGACCGGCGCCAGCAGCAGATCGACTACTCGGTCGAGCAGATGATTTTCCAGCTCGACAGTATCGAGCGCGCGCTCGATGCCAAGCCACCGGTGCCGCTGCCGAGCCTGGTGGAGGTGGCCGACAATGCCACCGCCGACGAACACGCGGGCCCGCCACAGGCTGGCCGGCCGCGCCGGCTGGTGGAACAGTTCACGCGACGCTTGCCGCCGGGCACCGAAGTCAGGCTGGAGGACGAGCTTTCCACGCCGCGGCTCTGGATCAAGCTGCCGCAGCGTAACCGCTGGATCGCCATGCCGATCCTGTTCGTCCACAATCCGCCGCCCGACAACCGGCTGGTGCCGGGCGTGGTGCTGGTGGTGGGTGTGGCCATCGTGTTTGCATTATTCGTGGCGTGGCAGATCCAGCGTCCGGTACGCGATATGGCGGAAGCGGCCGAAAAGCTGTCGCGCCAGCAGAGCGTGCAGCCGCTGCGCGAGCGCGGGCCACATGAGCTGCGTCAACTGATCGTGCGTTTCAATCGCATGGTGGCCGACCTGGTGCGGATCGACCAGGAGCGCAATACGATGCTGGCCGGCATCGCCCACGACCTCAAGACCCCGCTGGCACGGCTGCGCCTGCGCGCCGAGATGCTGTCCGATCCCAAGGCCGCCGCCGGCGTGACGCGCGATGTCGAGTCGATGTCGGCGATCGTCGAGCAGTTCCTGACCTTTGCGCAAAGCAGCGAGCCCACGGCACGCCCGGTACCCGTGGACAAGCGCATTGGCGAGCTGGCCGCCGCACTGCAGGAGCAGGATCGTCTGGTGGTGCTGGAACTGGCTGCCGGCGACGGATTCCGCATGATCGCCACACAGCTGGACCGCATTATCGGTAATCTGGTCGACAACGCCTACGCGTATGGTGCGCCACCGGTCTACGTGGCCACGGCACGCACCCACGAAGGCTGGCGCCTGACCGTGGAGGACCAGGGCCCTGGCATTCCGGAAGAAGCCATTGAACGTGTGACGATGCCATTCGTGCGGCTGGACCCGGCACGCGGGGGCAATGCCCATTCGGGGCTGGGCCTGGCGATCGTCGATCGTCTGGTCAGGCAGGGTGGTGGCCGGCTGTCGATCACCAACCGCGAGGAAGGCGGGCTGCGCGTGGAAATGACGTTCCCGTTCGCGGCAATGGCCCAGGCGGCTTGATCATCTCAGCCTGTTTGCTCCCCTCTCCCGCGTGCGGGAGAGGGGTTGGGGGAGAGGGCAATGCGGCTCAAATTGCGACAGATCGCAGCTTGCACCGCTGGCCCTCTCCCCCGCCCCTCTCCCATTTCATGGGAGAGGGGAGAACACCGTCAGTAGTTCAGTCTCAAACCTTCTTCTTTTCCCCGATCCGGCTTTCCTTGCCGGCCAGCAGCTTGGCGATATTGGCGCGGTGGCGCACGATCAGCAGTACGCCGATCGCAAACACGGCGCCGGTGATGATATCCACGCCATTCATCAGCACGTAGAAGAACGGCGCAAAGATGGCCGCCACCAGTGCGGCCAGTGACGAATAGCGGAAAAAGAACGCAATGATGAGCCAGGTGGCCAGCGTGCCGGCGCCCAGGATCGGGTCGATGGCAAACAGGATGCCAGCAGCCGTGGCCACACCCTTGCCGCCCGCGAAACGGTGGAAGATCGGGAACAGATGGCCCAGGAACACGGCCAGCGCGGCCAGCGCAATGCCGGTGTCGTCAACGCCATAGCCCGCACCGAGGTGTTTGGCCAGCATGACCGCCACATAGCCCTTCAGCCCGTCGCCAATCAGCGTAAAGATCGCGGCTTTCTTGTTGCCGGTGCGCAGCACGTTCGTGGCGCCGGGGTTGCCCGAGCCATAGCTGTGCGGATCGGGCAGACCCATGACCTTGCTGACCACGACGGCGAAGGACACCGATCCGATCAGATAGGCGATGGCGGCAAATATCAGGTTGACCATTTTTTGTGGGACTGGACAGGGTTTTTCAGGCTGGCGCGATTGTAGCGCGCCACGGTGTCGGTGGACTCCGTGATTTCCCGCACGGCTTAGTCAGGCAGCGCGCATTCCACGGACTGTGCGCCCAGCAGGTCGGTGAGCACCGCCGGCGCAATGCTGACCAGATAGCCCCGGCGTCCGCCATTGATATAGATCGTGTCCAGTGCCAGCACGCCTGCTTCCACATAGACCGGTACCTTCTTCTTGGTGCCGAACGGCGAGGTGCCGCCGACCATGTAGCCGCTATGGCGCTGCGCCACTTCCGGCTTGCACGGTTGCACGCTCTTGCAACCGATCTGCCGTGCCAGGTTCTTGGTCGATACCGAGCAATCGCCATGCATCAGCACGATCAGCGGCTTGGCGGCTTCGTCTTCCATGACCAGCGTCTTGACCACGGCATGCTCGGGTACGCCGAGTTGCCGTGCCGACTCGCCCGTGCCGCCATGGTCGACATAGTCGTAGGGATGCTCGCCAAAGCTCACGCCATGCTTGCGCAGCATTTGCGTGGCAGGGGTTTCCGAGATGTGTTTCTGTTTGCTCATGATGATGTCCGCGTAGTCTCAGCCGCGCGGATGGTGATGCAGGTGCAGTTCGCGCAGGCGCTCGCGGGCCACGTGCGTGTAGATCTGCGTGGTGGAAATATCGGCATGGCCCAGCAGCAACTGCACCACGCGCAGGTCGGCGCCGTGGTTGAGCAGGTGCGTGGCAAATGCATGCCGCAGCGTATGCGGCGACAACGGTGCGTGGATGCCGGCTTCGCGCGCATGCTTCTTGATCAGATGCCAGAAGGCCTGGCGTGTCATGCCCTCGCCGCGCTGCGTGACGAACAGTTCGTCGCAGGCGCGGCCGGTCAGCAGGGCAGGGCGTGCCTCGGCCAGATAGCGCTGCAGCCAGTCTCCGGCTTGCGCGCCGAATGGCACCAGTCGCTCCTTGTTGCCCTTGCCGCCCACCACGCGCGCCACGCCCTCGTTCAGACCGATCTCGATGGTCTTCATGTTCGTGAGTTCGGACACGCGCAGGCCGCTGGCATACATCAGTTCGAGCATGGTGCGGTCGCGCAGGCCCAGCGGCGTGCCGACGTCGGGCGCTTCAAGCAAGGCCTCGACCTGTCCTTCGGACAAGGTCTTCGGAAAGCGCGGTGCCTGCTTGGCGGGGCGCAACAACAGGCACGGGTCGGCTTCGATCATGTGCTCGCGCAGGGCCCATTGATAGAAGCGGCGGAAGACGGTCAGGCGCCGGTTTGCCGACGAGGCGCGCGTTTCCGTATGCCGTGCGGAAAAGTACCCCGACAGCGCGGTGTCGTCGACCGCCAGCAGCGCACAGGTCGCGCTTTCATGCAGCCAGCGCGCGAGCAGTGCCAGGTCGCGCCGATAGGCATCGATGGTATTGCGTGACAGGCCATCCTCCAGCCACAGCGCGTCGCAGAACCGGTCGACCAGCGACAGGTCGCCATCGAGCACCGCGGTCATAGCAGCATCGCGCCCTCATGGCGCAACAGCCAGCGTTTGACGCCGAGGTGAAAGCCTTCTTCGCCATGATGCGCGAATCCGCCGAGTCCATTGGCGGCTACCACGCGATGGCACGGAATCACGACCGGAAACCAGTTTTGCCCACATGCCTGGCCCACCGCGCGCGGCATGCTTTGCAACGATTTGGCAATGGTGCCGTAAGTGGTCAGTCCGCCGCGCGGCACCGCGCAGATGGCGTCCCAGACCTTGCGCTGGAACTCGGTGCCGCGCACGGCCAGCGGCAGGTCGAAGGCAAAGTCAGGATTGTCGTAGTACGCCGCCAGTTGATCGGCCACGCGCTGCGCGAGCGCACCGGACGGGGCGACCTCCGCGAAGGTGTCGGGCAGATAGACGATCTCGTGGACGTGTGCGCCATCGACACGTACGCCGACCTTGCCGAATGGTGCGGGCAGGATGGCATCGAAGGGATGTTGCATGATGGATGGCGTTCAAGGTGGCAGGTGGCAAGCACGGATTTTATGCCTGTTTGCAGCGCTTGCCACCCACAACGAAAAAGGACCACCGAAGTGGTCCTTGCAACGAGTAATCCGAAATTTACTGTTCCAGCTTGATGTTCTGAACCTTCACCAGGTTCTTCATCTTGTCGAATTCCTTCTTGATTTCGGCGGCGTGCTGGGCCGGGGTGTTGCCCGACGGCTCGGCGCCGGCGGCACGCAGGCGCTCCACGAAGCCCTTGTCCTGCAGCGCCTTCACCACCGCGCCATTGAGCTTGGCGATCACGTCGTCAGGTGTGCCGGCCGGAGCCACCAGGCCATACCAGGCCGGGTCGTTCGGCTCCTTGAGGCCCATTTCGCCGAAGGTCGGCACGTCGGGCAGCCCATCCACGCGCTTGTTCCAGGCCACCACCAGCGCGCGCAGCTTGCCGGCCTTGATGTACGGCATCGACGACGGCAGGTTGTCGACCATGATCGGCACCTGGCCGGCCAGCACGTCGTTCAGTGCGGGGCCCGCGCCACGGTACGGGATGTGGACCATGAAGGTCTTGGTCGATACCTTGAACTGCTCGCCGAGCATGTGGCCAAAGCCGCAGGTGCCCGACGAGGCGTACGAGTACTTGCCCGGGTTGGCCTTCAGCACGGCCAGGAATTCCTTGTAGTCCTTGGCCGGGAAGTTCGGGTTCACCGCGATCACGTTGGCGACGTTGGCCACGTTGGCGATAGGCTTGAAGTCCTTGATCGGGTCGTACGACAGCTTCGGATTGCAGGCCGGGTTCACGGCCATGGTCGACACGGTCGAGATACCGATCGTGTAGCCATCCGGGGCGGACTTGGCGATGGCATCGGCGCCGATCGAACCGCCGCCACCGGCACGGTTTTCCACCACCACCGGCTGACCCAGCACGCGGCTCATCTGATCGGCCACGCCACGGCCCACGATATCGGTGGTGCCACCCGGTGCAAACGGAATGATCAGGCGGATCGGTTTGGTCGGATAGGTGCTCTGTGCGTGCGCGATCGAAGCCACGGACGCCGCGGCTGCGATGGCCACGGTCAGGATGGTTTTGCCAGCTTGCATGTGAAGAGAGTCTCCCGAAGTTAAAGCCGGGCGGATCTCGCCCGGGGAGGTCATGAATCGCCAGTGCGCCGCTGGTTGCAGCAACGCGCCGACGTGCTTGAATCAGCCGCCCAGCAGGCCGCGCTTGAGGTTGCGGTCCACCGGGTGTTCGCCCAGGAAGATGCGCAGCACGGCCTGGTAGAAATCCTCGCCCGGAATGGCCAGGCCACGCGGGATACCGTTGAGCGTGATGGCGGTTCCGCCCTGGGGCGTGAAATCGAAATTGATGATGTCGCCGCGGTGCGCCGAGCCCATCTGGGCCATCGTGCGTTCCAGCTGCGTCAAGCGGTCGGACAGCAGCTGCATCTGCAGCTCGCTATGATTTTCGCGCAGTCCTTCATTGAGGGCTTTGACGAAAGCGGCCGATTCCACCTCGCGCAGCGGACGGATCTGCAAGCGCTTGGGGCCGGGCGTGCCCACCACCAGCGTGGCATTGCGACCCCGTTCGGGCAGGTACAGCGCGGCGGCGTAACCCTTGATCACGAAGACCTGCCGCAATCCGGTGCCGTTGAGCGGCAATTCCTTGCCACCAAGCCGCGCGCTGTCGTCAAAACGCACGCCTTCGATCTCCATGGCCGATACCGACGGCAACAGCAGGCCGAACGCCAGCGTTGCGCACAGCGAAGCGGCAAGGCGGCGGTGGAATATGGCTCGGCGGGACGAAGACTGCTCGGACTTCATGGTGCGACAGGCGGCTGCAAAACCGCAGGCAAGGCGAAATTCAGCGTGCCATGCTGCAGGAATTCTGAAAAAATACCCATCCGTATCTGCCCTAGGCTTCACTTTTCACGAAGACTGCCGTCGGGTACCACGACAACAACGACACCCATGTCGTCACAATCGAGACAACGCGACACATGTCTTCCGCCCTGCTGCTGGTGCCGGATTTCAGCCTGATCCTGATCGGCTGGCTGCTGGTGCGATATACCCCGTTCGACCGTGGCTTCTGGGCCGGTGTGGAACGCCTGGTCTACTTCGTCCTGTTCCCCGCGCTGCTGTTGCAGTCCACCAACAGTGCCAAGTTTGATTTCTCGTCGACGTCCGCGATGCTCGGCCTCGCGCTGGCGACCACGGTGTTTGGCATGGCCACCGGCTACCTTGTCAAATACGTGCTGCGGCCGGACCCGGTCGACTTTGCGTCGGGACTGCAGACCGCGTTCCGCTTCAACTCGTACATTGCGCTCGCGCTGGCCGCGCGTCTTGGCGGCAGCGAAGGCCTGGCGCTGATGGCGCTGGTGGTGGGCGTCTGCGTGCCGATCTGCAATGTGGTGGCGGTGTGGGCGCTGGCACGCCATGGCGAATCGAAGCTGCTGCGCGAACTGGCACGCAATCCGCTGATCCTGGCCACGGCCACCGGCCTGCTCACCAACCTGCTGGGCCTGCATCCACCCGAGGTGATTGCGATGACCTTGAACCGGCTGGGCTCGGCATCGACCGCGCTGGGCCTGATGACGGTCGGGGCCGGCCTGCAGATCAGCGGCGCTACCGGCACGGTGGGTCCGATGGCGTGGTGGACCGGTGTGAAGCTGCTGGCCATGCCGTGTTTCGCGTGGATCGTGGGCCGCCATCTGCCGCTGACCACGCTGCAGTACCAGATCGTGGTGGTCTATGCCTCGCTGCCCACGGCATCGAGCGCCTATATCCTTGCGGTGCGCATGGGTGGCAACGGGCCGATGGTGGCAGCCACGATTTCGGCGATGACCATTGCAGCGATCGTCACCACGCCGATCTGGTTGTCGCTAGTCAGTTAGCGTTCGGCCTGGGCCAGCGCCCAGTCGATATGTTCACGCACCAGCGGCGTCGCGCTGTCGCGCCGCGCCAGCAGGGCCGTGCCGATGCGCGCGGCCAGTGCGGGGTTGTCGCGCGCGGCGCTGCGCAGGCTGTTGCCGAGTCCCACCGCCAGATTGCGCAGCCAGCGCTCGTGCCCGATACGCCGGATCGGGCTGCCTTCGAGGCGCTGGTTGAATTCCGCTTCGGTCCAGCCGAACAGTTCCACCATGTCGGGGGCGTCGAAGCCGTTGCGTACATCGAAATCGGGCAACGTGGCGCGATGCGCGAACTTGTTCCACGGGCAGGCCAGCTGGCAGTCATCGCAGCCATAGACACGATTACCCATCGGGGCCCGCAGCGGCTCCGGAATGGCGCCCTTGTGTTCGATCGTCAGGTAAGAAATACAACGGCGTGCATCGAGCCGGTAGGGCTCCAGGATGGCGCCGGTGGGGCAGATATCGATGCAGCGGCGGCAATTGCCGCAATGCGGGGCTTCGGCGCCATCGGCCGGCAGTGGAATATCGACCAGGATCTCGCCGAGGAAGAACATCGAACCACCGTCGCGGTCCAGCAGCAGCGTGTGCTTGCCGCGCCAGCCCAGGCCACCCTGGCTGGCCAGCGCCACTTCCATGACCGGTGCCGAATCGGTGAACACGCGGTAGCCGAACTGGCCGATCCCGGCTTCGATGCGGGCTGCCAGTTGCTGCAGCCGGTTACGCAGCACCTTGTGATAGTCGCGGCCGCGGGCGTAGAGCGAGATCACGGCCGTGGACGGATCGTCGAGACGCGCGAATTCATGGCGGCGCCAGTCGGCAGGCCCCTGCGCGGGCAGGTAGGGCATGCGCGCCACGATGGCACGTACCGTGCCAGGCACGAGTTCATGGGGCCGGGCGCGCTTTGTGCCGTGGTTGGCCATATAATCCATGTCGCCGTGGTAGCCCGCCTGCAACCATGCCAGCAGGCCCGCTTCGGCGTGCCGCAGATCCACATCGGCGATGCGTATCGCATCGAATCCGAGCTCGATGCCCCAGGCACGAATCGACGCCGCCAGCGACGCCAGGTCCGTCTCCGATGGGTCGGAAGACTGGACTTCAGGCGCCGCAACGGGGTCTTGCGCAGCGAATGCGGGGGTAGGGGCGGGTACTGCACGGTCGATCATCCCTGAATTGTACGCAATGCCCCTGCTTGAAGAACGCATCCTGCCGCTACCCGACGAAGCCGCTACTGAACGGTTCGGTGCCGCGCTGGCCCGCGCGGTGCGCGAGATGCCGCCGCGCACGGTTCACGTGCAGCTGTCCGGCGACCTCGGCGCGGGCAAGACCACGTTGTCGCGTGCCGTGCTGCGCGCACTGGGACATGCCGGCAAGGTCCGCAGCCCCACCTATACGCTGTGCGAACCGTACAACGTGCTGCGTGCCGACGGCACGCCGCTGACCGTCTACCACTTCGACCTGTATCGCTTTGCCGATCCGGAGGAGTGGATCGACGCCGGTTTTCGCGACTGTTTTGCCGAACCGGCCTTCAATCTGGTGGAGTGGCCCGAGAAGGCGGGCCGCCTGCTTGGGGAACCCGACCTGCATGTGTTGCTCCAATCGGACAACCGCATGCTGCATCCGGAAGAAAATCCTGCCGATAACGGGGTGGATGCAGGGGCCGATCGCCGCATGGCCATATTGCACGCCTATACTCCCACTGGACTTACCTTGCTGAACGCATGCTGATCAAGCGACTCGCCACCGACCGACCCGATGGACCCGACGGACTGCTGCAGGCCCGCCGCAAATGGATGGCGCAGGCCCTGAAGTACAGTGCCGGGACGGTCGTGCTGTCACTTGCCGGACCGCAGATCGCGTTCGGCGCCGGCATCGTGGCCGTGCGGGTCTGGCCCGCCGAGGACTACACGCGCGTCACCATCGAATCCGATGAGAAGCTCGTCGCCGTACACCAGATGATCCGTAGCCCGGACCGGCTGGTGGTGGACATCGACGGGCTCGACCTGTCGCCCACGCTGCGCGAACTGGTGGCCAAGATCACGCCAAACGATCCGTATATCCAGTCGGTGCGCGTGGGCCAGAACCGGCCGCGCGTGGTGCGGATGGTGTTCGATCTCAAGGAAGACGTTTCCCCGCAGGTGTTCACGCTGCTGCCGATTGGCGACTATCGCAACCGGCTCGTGTTCGACCTGTATCCGGTCAACCCGCCCGATCCGCTCTGGAAGCTCGTGCGCGATACCGAGGACAAGCAGCGCCGCTTTGCCTCGACCACGCCACCGACCGGCAGTGACGCCGTATCGGGCGCACCGGCCGGTGCCGAGGAAGATGCGATTGGCGCGATCGTGCGCAAGTTCGAGGACCGCGACCAGTTGCCGCCGGCCACCACCGCGCTGCCTCCTGCAGTGGCTGTCGTAAGGCCGAAACCGTCCGCGCCGGACAAACCGGCCGCGCCGCCCGTGCCACCTCCCGTGGCGCAAACCAATGTGCCACCGCCGAGCCAGTTCAAGATGCGCCGGCTGCTGACCGTGGCGCTCGATCCGGGCCACGGTGGCGAAGATCCCGGCGCCACGGGCGCCGCGGGTTCGCGCGAGAAGGATGTGGTGCTGCAGATCGCGCATCGGCTGCGCGCGAAGATCGATGCCCAGCCCAATATGCGCGCGATGATGACGCGCGATTCAGATTTCTTCGTGCCGCTCAATGTGCGCGTGCAGAAGGCACGCCGGGTCCAGGCCGACCTGTTCGTGTCGATTCACGCCGATGCATTCGTCTCGCCCGAAGCGCGCGGCGCCTCGGTGTTTGCACTGTCGGAACGCGGTGCGTCGAGTTCGGCGGCACGCTGGCTCGCCAACAAGGAAAACAATGCCGACCTGATCGGCGGGACCAATATGGGCAACAAGGATGCCCAGGTGTCGCGTGTGCTGCTGGACCTGTCCACGACGGCGCAGATCAACGACAGCATGCAGGTGGGCAAGTCCGTGCTTCAGGAAATCGGTGGCATCAACAAGCTGCACAAGGGCAGCGTGGAACAGGCCGGGTTTGCCGTGCTCAAGGCGCCGGACATTCCGTCGATCCTGATCGAGACCGCGTTTATCAGCAATCCCGAAGAAGAACGCAAGCTCAACGACGAAGCACACCAGGAACAGTTGGCCAACGCCATCCTGCGCGGCATCAAGGCGTACTTCGCGAAGAATCCACCGCTATCGAAGAACCCGTCGGTGTAGGTGATTTTCTCCCCTCTCCCGCGCGCGGGAGAGGGGCGGGGGAGAGGGCCAGCGGTTCAATTGCGACCAGTGGCAAGCAGAGCCACCATGCGCTCTCCCCCAACCCCTCCGGTGCGGGAGAGCAAGAACATCAGGCCAGAATCAAGCCCGTACCGCGTTCCGTTCTTCCTTCATATCGTCGCGGCTCGCGTAGCGTGCGGCCATCACCGAGCAGACGATCAGTTGCAGCTGGTGATAGACCATCAGCGGCAGTACCAGCAGACCCAGCGCCGGGTGGCCGGCAAACAGGATCTTGGCCATCGGAATGCCGTTGGCCAGACTCTTCTTCGAGCCACAGAACACGGCCGTGATTTCGTCTTCGACCGAAAAGCCCAGACGTCGCGCGGTGAACGTGGTGGTGCCCAGGATCACGAACAGCAGGATCGCGGCAATACCCATCACGGCGCCGATGGTCTGCCAGTGGTACTGATGCCACAGGCCGGCGGCGGTGGCGTCGCAGAACGACGAATAGACGATCAGCACGATCACGCCACGGTCGATCTTGTTCGTGATCTGCTTCTTCTTGGCCAGCCAGTTGCCGATCAGCGGGCGTGCGGCCTGGCCCAGTGCAAACGGCAGCAGCAGTTGCAGTGCCACGCCGGTCAGTGCGCGGCCCAGCGGCATCGACGCGCCGCTGGCGCTGATCACGAGGCCCATCAGCAGCGGGGTCAGCGCCATGCCGATCAGGCCCGAAATGGTCGCGTTGAAAATGGCGCCGGGCACATTGCCGCGCGCCATCGAGGTCATGGCGACCGATGACGATACCGTGGACGGCAGGGCGCAAAGATAGAACACGCCAAGCAGCAGTTCGGGCGGCAGCGAGTTGCGCAGCGACAGCATCAGCAGCGCACCCACGATCGGAAACACGATATACGTGAACGATTGCACGAACGCGTGCAGACGCCAGTGTTTCGCGCCGGCCACAAGTTTCTCGCGCGACAATGCGGCGCCGTGCAGGAAAAACACCAGCGCGACACCAAGGCTGGTCACGATACCGAGATGCAGCGGGCCGTCACCGGCGCCGATCTCGGGGGCGATCAGCGCAATGCCGATAGCGGTCAGCATGATCAGTACGAACCCGTCGATCAGGTCGTAGATCTTTTTGAAGGGGGCGAGAATGGCAGACATTGGGGATAGTGCGTAAGGGTTTCCGCTTGGTATTGGACGCCTGTCTTGTCTAGAATGCAAATTCATTTATTTCATTCATTCATCTCATCGTTGCATGAATTACACATTGCGGCAGTTGCGGGTCTTCCTGGCAGGTGGCAGCGCATGGGAGTTTCAGTCGGGCAGCGGATGCAGTAGGGCTTACCCAGCCTGCGGTTAGCCGGGGTGTGGCCGAGCTGGAAGAAGCACTTGGCGTGCGGTTGCTGGACCGCACTACCCGCGAAGTGGTGCTGACTGATGCGGGAACCGCATTGGTGCCGGCGCTCGAACGCCTGTTGGGGCAGCTCGACGACACGCTCGAAGAGACGCGCCAATCAGGTGAGCGCTATCGTGGACGGGTAGTAATAGCCAGTGCGCCGACCATTTCGGCGCGGCTGATGCCGCTATATGTGGCAGCGTGTGCGAGCCAATATCCCGAGATACGGTTGTTTATACGCGACAACGTGCAGGCCGACGGGCTCGAGCAGATTCGTGCGGGGGCAGTGGACTTCGGCGTCCTGATCGATCCGCTTGCGCGCGAAGGGCTGACCATCTCGCCGTTGGCCACCGATCCGTTCTGCTTTGTCTGCCGCCGGGATCATCCGCTGGCCAATGCCGAATCGGTGCCGTGGAGCGCGCTGCATGGCGAACGGCTCGTACTGCTGGACTTTGCATCAGGCAGCCGGCCCCTGATCGACCGCATCCTGGCACGCCACGGCGTGGCGCCCCAGGTGGTTCAGGAACTTGGCCACTCCGCGAGCGTGTTTGGCATGGTCGAGGCTGGCATCGGCGCCTCGGTGCTACCGTCGTTCTCGCTGCCGCTGCCCGAGGCGTCACCGCTGGTATCGAAGCCGCTGACGCCGCGCGAGGAGCGCAGCATCGTCATGGTCAGGCGCGAAGACCGTTCGTTGTCGCCGGCGGCCGCCGCGGTCTGGCAGATGGTGCAGACCATGCCGATCCCGGCGGATGCCGCGACCTGATGAACCACAGTCATTGCCTCGGCGACCCCGTGACCAGCGCCGCTTCCAGCGCGAAGCTGCCATCGGGCTGCACACGGTAACGGTCGCGCACTTCGGCCGGCGCCTTTTCCCAAAGGTGCCGGATTGCTGTCTGGGCTACCTCGGGCGTACGCATGCGGGCTACCCAACTGCTGAACTCGATCTCGATCCGCCAGACCGGCGACACCTCTGCGCCAAGGCCGGCTGCTTCGAACATCTGCGCCCATACCGCCGGCGTGTAGTCGCGGATATGCGACGGATCGCGCAATAACTCCACCGACTGCAGCCAGGTGTCGCAGAGCGGATCGTCGGCGCCGACGATATCGATCAATACCACCTTGCCATTGGGTTTCAGTACGCGCCGGATTTCGCGCAGCGCGGCGGGAACATCACGCCAATGATGCGCGCTCATGCGTGAGACCACAGCGCAGAAACTGGCGTCTGCAAATGGCAGGACTTCCGCCGCACCCTGTTGCGTCCTGATATTGGCCAGCCCCCGATCCTGGGCGGCTGCGGCGACCACCGCGAGCATTTCCGCCGACAGGTCGTAAGCCACCACTTCGTTCGCAACCGTTGCGGCTGCAAAGCTGGCATGGCCGGCGCCGCAACCGAGATCGAGCACACGGCTATGTGCGACAGGCTTCAGGTGAGCCAGTGCTTGCTTGAGTTGTTCAAGGTCCGCGCCCTGTGCATGCACGGTGCTGGTGAGATAGGCATTGGCGGTGGCGCCGAACTGGGCGGCGACGAGTTCCTGCTGCTGCATGAGGGGTGCCTCGTTCTTGTCTGGTAGTTGACGGGGATTGCCCGGGCCCGGGACTTCACGTACTGTAGGCGCCGTGTTTTCCCGGTACAAGTCACTGATTTATCCTGGTATAAGAGTCACCAGCCAATGCCTTCCGACACATCGAATCCGACGTCGAACCCACTATCGCGCGAAGCCGAACTGGGCATGTTCCTGCGCAGCTATCGCGAGCGGCTGACACCGGCCGACGTGGGGTTGCCGCCGGGGCGCCGCCGCCGCACACCGGGACTGCGTCGGGAAGAGGTGGCCCAGCTGGCCGGGCTCAGCGCCACGTGGGTGACCTGGCTCGAGCAGGCGCGGCCCGTGGCCATGTCGGCGCGCGCACTGGCCAGCCTGGCGCAAGCGCTGTGCCTGTCGCGCGCCGAGCGGGCCTATCTGTTTGCGCTCGCTGGCAAGCCAGAGCCCAGGCAGGATGCCGATCCGGGCGTACCGGCGGCGTTACTGGCCAGCGTGCAGGCCATTACCGCGCCGGCCTACCTGCTTGACCGGCAATGGACCGCACTGGCGTGGAACGACGCGGCCGCCGACCTGTTCGTGGGCTGGCTCGACGATGCGAATCACGAGAAGAACCTGCTGCGCGCGATGTTCCTGTCCCCTGCGCTGCAGGCGCTGGTCGAGGACTGGCCGCATCGTGCGGCGCGCCTGGTGGCGGAATTTCGCGTACATAGCCTGCGCCATGCCGAGGATCCGCCCACCCGGGCGTTGATCGAGCAGTTGCTCGAGGACAGTCCTGCGTTTGCGCAAGCGTGGCGTTCGCAGGATGTGGAGGAGCGGCAGGGCGGCCGGCGCGGGTTTCATCATCCCGCGCGTGGCCCGGTCTATTTCGAACAGTTGACGCTGGTGCCGCCTGCGGCACCAGGCATGATGCTGGCGATGCTGCTGCCCGAAGCCTAGGTCTGTTTCAGGACCTACTTCGGCTGCATCCGGATCGCGCCGTCGAGGCGGATCACTTCGCCATTCATCATCGTGTTGCCGATAATGGCCTGCGCCAACTTCGCGTACTCGGCGGGGCGACCCAGGCGCGGCGGGAACGGCACCATCTTGCCGAGCGCGTCCTGTACTTCCTGCGGCATGCCCAGCAGCATCGGTGTTTCAAAGAGCCCCGGGGCAATCGTCATGCAGCGTACGCCGTCGCGCGCGAGGTCGCGTGCGATGGCCAGTGTCATGCCCACCACGCCACCCTTCGACGCGGCATAAGCGGCCTGCCCGATCTGCCCGTCGAAGGCCGCCACCGATGCGGTGTTGATGATCACGCCACGTTCGCCTTCGGCGTCGGGGGTGTTCTGGACCATG
>CAUUBQ010000117.1:0-13179 GCA_963543405.1 uncultured Cupriavidus sp.
GGTTTGCGGCTAGGGGGAGGGGGTGCGCCGGCGCGTGGGGTCTTGCCGGTGGTGCAGCGAGTGGTGGGGTGGTGCCAACAGAATGGCGTCAGGTGTCGGGGCGCTGGCAACGCTTGGGCAGCGTCGCGCGATCAAGGTAGGTTTGCAGATGGCAGGGGTGCTGACTAGCGTCCTTCGACGACCGACCGGGTCAAGGGCGATGGCTTGCCAGGAAGGCGACCAAGGAACCGCATTCGAGCAGCGTGTTGCGGCGTAGTCCGCATGCCGTCAGCGCATGGTCTTTGCGCCCATGACTAGCAACGGTGGTTCATGGGACGTTCATGGGCAACAGTACCATCTGTTTTCCCTGGAGGTGCAGCCGATCCTGGATTTCGCCCGGCGTCTGGTTATGCAGCCACGAGGTCAGGAAATTGACATGGCGGAAGATCAGCTTGCTGGCGAAGCAGACGCTGTTCGGAAAGTCAGTACGTAGTCGACAAGCAGCGCGGCGCCGGACACGAGTCCTGGATGCGGCCCAAGCAACGCTGTGGCAACGCGATAGCCACCGCCGCCAGTAGGAAACAACTCGATGACCTGGTTGTAGCCCACCGCGATGATGAAGACCGTGGAGGCCGTGGCCAGCGCAAGGAAAAGCGCCAGCGGCGTATGGCTGCCGAGCGCCAGAAACGCCTCCTCCGGCCCATAACAGGAAGAAGACAGGCCGTCCGCGCCTAGCCCGACCCAAGCCAGGACCGGAGCGACGGCAATGGCATGGCGCGTGGCCGGCGCAAGGGGGTCAAGCGGCTTGCCGGCCAGGTATGTCCACCATCGGGATAATCCGGCCATTGTCGCTCTCCTGCCTTCAAACCATGAAGGGTGGGCTGAATGCAGTGCCGGGATGCGATGCACAAGACGAGGCACATTCGGCCCTGCGATTACTTTAGGCGCGCGGGGAATCCGACCCAAGCAAGCAGGGCGCGTAGAGGGCTGTACTTGAGAATTTTTACGGGATTTTTATCCGCCTCGGGCAAGCTTTGACGCAGGTTGTACGTACCGTTACTTAGCATGAAGTCATGGAGATCCGAGGTGTCAGCGCACCTGGACATACAACACAAGGCAGGTTGGCCATGATCAAGATACTCGTGCCGGTTGACGGCTCGAAATGCGCTTTAGATGCGGTGCGACATGCCGCCTTCCTCTTTCGGGAGGCCGGCGGTTATTCCGAGGTAGTGCTTTTGAACGTGCAAGCGCCGCTTGAACGCGGCCGGGCGAGCGCATTTCATTCATTGGCCTCCTTGAGAGAGTGTGAGCGGCGCGACGGCGAGTCTGCACTCGCACAAGCCTGCGACATCCTTGAGGGTTCCGGCGTGCCGTATTCGTCAATCATCGGCCTGGGACATACCGCAAGAACCATTGTGAGCGCGGCCACGGCCACGCAAAGCGACAGCATTGTGATGGGTGTGAGCCTCTGGTCGCAGATCAAGGCCTACTTCGGAGCCGGACTGCCTGCAAAGGTCATCCGGAAGGCCTCAGTGCCTGTGACAATCGTGAAGCCTTCCCGCGCAGCAGGCGCGGCGATCAATGCCTGGCTACCTCAGCAACTGCATACCCATGTCCGCCCTGAACTTGTCGACTATCCGTCGACATATTGAGCGGATGCCATCCAGATCAGCTATGCCACCGGGCATACGAAAATCGCCCCGATTCTCGATGTTGTAACTCACCCTATTCGACTCGAAGACGTGCGTATCACCGGTCGGTGGCAAAAAGAAGGGTGGGGGAGAGACGGGGCGTTTTCATTGTCGTGGCTCGTGAGGTTGTCGATAGATGATGTCAAGCAGCGACTTGCCGCATCTGCAGCAAACTGAAATCCGCAATCAGGTTCCCTGCTGTCGCCCGGAATGCATGGATGTGCGGTCCTGCCATGTGCCGATGCCAATCTTCGAGCGAGGCCCACTGTTCGATGAACACAATGTGCCGAGGATCCGCGTTCGAAACGTTCAGTTCATATCGGAGGCAGCCAGTGCTGTTCTTCGCGGCATCAACGAGTTGAGTCTGCGCAGCGATCAGTTGTTGTTCGCATCCCGGTTTTGCCCAAGCTTGGGCGATGATCACCAGCGGGTCACTCATGACGATCTCCTTCATTAATTGTCCGTTGGGTGTCTGCAACCATGTCAGGCAATGGTGGGCACGGTTCCGCCCTCGGCGCGAATGGCTGCACCGTTGATTGCTGCGGCGCGATTGCTGGACAGAAATGCCACAACATTGGCAATCTCGGCTGGTTTGACCAGGCGACTAATCAGCGACGAAGGCCGGTTCTCGGTCATGAACGTACGCTCAGCCTCGGCATAGGTGAGTGTTGGATTCACGGACCCAATAAACTCCTTCAGACTCTCCGTTTCAGTCGGGCCTGGCAGCACCGCATTGACGGTGACCGCAGTTCCCCTTGTGAGTTCGGCAAGGCTGCGGGAGATCGATAGCTGTGTGGCTTTGCTCGCGCTGTAGTGCGCCATCGCAGCCATTGGCACAAGTGCGACCTCGCTGGAAATGAAGATCACGCGGCCATGACCCCGGTCGAGCATCGCCTTCATGTACTGCCTCGCCAGTCGGACGCCGCTCCAGACGTTTACTTCAAACATGCGCTGCCAATCATCGTCGCTGGTGTCGAAGAAATCGCTGAGCGCATACGTGCCCATGTTGTTGATCAGGATATCCACGTCCGGATATTTGGCGGACGCCAGCGTGGCGCCGGCTGCCGTGCTGAGGTCGGCGACCAGCGGTAGTGCCCGGCCCTCCCCGAAACGGTTTGCGAGATGCTTCACTGCGGTGGCAACGGTTTCCTGGTTTCGACCATTGATGATGACGTTCGCGCCGTCGTCGAGCAGTTGAGCGGCAATGGCGTAACCAATGCCCGATGTCGAGGCGCTGACAAGGGCAGCTTTGCCCGTGAGATCTAGATCCATTTCTGTCTCTGTAAATTCGTTACTCGTGGTATCCGGGGATGGCACGCATTGGCGGGCGGCTCCTTGAGTCCAAGTGTGGTACGCGATCATTGAAGTGACAATGGCATGTAATGGAATATGATCTTGGAATTCAATTCACAGATCAGCTTAGCCATGGACACCAGAAGTGGCGAAATGCAGGTATTTGCACGTGTTGTCGAGACAGGCAGCTTTTCAGCGGCGGCAGCGTCCCTCGGTCTTACGCCGTCGGCGGTGAGTAAGCTGATCGGACGCCTGGAAACCCGGCTTGGCGCATTGCTGTTGCGACGCTCGACGCGTCATCTCGCTGTGACGAATGAAGGAAAGCAATTTTATGAAAGCTGCGTCCGCATCCTTGACGACATCGAGGAGGCGGAATTGGGCGTGTCGCAGGACACCGCCGCTCCCCATGGCGTGCTTCGCGTGAGTGTTTCGCTGCCGCTCGGGACGCACTACATCGCTCCGCTCATGGCCGAGTTTGCGGCGCGCTATCCCGGCGTCACCCTGGATCTGTCGTTGTCCGACGCGCTCGTCGACTTGCAGCGTGAGCGCGTCGACATCGCGATACGGATGGGGCAATTACCTCTCGACGCAAATTTCCGGGCACGCAAGCTCGCAACCAGCCGACGCGCAGTGGTGGCGTCACCGAGCTACATCGAGAACGCTGGCATGCCCCGGACGCCGGGCGATCTGGCTTTCCATCGGTGCTTCAATTTCAATTTCAAGCGATCGATGGATGAATGGCCCTTCAGGATCGATGGAAGGGTGGTCTACCTCCCGGTACGGGGAGGCATCCTGACAAACAATGGCGAAACCATGCGGCAGCTCACCATTGACGGGCTCGGTATCAGCCGGCTTGGGCTATTCCATGTGATTGAAGACTTGAAAGCGGGAAGGCTGATCGAGCTGCTGGCCGCTTTCAACGGCGAGGACACCGAGGACATTCACGTTATCTTCAGCAGCCAGAAGTACATGCCAGCCCGTGCGCGTGTCTTCATCGACTTTCTCGTGGAAAAACTGACGCCGCTGTTGGCACAACCGTTCCCCACGCAAAGCCACGCCGGCGTAGACGGTTCTCTGGAAGCAGGGGAATGACCAGGTGCTGCCAATTTCCAGGTTTATCTGTCGTGGCGTGAACGATCGCATAGCACGCCGCGTGCTATATCGGCGCCATGGCAGTGTCCAGAAGTTCGTCGTCGCCACACGTGATACGGGTCCTTGGAGGCAGCCGGTATCGAGGTCATCGGCCGGTCGTCCGACATATTCGGCGATGCAAGGGAATAGGGGCGGGCCTGTCGCACGAAGCTACCCGGGCGGTCGCTATCGTTGATGCCCTCTATCAAGGGTGATGCGTTCTCAGCCAATCCTTCAGCGCATCGTTCATCCTGGTTTGCCATCCATCCCCGCTTGAGCGGAAGGCCTCCAGGACGTCTGCGTCGTAGCGGATGCTGACTAGTTCCTTCGTGCTGGCGAGCCTCGGCCGGCCCCGGCCTCGTTTGGCGAGTGGCTGCATGGCGCGCATCTGTTCGACTGATACCTCGAAGGTGTCAGGGTCTTCCGCGATGCCCCGATTGATTGCCGCGTCTTCCTCGTCCATTGGCATGACGATCTTAGGTTTGCTCGACATAATTGGTCACCTCACGTTTGTTTGCCTTGCGCAGGCTGATAATGTGCATTATTTCGCCGCGCTGGGTGAACACCACACAGTACAGTCGACCGCCGATAACGCCGAACCCGATCTCACGTACTTCGCCGTAGTCGCGGCGGTCATCGACACCTGCCATGATGTCGGGCCAGTGCGAGTGCGAGTGCAGCAGCTCTGACCTCCATCGACCGAGGCGTCTCGCCGGTAGGCGCCAGCGAATTTGGTGCCCAAAACACATTTGTTGTTAAGATTTCAAACAAAGCTTGGTACAACAACATATGGGAATAGCTGGCAATGGCAAAAACGACCGCAAACAAGACGCTCACGATCACGCATCCGGCATGCCTGGTCGATGGCTCGGACACCGAATTCCGGCATCTGGTCAACGGGTTGTTGCCGTTCGCCGCCAGGCTCTTGTCCGTGCGGGATGGCTTCGGCAGTCTGATCGGGCTCACTGGTGTCCAGTACTCGTTGATCCGCTCGATTGCACATCTGTCGCAGCAGGACGAGGTGACGGTGAACCGTCTGGGAGAGCACCTGCACCTGAGCGGGGCCTTCATCACGATCGAGACAAACAAGCTCAAGAAGCTCGGCCTGATCGACAAGAAGGCCAATCCGGACGACAAGCGCAAGATGCGCCTGACCATGACCGCGGCAGGAACTCGCCTGCTGAACGACCTGCTTCCAGTCCAGCAGCGCATCAACGACGTACTGTTCGATGGTGTCTCCCGCACCGAATTCAAGGTCCTGTGTTCGGTGGTAGACCGGCTCGTGGCAAACGGCGATCGGGCCGTGCTCGATCTGGCGCACATGCAGGCGCGCCAGAACATCGATTGAGAAGCCGTTTCAGGGAGCTTGCGGTCAGTGTGCGGCCCACTGCACGGTGCCGATATCGATGCCATCCTTGTGCATGTCCCACAGCGGACTCATCGCGCGCAGCTTTTCAACGGTGGCGGTCACCATGCCAATCACTTGATCGACTTCGGTTTCGGTCGTGTAGCGGCCAAGCGTGAAGCGAATGGAGCTGTGCGCCAATTCGTCGCTGCGTCCGAGCGCGCGCAGCACGAATGACGGCTCCAGCGACGCCGACGTACAGGCCGATCCCGACGAGACCGCGATATCCTTCATGCCCATGATGAGGGACTCGCCCTCCACGAAGTTGAAGCTGATATTCAGGTTGTGCGGAATGCGGTGCTCCAGACTGCCGTTGACATAGACTTCGTCCATCTTCTTCAGGCCATCCAGCAGCCTGTCGCGTAGCCCGCCCACGCGACGTGCTTCCTCCGCGAGTTCGAGCTTAGCCAGCCTGAACGCCTCACCCATACCAACGATCTGATGCGACGGCAGGGTGCCGGAGCGCATGCCACGCTCGTGGCCGCCACCGTGGATCTGTGCCTCCAGACGGATGCGGGGCTTGCGCCGCACGTAGAGTGCGCCAATGCCCTTGGGGCCATACAGTTTGTGGGCAGTGACCGTCAGCAGATCGATCTTGAGTGTCTCCAGATCGATGTCGATCTTGCCTGCCGCCTGGACGGCATCGCAGTGGAAGACGATTCCTGACGCGCGGCACAGCTCGCCAATCTCGGCGATCGGTTGAATCACGCCAATCTCGTTGTTGACCATCATCACCGACACCAGAATCGTGTCAGGCCGCAGCGCGGCACGCAATGCGTCGAGATCGATCAGCCCGTCCTCACGTACATCGAGATACGTGACTTCGAAGCCTTGACGCTCGAGTTCACGGCAAGTGTCCAGCACCGCCTTGTGCTCGGTCTTCACGGTAATCAGGTGCTTGCCCTTGCCGGAGTAGAAGTGTGCGGCGCCCTTGATGGCGAGGTTGTTTCCTTCCGTCGCGCCAGAGGTCCAGACAATTTCGCGCGGATCTGCGTTAAGCAGCGCGGCCACATGGCCGCGCGCGGTCTCGACCGCGGACTCGGCGTCCCAGCCATAGCTATGGCTGCGTGATGCGGGATTGCCGAAGTGCTGGTGAAGGTAGGGAACCATCTTGTCGACGACCCGTGTATCGACCGGCGTCGTTGCGCTGTAATCCATGTAGATGGGGATGTTGCGCGCCTCGTTTCTCATGATGTCTTTCATCCTGGTGGCGTTGGGGACGCTCGTGGGGAAAAACGTGCCCGCTCCCCTTTGAGAATGGCGCCGAGTCTAGCACCGCCGCCGCCGCGCCGGCCTGGTGCCATGCCGTCAATAGGGTTGATTGGCGGTCTTCCTTGTGCTCCACGCCGGCTATCAAGTTTCCCGGAAACCGTTTGCCAGCAACGGTTTCACGACCATCAGCACATTCCTTGCGTCTTCGATTGTTGTCGTTCCGAGGGTTTTCACTACCTTGAACTGATTGGTTTATTAACATTCAATACTACCTAAGTTACAAAGCTAATTAACGAAGTCAAAGACGGATGGCAATGTGCGTAGGAGGCATGATGGCTGAAGCAACTACCAACAATCACGGCGACCAGGCCGATGCGGATTCGCAGCGCCGCTTCAGGAACACCCTGGCGATGTTTGCGACCGGTGTGGCGGTCATTACCGCGCCGCGGGAAGCGGGAGTTCCGGTGGGCATTACGGTGGCGTCTTTCAACGCGGTGTCGCTTGATCCTCCGCTGGTGCTGTTTTCGGTGGATCGGCGCTGCCTGAGCCTGGCTGACCTGTGCAACGCCCCACGCTACGCCGTGAACGTGCTTGCCGATTCACAACAGGATGTCTCCAACCGTTTCGCGAAGGCGAATTCCGGCAAATGGGACGGCATCGATTTGATGGACCGCAGCAGCCAGAGCCACGTGCTGCTGCCCGACGCGCTGGCGACATTCGAATGCGATGCGTACGCCCAGCACGATGGTGGCGACCACGTGATCTTCGTCGGGCGCGTGGTCAATCACCAGGCCCGGCACGAAGGCCGGCCCCTGATCTTCTTCGGCGGCAAGTACCGGGCATTGGAAGAGATGCCGGTCCACGCCTGAACCCCCAGCAAACAGCTCATCAGGACAGGAGAACAACATGATCAAGACAGGCACCCAGCACATCGCCATGCTGCGTGATGGCCGCGAGGTCTATATCGACGGCAAGCGCGTGACCGACGTGACCAGCCATCCGGCGTTCCGCAATTCGATCCGTAGCTACGCCAATCTCTATGACTTCCAGGCGCGGCCCGAGAACGTCGAGAAGATGACCTTCCAGCCGGAAGGCACCAGCAATCGTGTCAGCCGGATCTGGCAACTGCCCACGAGCTACAACGAACTTGTCGAGCGCCGCCATATGCTGGAAGCCTGGACCGAGCTTCACTATGGCTTCATGGGCCGCTCTCCGGACCACGTGGCGTCCTGCATTTCCGGCATGTTCATGGGTGTCGACGTGCTCGAGCAGGCCAACCCTGCTCGCGCCGGTGCGCTGCGTGACTACTACCGCTATGCCCGTGACAACGATCTGTTCCTGACTTACGTGATCGTGAACCCGCAGGCCAACCAGTCGAAGGCCGCCCACGAGCAGGAAGACAAGTATCTGGCCGTGGGGATCGTCGACCAGGACGCCGAGGGCATCACGGTCCGGGGCGCGAAGATGCTCGCCACCAGCGGCATCATGGCCAACGAGGTCTTCTGCAGTTGCATCCAGCCGCTGCGCGAAGGCGACGAAATGTACGCGCTTTCGTTCGCGATCCCGATGAACACCAAGGGGCTGAAGGTCCTGTCACGCAAGTCGTACGAAGCGAACGCCACGTCGGTTTTCGACAATCCGATGGCCAGCCGTTTCGACGAGAACGACGCGGTGTTGTACTTCGACGATGTAAAGGTGCCCTGGGATCGCGTCTTCGTGGCCGGTGACGTGGCCATGTGCGCGAAGCAGTTCCACGCCACGCCGGCGCATGCGTACCAGAACTATCAGTGCCAGGTACGCCTGATGGTGAAGCTCCGTTTTCTGGTCGGCCTCGCGCACAAGATCACGGAGATCAACGGCACCAACGGATTCCCGCAGGTGAAGGAGATGCTTGGGCAACTCGCTGCCGAGGCCGGCATGGTCGAGGCGTGGGTATATGGCATGGAGGCGAAGGGCCAGGTCACCAGGAACGGCTACTTCGTGCCCGATCGCGCCATGCTCTACGGCTCGCAGGTCGTGACCCAGCAGCTCTACGCCAAGGTCCTCAACACGCTGCGCGAACTGGCTGGCGGCGGAATGATCATGCTGCCGTCCAGCATCGAGGACTTCGGCAACCCCGACCTGGTCGAGATCATCGGCAAGACGCAGAAATCGCCGGTATGCAGCCCCGAGGAGCGCGTCAAGTTCTTCAAGCTCGCATGGGACGCCGTCGGCTCCGAGTTCGCATCGCGCCACAACCAGTACGAGATGTTCTACGCAGGGGCGACGTTCGTCACCAAGGGCCATGCCTATCGGACGTACGACTGGAAGAGCGCCTCGGGACTGGTCGACAACCTCCTCGGCAGCTATTCCCTCGAAGGCGAACTGGCCCGGCAAGCCGCCGCCGCGTAACGACATCAATCGCAAGCCAATCACACACCACGGAGATCAACATGGCCGTCAACAAACTTCACGATGAATTTCACACGCTGGACATGGCGTCCGGCTGGGAAGTGCCGCCGGGCTATCCGTCCGGCATCCAGCAGAAGATCCTGTCCGGTTCGCTGGACGAGGCAGGGCGTCGCGGCAGCCGCACACGACTGCTGCGTTTCCAGCCCGGTGTATTTACTACCGCGCCATTCGTGCACAACTACTGGGAGGAGGTCTATCTGCTCGGTGGTGATCTGACAGTGGGGAACGACGCGGAAGGCGAGGGCGGCGAAACCTTCGAGCCGAATACCTACGCGTGCCGCCCGCCCGGCGCCTTCCATGGTCCCTTCAAGTCGAACGAAGGTTGCGTGCTGCTCGAGATTCACTACTTCGACCCGGCCTGATCATGGTAACGACCATCGCTTCTGCACAAGGCCAGCTCGTCGACGGTAACGCGAATGCGCTGTCGCTCCTGACGTCCTGCGTCGAACGCATCTGCAATCCGGCCGGCGAGGGGGCACGTGTCTTCCCGCATGGCGTGAGCATGGCTGCCCGCAAGCAGGCGCAGGCCAGCGACATGCTCCGCGAGCAAGGCGTGGCCGGGCCCTTGTCGGGCATTCCGGTGTCGGTGAAGGATCTTTTCGATGTGCAGGGCGATGTCACGCGGGCAGGCAGCCGGGTCTTGCCCGAGGTGCCCGCCAGCGACGATGCCCCGGCGATCGCCCGTTTGCGCGCGGCGGGCGCTGTCTTCGTCGGCCGCACCAATATGACGGAGTTCGCCTACTCCGGGGTGGGGATCAATCCCCACTACGGAACGCCACGCAATCCGTACGACCGGCAAGCGGGCCGCATTCCAGGCGGCTCGTCCTCGGGCGCCGCGGTATCCGTGACCGACGGCATGGCGTTGGCCGCAATCGGCTCGGATACCGGCGGCTCGTGCCGTATTCCCGCGGCGTTGTGCGGCATCGTCGGCTTCAAGCCGACGGCAAGCCGCGTGCCACTAGATGGCCTGGTACCGCTGTCGAGTTCATACGACTCGGTGGGCTGCATGGCCAACACGGTGGCCTGCTGTGCG
Source organism: uncultured Cupriavidus sp. (assembly GCA_963543405.1). GTDB lineage: Bacteria > Pseudomonadota > Gammaproteobacteria > Burkholderiales > Burkholderiaceae > Cupriavidus. The sequence continues at coordinate 10,196 of CAUUBQ010000117.1, forward strand.
GCTGTCGATGCGGTCATGGCAGGCGATCCGTCCCCCATCACACCTACGCTGCTGGCGGGTCTTCGCCTCGCGGTGCCGATGGGTCTGGTGCTGGACGGGATGTCCGAAGAGGTGGCCGACGTGTTCAGCCGCACGCTTCGCCGGCTTTCCAAGGCAGGCGCCGTGTTGCGTGACGTGACCTTCGACAGCTGGAATCAGCTAAGCGACCTCGGTACGAGCGGTGGACTGGTTGCCGCTGAAGCCAGTGCGTGGCACGCGGACCTGATCTCGGCGCAAGCCGATCGCTACGACCCTCGGGTCCTGTCACGCATCCGGCTGGCGCAGGAACAGCGTGCCACGGACTACGTGCGCATGGCTCAGCGGCGCAAAGGGCTACGCAGGCTTGCCGATGCGGAACTGGCTGACTTCGACGCCGTGGTGTTGCCGACGGTGCCGATCGTTGCGCCGCGCATTGCCGAACTCGACAACGACGACACCTTCTTCGACATCAACCGGCTACTGCTGCGCAATCCGGCCGTGGCAAACATGCTCGACCTGTGTGCGCTGTCGCTGCCGTGCCATCAGCTCGGAGACGCCCCCATTGGCTTGATGCTGTTTGGCCGCCATCTCGCGGACCGCAGGTTGCTGGCGATCGGCATGGCCGTGGAGAGTGCCCTGCGGCACGAACGAGGCTAGTCACTCGCATCGCGTTTTACCTTCATCACCGCTTCGTTCTCCCGGCAACCGGCTGATGGGCGGTGGCAGTACCTGATGTACCCATAAATAGACATAGACAGGAGACGGGCATGACAAACCTTCGTTCCGGTGCTGCCTTGCTGGCAGCCTTCAGCTTGTTCGCCGCCAATGCATCGGGCGCCGATCCGGCCGCCATCAGCGATGGCGTCGTCAAGATCGGCGTACTCACCGACATGTCGTCAATCTTTTCAGATATCGGCGGCAAGGGTTCGGTGGTCGCCGCGCAGATGGCTGTCGAGGATTTTGGCGGCAAGGTGCTTGGCGCGCCGATCCAGGTCGTCAGCGCGGACCATCAGAACAAGACGGACGTGGCCGCTACGTTGGCGCGCGGCTGGTTCGACAACCAGAAGGTGGACATCATTCAGGACGCCTTGCCTTCGTCGGTTGCGTTGGCCGTGTCCAACCTCGGCAAACTCAAGCGCAAGATCGTTATCGCCAGCGGAGCGGGCACTACACGGCTGAGCAACGAGGACTGCTCACCCTACACCATCCAGTACTCGTACGACACGTATGCGTTCGCCGCCAATACGGTCAAGGCCATGACGCAACAGGGTAACAAGAACTGGTACTTCCTCACCGTCGACTACGCGCTTGGCGCGTCGCTGGAAAAGGACGCCACCGAGGCGCTGCGTTCCGTAGGCGGCCAGTTGAAGGGGCAGGCCAGGCATCCGATCAACTCGCCCGACTTGTCGTCATACCTGATGCAGGCGCAGGCGTCCGGTGCGCAGGTTATCGGACTGGCCAATGCGGGCGCCGATACAGTGAATGCCATCAAGACCGCGTCAGACTTCGGCATCAATGGTGCCGGCAAGAAGAAGCTGGCAGGGCTGCACATGTTCATCAGCGACATCCATAGCCTTGGGCTGCCTGCGGCGCAAGGCATGATGCTGACCACCTCGTTCTACTGGGATCGCGACGACGCGACGCGTGCCTGGTCGCAGCGATTTTTTGCGAAGACCGGCCGTATGCCGACGCTGGTCCATGCCGGGGTGTACTCGTCCACGATGCATTACCTGAAGGCCGTGCAGGCGGCTCGTACCGACGAGAGCGACGCTGTCATGGCGCGCATGCGTCAGACGCCGGTCGACGACTTCTTCGCGCACAACGGCACGATCCGACCCGATGGCCTGATGGCGCACGACATGTACCTGGTCGAGGTAAAGCGTCCGGCCGAGTCGAAGCGTCCGTGGGATTACTACAAGATCAAGAGCGTGATTCCCGCCAGTGAGGCGTTCCGCCCACTCAGCGCCAGCACGTGTCCGCTGGTGAAGAAGTAACCCAGGCGCCCAAGGTCATTCAGGTCATTTCACAACTCACATACCGAGCAGAGCATGGCAACCATTCATTTTGAAGTCGATACCCCGCAAGGGCGGACCACGCGTGCCATTGGCATTCACCAACTCGTCATCGCCGGATGGACCGGCAGGGACGTTGAAGCGATGGAGGCCCATATTCGGGAGCTCGAGGAACTTGGCGTCAAGCGACCCGCCTATACACCCGTGTTCTACCGTGTGGCTGCGGAGCGCCTGGCCTCAGCAGAAGACATCCAGGTCAGTGGCGAAGCCAGCAGCGGAGAGGCGGAGTTCCTGCTCGTCAAGGATGCGGACGAGATCCTTGTCGGCATAGCTTCCGACCATACCGATCGCGAAGCCGAGACCTTCGGCATTACCTTGTCCAAGCAGATGTGCGAGAAGCCGTGTGCGTCAACCTTGTGGCGCCTGGCGGACGTGGAGGGGCACTGGGACCAGTTGGTGCTGCGCTCGTACGCAACCATTGGCGGCGAGCGCGTGCTGTATCAGCAAGGACCGGTCACCGCCATGCGCTCGCCGCAGGATCTGATGGAGCGGTTCCTGTCGCACGGCGGCAAGTTTGAAGAAGGGGCTGCAATGCTGTGCGGCACGCTTCCCGCCATCGGCGGCATCCGCGCGGCCGAGCGTTTCGAGATCGAGCTGGAGGACCCGGTGCTGGGACGGAAGATTTGTCACGCCTACGCGGTGACCACGCTGCCTGTTGCTGGCTGAATGCCGGTATGCCCCCAAACTTACCCAGGCAGCGCCACGGAGTTACGGCAATGCACCAAGACCTGATATTGGAAACGCGCAATCTCGGCAAGGCCTTCCGTGGCTTTGCCGCGGTGAGCGGCGTCAACCTGCGCGTCAAACGCGGAACAATCCACGCCCTGCTGGGCCCCAATGGCGCGGGCAAGACCACCTGCTTCAACCTGCTTACCAAATTCCTGGAGCCCACCA
>CAUUBQ010000118.1:0-13006 GCA_963543405.1 uncultured Cupriavidus sp.
CTACACTTCTAGCTTCGTCGGCAGCGTCAGATGTGTATAAGAGACAGGGTTGCCCCGGCACCGGTCTACGTGGCCCCGCCGCCCCCGCCGCCGGTGGTATATCGCGCAGCGCCGCCCGTGGTGGTCGCGCCCGCCCCGGTCGTCGTCATGGGTTGGCACGGTGACCGCTACTGGGACGGCCGTCGCTGGTACGACCGCCGCGAGTACCGCGAATACCACGCCCGCCACCAGGATCGAGACGATCGCGGATATCGTGACGATCACGGCTATCGTGGCGACCACGACGGCTACTACCGTCGCTAGTACTCTCGCTGATCGCCTCGCACTATGACCGGGCCACGGCCGGCGCCGCCGCCGGCGTGGCGGGTCGAAGCACCAGCCATACGGCCAGGCCGATCAGCAGCATGCCGCCGGCGTGCGCCCACGACAGCGTTTCACCCAGGAACATCCAGCCCCAGACAATGCCGAACGGCGGAATCAGAAAGGTCACGGTCAGCGAGCGCACCGGCCCCAGATCGGCAATCAGCTTGAAATAGAGCACGTACGCAATGGCCGTGCAGAACATGCCCAGGCCAAGCATGCTCGCCCAGACGCCCACCCCGGCCGCAGGCAGCGTATTGTCGCGGATCAGGGCTACCAGGCTGAACGGCAGCAGGAACAGCGTGGCGCCGATCAGGCTGCCACCAGCCACCAACCGGTTATCGAGCCCACCACGCGCGGTGATCCAGCGACGCGTCAGGAAACCGGCCAGCCCATAGCAGGACGTAGCCACCAGGCACGCCAGTGCGCCCAGCATGACCTCGTGCGAGAACACCACGGGTCCGGTACGGGTCAGCACTGCCACGCCGGCCAACCCCAGCAGCACACCAGCCGCCTTGGCCCGCGTGAGTTTCTCCGCAAAGAACAGCGAGCCGATCACTACCCCCATCAGCGGCGTCATGGCGTTGAAAATTGCCGAGTACCCGGCTGGCAGCCAGAGTGCGGCAATCGAATACATCACAAATGGAATCCCCGAATTGATGATGCCAAGCATCACCACGGCCGGCCATTTGCCTTTCATGTCCCATTTGAGGCCAAGAAACGGCAGGCACGCGGCCAGGGTCGCCGCACCAATCAGTACGCGGAAGAACGCTGTGGGCAACGGTCCCAACACCGGCGCCGCAATCCGGATAAATAGAAAGCTCGCACCCCAGATGGCGGAGAGCAGCAACAGGCGAAACAGGTCAGCGGGTTTCATCGGTTCAGTGGAAGCAATGATCAGGTTTGGATATCGCAAACTGTTGCAGTATTGCGACAAGTACGCCACTCAGGACTCAGGACGGTCGCCTAGGAATTGGCTGGTTCAGGCAATTAAACCTCTCAACCGCTTTGTTGGCGCGCTGAATCCGGACATCCGAGCCAGCGTCGAAGCCGGGCTCCATTGCGTCAAAAGCACCGAATGACGCACAAAAACGGGGCAAAAGCCGCGTTTGTTGCATTTCAGCCGCAGAATCGCTTTCGGCTGGCTTACAGGCTTACCCCTCCGATGTAGGGGGCTTTACCACAGGGCGTGACATCGCGTATTCGATTCCATTAAACTCTGACCTGCGCCAGAGTTAATTGACCCCTCCGACGCATTCCCGACAAGCCGCCAGGGCTCCTGGCGGCTTCTTTTTTTCTGGCGTCGTAAAAAGACGTATCGTAGCGACTGCGGAGCCTGAATGGGGTGAGGCGTTCCGCGCACGTTGCATTCTCGCGTCAACCACAGTCCCCGGTCCTGCGTTGCCTGCCACATGAAACGACAGTTCCTCGGCTTGCTAGCCCGCGTCTACGTCATGCAATTCGCCATGGAGGTGCCCGCCACCGTGGCCATGCTTGCAGAAATGCTCATGGAGTATGGATTCCAGGTAGACATCGGCACCGTCCGTCCACTGCTGCGCGCGCTGCAGATGGAAGGCTATCTGGAAAGCGTCCTGCGCGACGGCATCGGACGCGTCTACCTGCTCACCGAGCAGGGCCGCGAAGAGCTGGCTACCAGCCGCTCGCGCATCGACGACCTGTATCGCCGCCTGCACAATCCGACCGCTGGCGAGCCCGCTACCAATACCTGAGCAGTACCGAGCAATACCTGAGCGCCCCCGCTTTTGGTAACCCGGCTGTGCGCGGATGCGTCAGCCGGGTTTGTTTTCGCCGAAAGCGTACCCGTTTCTGCGTAGTGCTGGCGTAGTTTGCGGGATGTTGCGGGTCGGCGCGCAGCCTCAGGCTGCGTTGGCAAACCCCTTGCCTTCGAGCAGGATCCGGCGCAACACATCGAGCCCCACAGGCTGGCAGAACAGGAAGCCCTGTACGGCATCGCAACCCTCGCCACGCAGGAATTCGAACTGCGCCCGCGACTCCACACCTTCCGCCACGACCTGCAGGTGCAACTGGTGGCCCAGTGCGATGATCGCTGCCGCCACCGCGCGGTCGTGTCCCGGCATGGCCAGGTCGTCGACAAATGACTTGTCGATCTTGAGTTTGCTGATCGGCAGGCGGGTGAGGTAGCCGAGCCCCGAATAGCCGGTGCCGAAGTCGTCGATCGACACACCCACGCCAAGCTGGCGCACGCGACGGAACGTCTCCACCGTCTTGTCGCCACCTTCGACCAGGATCCCCTCGGTTACTTCGATGGTCAGGCTCGCCGCCGGCAAGTCCGCTACCTGCAGGCAACGCACCACGGTGTCGGGGAAACTTTCCTGACGCAACTGCAGCGGCGAGATATTGACCGCCACATCGATATCGAGCCCAAGTTCTTCGCGCAGTGACTGGATATCGCGGCACGCAGTGGCCAGCGTCCACTCGCCGAGCGCATTGATCAGACCGCATTGCTCGGCAATCGGAATGAACTCAGACGGCCGCATCTGGCCCCGCTCGGGGGTTTCCCATGCAATCAGCGCTTCCACACCCACCACGGCCAGCGTGGCCACATCCACCACCGGCTGGTAGCGCATGCGGAATTCCTGCTCGGCCAAGGCCCGCCGCAACAGCGCCTCGATCGTGAAGCGTGCCAGCGATGCCTGGGCCATTTCAGAGGCAAAGCGGCGCAATTGCGCGCGTCCGCCCTGCTTGGCCGCATACATGGCCGAATCTGCCGACTTCATCAGGTTGGTCAGGGTGTCGCCATCGTCGGGATAGACCGCCATGCCCAGCGACGGCGTCACACGCAGCGACTGGCCAGCCAGCTGCAATTCCTCGGATACACGTGCCAGGATCTTGGCGGCGGCCAGTTCGGCCTCGCCGTCATGCCGCAGGCCTCCGAGCACCACCGCGAACTCGTCACCCCCCATGCGCGCCACCACATCGCGCGGGCGCACCGCGCCGCGGATGCGGTCGGCAATGGTTCGCAGCACGTCATCGCCCACCGGATGTCCCAGCGTTTCGTTGATGTGCTTGAAGTGATCCAGATCCAGCAGCAGCAACGCCACGCGATCCCCGTGGCGCCGCGCATCGACGAGCACGGCTTCCGTGCGGGCATGCAGCTCGGTACGGTTGGGCAGGCCGGTCAGCGCATCGTGCTGGGCCAAATGGCGAATGTACTCGTCAACGCGGCGACGTTCGGTCAGGTCGTGTGCAATGGCCAGGTAGCCGCTTTCGACCCCGCCGTCGGTCATCGCCGTCAGCGTCAGATGCACTGGCAGGCGCGATCCGCCCTTGCGCAGGTACGTCCATTCGCGATCGTCGGGTACGCCAAGCTTCGGCTTGGCAATCAGCGCGGGCAATCCAGCCACCACGGTTTCGCCGATTTCGTTCGACAAGTCGCGCGCATGGGCGGCCACTTCATCGGCATCGTGCAGGCTCATGTATGGCACGCGGCCGGCCAGTTCGGGCTCGGCATACCAGAGCATGCGCTGTCCGGCACGATTGATGCCGCTGATCATGCCATCCGCATCGAAGGTGATCACGCAGAATGGCGCATGGTCGAGCAGTCGTGCATAGCGCAAGCTGGCCATGGCGGCGCTTTGCTCGGCGCGTGCCAGGCTCGCACGCAAGCCGGTGGCCTCGGCGTGATTGGCCTGGCCGGCCAGTGTTGCCTGCTGGCGTACTTCACGCTGCTCGCGCGCCAGCCTGAATGCCAGCCAGGCCATCAGCAGCGTAGCCAGCCCGCCCAGCAGCAGTACGCGCGAGCCATAACGCCCCGCGTGCGTGGCCTCGAACGTGGGACGCGTGGCCCCCCGCAGTGTCCAGTGCTGGCCCCCGAATTCGATGCGCCGTGCCGCTTCAATCATCGGCTTGCGGCCATCTGCACGCCGCTCCCCTTCGGTTGGCCCACCGGACAGCAAGGTGCCCTTGGCATCCGATGCGTCTTCGTACAGCGTCAGCGCCAGATCGTCGGCTGCGGTCCCCGCGACGCCGCGTAGCAGGTCGCCAAGCCGCAGCGTGGCAAAAACCACACCGGCCAGCGCCTGGCGGCGCTCCTCTGTCGTAGCGGCCGGTACGCCTGCCGGAAATACGGGTACATAGATCACCGCGCCACGCTGCGGCGCCTGGGCCTCGACTTCACGGATCAGCGCCAGGCCCGGCGTCAGGCTCGGCTGTCCACTGTCGCGCGCGGCTTCCAGCGCCGCACGACGGGTGGGGTCGCTGTACAGGTCGAAGCCCGCGGCACGCCAATTGCGTCCGCTGGACGGTTCGATATAGAAAATCGGTGCATAGGCCTCGCGCTGCCCGGGAGGATAGACCTCGTAGTCAGTGAGCCCATCGGCGTGCGCCGCAGTCGCCATGGCCCCCAGTTGCGCATACGAGACAATCGGCGCATAGGCAATCGATTGCGTTCCCGGCGGCAGTTCGTCTAGTTGTGCCGAGTAGAGGTAGTTACGCCACTGGGTGCGCGAGGTCTGCGCATTGGCCGCCATCAGCGCCGCCGCGCCGCGCAGCAAACGCTCGTTTTCCTGCAACCGGTCAGTCAGCGCATCGGCCGTACGGGACAGCAACGCCGTTACATCCTGCTCGGCTACCCGACGTTCGAGCCGGTCCGCCAGCCGCCATCCCCCCGCCGTCAGCAACGCGCCTCCCGCTACGACCAGCAGGGCAAGCACGACGGGAGACAGCGATGGCAATTTCATGAATGAAGAATGACGATGGATGCCGAACCCATAGAGGATCCATGGCGGGAGTCATAGTCATGGTGATAACGTGACATGACGGCCGCACTATACCCCGGTGCCTTGCGTCCGCACAGTGCCGATACGCACACTTGCCCGGCACGCCAATCCGGGGCAGTGCGCCGCAGGCGTTGCGTGGACCGATTGGCGACGCGTCCGGAGATGTCCCGGGTGCCTCAAACGGGTGATGCGTGATAACTTACACGCGCCCTGGCATGCCCCTTGCCAACCCCTTTTCCATATCCATTTGCCAATCCGGTCACGAGCGCCCCAACACCGGTCGGGCGACATGATTTTCCGCATGCCCAGGTTCCTGCCATCGCTAAAGGCGCGTATCGCGCTGATCACCACGGTGCTCGCGGCCGTGCTGGGCAGCGGCATTGTCATTGGCGCCCTCTACTACGCGCACCACGACCTGGAAGACGCGCTGCAGAACCAGCAGGACTCGATCGTCAAGCTGTCTGCCGACCAGCTCGATACGGCAATGGAAGACCGCATCGTGATGCTGACGCACCTCGCGCCACAGTTGCGCGATCTGCTGGCGAACCCGACATCCCAGTCGCACGATGCCTTGCGCACCCGACTGCTGAATGTGGTGGCGCGTACGGTACCGATACCGGCGGCATTCGATTCGGTGATCGTTGCCGATGCCGGCGGCACAGTGCTGACCACGGGCGAACTACCGTTCAACGTCAGCGATCGCGCGTATTTTCGTGAAGCCGTGCGCACGCGCAATGTCGTGGTGGCGGCGCCGCTGCGGGCCCGCAGCAACGGGGCCTTGGGCGTGCTCGTGGTGGTGCCGGTGCTGTCTTCGTCGGGTGCGTTCGTGGGATTGGTGGGTGGTTGGCTCAACCTGGCGAACTCCAACTTCCTGGTGGAGATCGGCCATAGCCGGCTGGGCATCACGGGCTTCTATTGCCTGGTATCAGCGGGCGCTGCGCCGGTGTATGTGCAACACCCCGATCCGGCCCAGGCCCGGCAGCCGGCTCGGCCGTTCGGCGATACCTGCGGGGTCGATGACAGCGCGGCACCACTGGAATTCCTGACGCCAAGGCGAGCCGTCATCGCACGACGACTGATGGCCACCACGGGCTGGGAGCTGGTGGCGGTATTGCCGGCCCATGAAGCCTATGCGCCGTTGCGGCAGATGCAGCGCCGCTTCCTGATGACGTCGGGCATCGCGCTGGCCGTGGTGGCGCTGCTGATCTGGCTGGCCGTGCGGCGCCTGCTGACGCCATTGTCGCGCCTGCATCAGGTGGTAAGTGCCAGCGCCAGTGATGTCGATGCCTTCGAGCGCCTGCCGCAGCGGCCCCAACGCGATGAAATCGGCGATGTCACGCGCGCGTTCATGCGCCTGATGCGCGATGTTCGCCAACGCGGCCAGCAACTGGCGCGCAGCGAGCGCCGGCTCCGCGCGGTGACCGATACCCTGCCCTCGCTGCTGGCCTTCGTCGACAACGACGAACGCTACGTGTTCAACAACGTGGCATACGAACGGGCGTTTGGCATACCGGTGGGCCAGATCCGTGGCATGACCATGCGCGATTTGCTCGGCGAGGAACGCTACCTGCGCGCACGCCCTTATCTGCAGCAGGCAAAAGCCGGTAACGTGGTCAGCTTCGAGGGCGAGTATGCGTTTCCGCAGCATCACTGGATGGAAACCAGTTATCGCCCCGAGTGGAGCGAGGATGGCAAACAGGTGGTAGGCGTGCACATCCACGTGCAGGACATCACGCAGCGCAAGCTTGAAGCGCTACGCCTGTCGCATATTTCAAGCACCGATCACCTGACCCAGCTACAGAACCGCAGCGCTTTCGAAACCCACTTGCGCGATGCCATGGCACTGAGCCGGGGTGAGAATAGTCTGATGGCGCTGCTGTATCTCGACATGGACCGCTTCAAGGCGGTCAACGATATCCATGGCCACGCCACCGGCGACCTGCTGCTGCAGGCCTTTGCGCTGCGCCTGCGCCGCTGCGTGCGCGAGCAGGACCATGTGGCACGGCTGGGTGGCGACGAATTTGCGGTGATCCTGGCCGATATCGGCTCGCCGGCCGTGGCGCAACGCGTGGCCGAGGCCATTCTGGCTTCAGCGGGACGGCGTTTCTATTTCGATGGGGTGCTGGCTGATGTCGATGTCAGCATTGGCGTGGCGCTCTATCGTGGTGCCTCGCTGAGCGAGGAAGCGCTGATGCGCATGGCAGACGTGCTGCTCTATCGCGCCAAGGCTGCAGGGCGCGCGCGGTACGAGATTGGACCGGCGGAGCTGTTACAGGTGAATGCCTGAGTTGGGCCAGGCCCGGCAGAGGCGACTTTCGGCGCTGAAAGCCGCCCGCGGCCGAGGGTTAGTGTTTGGTTGATTCGTCGGAAGCATCCGATGCTAGCGGGGCATCCTCATCGAATGCCACGTGCCGGCCATCGGCCGATTGATATCCAAGCTTGGCGTTCTCGCCCATCATCCGTTCGTAGGCCAGCATGGCCTCGGCCACGGCCTTCGATTGCCCCTTGAACACCACTACATCGTTGCCGCAATTCGGGCACTGACCGCCGAAAACGGCGTCGATACCATGCAAGCCCGGTGCGGGAATCGCATCGAAATTGGTGAATGCGGTCTTGCATGACCCGCAGACCAGTTGCGCGGGCCGCAGCGCGTCAATGCGTGCCTGAGCCTGTTGCGCCCGTTCTTCCGGCGTGCCTCGTCGTTTTGCCTCACCCATGATGCTGTCCTTTCTGACTTCCTGAGTCCATCAACTACTGCGTACTTCGCACTTCTTCGCGCAACTACAAGGCCATCGGCCCACACGTGCAAAGTGCGACGCAGTGGAAGCCATTGTAAAACAGTCGGACAGGTCTGGCCCCCTATGCGTCGGCAGGGTCGCGTTACGCCTGCTATTGTGGATTACGGTTGCCTTGGGTCTTTCCCGACGGGAACAGACCCTCCCACCCCCCAATGGAGGACACCGATGATTCGACCCAACGTGCAGGAAAACTTCAATCGCTACGCCGACTGTATCGCCGCCTGCAACGCCGCCGCAGCGGCCGCCCTGAAGTGCGCGGCCGCGTGCCTGGAAGAACCTGACGCCAAGAAGATGACGCGCTGCATTGCGCTGGACATGGACTGCGCCGGCATTGCCAACCTGGCCGCCTCGTACATGCTGCGCAACAGCGAATTCGCACCGCTGGTCTGCGAAGATTGTGCCGAAGTGTGTAAATGGTGCGCGGAAGAATGCGAGCGCCACGACCATTGGCACTGCCAGGAATGTGCCAAGGCTTGCACCGCCTGTATGGAAATGTGCCTGAAGATGACGGCATGACGGGCGCGTAACCGCTTAGGTACCGCTTAGGTACCGCTTAGGTACCGTTTTGCAGGCAACCGTCGCCGGCCGTGCGCATGCACATGCCGGCGACAGGGCTATGCGGCGAATGTAGCACCGGACGGCTATGCTTAGGGTCTGCCCTGATTCAGCTGTGATCTCTTTCTCTCAAGGAGTCCGTCCATGTCCGAGAAGTCGTCCGCCACCCGTATCGAGAAAGACAGCCTGGGAGACGTTGCCGTCCCCGCTGATCATCTCTGGGGTGCCCAGACCGAAAGGTCGCGTCAGAATTTTCGAATCGGCAGCGAGAAGATGCCGCCTGCGCTGATCGAGGCATTCGCGGTACTCAAGCTCTGCGCCGCACGCGCCAATCGCGAGCTGGGGGTACTCAAGCCGGAACTGGCCGACGCTATCGAAAAGGCGGCCGAGGAAGTCATCGCTGGCAAGTGGCCGGCCGAGTTTCCGCTGTCGGTCTGGCAGACCGGCTCCGGCACGCAGACCAACATGAACCTCAACGAGGTCATTTCCAACCGGGCGATCCAGATGCTCGGTGGCGAGGTCGGCAGCAAGAAGCCCGTGCATCCGAACGACCATGTCAACGCCAGCCAGTCTTCCAACGACAGCTTTCCCACCGCAATGCATATCGCAGCCACGCGCGCGATCCAGCAGTCGCTGCTGCCTTCGCTCGAGAAGCTGCAGCAGACCTTTGCGAAGAAAGTGGAAGCGTTCGCCGATATCGTCAAGGTGGGCCGTACCCATCTGCAGGACGCGGTGCCGCTGACACTGGGCCAGGAATTTTCCGGCTACATGACCCAGGTGGCCGACGCCCAGTCGCGTCTGCAACAGGCCATGCTGCGCGCAATGCCGGTGGCCCAGGGCGGCACGGCGGTTGGTACCGGTCTCAATTCCCCCCCGGGATTCGCCGCCGCGTTCGCACGCGCACTGGCCGGCTATACCGGCTTGCCATTCGAGCCCGCGCCGAACCGTTTTGCACTGCAGGCCGCGCACGATGCGCTGGCCGACCTGTCGGGCGCACTGAACACTACCGCTTCCTCGTTCCTGAAGATCGCGCGGGATTTCATGCTGCTCGGCTCCGGCCCGCGTGCGGGCTTTGCCGAGCTGCAATTGCCGGCCAACGAGCCCGGTTCGTCGATCATGCCTGGCAAGGTCAATCCCACCCAGGCCGAAGCACTGGCCATGGTCTGTTGCCGCGTGATCGGCAACCACACCACGGTGACGCTGGCCAACAGCCTGGGCACGCTGGAACTCAATGCCTACAAGCCCGTGATCGTCTACAGCCTGTTGCAGTCGGTGACACTGCTGGCCGATGCGGCCGCGAGCTTCGCCGAACATATGGTCGAAGGGGTCGAGCCCGACCGCGCGCGCATCCAGGAGTTGCTGGAACGCTCGCTGATGTCGGTCACCGCGTTGAATCCGCATATCGGCTATGACAAGGCTGCGGAAATCGCCAAGCTCGCGGTGAAGAAAAACCTGTCGCTACGCGAGGCCGCAATTGATTCCGGTCACGTCACCAATGAGCAATTCGATCAATGGATTGACTTCAAGGCGATGACGAAGGAAGTTTGAGGATTTCGCGGAGCCTCGGAACTGTTGTATGCGGTGCAAGGCTGCGCACAACTTCGATGGCTCCGCAATGTTCCGATTCCGACTGACTCTTGCCTTTGCCCTGCTGGTCGCGCTGGTCTGCGTGCAGGCGGGCTTTATCTACTGGGGTGCGAATCGCGTCAACGACTACGCCCAGCACAGCCGGCTAGCCAGCGACATCCTCTCCGAACTGCTCGACCTCTCGGCCAACAAGCAACGCCTGCGCGTCTGGGCGTCGCAACGGCTGATGAACGCCGATGCCTCGCCAGAAGTACTCGACCGCCTGCTGACCAGCATGAAGGACAGCGCTGGCAGGCTACGGCAGCTGGCCCAGCGCGACATCGTGCTGTGGAACGAAATCGCAGCGCTTGACGGGGTACCGATTCCTCCGGAAGTCGATGCTCTGGCCAGCATGACCGATCTGCTCGGTGACAATATCGGCGCCGTGGAGAAACGGCTGATGGCGCTCCAGCCGCTAACGCGCGATGCGAATTTCGCCGGCGTATGGCACGAACTGAACGAGGTGTTCGACAAGGCGCGGGGCCGCGACCTGCGCGAGTTGCTCAATGGCGCGATCGAACGCCAGCGAACCGCCGTGCCAATCGCCCGCGCCGCCACCGAGCGCGGGCTGGACCGGCTGCGCTCGCAGGCTATCGGCATGGCAGGTGTGATGCTGCTGGCCGCCATCGTGCTCGCCTTGCACCTTGGGCGCCGGCTCAAACGGCCATTGGATCAACTGCTGGAAGGTGTCGAGGCGTTGCGGGCCGGGGCACTGGACTATCGCCTGCCGATCCGGTCAGGCGACGAATTCGACCGCGTGGCCGAGGGCTTCAATGCCATGGCCGCCGAACTCCAGCAACACCGCATTGCCGCCGATGCGGCACGCCGTCGGCTTGAAGACGCGGTGCAGGCACGCACCGCCGAGCTCAGCACCGCGCACGACGCGCTGCAGCGCATCGACCTGCGCCGGCGGCAACTGTTCGCCGATCTCGGGCACGAGCTACGCACGCCGACCACCGCTATCCGTGGCGAAGCGGAGATTGCCCTGCGCGGCGGCGAGAAGCCCGCACACGAGTACCGCATGACATTGGAGCGCATTGTTGATGGCGCAGCGCAGTTGACCAGGCATATCAACGACTTGCTGCTGATCGCCAAGGCCGAGGCCGACCAGCTTGTCATGCAGCCGCGCAACATTGAGCTACTTCCCCTGTTGCAGGATGCCGCCGACGTTGCTGACGCGCTGGGTGCGGAACACGACGTCAGGATCCAGCTTGAATGCCCGCAGAATGCGGCCCCTGTCACGATACTGGCCGACGCCGATCGTCTGCGACAAGCCATCGTGATTCTCCTCGACAACGCCGTACGTTATTCCTCGCGTGGCGGTACGGTGCAACTACGCTGCAGCGCCCGACCGGACGCAGTGCGAATCGAGGTCGACGATGCAGGCATCGGTATCGATCCCGATGAAATGGCGCTGGTATTCGAACGCTTTACACGCGGCCGCCGGGCACGCGCGCATCGTGCCGACGGCACCGGCATCGGGCTGTCGATTGCACAGGCCATTGTGCAGGCCCATCACGGACGCATTTCGCTGGCCCAGATCGAGCCGCAAGGTACGCGCGCGTGCATTGAACTTCCCCGTCAATCATGAACATCCTGATCATTGAAGATGACGCCCGCGTAGCCGATTTCCTGGTACGCGGATTGCGCGCCGAAGGCTATCTGCTACAGCTGGCGCGTACCGGCCCCGAAGGCCTGGAGATGGCGCGCCACGGCGAAGCAACCTTGCTGTTGCTGGACCTGATGCTGCCGGGAATGAGTGGACTCGATATCTGCCAGACGCTGCGTGCAGAGCGCAATCACGTACCGATCCTGATGCTTACCTCGCTAAGCGACGTTGGAGACCGCGTGGCGGGCCTGCGCCTGGGTGCCGATGACTACATGACCAAACCGTTTGCGTTCGAGGAACTGCTGGCGCGGATCGAAGCGCTGCTGCGACGTGGCCGCGAGCAGCGCCCCAAGGAAACCTTGCTGCAAGTTGCCGACCTCATACTCGATCGCGAACGCATGCAGGTCACGCGCGCAGGCAAGCCGATCACGCTGACGGCCAAGGAGCTGGCGTTTCTGGAACTGCTGATGAATGCCCCGGGCCGCGTGTTCAGCCGCGAGCGGATCCTGTCGAACGTATGGGGTGCCAATGAAGACCCGTTGACCAATATCGTCGATGTCTATGTCCGTCGCCTGCGCGGCAAGATCGACGACAACCATCCGGTTGGCCTACTCAAGACCGTGCGCGGACTCGGCTACCGGATCGACGGCGAGCCTTGAACGGCACAGCCGGCAGGGCTTGCCGTTCATCTTCTGTTCATCTTTCTGTCAGGTGCGCTTCATCGAAACCGCAGCCAGCGGTTAACCTGCCGGCCCGAGAATAAACCTGTGCCGCTTCACTGGCACCGCGCCACACCGGTGCGATGACAAGCTCGAACCACAGGAAATATCGATGAAATACGTTGGTAACTCTCCCCTCCTGACCATCGCCGCCACCGTTGCAGGCGCTGCGACCATGCTCTTCGCCGCGATGCCGGCCGCCGCGCAAACGTCACAGTCGCCGACATGTGCACCAGCCACGCAGCAACAGATTGCCGCACTGTTCGATCGCTGGAATGATTCGCTGCGCACTGGAGATCCGGACAAGGTGGTTGCCAACTACGCGGCGGACGGTGTGCTGTTGCCCACGGTGTCGAACCAGGCCCGTACCGACCCGGCCGCGATTCGTGACTACTTCGTCAAGTTCCTCAAGGGCAAGCCCCAGGGCACCATCGACGACCGCTTCATTCGCGTCGGCTGCAATGTGGCACAGGACGTCGGCAACTACACGTTCAGGTTTGCCGACGGCAAGACAGTGCATGCGCGGTACACCTATGTGTATGAGTATCAGAATGGCAAGTGGTTGATCGCACACCACCA
>CAUUBQ010000119.1:0-12382 GCA_963543405.1 uncultured Cupriavidus sp.
GAGATTAGCTGCAGTCTCGTGGGCTCGGAGATGTGTATAAGAGACAGGTGCGTCCAGGCATCGCGTGGCTGCTGGTGCAGCATCCAGTAGGTGTCGGCGATGTGTTCCGGATTGAGAATGCCGTCGCGGTCCTTCAGCGCGTAGCGGTCCGGAAAGTTCTCGCGGATGAATTCCGTGTCGATCGCCCCATCGACAATCGGGTGGGCAACGTGGATGCCCTTCGGCCCCAGTTCCTTGGCCATCGACTGCGCCAGGGCGCGCAGGCCATGCTTGGCGCCAGCGAAGGCAGCGAAGCCGGACCTTCCGCGCAGGCTTGCGGTGGCCCCGGTAAAGAAGATCGAACCCCGGCCACGCGGAACCATCACCCGCGCGGTTTCCCGTCCCATCAGGAAGCCGCCGAAACACGCCATCTCCCAGACCTTGTAGTAGACGCGTGCGGTGGTTTCGAGGATATCGAAGCGCACGTTGGCGCCGATGTTGAAGACGGCGACCTCGATTGGCGCGATGTTCTCCTCGATGTTGCGGATCAGTGCGGTCATCTCCTCTTCCTTGCGGGCATCGGATCCGAAGGCGTGCGCCTCGCCGCCTTCCGCGCGGATCTGCTCGACCAGCGGCACCAGCTTGTCGGCGCTGCGTCGGGTGACGCATGCGATGTATCCCTCTCTGGCAAAGCGCCGGGCAATCGCGCCGCCAGTGGAGTCGCCCGCACCGATAACGAGGATGGCTTTCTTTTCACTCACTGTTGTCTCCTGTTTTTTGCGGAACGAAGAACCGCAATGCAGTTCAGTATGGGTCGATGGTTTTGTGGATGTCAATTAAAAACATGCGATACACCACTAAAAATCCATGGTTGTGAACCGCATAGCGGTCGTATAGACTGCATAGCAGTTCAAATAGAGTCAGGAGACAAGCAGCATGAGCGATATCGTCACGCATTCCACCCCGCTGTTCCGCCGAATCCACGAAGTCATTGGCCCGTGGGTGCGAACGCAGCCTGACGCCACCGCAATCGTCGATGCGCGGGTACGGCTGACATACGCGGAACTGGCCAGCGCCGTGGAGGCCACTAGCGCTCGGCTCGGAGAACTGGGTGTGCGTGCGGGCGACCGGATCCTGCTCGTCGCCGAGAACTGCGCGGCACTGGCGGTACTGGTACTGGCGGCGAGCCAGTGCGATGCATGGGCGGTGGTCGTCAACGCGCGTCTGTCGCCACGAGAGATCGACAACTTCATCGACCATTCCGGGGCCCGGCGCGTCTTCTATGCAACACACGTGTCCGCTGACGCGGCGGCACACGCGGTACGTGCGGGCGCGACGGCGTGTGCATTGCCGTATGTGGGCGAACTCGCGGTCGGCCCTTTGAATGAAGCGGCTGGCACGGAGCCGGTCAGCAGCGATGCCGCGCAACAGGTGGCCGCGATGATCTATACGTCGGGTACCTCGGGTCAGCCCAAGGGCGTGATGCTGACGCACGCCAACCTGCTGCATCTGGCGAACATCTCGCGCAACCTGCGCCGTTTGACCGCGGCGGATGGCGTCTACGGCGTGCTGCCGATGGCCCACGTGGTGGGTTTGTCATCGCAGCTGGTTGGCTCACTGGCAAGCGGCAGTGTGTTGCACCTGGAAGAGCGCTTCGCGCCGGAAGCACTGATGGCAGCGATGCAGGACCGCCGTATCACGATGCTGATCGGCGTGCCCGCCATGTATGCGCGCCTGCTCGACTGGTGCGTAAAGACGGGCACCACGCTGCAGGGCCACGGCTTGCGCATCATCGGTACCGCTGGCGCCCCGCTGACACCGGAACTGAAGGCGGCAGTGGAACAGGCGTTCGGCATGCCGCTACAGAACGGCTATGGCCTTACCGAGATGTCGCCGACCATCGCCCAGACACTGCTCGACAGTCCGCGCCGGGACTGTTCGGTCGGTATGCCGGTGCCCGGCGTGGAGGTTCGCATCGTCGACACTGCGGGCAACGACGTGATAACGGGCGGCGAGGGTGAACTGTGGGTGCGCGGGCCGAACATGATGAAGGGTTACTACAAGGACGAGGCGAAGACGCGCGAGGCCATCAATGCCGAAGGATGGCTCAATACCGGCGACATGGCGCGGCAGGATGAAGATGGTGCGTTGTTTATCGTGGGCCGCACCAAGGAACTGATCATCCGTTCGGGCTTCAATGTCTATCCGGTCGAGGTGGAGCAGGTGTTGAACAGCCATCCGGCCATCGTGCAATCCGCCGTGGTGGGGCGCCAGGTTACCGACAACGAGGAAGTGGTGGCCTTTGTCGAATTGCGTGCCGGCGTACCCGTCGAGCGCGATGAACTCGAGCAATATCTTCGCGATCGCCTGTCAGCCTACAAGGTGCCGACCGAAATCCGCTCGATGGCGCCGTTGCCTGCGGCACCCACTGGCAAACTGCTCAAGGGAGAAATGAAGAAGCTGGCGGCGCACCCGGTGGACGCGCACCAGGCTGTGCTGTAGCGAGCCCGGCGGCAGGTTGCCGAGCCGTCACCGCGCGAATGTGCTAACTTGCCCGGCTGCGCACCGGGCGACCGGGGCGACGGGTAGAGGCAAAGGACCAGCAAATGGCAACGATATCGAACGACGAAGAGCAGGGCGGGGTCTTCCCCGACGGCGGTGAGGGTGCGGACGACGCCCGCCACGAAGACAGTCAGGACCGTCACTTCGTGACGGCCCTCGCAAGGGGCTTGGAGGTGCTGAGCTGCTTCCGGACCGGCGACAACTTCCTGGCAAACAACGAGATTGCCGTGCGTTGCGGATTGCCCAAGTCGACCGTCACCCGACTGACCTACACCCTGACCAAGCTCGGGTACCTGCATGTGGTGCCAGACAGCGGCAAATATCGTCTCGGTACGGCGACCGCGGCGCTTGGCAGTTCCATGCTCGTGAACCTGGACGTGCGGCAGGTGGCACGCCCCTACCTGAAGGCATTGGCGGCAGAGACCGGCGCGGTCGTGGCGCTGACCACCCGTGATCGTCTGTCGATGTTGTATCTGGAATGCTGCCGCAGTACGTCCATCGTCACGCTCAGCCTTGACGTCGGCTCGCGCATCCCATTGGCGACCAGTGCTTCCGGCCTGGCATTGCTGGCGGCATTGCCGCCGAACGAGCGCACTGACCTTATGGAGCGCATCCAGGCGCTCGATGAAGGCAACTGGCCGCGCATCGAGCAGCAGATCCTGGCCGCTGTCGAGGAGTACGCCAAGACTGGCTGTGCAACGTCGGCAGGCACCTGGGTCAAGGAGGTGCACGGTATTGCTACTGCCCTGTGGCCGGGGCGCGGCCTGCCGTTGATGGCCATCAGCGTGGCCGGGGCCGCGGGCTATTTCCCGCTGGCCCGGCTGCATGAGGAAATCCGGCCAAAGCTGCTCGAGACCGTCAAGGAAATCGAAAAGCACCTCGGCCAGCGCTTCGATTGATCTCGCGTCGGCCGCATCACTCCGCCACCCTTGCCATCGGATAGGCGTGCCGAGGCTTTGCGATCATGAAGACTGCCCCTGCCGCGAGCAGTGCCGGCACGGCCAGCAGGCCGAATACATCGCCGAAGCTCCAGCCAAGTCCGAGAAGGCCTGCGCCGATGAACGCGCCGGCCATGCCGCCGATCCGCCCGATACCCTGCATCCATGCCACGCCCGTCGTACGCGCCTCGGTCGGATAGAGGCTCGCGGCATAGGTGGACATCGAGGTTGCCGCGCTCGTGACCAGCGTGCCACAAAGGAAGAGCGAGATGCCGAGGAATTCCGGATGCTCGACGCTGCGTCCCACCACGATCACAAGCACAGCGGCCAGCAGGTACGCTACGACGATCGTGCGGTTGGCATTGAAGCGGTCCATGAACCAGCCCGCAACAAGGTTGCCAAGCAAGCCACCAAGGGGAAACAGGGCGGCGAGCAAAGCGCCACGTTCAACGCTGAAACCGGCTTCGCGGAACAGTGTCGGCATCCAGTTCGTCATCAGGTAGTAGATCACCAGACTCATGAAGCATGACAGCCAGAGCAGGAACGTGTGTCGCCGGTATCCGGCAGAGAGGATGAGTGCAAGAGCCGAAGCTTTCCCTCCTTTGCCTGCCGAAGCCGTCGGTGCGACGAAAGCGCAACGCTCGAGAGATTGCCGAGGTGCAATGCGTTTCAGGATGCGCGCGATTCGCTCCGGTGCCGCGGCGCGCACCGCCAGGAACTGGACCGACTCGGGTAGCAGTGCAAGCAGCAGCACGGCGAGTAACAGCGGCGCAATGCCACCAGCCGTCAACACGCTGCGCCAGCCAAAATGTGGAATCAGCCAGGCCGAAGCGGCGCCGCCGGCCACCAGCCCAGCGGAGAATCCGCAGTACATGGCATTCACCGCAAGCGAACGCAGACGCGCCGGCGCGTACTCCGACATCATCGTGATGGTAGTCGGCATGGCCGCGCCGAGTCCGAGTCCGGTCAGGAAGCGCAGGACAGTCATTGTGCCGACGGTCTGTGCATGGGCGGCAACGAGTGTCCATCCTCCAAAGCATGTGACAGCGGCCACCAGTACCGCCTTCCGGCCGATGCGGTCCGCCATGGGGCCCGCGAAGATCGCACCGAGGCTCAGTCCGGCCAGTGCGGCGCTCATGACGACACCGAGTTCGCCGCGCCCGATGCCCCACGCGTGCGCCAGCGACGGCGCGATAAAACCGATCGCCGCCGTGTCATAGCCGTCGGCCGCCACGACGAGGAAGCAAAAGGCAAGGACCAGCCACTGGCAAGGGGAAAAGCGTTCGGCGTCGATGAAGGACTGCACGTCGATCGTGCGGGATGCCTGTTTCATCGTTGTCTCCTGGATGGGCGGGCAAGCGCGCCGTACGCGCATGCCTCGTTTGTGAAGGTCAGGCGGCGAGGTACCCGCCGTCCACGGGCAGGGTCACGCCGGTTACATAGGTGGACATGGAAGAGGCCAGGAACAGCACGGCGCCCACCAGTTCCTCGGGTTGCCCAACCCGATTCATCGGGATGCGGGACATGAAGCGTTCGAGCTTCGCCGGATCGGTGCGCGTGGCAACGGTCATCGGGGTGTCGATGACGCCGGGCGCTATGGCATTGACACGCACCCCGTCGCGGGCGAGGTCGGCGGCGAGCGACTGGGTCAGCATCTTCACCGCGCCCTTCGAGGGCGAGTAGCCGAGCGTGTTCGGCTGGCCCGAGAGCGACGCGATGGACGCAACGTTGACAATGACGCCACGCGTCTGGCGCAGCGCCGGCAGCCACGCGTGACAGACGTTGAACGTCCCCTCGTGATTGACCTTCATCACCCGCTGCAGATTGGCCAGTGCATTTGCGCTGTCGATGCCCTCGCGAATCAGGATGCCAGCGTTGTTCACCAGCACGTCGACGGGGCCGACACTGGCGGTGATCTCTTCGGCAACGGTGCGGCATTGCAGGGCATCGGTCACGTCCAGCGCGCAGGCGCGTGCGGCGTGTCCACGGGCATTGATCATGGCCGCCGTCTCGTTGGCATTGGCTTCGTTCATGTCGGTCACGACCACCGTCGCGCCGGCTTCCGCGAGGCCGATGGCAATTGCCCGGCCGTTGCCCTGGCCCGCGCCGGTTACGAAGGCGACCTTCGCGGTCAGGAGTTGGGGAATCATCATGGTTACAGTCGACTGAAATTCAGGGTGAACGCTGCCACGCGGCATGCGCAATGCGCACCGCGTGGGTGACAGGAACGGGGGAGGGAAGTGTTCTAGTGGATGGCCAGTGGCTCGCGTGCGGAGGCCGCGCGCGCTTGCGGGGGCGTGGCCTGCATGTGATCGGCGATGTGGTTGCCGGCGACATAGCCAAAGGTCAGGCCCGGTCCGAGCGTGATGCCGGCCCCGCAGTACTCGCCGCCCATGATGCTTGACGCATCGTTGCCCGCGGCGTAGAGGCCAGGGATCGGATCGCCGCCGCTGGAGACGACCTGGGCGTGTTCGTTCGTACGGATGCCCATGAATGAGCCAAGGTCGCCCGGTACGAGCTTGAGCGCATAGAACGGACCGTTGGCCAGCGGCGCTACGCAGGGATTGGGCGTGTGCAGTGCGTCGCCCTGGTAGCGGTTGTAGGCTTTGCTGCCGCGGCCAAATTCGGGGTCGCGGCCGTACTGCGCGGAGTCGTTGTACTGGCGAATGGTGGCATCGAGCGTTGCCGGATCGACGTCGATCTGCTGCGCGAGGTCGTTGATCGTCTTGCCGCGTTTGAGGTAGCCGTTGCGCAGATGGGGCCCGAGCGGCATCGGGAACGGTTTCACAAAGCCGAGGCCGTAGTGCCGGATCGCCGCATGGTCTGCGATCAGCCAGCAGGCCGTCTCCGGCTTGCCCTTCGACGCGGCGATCATCGCCTGCACGAGATCGTGGTACGAATTCGCCTCGTTGGTGAAGCGCTTGCCATCCAGGCTGACGGCAATCACGCCTGGCTTCGCCCGGTCGATGAAGTGGGGCATGATGCCGGTCGTGCCGTCCTTGCGCGGCACGAGCGACATCGGCGTCCATGCGGCGGCGTTCGACGGGGTTTTGTCGAACATGCCGCCCACCGCTTCGGCCATACGCACGCCGTCGCCAACGTTGGTCTGCGGTGTCGGCGAGAAGTGGCCGTGTCCGGCCTTGACGTGCGGGTAGGTTTGCTTGAGCCGCTCGCGGTCGTGCGGAAATCCGCCGCTGGCCAGCACCACACCGTAACGCGCCTTGACGTTGACCCGCTGGCCGTCGCGTTCGAGCACCGCGCCGGTGACGCGCTCCCCCTCCTGCAGTAACTGTACGGCAGGCGACGACAGCCATACCGGGATTGCCAGGTCGGCTGCCGATTTCGCGAGCCGCGCGGCCAGCGCATTGCCGTTGGTCAGCGTCATGCCTCGCCCGTACCTCATGACTTCAAGGAAATGCCTGGCCAGGCGTTTGGTGACATACCACGCGGACGTCAGCGATCGGGTTACCCGCATGAAGTGGACGATCTCCTTGCCGGAGCCGATCGTCACGCCGAACACCGTCAGTTCCGGCAGCACGGGGCCGAGGGTCTTGAGCAACGGGCCGAGTTCGCGGGCGTCGTACGGGCGCGTCACCATCGAGCGGCCGCCTTGCGCGGCGCCGGGCGCCTCGGCGTGGTAGTCCGGGAACGTGAGCGGCATGTCGAACTGGACCGCGGTCTTTGTCATGAAGAACTCGATTGCTTGGGGGCCGTTCGCCAGAAAGGCGCGAACGCGCGCCTCATCGAACCCGGCGCCGGCCTGGTTCCGGATGTAGGTCAGCGCCTGGTCCGGTAGTTCGTGATGGCCGTATGCCTTGCCCAGATGGGTGTTCGGCACCCAGAGCCAGCCGCCCGAGCGGGCTGTCGTGCCGCCGTAGTAGCTCGCCTTCTCGGCCACGATGACCTTTAGTCCCCGGCTGGCGGCAGTGATGGCCGCGGACATGCCGGCGACGCCTGATCCGATGATCAAGACGTCACATTTTTCCTGTTGCAGTGTAGACATCGACTTCTCCATTCAAGTGCGGGTGGTAGGGCAGCCAGTAGCGGTGCCACCATGCTTGCTAGATTAGTACTAGCGCGCTTGAAATTATCTACACGTTAACCCTGTGCTTATTCATTAGATAATGTCTAGTGCTATACTGCGCGCACTAACCATCTCATGGCAGGGACATACCGTGGACCAGACTGACCCGACCCCCGAGCGAGAACGCCGCGGCATCCAGTCGATTGAAGTGGGGGGGGAAATCCTGAAGGTGCTGGCATCCGAAGCCAGGCCGATGGCGCTACGCGATCTCGTGAAGGCGGCGAACATGCCGTCCGGCAAGATCCATCCGTATCTGGTGAGCTTTGGCAAGATCGGGCTGGTCGCCCAAGACCCGGTCACAGGTCACTACCTGCTTGGACCGATGGCCATCCAGCTAGGACTGACCAGCCTGCAGACGTTGAATCCGATCCGCGAGGCAACGCCGTTCGCAGAAGCGCTTTCGGAAGAAACGTCGCATGCGGTTGCACTCGCTGTCTGGGGAAACCTTGGGCCGGTCATCGTGCGGTTGATCGATGCGTCCTATCCCATCCATACGAATATCCGCACCGGCACGGTCATGTCGCTCGCCAATACGGCGACCGGCAGGGTTTTCTCGGCATTCCTGCCACGTCAGTTCACCGAAAAGCTATTGCTGGACGATCGCGTTCGGCTCGGCCCCGATATTGCGCATCCGCTGGACGCCGCAGTGGTCGAGGAAATGATCAAGGAAGCGCGGGCGCGCCACATGTCGCGCAGCATCAACCATCCCACGCCGGGGATCGTCGCCTTTTCTGCGCCGGTGTTTGATTACTCAGGAAACATTGCACTGACGATCACCATCATGGGACCGACCGGCACGGTCGATACCGATTGGGAAGGGCCAGTGGCAAAAGCATTGGATGCTTGTGCGCAGGCGGTTTCGAAGCGCCTCGGCCATAGGGGCTCGTAGGATTGCCGGGTGGCACCTCGCGCATCAACGACAGCTAATGCGTGGCGCCCCCGACCTCCCTGACATCCGCGGTGACTTCCAGCGCCGTGCCGATCATGATGTCGACAGCGCTTACCAGGGTATTGATGTCCATGCTCGGCGCTCCCGGGTGATGGGCGGCCATCTGGGGCAGATAGGGTACGTGAACGAACCCCCCGCGTAGCGCGGGCCGTTCCGTCGCGATGAAGTGGAGCAATGAATAGAAAATGGCGTTGCAATTGTAGGTGCCTGCGGACTGCGAGACCGAAGCGGGAATGCCTGATTCGCGCAACCGCTTGACCAGCGCCTTGATGGGAAGCGCGGAGAAGTAGGCGGCAGGGGCGCCGTCGATCACAGGCTCGTCCACGGGCTGCCTGCCGGCGTTGTCAGGAATGCGCGCGTCGACGATGTTGATCGCGATGCGTTCAATCGACACGTCGCTGCGCCCGCCTGCTTGTCCCAGGCACAGTACCAGCACCGGATTGACCTCTGCGATGGCGTCGCGAAGCGCCTGCCCGACCTTGGCAATGACGCAGGGGAGCTGGCGGGCCACAACGCGTGCGCCGCCAACCATGCGCCCATCAAAGGCGCGGGCGGCTTCCCACGAAGGATTCAACGATTCGCCGTCGAATGGCTCGATGCCGGTGACAAGTACGGTCTTCATTTGGGCGCGGTACAGAAGGTGAGTCGGAAGGTCGATCGTATAGACGGCAGCCGGATTCTTGAAATGGATATTCGATATCCGGTAAATTCATGCCATGAATCTGTCCCGCATCGACCTGAATCTTCTCGTGGCTTTCGAGGCGCTGTACCAGACGCGCAGCGTCACGCTAGCCGGCAAGCGCCTGAACCGTGCCCAGCCGTCGGTGAGCAATGCACTCACGCGGCTGCGAGTGCTTTTTGGGGATGACCTGTTTGTGCGTACCAATTCGGGAATGCAGCCCACCGAGCTGGCACACACCCTGATGCCGGGGATTTCCGCTGCACTCGACCACGTTCGTCAGGCCGTGGGCCAATCGATTGCATTTGACCCAGCTGAGCCGGCGGGGCGCGGGTTCACCATCGCGGCCACTGATTACGCGGACATCGTGCTGCTTCCGCACGTCATCGGCCGGCTCAGGCGGAAGGCGCCCGACATCGATTTGCGGATCATGGCGCTCGATCGATCCGCCATCTATGAACAGCTCGATGAAGGTACGGTTGACGTCGCCATCGGTGGACACCTCTCGGCGCCGAAGCGAATATTGCAAACGAAGTTATACGAGGAAGACTTCGTTTGTATCGCAAGCCGTTCGCATCCGCTGCTTGGCGCGCGCGGTCGGCGGCGCACTATCGATCTGGCAACCTATGTGCAATTGCCCCATGCACTGTTTGTTCCCGGCGATAGCGGTTCACGACGCGGGGTGGTGGATGGCAGGCTGGAGAAGTTGGGGTATCACCGGCGTGTGGCGGCGACGTTTGCGCATATCGTGGCGTTACCGCTTGCGGTCGCGCACAGCGATCTGGTGGCCACGGTTGCCAGGCGTGTGGCGCACCGTCTTGCTTGCGCCGAGGTCCAGATCCACGAAGTGCCCGAGGAACTTGCCGATACGGCATTCGACATCGAGCTGGTTCATCACCGAAGGGCTCAGGCCGATGCCGCTGCTGTGTGGCTCCGGCAGGAGATCCGGTCGGCGATCGTTGAGTTGCACTGAGAGGTGCTGAATTGCGCAATAGCCCGGCTCAGTATCGTCACAGGCTCCGCGCACAGGCCTTTCAGCCTTTACCGCTTCCCGTGTTGCTCGCCTTGGCTCGCGGCTTGCGCGGTGCCGGGGCGCGCGGTGCCGATGCGCGTGATGCCTCGCGCTCGGGTACCAGCGAGATGGCGTGCATGCCTTCCAGCCACGACAGCGCATCGACATAGGACAGGAACTGCTCCAGGTAGCCGGGCGATACCTCGCGCATCAGCGACAGCGAGCGATGCACCAGATGGTTGGTGTTCAGCGGCCCGGCCTTCTCGGGCACGCCCTCCTGCGATTGGCGCAGTTGCCGGTCCACGCTGACGCGGGCCCAGGTGTCGCGGAAGTAGTCGGCCAGTTCCGGTTCGGCGTGGTGGGCAGGGCGTGCGGCGGGTGCGGTGACTGCGGTCGGCGCCGTCGGCGCGGTGGGCACAGTCGGCACGGTGGGCGCGTGGCTCGTGGACACAGCGGGCGGGGGCGCGCGCCGGCCCAGGCGTGCGCTGAGCGCCGCGAGGTCGGCGAGGGCGTCGGTCGCGCAGGGCATCGTCTCGGACGATGTCTTGGGCGATGGCATCGCGTCCGGGTTGCGTGCCAGCGCTGCGCCATAATCCGCGACCAGTCGACCAATGCGCTCCTCCAGCAGTCGCCGCGCCTCACCGCTATAGTCGCAAGCGCGTCGCGCCAGCGCCTCGATAAAGCGGAAGCGGACCGGGTCCGCGCGGTCGGAGCCGCTGTCGCGCCAGCCGTCGAGCATGGCGCGCGGATCGCTTGGATCGCTTGGATCGAGCGGGGCGTGGCTATGCATGAGGTTTCGTGGCCCCGGCCGATACTCTCGGCACCGGTGCGATCTCCACACGCCGGTTCTTGGCCCGGCTTTCCTCGCTGGCGTTCGGTGCGACCGGCTGCTGCGAGCCGAACGCTGCCGAGAAGACCGAGGAAGGGGGCACCCCCGCGTCGATCAGCGAGCGGGTCACGGTCAGCGCGCGCTGGGCCGACAGTTCCAGGTTGTCGGCAAAGCGCCGGTTGCCTTCCCTGACCTGCTGGTCGTCGGTAAAGCCGCTGACCATCAGGATCTCGTCGCGCGCGCCAAGATAGGCCGATAGCGGTGCGGCAAGACTCTTGAGCAGCGTGCGGCCCTCCGGCTGCAACTGGTCGGAGTTCAGCGCGAACAGCACGTTGCCGCTGATGTTGATGCGCCCGTCCTTGAGCGTGACCCGGCCAGCCGCCAGCGGACCGGCCAGCGCCTGCTCCAGCGTCTGGCGCCGCTTGAGTTCCTCCTGCCGGTGCTTGACCTCGTTTTCAAGGCGGGCCGACAGTTCCATCTGCACGCCGATCACGCCCAGCAGCACCAGTACGAAGGCCCCGAGCATGACCGACATCAGGTCGCCGAACACCGCCCAGGCCGGGACGGTGGGCTCCACGCCGGCGTCGAAATCGTCCGTCATGTCGCCTCGGCGGCGCTAGCCTGTTGTGCGGAAAACTGCTGCAGGTTCTCCAGGATCTGCTTCTGCGACAGCATGCTCAGGTCGACCACTTCGCGGGCCTGCGCCACGTAGTAGGCCAGTTGCTCGTCGCTGCGCGTCATCGACTTGTCGAGCGCAGCCTCGATGCGGGCAAGGTGCTCAGCCAGCTTGTCGTTCGACGCGCTGAATTCCTGCACTGCCACGCCGAACGCCTCGCCCAGGCTTGCCACTTCGACTGCGCTGCCCGTGACTTGCGCGGCGATGCCGTCCAGCTTGCCGGTCTCTTGCGCCACCTGCTCGGTAAAGCGCGTGCCGACACGCTCCAGCAGATCTGCCGTGGTCGTGACCAGCCCATCGACGGCCGTGCGCTGCTCGGTGGAGGCGTGGTTCACGGCGTCGAGCAGGGTGCCCAAGGTTTGCAGCAGACGGCCGCGCTCTTCCAGCATGGCGTTGTCGCGCGCCATGCCGTCGGTGAGCTTCTGGCGCAGTTCGGCGATGACATCGGCGGCGGCCTTGGGCGCCTCGGTCGCAATCTGTGCGAGACGGGCGACCTCGGCGATGGTGCCGCTGGCTTGTTGCTGTGTGTGCGTGGCGATGTCTTGCGCGGTCTGGGTAAGGGCGTCGCGGATCTCGCGCTGGTGGTCGGCAGATTGCGTGCTTGCCTGTTGCCATTCCTCACGCATGGTGGCGGCCATGACGGCCAGCGTTTCGTGCCACGCGCTCAGGCGTTG
>CAUUBQ010000120.1:0-11997 GCA_963543405.1 uncultured Cupriavidus sp.
ACGTAGCGGGTTGGCTACCGCTTTGCCTGGTCAACCCGAGCTTTCCAGTTGCCTTTCAAGCTCCGGCCTTTAGGCCGGGGTAGTTGACCTCGGCTCCTCAGACTGGCATTGCGCGATCTCGACTTCCCAGCATTCGCCGTTGACAAAGCGGAAGCACAGATGCCACGACGCCTCGATCCTGACGCGCCATTGCCCGCGCCGGCGACCCCCCATCAGTTCCAGGCGGTTCGCGGGTGGGGCGAGCAGGTCGGGCAGCGACGCCGCGGCGTCGAGCATCTCGAGCTTGCGCAGCGCCCTGGCCTGGATTCCGGCGGGCAGCGTGTGCACGTAGTGGCCGCAAAAGACCGCGGCGGTCGTCTTGTTCGCAAAGGAGCGGATCATGGTGTCGAGGGTGCGGGTGGTGCTAACCGTATGAGTTCATGCTAGATCCGCGCGTCTCCCGGCGATATGCGACGAATCTGAAAGTCGGATAGCCGGGCACGCTGAATGGCTGTAATTACCTTGGAGGTAGTCGCGCTGCGGCAAAGCGCATGCTGTAATGCGAGCCATGGAAACGCTCACGCCTGGCTCCGAAGCCGCCCTCGATTTCCCCGGACTCCTGCGCTACTGGCGCGGCAAGCGCGGTTACAGCCAGCTGGCGCTGTCGCTGGCGGCCGGCGTGTCGCAGCGCCATATCAGCTTCCTGGAATCTGGCCGTGCGCGGCCGAGCCGTGAAATGGTGCTGGCGCTGGCCGAACGTCTAGGCGTACCGCTGCGGCAACGCAACCGGCTGCTGCTGGCCAGCGGCTACGCCCCGGCGTATAGCGAAAACACGCTGGCGGCGCCGTCGATGCAGATGGTGCGCCATGCCATCGCGCTGATCCTGGCCAAGCAGGAGCCGTATCCCGCCGTGGTGCTGGACCGCTTCTGGCATCTTGTGGACGCCAACCAGGCCTACCGGCGCATGCTCGACAAACTGCTCGGTGGGCGCCAGCCGGCCACGCTGGATGCCGGTAATGGGCGCATCAACCTGATGCTCGCGGTGTTCGACCCGAATGGCCTGTGGCCGATGATCGAGAACGCGCGGCAGGTGGGCCGCTACCTGCTGCGCCGCGTGTGGCAGGAACTGCAGGTGCAGGCGCATGACCAGACTGCGCGCGAGATCTTCCAGCGCATCGCCGCATGGCATCCCGACATGGTGGATCCCGGCGGCGTACTGCTGGGGGAGGACGATCCGTCCGAAGGCGCGCCGTCACCGGTATTGCCCGTGGCGCTGCATGCGGGCGGCTTTCGCGCCTCGCTGTTCTCCACGCTGACCACGCTGGGCATTCCGCAGGACATCACGCTGCAGGAACTGCGCATCGAGTGTTTCTTTCCCGCCGACGATGCGACGAAGGCATTGTTCGAAGCGCTCGCGGCACAGCCCGCGAACGCATAGGCAGCCATAAAAGCACAGTCGTGCTAAGATCGCTGCGCCGCCGTGGCACCAAGGCCATGGCGGCATCGTTACGTCTTCAGGGCGGGGTGAAAGTCCCCACCGGCGGTATGTGGCAGGTGTTGCAAGACACATTGCCACGAGCCCGCGAGCGCCCGCATTCCCGTGCGGGGTCAGCAGACCTGGTGAGAGGCCAGGGCCGACGGTCATAGTCCGGATGAAAGAAGATGGGCGGAATTCGCATGGCATCGGCATGCGCGCGCGGCTTCGTCCGTGGCGTGCGTGCGCGGTGTCGTGCGCGTTGCGCTGATCGTTCCCCTGAAACGCCCATGGAATCTGACTGCACGGAGCGTTTCACCAATGCTGACACTCACCCAATCCCAATCCCAATCGCAATCCCCAAGCGGTTCATCTGACCACAATGCTGCCGTGGCCGATGCCGACCCACGTCCGCTGGCCGAGCGTATCGCGCAGGCACTCGACGCCATGCGCGAAGGGCGCCCGGTCGTACTGCTGGACGATGACGACCGCGAGAACGAGGCCGACCTGATCCTGGCCGCCGAGCGCCTGACCAACGCCAATATGGCGATGATGATCCGCGAGTGCAGCGGCATCGTCTGCCTGTGCCTGACTGCTGCCAAGGTACGCCAACTGGGCTTGCGTCCGATGGTGGAGAACAATCGCAGCCAGTACGGCACCGCGTTCACGGTATCGATCGAGGCGCGCGAGGGCGTGACCACCGGCGTCAGCGCGGCGGACCGCATCACGACGATCCATGCCGCCATTGCCGAGGATGCCGGCACCGACGCGGTGGTCAGTCCCGGGCATGTGTTCCCGCTGGTGGCGGTGGATGGCGGCGTGCTGCAACGCCGTGGACATACCGAGGGTTCCGTTGAACTGGCACGCATGGCCGGCCTGGCGCCTGCCGCGGTGTTGTGCGAGTTGATGAATCCCGATGGCACGATGGCGCGTCGCCCGGAGGCGCTGACCTTCGCGGCGCAGTACGCGCTTCCGGTACTGACCATCGCCGACCTAGTGGCCTGGCGCGAAATCCACGGCTGATCGCGCGCAAATTTTGTGCGGAAATATCGTGCGCGATGGCATCTTTAGGCCATTGCGTACGATGCAATTTGCCGTGAGGCATGCATGCTGTGCGAGAATGCCGGGGCCTCTTTCCCGTCCTTACGAGGGTTCCCCCCGATGTTTCTCCGTTTTCTTGCACGTGCGGCACTGCTTGCCGGCGCGTGTTTCAGTCTTGCTGCGCATGCCGAATCCAACGGCGTGGCGTCGTACAACAATGCCACCGCGCGACCCGCCGCGGCCAGCGCGCTGTACCAGTGCCAGGGCCCGAATGGCGGCACGATCTTTCGCGCGTCGCCACGTGAAGGGTGCACGCTTGTGGCATCACCGGACCCCGGTGCGCCAGATCCGCAACGCTGGCTGCCGCTGATGGGCGCCAATGGCATCATTTCCTATCTGGATCAGACGTCGATTCGTCGGCGTGGCGTCGAGGTTGGTGTGGTGCTGGTCCACAATGCGCCGCCTGGCGTGATCAAGACCGCCAGTGGCGATACGATCCGCTCGTCGCTCAAGCGCATGGTGCTCAACTGTGCGACGTCGATGTATGCGGTGATCGAGCAAACGCTCTACAACAAGCGCTATGCGCGAGGCGAGTCGCTCTACTCGATGCGCGGGCCGCAGGCCGGCATGCCGATGCCCGCGGCATCCGGCACCGTGGCGGGCGAACTGGTCAGCCGCCTGTGCCACTGAGTGCCGGGGTGCGTCTCGGGTGAGTGTCTAGGTCCGACTCGGGTGCGCTTGTTACGTCGGTAAGATCATTCGCCGACGTGACGCGCCTTCCAGGTGCCGTTCGACTGCTTGCAGAACCAGCCCGACCACGCTTCGGTGGCGCTGCCGCGTTTCAGGTCCGATTTCAGCTGACGGCAGGTCTGGCCCTTGTCGGTCTTTGTTGCGACCGGCGTGATCGTGCCATCGACGGCCTGGCGACGGCCTTCGGCCGGGTAATGCCATTCCACCGCCTTGTTGTCTTCCGTATCGACCAGCGCCTGTCGCACGGACTTCTGCAGCGAGGCCGCTTCCTTCTGCGTCAGCGTGCCAATGATGCTGCCCGACAGATAGTTCTCGAAGTACGCAAACGCAGGTTGTGCCGCGGTGCCCAGGAGCAGTGCGCAACCCAGGCTCGCAGCCAGGGCCAGGCGGGTTTGTCGCCGAACGTGCATGACCATTCCTTGTTGGTGAAAAAGACAGCGATGACGTTGGCGATTGTAAGCGCGCCGCGGCGTCCTGGGCGGATAGAGATGCACAGGACCAACGCTGCAGCGGTTCGGTCGCGCATGATCTATGCTTGACTTCAGCCTTGAAACGCACGCGCGGAGCGGCTTCCAGCCGACAGGTGAGACATTTTGTTGCAAACGTTGCCGTGACGAAACGTGACTTTTAAGGCTCGAATTGTTAAGGTTTCGCATCGCAATGCAACAATCCTGACACGCGTGGGTCTATCTCCGTCTTGTTACCACACCGCCCCGAAGCCGGCGGTGGCTGTTGATGCGCCGCACGCTGGTCCGCCTTTTGCTGTATCCATCATCCGTTGAAGTTTCCTGACGTATTCCAGGGCATCGGTATCGTTCGTACCGTCCGGTCGCCTGGCTCCCCGCTAACCCTGTCACCGGCTTTCATGTCCGCATATCCAACGTCGTCCCTCTCTGCCCACCGCCCGACAGTTGCGCCCGCGCGCCGTTTATCAGGCAGGATTTCCGGGCTGGGGCGCTGGATCGGCGGTGGCATGCTGGCGGTGATGGCGCTGACCGCGCACGCTTTCGATTTCGAAACGGTGGCGGCACGCGCCCGGCAACTGTCGGCTTCGCCTTACAAGCCCGTCAAGGCGCAGGAATTGCCGCGCGAGCTGAAGGAACTGTCCTACGAACGCTATCGCGAGATCGAATACAAGCCTGAGCGGTTCGCGTGGCGCGGTGCGCGCCTGCCGTTCGAGATCTCGTTCTTCCACGAAGGCATGGTGTTCGACCAGCCCGTGAAGATCAACGAGGTGGTGAACAACAGCGTGCGCGAATTCCGCTTCGATCCGGCGGCGTTCAACTACGGTTCGCACCGTGTGGATCCGGCCAAGCTCAAGGGACTTGGCTTTGCCGGCTTCCGCCTGATGTATCCGCTGAACCAGAGCAAGCGCAAGGACGAACTGGCTTCGTTCCTCGGTGCGAGCTACTTCCGTGCGCTGGGCAAGGACCAGTGGTACGGATTGTCGGCGCGTGGCCTGGCCGTGGATACCGCGCTCAATTCGGGCGAGGAGTTCCCGCGCTTCGTTGAGTACTGGATCGAGCGCCCGTCGGCCAACGACAAGCAGTTGACCATTTATGCGCTGATGGACTCGCGCCGCATGAGCGGCGCATACCGTTTCATCATCAAGCCGGGCGACGAAACCGTGATGGAAGTGAAGTCGCGGCTGTTCCTGCGCGAGAACGTGACCAAGCTTGGGCTGGCGCCGCTGACGAGCATGTACCTGTTTGGCGAGAACCAGCCGTCCGCGTCGGCCGATTTCCGTCCCGAAGTGCACGACTCCGACGGCCTGTCGGTGCAGCTCGGTACTGGCGAATGGATCTGGCGTCCGCTGGTCAACCCCAAGCGCCTGCTGGTGACGTCGTTCGGTGCCACCAACCCGCAGGGCTATGGGCTGATGCAGCGCGACCGCAACTTCGACAACTACCAGGAGATCGGTTCCTGGTACGAGCGCCGGCCGAGCGCGTGGGTCGAGCCAAAGGGAAACTGGGGCTCGGGCCGCGTGGAGCTGGTGCAGATCCCGACGCCGGACGAAACCAACGACAACGTGGTGGCGTTCTGGGTGCCGGACAACCCACCCAAGCCGAAGCAGGCGTTCGACTACGAGTACCGCCTCAAATGGCAGAAGGACGGCGAGAACCTTCCGCCGATGTCGTGGGTCACGCAAACGCGTCGTGGCCAGGGCCTGACGCGCAAGCCAGACGACACCAG
This sequence comes from uncultured Cupriavidus sp., assembly GCA_963543405.1. Classification (GTDB taxonomy): domain Bacteria; phylum Pseudomonadota; class Gammaproteobacteria; order Burkholderiales; family Burkholderiaceae; genus Cupriavidus. The sequence goes on from CAUUBQ010000120.1 coordinate 5,438, forward strand.
TTTTTCGCTGGTGGTGGATTTCGAAGGACCGGCGTTCAAGAAGCTGCCCGAAGAGGTGCGGCTGGACCCGGTGGTATCGGCAGACGCCAATGGCGAGCTGCTCAAGACAACAGTCCAGCGTAACGAGGCCACGGGTGGCTGGCGCATGACGATGTTCATGCGGCGCAAGGACGAGAACAAGCCGGTTGAGTTGCGCGGCTATCTTCGCAACGGCAATACAACCCTATCCGAGACATGGAGCTACATCTTACCCCCAGGCTAAAGCAGCGCCCGGCCCAGGCGGCGGCAGCATGCGAGCGCTATGTCGATCGCCTGCCGGCCTCGCCCGAACTGCGTAGCGAGCTGCTGGCCGATACTCCCAAGCAGGTCGTGTCCAGCGTGCCGACCGAAGGTATCGAAGTGCCATCGGCCATGATTGAATTGCAGACGCGCCTGGCTGGACGCGACCCGAAGGACAAGGAAGCTACCGTTTTGAATCAGGGCAGTACCCCCGGTGGGGCCACCTATGCATCGGTGGGTCGTCGTTTCACGATGGCCTATGGCAACCCGCAGGTCGACGGCGAAGCGCTGTTGCAACGTCGCGATGACGGCACGGTGCGCGTGGATACGGGTCCCGAGCCCGAGCGCGCGTCGATGGTGCCGCGCCAATGGCCGCCACATATCGTCTGGGGTGGTATCCGTAATGCGTGGCGCAAGATGCTGGGCCGCCCGCCGGTGCCCGAAACGTGGGACACGCTGCACGACGGCCCCGATGCCGAAGGCAAGTGGCACCCGGCCGGCTCGCATCGCCGCTGGTTCCTGCTTGCACTGGTTGTGATCCAGACCGTGCTGGCCACGTATTTCATGGCCAAGGTACTGCCGTACCATGGCGCCGACCCGCTCGAAGTCGCCATCCTCACGCTGTTTGCCATCCTGTTCTCGTGGGTGTCGGCCGGGTTCTGGACCGCGATGATGGGTTTCCTGGTGCTGTTCAAGGGCGGCGATCGACACCTGATCTCGCGTAGTGCGGCCAGCGATGCACCGATCGATCCGTCCGCGCGCACCGCGGTCATCATGCCGATCTGCAATGAGGATGTGACGCGCGTGTTTGCAGGATTGCGCGCTACGTACGAATCGCTGGAACGCACCGGCGAGCTGCAGCATTTCGATTTCTTCGTGCTGTCCGATAGCGGCAACCCCGACCTGCGCACCGCCGAACACGATGCGTGGATGGAAGTGTGCCGCGCGGTTGGCGGCTTCGGCCGCATCTTCTATCGCTGGCGCCGTCATCGCGTGAAGCGCAAGACCGGCAACGTGGCCGACTTCTGCCGCCGCTGGGGCAGCAAGTACCGCTACATGATCGTGCTCGATGCCGACAGCGTGATGAGCGGCGATTGCCTGGCCACGCTGGCGCGGCTGATGGAAGCCAACCCCGGTGCCGGCATCATCCAGACCGCACCGCTGGCCGTGGGCCGTGACACGCTCTATGCGCGCGTGCAGCAGTTCTCGACGCGCGTATATGGTCCGCTGTTCACCGCGGGGCTGCATTACTGGCAGCTTGGCGAGTCGCACTACTGGGGTCACAACGCCATCATCCGCGTGAAGCCGTTCATGGAGCATTGCGGCCTGGCGCCACTGCCCGGCAAGGGGCCGTTGTCCGGTGAAATCCTGTCGCACGACTTTGTCGAGGCGGCCATGATGCGTCGCGCGGGCTGGGGCGTGTGGATTGCCTATGACCTGCCCGGGTCGTTCGAGGAACTGCCGCCGAACCTGCTCGACGAAGTCAAGCGCGACCGCCGCTGGTGCCAGGGCAACCTGATGAACTTCCGCCTGTGGATGAAGCAGGGGTTCCACGCCGTGCACCGTGCCGTGTTCCTGACCGGCATCATGGCCTATGTTTCGGCGCCCTTGTGGTTCCTGTTCCTGCTGCTGTCCACGGCCGCGTTGGCCAAGCATGCGCTGGTGCCGCCCGAGTATTTCACCAAGCCATACCAGTTGTTCCCGACCTGGCCTGAGTGGCATCCGGAAAAGGCCCTCGCACTGTTCTCGGCCACGGCCACGTTGCTGTTCCTGCCCAAGCTGGCCAGCGTGATCCTGTTGCTCAAGGACGCCAAGCAATACGGTGGGGTGGTGCGGCTGTTCCTGAGCATGCTGATCGAGATGACGTTCTCCGCGCTGCTGGCGCCGACACGGATGCTGTTCCATACCAAGTTCGTGATTGCGGCGTACAGCGGATGGGGCATCTCGTGGAAATCGCCGCCGCGTGAAGATGCCGAGACCACCTGGGGCGAAGCGTTCCGTCGCCACGGCGGCCATACGCTGCTGGGGCTGGTGTGGGGTGCTGGCGTGTACTGGTTGAGCCCCGGCTTCATCTGGTGGCTGCTGCCGATCGTCGGCTCGCTCGCGCTGTCGATTCCGCTGTCGGTCATGCTGTCGCGCGTGTCGCTGGGTCGTGCCGCACGACGTGCCGGCCTGTTCATGATCCCCGAGGAAACCTTCGTGCCGCGCGAGATCGTGGAAACACAGCAGCACGTGGAAGCGGCCCAGGAAACTCCGGGCTTTGTCGATGCCGTGGTGGACCCGGTGACCAACGCGTTGATGTGTGCCACCGCCAGCGCGCGCAAGATCCAGCCGGAGCCTGCCCGGATGCAGCATGCATCGCTGGTGCAGCACGCGTTGACCAACGGCCCGCAATCGCTGTCGCCGGCGCAGAAGCACATCCTGCTCGGCGATCCGTTTGCGCTATCGAAGCTCCATGAAATGGTGTGGGGTTCGCCGCTGGCCGACGCTGCGTGGAAGGAAACCCGCATGCTGATGCGCCGCGCACCCAACGTGCTGCCGTTGCGTCCACGCGCGGTATAAGCAGTGTTTTGCTGTCGGTTTGCTCCCCTCTCCCGCCGTGCGGGAGAGGGGCGGGGGAGAGGGCGGGCGGTTCAAATCGCGCTTATCGCATCTTGAGTCGCCGACCCTCTCCCCCAACCCCTCTCCCGCGCGCGGGAGAGGGGAGCGGGCCTACGGTGTTTTAAACGCCTGCCGTACGCCTACCGCAGTGCCGATACGCAGATCGGTGCGTTGATATACACGTCCCCTACGCGGCGTTCGCCGCGGTCGTTACGCGTCATGTAGCGGAACATCATGCTGACGCCAATCTTGGTCAGGATTTCCACGTCGCGATTGGCGCAGATATTGCGCTGCAGTGGTGCGGCATAGCTGACCTCGAAGCTGGCCAGGTCGAGCATCGGCCCACGATAGTTCGTCAGTTCAAGTTGAAACAGTACGTGCTTGCCCGGTATCGACTGGCAGCGGCGTAGCCGTGTTTCGCCGTCGATCTCGATGGGCAATGCGTCGTTGAGCTGGCGGCAGGCGCGCGCCAGCACGCTGTCCGGACGATTGGTGTTGCGCAGCAGTTCGGGAACACCGGCGCCGCCGGTGTTCTGGCCGGTGGCGGCGCCCTTGAGCATGCGTGACAGGGCTTCGGCTTCGTCGACCACCACGGGCGCGGCCAACGGTGCCGATGCCACTGCGGGCACCCTGCCAGGCGCGGCCCAGGCGGGCAGCGGCGGCAAGGTTGCGAACGCAACCAGGCTCAGCGAAGCAATAAACGGCGTATGTCGTATGGTCATGCAGGATAACGGTGCCGAGGACGGGTCCCGTGATCCGTCTCCCGCGATGCGTCTGACTGCGTGGTCGGGTTACATCCGTCCCGACAGGCACGCATTGTACCCTTCACCTCGCTTCACGTGAAAGCCGCGCCACCTATGATGCCGCGCTGCTGGCCGGTCTGCGGCGGATTTTCCACGGTACTTTCGCTGACTTGACGCGCGCGGCGCTTTCACGCCGCATGCTATGCAACAATTGCGCCTTGCCTTTCCGGAACCATTTCATGACGTCCACCGCAAGCACGCCGTCCACCGCGCGCTTTCCGCTCTGGTTGCTGATCTGCGCGTCGCTGACCGCCATCGCACCGCTGTCCATCGACATGTACCTGCCCAGCTTTCCCGCGCTGGCTGCCGACCTGCACACCGATATCGGGCAGGTACAACTTACACTCGGTACATTCCTGGTGGGCCTGGCGATCGGGCAGGCATTCTACGGCCCGATCAGCGACCGCTTCGGGCGCAAGGCACCGCTTTATATCGGGCTGGCGCTGTATGGCGTGGCGGCGGCCGGCTGCGCACTGGCCTCGAGCGTGGAATCGCTGATGCTCTGGCGTTTCCTGCAGGCACTCGGAGGTTGCACCGGGCTGGTGGTGTCGCGGGCAGTGATTCGCGACCGGCTCGAAGCGCGCGATTCGGCACGCGCATTCTCGTCGCTGATGCTGGTGATGGGCCTGGCCCCGATCCTCGCGCCACTGATCGGCGGCGCGGTGCTTGCGGCAACCGGCTGGCGCGCGATCTTCTGGATCCACTGCGGCGCAGCGGTATTGCTGTTGTGGCTGGTCCATGCACGCATGGAAGAATCGCTCGATCCGCAGCGCCGCCGTTCGCTGCATCCGGGCACGGTGCTGCGCGGCTACTGGGAACTGCTGCGCGATCGCGAGTTCCTGGGCTACTCGCTGTCCGCCGGATGCGTGCAGGGTGGCATGTTTGCCTATATCGCGGGCTCGCCGTTCGTGCTGATCGAACTGCATGGCATCGATCCCTCTTACTACGGCTTTGTGTTTGGTGCCAACGCATTTGGCCTGATCGCGATGTCGCAGGTCAACGCGCGCCTGGTGCGTACCCGTGCGCTCGACGACGTGCTGCGCGCCGCGTTGCTCGCGCCTTGCCTGGCGGGCCTTACGCTGGCCGTGGCCGCGTTGCTGGGCGTGGCCACGCTACCGGTGCTGCTGTGCTGCTTTTTCGTCTTCCTTGCCGGACTGGGCTGCATCACGCCCAATGCCTCGGCGCTGGCCTTGTCGCGTCAGAGCCATCGCGCCGGCACGGCTTCGGCGCTGATGGGCACGCTGCAGTTCGGCTTCGGCACGCTGGCGGGCGCGGCAGTCAGTGTCTGGCATGACGGCACGTCGCTGCCGCTGGCCGTGGTGATGGCCATCTGCGGCAGTGGCGCGGTGCTGCTACGGCTGTACGGCCGGGCTGGCCAGCGCCAGCCGGGCTAAAGCCCCGCTTCAAGCCGCCTGATTTGCCGGCTCCGTCAGTTGTACCGCCGGAGCATTCTGCATGATCACTGTCTGCGCCGGCATTGGCGCCGCGAAGCCGGCCTGGCCGAAGCTGTCGCGGATCGTACGATTGGTGTCGAAGTACACCTGCCAGTAGTGATCGTTGTGGCAGTACGGACGCACGGCCAGGACCGGGCCGACCAGCGTGAATTCGAGGATCTCGACATCGACCGGCGGATCGGCGAGCACGTTGGGAATTGCGGCGAGTTTCTCCTTGAGCAGCGTGACCGCCGCGCCCACGTCGGTGGTGCCGGCCAGTTGCGCCTTCAGTTCCACGCGCCGGAACGGATTGGCGGTGTAGTTCTGGATGGTGTCGCTGAAGATCTTGTTGTTGCCGACCACGGTCAGCACGTTGTCGGGGGTATCGAGCGTGGTGGCAAACAGGCCGATTTCACGCACGGTACCCGTGACGCCACCCACTGAAACGAAATCGCCAACCTTGAACGGCCGCAGCACCACCAGGAAGGCGCCCGCGGCGAAATTCGACATCAGTCCGGACCATGCCATGCCGATGGCCACGCCCGCCGCCGCGATCAGCGCCGCGAACGTGGTGGTCTGGATGCCGAAATAGCCGAGGATGCCGATCACCAGCACCACGTTCAGGGTGACCGTGACGATCGATCCGACATAGCGCAGCAGCGTCGGGTCCACGCTCTGCTTGGCCAGCGAACCCTGTACCAGCCGGACCACGAAATGGATCAGCCAGCGGCCGATTACCCAGAACGCCAGGGCGGCCAGGATCTTGACGCCGAAGACCGTAGCGTAGCTGTAGACAATGTCGCGAATGCTTTGCAGCGAGGTGGAATCCATGGACGCGCTCCTGTTTGGCAAGGGCATTATTGGGCGCGCGCCCGGCAAAGTTCAAGTCAATCTTTTTGAGGCGCAAAGTAAAAATGGCCGGATATCCGCCGGCCATTTTTAGTCGCTGTTGCGCGCGATTTTTCCTGTATCGCGTGCGATGCCTGACACTACCAGTTGGTTTCGCGTTCCGGGGTAGCCGAGATGCGGTGCAGCGTCAGGTCGGCGCCGTTGAATTCCTCTTCCGGATCCAGGCGGATGCCGACCGCTTTCTTGAGCGCGCCGTAGACCACGGTGCCGCCCACCAGGGCGATGACGATGCCCATCAGCGTGCCGATCACTTGCGCCGTCATCGACACGCCACCCATGCCGCCCAGTGCCCGGGCGCCGAAAATGCCGGCGGCGATGCCACCCCAGGCGCCGCAGAGTCCGTGCAGCGGCCAGACGCCCAGTACGTCATCGATATGCCATTTGTTCTGCGCCAGCGTAAACATATAGACAAACAGCACGCCCGCGACGGCGCCGGTCACCAGCGCACCCAGCGGATGCATCAGGTCGGAGCCCGCGCAGACCGCCACCAGGCCGGCCAGCGGGCCATTGTATGAAAAGCCCGGGTCATTGCGGC
>CAUUBQ010000121.1:0-10968 GCA_963543405.1 uncultured Cupriavidus sp.
TATAAGAGACAGGGGCGCGGGCGGGGCCTCGATCGCGGTTGGCGACGGCGGCAGCGATGCCACCGGCGTCGGCGTCGGTTGCGGCTTGGGCGGCGCCGGACGCGGCGTTACCACCTTGACCTGCTTGGGCGGCGTCGGTTGCGGCTTGGGCGGCTCCGGGGCGGGCGGCTCGGGCTTGGGCTGCTCCATCGGGATGATGCGGGCGATGATCTCCGGGGCGATGACAGCCTCGGTCAGCTTGCGTGCCAACCCGCTCTGGATCAGGTACAGCAGTCCGGCGTGAAACAACAGGACGGCAAGGGTGATCTTGAAAAATCGTTGATCGAACATGAGAGGAACGACAGGTGTTCGCCTTGCGGCGCAATCACTTGCGGTAGAACAGGATCAGCGAGATTCCACATCCGACCAGCAGGCTCAGTAGCAATTCCATGATGATAACGCTCCAAAGAAACACAGCTATGAAGTAACCGGTTACAGAGGGGAGCGCCACTCTTGGGTAGCGTATCAGCGCGATAGTATAAACGATAATGATTCTTATTTGTTGCGCATTGTGCAATGCGTCTAGTTTTTCTGCGATGTCGTCATTGCGTCTTCAGCAGTAATCTCTCCCCGCATGTCTACCCGGCATTACGTGGGTCAGGGCGCGCCGATGCGCGCCAACAATACCCCACCCATGAAAAACCGCGCTACGATGGATATTGATCCTCTCAGTTAGCGGCAGACACGGCATAGGCCAGGCGCTCCCTGCGGTCCGGACGCCTCAGGCCCTGTTCAAAGGGGCTTACGCCTGTGCGAAAGGGCTTACGCCTGTGCGAAGGGAAGGGAACCAGCCATGGACTTCACCCGTTTTGCTGAAGACGACCGCACGATGGACGACCGCAGCACGATGCTGCGGGCTTCGTCTGGCGCGCCGGGCACCTCGGCTCTGGACTGGATGTGCGCCCAGTTCGCGCTGCGCGTGGTGTGCGCGCTCGGGCCGCGTTTCAACCTGCGCAGCAATATCAATGACGTACTGACTGTCAGCGCGCAGGAAATGGTGTGGCCCTACGGCGTGGTACTGCGCGTGCAGCGTTTCCTGTCCGCGCGCTGTGCCGACATGCCGGCGTGGAAAGGCGCATCGCGCCTGTCGCCCGAGGAATTCCTGGAGCGCCATGGGCAGTGGAATAGTGCGTTCGATGAAAGCGCGCTGTTCTACTATCTCGACGAGTACGTGAAGCACCATGCCAAGGACATGTTCGCGGTGTTTGCGGCATCGTCGTCGGCAATCACGTCGCGGCTCGATGGCGAACGCGTGCTGCTGGTGCGCAATATCGACATGCTCAGTCACGTGCTCAACCTGCCCGAGCACGAACGCAAGCTGCTGTTGTATGCCGCATTGGCCAAGTACAAGCGCGACCTGCGCGCGGTGATGGTCGATTGCAAGGTCGCGCATAGCCAGGAGGCGTTCCAGATCCTGTCCGGGCTGACGGGCGCCAGCCCTGCGGATATTGCTTCATCGTTGCGTCCGGGCTCGCGCCTGGAAACCCTGAACCTGATCGAACAGCCGCTGCCCGAGAACAGCGTTACGGACCTGGGCGACCTGATGCGCCTGTCCGACCGCCTGCTGCATGTGCTGCTGGGCAACTATGCGAGCGAGGCGGAAATGATGGCGGTCTTCACGCGACCGGCCGCGCCACCGACGCTGGGCACTACCGACTATCCGCACGTCGAGACCGATGCGCGCTACCTGACCGCGCTGCTGGGAAACGCCACGCGCCAGAATGCGGCGGGGGTGAACGTGCTGATCTATGGTCCGCCGGGCACCGGCAAGACCGAGTTCGCGCGGTTGCTGGCGCGCGAAGCCGGGTGCGAGCTGTATGAGGTCGACTGTTTCGATCGCGATGGCAACAGCCTGTCAGGCAAGGATCGCTATCGCTCGCTGCAGGTCTCGCAAGCGTTCCTGCGCGGACGCCCACGTACGGCGCTGTTGTTCGATGAAGTCGAGGATGTGTTTCCTGGCAGCGCACGGGAACTGATGAGCCTGTTCGGCCAGGAAGACACGCGTGCATCGGTCAACGGCAAGGCCTGGGTCAACCAGACCCTCGAACAGAATCCGGTGCCGGTGATCTGGATCTCGAATTCGATACGCCAGATCGACCCGGCCTATCTGCGCCGCTTCCAGTTTCATCTGGAACTGAAGATCCCGCCGCCGCTGGTGCGCGAGAACATTATTCGCAAGCATTTGGGCAGCCTGGCTGTCAGCGATGCGTTCATTGCCACGCTGGCTGCGCGCAAGACGCTGACGCCCGCGCAGGTGCAATCGGCCGCGCGCTTCGTGGAACTGGCGCGGCCCGATGTTGCGGAGCCGGTGGAAGCGCTGATCGTGCGCCAGCTTGAGCATGCCGACCGCGCCATGGGTTTGCGTCCCGAGGCCGAGGCGCGTCCCGTCGTGACGCACTACCGGCTCGACAACCTCAATCTGGAAACGCGTTACGCGGTGGACAAGATCGTGCAGGCGCTGGGTGCGCGCCAGCGCGGCACGCTGTGTTTCTATGGGCCACCGGGCACGGGCAAGACTGCTTTGGCCGAGCATATTGCCGCGGAACTCGATTTGCCGTTGATGATTCGCCGTGCCTCGGACCTGATGAGCAAGTACGTCGGCGAGACCGAGCAGCAGATTGCGGCAATGTTTGCGCGCGCCGAGGAAGATGGTGCGGTGCTGCTGCTCGATGAAGCCGACAGCTTCATGCAAAGCCGCCAGCAGGCGGTGCGCAACTACGAGGTGTCGGAGGTCAATGAAATGCTCCAGGGCATGGAGCGCTTCAACGGCATCTTCGTCTGCACCACCAATCTGTTCGAGCGGATCGACGAGGCAGCGTTGCGCCGCTTTTCGTTCAAGATCCGCTTCCTCCCGCTCAAGCCCCCACAGCGTGAAACGATGTTCGTCGATGAGGCGCTCGATGGCGATACCAGCCGCATGACCGATGCGATCCGCCGCGATCTCGATGCGATGGATTGCCTGACGCCGGGCGATTTCGCCACGGTCAAGCGCCAGTCGGTGGTGTTGGGGGAAGCGTTGACGCCAGATGAATTCCTGGCGCAATTACGGCAGGAACACGCGGTGAAGCCCGATGTGCGGCATCACCGGCCGGTGGGCTTTATTCAGTAACCAGTATCAACGTCCGGTGCCGGTTCGATGGCCACGGTTTCGGCGCCGGCATCCACCTGCAGCAGTGCCGCGGCCATGTCGCGCAGGTGCGCGGCGTTCTTGGTCGACAGGTAGCGGATCGGGGCGATCGTGTCGGGGCTGGCGCCGAGGTCGAACTCGGCCAGCTTGCGCGCGAGTTGGCGCGCGATGGCGGTGCCGGTATCGATCAGGTCGAGCCGGTTGCCTACCATGTCGCGAATCGTGCCTGACAGGAATGGGTAGTGCGTGCAGCCAAGCACCAGTGTGTCGGCGCCAGCATCAAGCATCGGCTGCAGATAGGCGTCAAGTTTCTCGCGGATGGCGGGGCTCGATACGTCGCCCTGTTCGATCAGCGATACCAGCCCATGGCCAGCCGCGCACAGGTAGCGGCTTTCCTGGTCCAGCGATGCCAGCAAGCGGTTGAACTTGGCGCTCTTGAGAGTATTGGCCGTCGCCAGTACGCCAACCACCTTGCTCTGGCTCCTGGCCGCTGCCGGTTTCAGGCCCGGCTCCACGCCAATGACCGGTACCGGCAGGCGTTCGCGCAGTGTCTGTACCGCATGCATGGTGGCCGTATTGCAGGCAATGACGAGCGCCTTGCAGCCTTGTGCGACCAACCACTCGCATACCTGCAGCGTGCGGGCTTCCACGAACCGTTCGGGCTTGTCGCCATACGGTGCGTAGCGCGAATCGGCAAAGTAGATCAGCGGTTCATGCGGCAGCATGGCGCGGACTTCGCGCAGGACCGACAGGCCGCCAAGACCCGAATCGAAGATGCCGACGGGGGAGGGGTTCACACGTGTGAGTTGACTGGTTGACGCCCCTCTCCCGCGGGCGGGAGAGGGGGGCACGACATCGGTCGGACGTTAAGACGTTAGGCTGCCGCGACCGGAATCTTGCCGATCTTCGCTTGCCATTCGGCCGGGCCGGTCTTGTGTACCGACGTGCCCGAACTGTCCACGGCCACCGTCACCGGCATGTCCTTGACGTCGAACTCGTAGATCGCTTCCATGCCCAGGTCTTCAAAGGCCAGCACCTTCGCGCCGCGAATCGCCTTCGACACGAGGTATGCTGCGCCGCCCACGGCCATCAGGTAGGCCGACTTGTGCTTCTGGATCGATTCGATCGCCACGGGGCCGCGCTCGGCCTTGCCGATCATCGCGATCAGGCCGGTTTGCGACAGCATGGTCTCGGTGAACTTGTCCATGCGGGTGGCGGTGGTGGGGCCGGCAGGGCCAACCACTTCGTCACGCACCGGATCCACCGGGCCCACGTAGTAGATCACGCGGTTCGTGAAATCGATCGGCAGCTTCTCGCCCTTGGCCAGCATGTCGGCGATGCGCTTGTGCGCGGCATCGCGGCCGGTCAGCATCTTGCCGTTCAGCAGCAGCGTCTGGCCCGGCTTCCACGAGGCGACTTCTTCCGGCGTCAGCGTGTTCAGGTCAACGCTCTTCGACGTTTCGGTGTCCGGTGCCCATTCCACCTTCGGCCATGCATTGAGGTCCGGTGCTTCCAGCTTGGCCGGGCCGCTGCCGTCCAGCGTGAAATGCACGTGGCGCGTGGCCGCGCAGTTCGGGATCATTGCCACGGGCTTCGAGGCCGCGTGCGTGGGCGTTGCCATGATCTTGACGTCGAGCACGGTGGCCAGGCCGCCCAGGCCCTGCGCGCCGATACCGAGCGCGTTGACCTTCTCGTACAGTTCCACGCGCATTTCCTCGACCCAGTCCTGCGGGCCGCGGGCGATGATGTCCTGGATGTCGATGGATTCCATCAGCGATTCCTTGGCCATCAGCATCGCCTTCTCGGCGGTGCCACCAATGCCGATGCCGAGCATGCCCGGCGGGCACCAGCCGGCGCCCATCGTCGGCACCGTCTTCAGTACCCAGTCGACGATCGAGTCGGACGGGTTCAGCATCACGAACTTCGACTTGTTTTCCGAGCCACCGCCCTTGGCGGCTACCTGGATGTCGACGGTATTGCCGGGCACCACTTCATAGTGGATCACGGCCGGGGTGTTGTCCTTGGTGTTCTTGCGGGCGCCTTCGGGCGGGCTGACGATCGATGCGCGCAGCACGTTGTCGGGATGCGTATAACCGCGGCGCACACCCTCGTTGATCATGTCGGACAGGCCCATCGTGGCGCCGTCCCAGCGCACGTCCATCCCCACCTTGACGAAGATCGTGACGATACCGGTGTCCTGGCACAGCGGACGCTTGCCTTCGGCGCACATGCGGCTGTTGGTCAGGATCTGCGCAATCGCGTCCTTGGCGGCCGGACTCTGCTCCAGCTCATAGGCACGGCCCAGGCTGGTGATGTAGTCCATCGGGTGGTAATAGCTGATGTACTGCAGCGAGTCGGCGACGCTCTGGATGAGGTCTTCTTGCTTGATGACTGTCATTTTGTGGGGGGAGGGCAGCGGTGAAACACAGCCCGGGATGATACACCGTGGCAGCGACGGCTGTTGCGATGCATACAGCCGTCGACATATTTGGTCGGGTATTGCGGCGGGGTGAAGACATCACCCCGGGAGGGTTCTCGAATCAGTGTGCCTGCTGCGCCGCACCATCGGCGCCGGGGTGAGGCTGGGCCGAGTGCGGATGGGACACCATGCGGTCCACCCAGGCCATGGCCAGCGCCGATGCCAGGAACGCCACATGGATGATGACCTGCCACATGATCGTGTGCGAGCTGCGCTGGTCGGCGTCGATAAATGTCTTCAGCAAATGGATCGACGAGATGCCGATCAGGGCCATCGACAACTTGACCTTGAGCACGCCGGCGTTGACGTGGTCCAGCCACTCGGGTTCGTCGGGGTGGTTGTCGATGCCGAGGCGCGACACAAAGGTTTCGTAGCCGCCCACGATCACCATGATCAGCAGGTTGGAGATCATCACCACGTCGATCAGGCCCAGTACTACCAGCATGATCTTGGTTTCGTCGAAGGTCGTCACGTGCGCCAGCAGGTGCCAGACCTCGATCAGGAAGTGATAGACGTAGACGCCCTGTGCGACGATCAGGCCGAGATACAACGGCAACTGAAGCCAGCGCGAGGCAAAGATGATCCGGGGGATGGGTCGAATCGGTCGAGTCGGTTGGTAGGGGGTGTCGGCCATGGAGTACGGAAACGGTGGATGACGGTTGTAAATGTCACCAGACATTTGAGGCGGGGTTCGATTGTACCGTGCGCGCCATGACACCCGACATCGCGGCATAGTAACGATTCGTCACCGCAGGCCCGTATTGCTGTGCTAACTTAGTAAAGCCGACTGCACTTGTGCCCCCGAGTCTCCCGCATCCGGTCTTGCCGGTCCTGTTGCATCGCACCATTCGTCGCGTACCGGAGATTGGTCAGCGATGTTCAACGGTCCGGATCAACAGTCAGGTTTAAGTAAGGCGCCGGGCGTACCTTGCACCCAAAGCAGTCAAAGCCAAACAGGAGACAACCTATGTCCGCCATCGAGTCGGTGATGCACGAGCATCGCGTTTTCAATCCCCCCGAGTCGTTCGCAAAGAACGCCGCGATCCCGAGCATGGAGGCCTACAACGCCCTGTGCGCCGAGGCCGAGAAGGACTATGAGGGCTTCTGGGCGCGCCACGCGCGTGAGCTGCTGCACTGGCACAAGCCGTTCGACAAGGTGCTCGACGAGAGCAATGCGCCGTTCTACAAGTGGTTCGAGGACGGCCAGCTCAATGCGTCGTACAACTGCCTCGAACGCAATGTCGAGAAGGGCATTGGCGACAAGACCGCGATCGTGTTCGAAGCTGACGATGGCACGGTTTCGCGTGTCAGCTACAACGAACTGCTGGCGAAAGTCAGCCGCTTTGCCAACGGCCTGAAGGCACTGGGCATCAAGAAGGGTGACCGCGTGGTCATCTATATGCCGATGTCGGTCGAAGGCGTGGTGGCCATGCAGGCCTGCGCGCGGATCGGCGCCACGCACTCGGTGGTGTTCGGCGGTTTCTCGGCCAAGTCGCTGCAGGAACGCCTGGTTGACGTGGGCGCCGTGGCACTGATCACCGCCGACGAGCAGATGCGCGGCGGCAAGGCGCTGCCGCTGAAGGCGATTGCCGACGAGGCGCTGGCACTGGGCGGCTGCGAGGCCGTCAAGCATTCGATCGTCTATCGCCGCACTGGCGGCAAGGTGGCGTGGACCGAAGGCCGCGACCGCTGGATGGAAGATGTGTCCGCGGGCCAGCCCGACTACTGCGAGGCCGAGCCGGTCAGCGCCGAACATCCGCTGTTCGTGCTCTACACCTCGGGTTCCACGGGCAAGCCCAAGGGCGTGCAGCACAGCACCGGCGGCTACCTGCTGTGGGCGCTGATGACGATGCGCTGGACCTTCGACGTCAAGCCCGAAGACATGTTCTGGTGCACTGCCGATATCGGCTGGGTCACCGGTCATACCTATATTGCCTACGGCCCGCTGGCGGCCGGCGCCACGCAGATCGTGTTCGAAGGCGTGCCGACCTTCCCGAGCGCCGGGCGTTTCTGGGAAATGATCCAGCGCCACAAAGTCAGCATCTTCTATACCGCACCGACCGCGATCCGCTCGCTGATCAAGGCCGCCGAGGCCGACGAGAAGATCCATCCGAAGCAGTACGACTTGTCCAGCCTGCGCCTGCTGGGCACGGTCGGCGAGCCGATCAATCCCGAAGCGTGGATGTGGTACTACAAGAATATTGGCAACGAGCGCTGCCCGATCGTCGACACGTTCTGGCAGACCGAAACCGGCGGCCACGTGATCACGCCGCTGCCGGGCGCCACGCCGCTGGTGCCGGGTTCGTGCACGCTGCCGCTGCCGGGCATCATGGCGGCGATCGTCGATGAAACCGGGCAGGACGTGCCAAACGGCAGTGGTGGCATTCTGGTCATCAAGCGTCCGTGGCCGTCGATGATCCGTACCATCTGGGGCGACCCGGAGCGCTTCAAGAAGAGCTACTTCCCCGAGGAACTGGGCGGCACGCTGTACCTGGCTGGCGACGGTTCGATCCGCGACAAGGATACGGGCTACTTCACGATCATGGGCCGCATCGACGACGTGCTGAACGTGTCGGGCCACCGCATGGGCACGATGGAGATCGAGTCGGCGCTGGTGTCGAACCCGATCGTGGCCGAAGCCGCGGTGGTGGGGCGTCCCGACGACACCACCGGCGAGGCCATCTGTGCGTTCGTGGTACTCAAGCGCTCGCGTCCGACTGGCGATGAAGCGACCAAGATTGCGGCCGAACTGCGCAACTGGGTCGGCAAGGAAATCGGTCCGATCGCCAAGCCCAAGGACATCCGCTTTGGCGACAACCTGCCGAAGACGCGCTCGGGCAAGATCATGCGCCGTTTGCTGCGGTCGCTGGCCAAGAATGAGGAAATCACGCAGGACACCTCGACGCTGGAGAACCCGGCCATCCTCGACCAGTTGAAGCAGGCTCAGTAAGCCCACGGTTCATGCACGCTTCGCGCCTGCGTGACAAAGCTTGTGCCCGCCCCGGCATCGTCCGGTGCGGGCACAATTTTCTTTTCCTGTCCGGCTTTTCCATTTTGCCTCTTCTACCCTGATGCCAGACACCCAGTCGCGCTTCCGCCGCCGGCTGATGCTGTACTACGGCCTGTTCACGCTTGGCCTGTTCGGCTTCGTCGGCATGATGGGCCTGCTCGAGCATTCCAATGCCGATGCGCTGTGGCTTGGCTATGTCTTCCTGTTCGTCACGATCGCGATCTATGCCTGCATCGGACTGATCTGCCGGACCTCGGACCTCAACGAGTACTACGTGGCCGGCCGGCGCGTACCGGCGATGTTCAATGGCATGGCCATTGCGGCCGACTGGATGAGCGCGGCATCGTTTATCGGGCTGGCCGGCATCATCTTCGCATCCGGCTATGAAGGGCTGGCTTATGTGATGGGCTGGACCGGCGGCTATTGCCTGGTCGCCTTCCTGCTGGCGCCGTATCTGCGGAAGTACGGCGGCTACACCATTCCCGATTTTCTGGCGGCGCGCTACGGCAACGGCAAGCCCGGTGGCAATCTGCCAGTACGTGCCATCGCGGTGCTTGCTGCGTCGCTGTGTTCGTTCGTTTATCTGGTGGCGCAGATCCAGGGGGTCGGGCTGATCGTCACGCGATTTATCGGCGTGGAGTTCGCGGTCGGTGTGTTCTTCGGCCTGGCTGGCATCCTGGTCTGTTCGTTCCTGGGCGGCATGCGCGCGGTGACCTGGACCCAGGTGGCGCAATACATCATGCTGATCGTGGCGTTCCTGCTGGCGGTGTCGCTGATCGCATGGAAACATCACCACCAGGTGTTGCCGCAAGCTGGCTATGGCGGACTGCTGCGGCAGATCGATGTCGAAGAGAAGCGGTTGGACCGCGATCCGGCCGAGCAACAGGTGCGCGAGATGTTCCGCCAGCAGGCCATTGGCCTGCAGGAGCGCATCGGGCGCTTGCCGGAATCTTTCAACGAGGAACGCAGTGCGCTCGATGCGCGGCTGCTGGAACTGCGCGCGCGCAATGCGCCGCTGCGCGAGATCAAGACGGTGGAGCGCGAGCGTCAGGCATTTCCGGTGGATGCCGCCGACGCGCTGCGGCAGTGGAACCAGCAGCGCGAGGATGCACTGGCGCGCAGCCGGCCATTGACGCCGTCGGCCGAACCGTACCCAGCCGCATCGGAACAGGAACGCAAGACACGCCGCCTGAACTTCGTGCTGCTGGTGTTTTGCCTGATGGTCGGCACCGCGAGCCTGCCCCACATCCTCACACGGCTTTATACGACGCCTTCGGTCAAGGAAACGCGCAACTCCGTGGCCTGGGCCGTGTTCTGCATCGCACTGCTGTACGTGTCCGCGCCAACGCTCGCCGCACTGGTCAAAGTGGAGTTCTTCCAGCATCTGGTGGGTACGCCGTACGCCGAATTGCCCCAGTGGGTAGTGCAATGGCGCAAGGTCGATCCACCGGTCTTTGGCATCCGCGACATCAATGGCGATGGCATCGTGCAATGGGCAGAGATCCTGATCCAGCCCGACATGATCGTGCTGGCCGCGCCAGAGATTGCCGGCCTGCCATACGTGATCTCGGGCCTGGTGGCGGCAGGGGCGCTGGCCGCGGCGCTGTCCACGGCCGATGGCCTGCTGCTGACCATCGCCAATGCACTGTCGCACGACGTCTACTATCACATGATCGACCGCCAGGCGAGCCACCAGCGCCGTGTGACCACCGCCAAGGTTGTACTGTTAGGCGTGGCGCTGTTCGCTTCGTATGTCACGTCGCTACGGCCCGGCAATATCCTGTTCCTGGTGGGTGCGGCGTTCTCGCTGGCTGCATCGAGTTTCTTTCCGGTGCTGGTGCTGGCGATCTTCTGGCGCCGTACCACGGCAGCGGGTGCCGTTGCCGGAATGGCCACCGGCCTGACCGTGGCCGTCTACTACATCTTCGTCAACTATCCGTTCTTCACCCGTATGACCGGCATCTTCGGCGACCGCTGGTTCGGCGTGGACCCAATCGCCTCTGGAGCGTTCGGCGTGCCGGCGGGGTTTGTCGCCGCGATACTGGTGAGTCTGGTAACGCCGAGGAATGCGCCAGTGATCGACCGGTTGGTGAATTACCTGCGCAAGGGCTAGGGTAGGGTGTCCGGAACACCTTCGGCAAACGTCGCTGGACAGCAAGAACGGCTCTGCTATAATCGCGGACTTCCCGGAGAGATGGATGAGTGGTTTAAGTCGCACGCCTGGAAAGCGTGTATAGGTTAATAGCCTATCGGGGGTTCGAATCCCCCTCTCTCCGCCAGAATACAAATGCCCGCGTCAGCGGGCATTTTCGT
>CAUUBQ010000122.1:0-10402 GCA_963543405.1 uncultured Cupriavidus sp.
TCTCACTTTTTTTTTTTATTCTGTGTTGTGTGCTCTTTTTTTTTTTTAGGTTCCCTGACCTCCCAAATTCAGTCCAGCGTGCGCGCACGATCGACCACCAGCGTGCGGGTGCACGTCGCACCCACCTTGATTTCATTTGCCATGCTTGTTGTTCCTTGTTCGTTCAGTCGGGCAGCCGGTAGATGCGTGCGGCGTTGTCGTGCAACAGCGCGCGTTGCTGCGCCTGGGGAAATATCGAGATAGCGGCCACGAAGCCGGCCAGGATGGTGGAGTAGGGCGCCACGAGGCTGTCCACCGGATAGTTGCTGGCGAACATGCAGCGATCCGCGCCAAAGATGGCGATGGCGTCGCGAATCACGGGCACATTGTCCGCCTCGGTCCACGGCCGCCCGGGTAGCCCGAGCCCGGAGATCTTGACGGCGACATTCGGCTCGCGCGCCAGCCGCTCCATCGCATGGCGCCAGCCGTCGAGCCCGGCCTCGGTGCGGTCGGCGGGCAGCCCGGTATGGTTCAGCACGAGCTGGGTCCCCGGAAAATCGCGCGCAAGGTCGGCGGCCTGATCCAGATGCCACCACGGCGCCTGCAGGTCGAATGACATGCCGTGGCGGGCCAGTAGCGCATAGCCACGCCGCCACCGCTCGTCGTCCATCGAACCCGGTTGGCCACGCCGCGCATCCTCGCGGCGTGCCGCCGTGGCCGGCTTGTTGCGGATGCCGCGCATCCTGCCATAGGCCGCATGGCCCGCCAGCACCGTCTCCACGTCGTCGCGGTCGAGTTGCGCGTGCCCGACGATGGCCGTGGGTCGCCCGTGGGCCTGGGCCAGCGCGTCAACCCAGGCGGTCTCGTCGACGGGATTCGCGCGCGCCCATTCCGCTTCGATATGCACGGTCTTCACGGGCGCACATCCTGCCGTGTCGCGTGCGTAGTCGGCTGGCAGGTAGTTGCGCCGTAGCGCGCTGTAGTCGCCATACCGGAAGTTGGGCACCGTTTCTTCCTGCAGCCAGGGATACGGGTGATGCGTCAGATCCCAGAAGTGCTGGTGGGCGTCGATAAACGGCGTATCGAACACGAACGGCCGGGTGGCGGCGGCGGATGTGGTCATCGTGCGTTCTGCTGGGCGGCGATACGTTGCGCGAGCGGCCGGAACTGGACCGCCTCGCGGGCCATCTGGGCTTGCAGCGTCGCGTCGTCGGCATAGGTGTCGGTGCTGAAATGGAGCTTCTCCAGCGTCTGGCGCATGATGGGCTCCTGGACCGATTTCGCGATTGCCGTCTTCAGCACGGCCAGTACCTCGGGCGGGGTCCCCTTGGGCGCCGAGATGCCGCGCCAGATGCCCATCGACAGATCGATATTGCGTTCCTTGAGGGTTGGCACGTTGTCGAAGCCGGGTACGCGCCGGTCCGCCATCACCGCCAGCACCTTGAGCTTGCCGGCCTCCACATGGGTGGCCACTTCCGCCGTGCTCACGGTGACCGCGTCGATATGGCCGCCGAGCAGCGCCAGGGTGGCCGGCGCACCGCCGGCATAGGGAATGTCGTTGAAGCGAGCGCCCGTCTTCTCTGCCAGCGCCACCGAGGCCATGTGCCACGCCGAACCTTGCCCGGCGGTACCGACCCGGATATTCGCACCGGGTTTGCGGGCATCGGCCAGGAATTGCTCCAGCGTGGCCCACGGCGCATCGGCACGCACCACCACGGCCGCCGGGTCGGCGTTGAGCCGGGCGATCGGTACCAGGTCCTGATAGGTAAACTTGGCCAGCCCCAGCGCATTCAGGAACGTCAACTCGCTGGAAGACAGCACAAGCTTGTATCCGTCCGGCTTGGCATTGACCACCTCGCCCAGGCCAACCGCTCCCGTGGCGCCGGGCTTGTTGATAACGACCAGCGGTTGCGGCAAGTGTTTGGCGGCTGCGGCCGCCAGCGCGCGGGCCACCACATCGGCACCGCCTCCGGCCTGCCATGGCACGATCAGTTCGATGCGGCGGCTTGGATAGGTTTCCGCGAACGCGGGCCAATTGCAGCCCAGCGCGGCCAGCGCGAGGGCACCGAGCACGATGTGTCGGCGTGAAGCTTGTACGGGGGTCATCCCTGTCTCCTGATGGTCATTGTCTTCCTGGCGGGTCTGTGGCCCGCTCAGTGGTCAAGCTGTCTTGCGTACCGGTGGCTGCACCGCGTCCTGCGCGCCGAAGGCGCCCTGTGAGCGCAGTCGTGCCACGGCGGCGGCGTCGACACCGAATTCGGCTAGCACCTCGTCGGTATGCTGCCCCAGCAGTGGCGCCGGATAGCGCACCTGCTGCGGCGTGCCCCAGAGCTTCACGGGAAAGCCCAGCGCCTTGGTTGCGCCTTCCACCGGGTGGTCGATCTCGAGCACCATGTTACGCGCCACGGCCTGCTCGCTCACCAGCGCCTCGTCATAGGTGGCAATCGGCGCGGCCGGCACGCCCGCCGCCAGCAGCGCATCCACCCATTCGTCGGCCGGCCGGCGCGCAAACTCGCTTTCGATTTCACTGATCAGGCTGTCGCGGTGCCGGATCCGTGCCGCGTTGTCGATAAAACGCGGATCGTCGACCAGCTCGGGACGCCCGATCACATCGCACAGCGCCTTCCACAGTTTGGGATTCGCGGCCCCGATCACGAAGTGGCGATCGGCGGCGCGTACGGCCTGGTACGGCGCGCTCATGCGGTTCGCGCTGCCGATTGGCACCGGTACCGCGCCGGTCCCCCAGTATTCGGCCGATTCCCACACGGAAAGTCCCAGCGCGGTCTCGAACAGCGACGCATCGACGTACTGTCCCTGGCCAGTCTGCGCACGCCCCATCAGCGCGCTGAGAATGCCATAGGCCGTGAACAGGCCGGCTCCCAGGTCGGCAATCGGCACGCTGGATTTCACCGGCGGCGCGTCGGGATGCCCCATGACGCTCATCACGCCCGACATTGCCTGCGCGATCAGGTCGAGTCCGGGACGGGCCGACCACGGGCCGGTCTGTCCGAAGCCCGAGATGCTGGCGTAGACCAGGCGTGGGTTGATCGCGCTCAGCGTGGCATGGTCGATCTTGAGTCGCGCCGCCACGCCGGGCCGGTTGTTCTCGACCAGCACGTCGGCGCCACGCACCAGTTCATAGAACGCCTCCAGCCCGGCGGGGTTCTTGAGATCGATCTCGACGCTGCGCTTGTTGCGGTTCAGCGCCAGGAAGCCGCCGCTGTCATCGCCCTTGAGCCGGAAACCCATGGCCTTGCGGGTCTGGTCGCCCACGCCCGGCGTTTCCACCTTGATGACGTCGGCGCCCATGTCGCCCAGCAGCATGCAGCAAAACGGCCCGGCCATGATCTGGCTGACGTCCAGGACCTTGATGTTCGATAACGGCAAATTCATGAAATGCACCTTGCGGATGGGTATGCGTGGAAACGTGATACGTGATACGTGATACGTGATACGTGAAGGGGGGGGCGGCGGGGCGCCTAGCGCCCCACGAACTGTGGGCGCGACTTCGACACGAACGCGTCGAAGCCGATGCGGAAATCTTCGGTGTCGAAGCACGCGTAGGCTTCGTCCTCCTCGTCGGCGCGCAGCGGCGCCGACTGTTGCAGCCGGCGCACGAACTGCTTGTGCCAGCGCGCCACCAGCGGCGCGCCCTGTGCGATGCGCCGGGCCGTGGCGTAGGCTTCCTCAGGCACCTCGGCGTCGGCCACCACACGGTTAACCAGGCGCATTTCGCGCGCCTCGGCGGCGCCAAACACACGCCCCTCGAGCACGATCTCGAGGGCTGCCGCCGGGCCGGCCAGCGCCATCAGCCCGCTCAGTTCGCCATACGACATGACCAGTCCCAGCCGGTTGACCGGTACGCCGAAGCGGCTCGACTGGCCGCAGATCCGCATGTCGCACATCGACGCGATCTCCAGGCCGCCGCCCACGCAGGCACCCTGGATCAGCGCCAGGGTAGGGTGCCGGCAATCGGCAATGGCACGCATCGTGGCGTGCGTGATACGGCCGTACTCGCGCGACTGCGCTGCGGTAAAGCGCCGCGTACGGAATTCCTCGATGTCGGCGCCGGCGGCAAACGCCTTGTCCCCGGCGCCGCGCAGCACGACGCAACGCACGGTGTCGTCCGCCGACAGCGTCACCATGGCATCGGTCAGGCCCTGCCACATCGACAGGTCCAGGGCGTTGAGCTTCTCGGGGTTGTTCAGCGTGACGGTGGCGATCTGGCCATCGCGCTCGATCAGGATCGGCTGTCTCATGGTGTCTCGTTGGTGTGATGGAGTCCGGCAAGCCATGGGCTGGCGTGCTGGCTTGCAGTCTAGGGGCGCCGCCGCGCGCGGCAAAACGAGAAAAACTCGACCGGCCTTCAAGAAAAACTAGGCCCATGGCGTTGTGAGTTTTTCTTGGAGGCGCTTCAAGTAAATCCACGTTGTCCGCACCCGGCCTTGTTCCTAGACTTCGTCACCATTCCAGCCCCAATTCGACAACCCGGATTGCCGCACCGCAGCACGGTCGCGGGCAACCATCAGGAGACGCCATGCCGCTGATTCAGTACATCACCCAGATCCAGATCGACTTTGGCGCCATCAAGCTGCTGCCGCAGGAATGCGAGCGCATCGGCATCACACGGCCCCTGGTGGTCACCGATGCAGGCGTGAAGGCTGCCGGGATCGCGCAGCGCGTGCTGGAACAGCTGGCCCCGGGCATGGAGGCCGTGATCTACGACGGCACGCCATCGAACCCAACCGAGCGGGCCATGCGCGAGGCCGTGGCGCTGTATCGCGACTACCGCTGCGACGGCATCATCGCCATCGGCGGTGGCTCGCCGATCGACCTGGCCAAGGGCGTGGCCGTCTGCGCCACGCACGAAGGCCCGCTGCGGCAGTTCGCGGCCGTGGAAGGCGGCGTGGCCCGCATCACGGCCGCCACGGCGCCGGTCATCGCCATCCCCACCACGGCCGGCACCGGCAGCGAGGTGGGCCGCGGCGCCGTGCTGATCCTCGACGATGGCCGCAAGGTAGGCGTACTGTCTCCGCACATCGTGCCGCGCGTGGCGATCTGCGACCCCGAACTGACGCTGGGCCTGCCGCCCGGTCTGACCGCGGCCACGGGCATGGATGCCATCGCACATTGCATGGAAACCTTCATGGCCCCCGCCTTCAATCCGCCGGCGGACGGCATTGCCCTCGACGGCCTGCGCCGCGGCTGGCAGCACATCGAACTCGCGCAACGCGAGCCGCAGAACCGCGCCGCGCGCCTGGCAATGATGAGCGCCTCGACCCAGGGGGCGCTGGCCTTCCAGAAAGGGCTAGGGTGCGTGCACAGCCTGAGCCATGCGCTCGGCGGCCTGATGCCAAACCTGCATCACGGCACGCTCAACGCCGTGCTGCTGCCCGCTGTCATCCGCTTCAACGCCCAGGCGCCTTCGATGCGTGACGAAGACCGCCTGGCACGGATGGCGCAAGCGATGGGCATTGGCGGCGCCGACGATGTCGATACGGCCATCGTCGAGAAGAACCGCCGGCTCGGCTTGCCTGACGGGCTGGCGCAGATGGGTGTGGACCCGGCGCTGTTCCCGCGCGTGATTGCCTATGCGCTGGCCGATCACTGCCACAAGACCAACCCGCGCATTGCCAGCGAAGGTGACTACATGGCGATGCTGACCGAATCGCTCTGACCGCGCTGTTGATGCTGGTCGGGGTTACGCCCTGACAACGCTGCAAGCAGGGGCCCGACGGCCCCGACGGCGACCGCCACCCCAGACATCCAATCGATGTGGCGGCGCCATTCATCACCCCAGGAGACAACCACCATGAAACACGCTATCTCGCATATCGTGCTGGCCGCGCTTTTGTCTATCGCCAGCGCGGCGGGCGCCCAGACCGTCAAGCTACGCTTCGCACATACGGTGCCGGAGTCCGACTCCCAGCATCTTGCTGCGCTCTCGTTCAGCGAGAAGGTCAAGGCCCGCACCGGCGGCGCGGTCGAGATCCAGGTCTTTGCCAATAGCCAGCTTGGCAACGACACCTCGCTGGTGACCGGTGTGCGCAGCGGCACCATCGACATCGGCGCCACGGGCAACCCGTTCGTCACCGGACTGGCACCCCGGCTCAACGTGCTGGACCTGCCTTACCAGTTCGAGGACGGCCCCGGCGCCTACCGGGTGCTGGACGGCGCTGTCGGCCGCTCGCTGCTCGACGAACTAAGCGCCCACCGCATCAAGGGCCTCGCGTTCTGGGAAATCGGCTTCCGTAGCCTGGGCAACAACAAGCGGCCGGTCCAGCGCGCCGAGGACATTCGTGGCCTGAAGATCCGCACCACGCCTAACCCATCCCATATCAAGGCATTCCAGCTGCTGGGCGCCAGCCCCCAGCCAATGCCGTTCGCCGAGGTGTTCGGCGCACTGGAATCCGGCGCCGTCGATGGCCAGGAGAATCCGCCCACGCTGATGGTGTCGGCAAAGCTCTACGAGGTGCAGAAGTACATGTCGCTGACGCGGCATGCCTATACGGCGCTGGTGGTGCTGATGAACAAGGCGAAGTTCGATTCGCTCAAGCCCGAATATCAGAAGGTACTGCTGGAGGAGGCCGCCGCGGCCGCCACCTACCAGCGCAAGCTCAACGCCGACAACGAGCGCGCGGCCATTGCCCAATTGCGTGCGAAGGGTGTGCAGGTCAACGAGCACCCTGACAACGACAGCATCCGCAAGGTTGTGCGCGAAGAAACTCGCCAACTGTTCGTGCAGAAGAACGGTGACGCCGGCGGCGCCATCCTGCGCGCGATCGAGACGCAGCGTTGATGCGCATCACAGCGCAAAGGAGTGGCGCCATGACCAACCGCCCCGACGCCATCGTCGATGCCCATCATCACCTCTGGCACCTCGGTGCCGGCCGCTATCCGTGGCTGCAGGATCGCTACGACCCGCAGGCTTTCTTCCTTGGCGACTACGCGGCACTGCGTCGCGACTTCGCCGCGCAGGACTACCTGGCGCACTGGCAGGGGGTGCGCGTGGATGGCACGGTCCATGTGGAAGCCGAGCGTGATCGCGCGGAGTCGCTGGCGGAAACGGTCTGGCTTCATGAACAGCATGCCCGCCACGGCTTTCCGAACGCCGTAGTGGCCCATGTCGATCTGCTGGACACCGACCACGCTGCCCATCTGCGGGCGCAATTGCGCTATCCGCTGGTACGCGGCGTACGTTGCAAGCCGCGCATTGCCGCCAATGCCACGGCCGATGCCACGCCCGATGTGCGGCACGAACCAGGCACGCTGCGGGATCCACGCTGGCGGGCCGGTCTCGAAGCCCTGGCCGCGCACGGACTGGCGTGGGACCTGCGCGTGCCGTTCTGGCACCTGGAGGAGGCCGCCGACCTGATCGGCGCCGTGCCTGGCCTGAAGGTAGCGGTGGAACACACCGGACTGCCGTGGGACCGCTCGGAATCCGGCCTGTCGCAATGGCTGCGCGGGATGCGCGCGCTGGCCAGCTTGCCCGACGTTCACGTGAAGTTGTCGGAGTTCGGCCTGCCCCACGCGCCGTGGCACCGCGCCGACAACGTGCGAGTGATCCGCCTCGCCATCGACACCTTCGGCGCCGGGCGCTGCATGTTCGCCAGCAACCTGCCCGTGTCGGGGCTGCGCACCGACATTGACGAAGTCATCGCCACCATGAGCCAGGCCATGGCAGACCTCGATGCCGAACAGGCGCGCGGCATCTGGCGCGACAACGCCATGGCTTTCTATCGCATCACGCTCGACGACACGGCGCCGCACGCGGCAAGCGACGGCCGGCCATCGGCAGCTTCAACAGGAGTGCAAGCATGAACCGCCTCACCCTTCGTATCGCCCATGGCGCCATGGTCGTCCTGATGGTCGCCATGATCGGGCTCGTCTTCGGCAATGTGGTGCTGCGCTATGTGTTCAACACCGGCATCGCCTTCTCGGAAGAAGCCTCGCGCTTCCTGTTCATGTGGCTAACGCTGCTGGGCGCGCTGCTGGTCATGTACGACCGCGCACACCTTGGCATGAATACCGTCGTGGCACGCCTTGGCCCGGGCAGCCAGCGCCTGTGCCGCCTGCTGGCCGATGCCGGTGCGCTGGCCTGCTGCCTGCTGCTGACTCATGGCGCGTGGCAGATCGTGGAGATCGGCATGGACGACCGCGCGCCTGTTACCGGCATCCCGCTCGGCCTGGTCTACGCGTGTTTGCTGCTCTGCGCCGCGGGCATGGCGGCGATGTTGGCGTGGTCGCTCTGGCGGCTCGTCAGCGGCCGCATGGCGCTGGGCGAACTGGTGCCGCAATCGGGCACCAGCGGCGAATAACAGAACGGAGCACGGATCATGACCATTTTTGTCTTTGTCGGCTCGCTGCTGGGCGCCATGGCGCTCGGCATGCCGATTGCATTTGCATTGCTGGCCTCGGGGGTGGCGTTGATGCTGCATCTGGGTAACTTCGACACGCAGATCCTGGCCCAGACGATGCTCGAGGGCGTCAACAACTACCCGCTGATGGCCGTGCCGTTCTTCATGCTGGCGGGAGAGTTGATGAATGCCGGCGGCTTGTCGCGGCGCATCGTACGCGTGGCCGATGCCGCGGTCGGCCACGTGCGCGGCGGCCTGGGCTACGTCGCGATCATCGCGGCCACAGTGGTCGCCAGCATTTCCGGGTCTGCGGTGGCCGATACCGCCGCCGTGGCCGCACTGCTGATACCGATGATGCGCAACGCCGGCTACAACGTTCCGCGCGCGGCGGGCCTGATCGCCGCGGGCGGCATCATAGCGCCGGTGATTCCCCCGTCGATCGCCATCGTCGTGTTCGGGGTCGTCGCGCAGATCTCGATCACCAAGCTGTTCCTGGCTGGCATCGCACCGGGCGCGATGATGGCCCTGACGCTGGCCGCCACGTGGTACGTCTGCGCCCGCAAGGAAGACCTGGCGCCCGTGGAACCGTTCTCGGCCATCCGGCTGCTGCGCGCGCTGCGCGAGGGCATCTGGGCCTTGGTGCTGCCGGTGGTCATCATCGGGGGCATGAAGATCGGCGCCTTCACCCCAACCGAGGCCGCCGTGGTAGCCGTGGTGTATGCGATGGCGGTGGGGCGGCTGGTCTACGGCGAACTCGCCATGCGCAAGGTTCCCGACCTGATCGTCACGGCTGCCAAGACGTCCGGCACGGTACTGTTCCTGGTGGCATGCGCACTGGTTTCCGCATGGCTTATCACGATCGCCAACATTCCCGCGCAGGTGACCGCGCTGCTGGAGCCGTTCATCGGCAACAAGATCCTGCTGATGTTCATCATCATGTTGCTGGTGATCGTGGTGGGCACGGCGCTCGATTTGATGCCCACCGTGCTGATCATGACGCCGATCCTGATGCCGGTCATCACCAAGGCGGGCATCGATCCGGTCTACTTCGGCGTGATGTTCGTGCTCAACAACGCCATCGGCCTGTTGACGCCACCGGTCGGCACAGTCCTCAACGTGGTGGCCGGCACCTCGCATTGCAGCCTGGACAGCGTGATCGGCGGTGTCTGGCCCTTCCTGCTGAGCCTGACCGCGCTGATGTTCCTGTTCGTGCTGTTCCCACAACTGATCCTGGTGCCGGCCGCATGGCTGCACTGAGCCCCGACCTTTGACAAACCATCACAACGAGGAGATCGAGATGAACACTATCACTGCACGCGCCCCTGTACGCCTGCCGCTATGGCTGGCGAGCGCTGCGCTTGTCACGGCCGCCATGACCGCTTTTCACCCGGCCCAGGCACAGACCGCGACCCCGGCCGGCTGCAATGGCATGCTGCGCGTGGAGCCCGAGAACAAGAACTACCCGAACGTGCCGCGCTATATCAAGACGCCGACAGGCTACCTGCTGGTGCTGCGCATGGGCGACAACGTCCTGGACCGGCTGGCGGCCTTCGCCGAGTGCGAGAAGATTCCAAGCGCAAGCCTCTCGGCCATCGGCTTCGCCAACGTGACGTTCGGGTTCTGGGACGCTGGCAAGCAGCAATTCAACCCCAAGACCTATCGCGATGTGGAAATGGCCAGCGTGGTCGGCAGCGTGGCCTGGAAGGAAGGCAAGCCATCGATCCATATCCATGGCGTGGCCGGCGATGGCAAGTTCGATACCTACGGCGGGCACATTCTGGCCATGGAGGTAGGCACGGGATCGCTCGAAGTGACCATCGCCGTGCACGGGCAGAAACTTGAGCGCGCGATTGATCCGCTGATCGGCGCCAATGTGCTGCAGCTATCCCGCGAGTAAATGCCGGCAGTTCAAACCGCCGCCAGGTTGCCGCCCCATTGGGTCGGGTGGACGTTGAGTGCGACCTTGCCCAGATCGACGCCAACGATCTTGTTGTTGTTGAAGGCGGCAACGTTCACTTGCTGAAGCTGCTGCACGCTCTGGTTGATATTGATGTTGACCAGCGGGC
>CAUUBQ010000123.1:0-10186 GCA_963543405.1 uncultured Cupriavidus sp.
GTTCAGGCCGCGCCGGCCGGGTGCAGGTCGGCCTCGGACGTGAACGAATCGGCAAAGAATGCGTCCTCGTGCAGCTTGCACTGTGCCGTGAAATCGGTGCGTGCGGCATTGACCATGACCGGTGCGCCACAGGCGTAGACCTCGTGGTTCGACAGGTCCGGATGGTCGGCCATCACGGCCTGGTGGACGAAGCCGGTACGGCCGGTCCAGCCATCTTCGGCCTTGGCATCGGAAATCACCGGCACGTACTTGAAGTTCGGCAGGTCGCGCGACCATTGCTCGCACAGTGCGTGCATATACAGGTCGGCCGGGCGCCGGCCGCCCCAGTACAACGTCATCGGGCGCGTGATGCCGGTGTAGGCGGCATGCTCGACGATGGCCTTGATCGGCGCGAAGCCCGTACCCGAGGCCAGCAGCACGATGGGCTTGTCCGATTCCTCGCGCAGGAAGAAGCTGCCCAGCGGACCCTCGAAACGCAGGATGTCGCGCTCCTTCATGGCAGGCATGCCTTCCTTTGCGCCGAACACATAGTCGGTAAAGGCGCCGCCCGGCATATGGCGGATATGCAGTTCGATCGGGCCTTCCTCATGCGGCGGCGTGGCGATCGAGTAGCTGCGGCGCTTGCCGTCGCGCAGCAGGAATTCCACATATTGGCCGGCCAGGTACTGCATGCGCTCGGTGGCCGGCAACTGCAGCTTGATGGCGATCACGTCATCGGCCAGGCGCTCCAGCGTGCTGACACGGCACGGAATCTTCTTGATCGGGATATCGCCGGCGCCATGCACCTCACGGCATTCGATCGTGATGTCGGACGTGGCATTGGCGCAGCAGAACAGCGCACGGCCTTCGGCCTTTTCCTGTGCGGTCAGTGCCGAGGCGGCATGGTCGCCCTGCTGGATCGTACCCTCGACGACGCGGCCCTTGCAGGATCCGCACGCGCCGTTCTTGCAGCCGTAGGGCAGGCCGATGCTATGACGCAGTGCTGCGCCGAGGATGGTTTCGTCGGCAGCCACTTCGAACTTGTGGCCACTCGGCGTGACGGTAACTTGATAAGCCATAATCGGGTCTATGAACCAAATTCTGTCGCCGCAAGCGGCGTTGTCTATCCCACAGGGCATACGGCAGGGACGCCGGCTTGGCCGTCCGCGCCTGCTGATTGTCGGTTGTGGCGACGTCGGCACGCGCATCCTGCGCCTGCTGGCCACGCGCATGCGCGTGTTCGCCGTCACTTCGCAACCACTGCGTCGCGCCGAACTGCGCGACGCCGGCGCGGTGCCGCTGGTGGCCAATCTTGACCACCCCGCCACGCTGTCCCGACTGGCGCGTCTGGCGGATCGGGTCATGGACCTGGCGCCGCCGCCCGGTCAGGGTGGTGGCGATCCGCGCACGCAAGCCTTGCTTGCGGCACTGCGTCGTACGGCCTGGCGCCGCTCACGTACCACACGCTTTGGCGTCGGTTCGGGCGAGGCCGATATTCTACCCGAGCGGGGCTGGCACCGTGCGTTCGAGGCGGCGTCGCGCCATCGCTCGGTCGGGGCCTTCATCTACGCCAGTACTACCGGCGTCTATGGCGACCGGGGTGGGGCGCGCGTGCAGGAATTTCACGCGGTACGTCCGCAGACCGCCCGCGCACGGCGTCGCGTGGCAGCCGAAACAGCGGTGCGCGCATTCGGGCGCGACGCTGGATGGCGCACCAGTATCGTACGCATTCCCGGTATCTATGCCGAAGACCGCTTGCCGCTGGCGCGCCTGCGCAAGGGCACGCCGGCGCTGGCGCCGCAGGATGACGTCTACACCAGCCATATCCATGCCGATGATCTGGCGCGCGGCATGATCGCCGCGTTGTGGCGCGGCCGGCCGCAGCGCGTGGTGCACGCCAGTGACGACACCGAGCTGCGCATGGCCGACTACTTCGACCTCGTGGCGGACCGCAACGGTTTGCCGCGTCCCCCGCGTATCAGCCGCCAGCAGGCGCGCGAAACCATCGATCCTACGCTGCTCAGCTTCATGAGCGAATCGCGCCGCCTCGACAACCGCCGGCTCAAGCGCGAACTGCGGCTGCGGCTGCGCTTTCCCACCGTCAAATCGTTTTTCGACCGCTGAGCCCAGCCGGGCGCCCCGACGCCTGTCGGGGCGTCGGCGGGCACGCCCGGGCACGCCAATTGCTCGGCATTGCGGCAATCTATCCTGTCTATACAAGATCGGTGCATATGCAGCGAGCCGAGTGATGAATTGATCGTCCGCGGTGCAGCCGTCGCACCACTTCGCGGCTTCAGTGCGCTTCCACACGCGGATTCAGCAAGCTGCACATCGGCACTGGCTCAGGTAAACCCCGGGTTTGACTTGTATATACAGGCTTGCTAGATTGCCCACACCCCACGACTGATGGAGCCGACAGCATGTTGCTGCCTCGTTACGCCGTACCTCGCGCCGTCCTTGCTTCAACCCTTCTCGCCATCGCATTGGCAACCCCTGCAGCCCAGGCGCAGAACACGCCTGTCACGCTTGGCATGAGTGGCTGGACCGGCTTTGCGCCGCTGACGCTGGCAGACAAGGCGGGCATCTTCAAGAAGCACGGCCTGGACGTGGAAATCAAGATGATTCCGCAGAAGGACCGGCATCTGGCGCTGGCATCGGGCGCGATCCAGTGCGCGGCCACTACCGTGGAAACCCATGTGGCATGGAACGCCAATGGCGTGCCGATCACACAGATCGTGCAGCTCGACAAATCCTACGGGGCCGATGGCCTGGCCGTCCGTGGCGACGTGAAGACGTTTTCGGACCTGAAAGGCAAGACGATCGGCGTCGATGCGCCCGGCACCGCGCCGTACTTTGGCCTGGCCTGGATGCTGAAGAAAAACGGCATGACGCTCAAGGACGTCAAGCTGACCACGCTTTCGCCGCAGGCTGCGGCGCAGGCCTTCGTGGCGGGCCAGAACGATGGCGCTATGACCTACGAGCCATACCTGTCGACGGTGCGCGCCAACCCGGACAAGGGCAAGATCCTGGCCACCACGCTCGACTACCCGATGGTGACCGATACGCTCGGCTGCGCGCCGAAATGGCTCAAGGACAACCCCAAGGCCGCCCAGGCACTGGTCGACAGCTACTTCGAATCGCTCGAGATGATCCGCAAGGAGCCCGAGAAGTCGAACGAGATCATGGGCGCGGCGGTCAAGCAGACCGGCGAGCAATTCGCCAAATCGTCGGCCTACCTGCGTTGGCAGGACAAGGACGCCAACCGGAAATTCTTTGCGGGTGAACTGGCCAGCTTCAGCAAGGAAGCCGCCGACGTGCTCAAGGACATCGGCGTGATCCGCCAGGTGCCTGACGTCACGGCGATCTATGACGCCCGATTCCTCAAGTAAGCCGGAGGTCGCCGCCATGTCGCAAGCCACGACCACTACGCGCCCGCCCGCGCCCATCGCCGCACAGGCGTCCGATCGCGCGCCGCGCGCACGCCATCCATGGCTCTCGCCGCTGGTGCCGGTGCCTGCGCGTACGCGCTGGGTGCTCGGGCTGGCGTTCTTCGTCGCGTTCTTCGCCATCTGGGCCGTGGTCACGCTGGGCGGCTTCGTGCCGCGCACGTTCCTGGCCGATCCGTTGACGATGGCGCACGAGGGCTGGCTGCTGTTCACCGAGTATGGATTTATCGGCGATATCGGCATGACGGTATGGCGCGTGGTCGGTGGCTTCGTGCTGGCCGCGGTGCTGGCCGTGCCGCTCGGCATTTTCATGGGTAGCTACAAGGCGGCCGAAGCGTTTTTCGAACCGTTCGTGTCGTTCTGCCGCTACCTGCCGGCCTCGGCGTTTATTCCGCTGCTGATCCTGTGGGCTGGCATTGGCGAAACGCAGAAGCTGCTGGTGATCTTTATCGGCTCGTTCTTCCAGATCGTGTTGATGGTGGCCGTGACGGTCGGCGGGGCGCGCAAGGATCTGGTCGAGGCGGCCTATACGCTCGGTGCCACGCCGCGCGGCATTGTGCGGCGCGTGCTGATTCCGGGCGCGGCCCCCGAGATTGCCGAAACGCTGCGCCTGGTGCTGGGCTGGGCATGGACCTATGTGATCGTGGCGGAACTGATCGGGTCGTCCTCGGGCATCGGGCACATGATCACCGACAGCCAGGCACTGCTCAATACCGGGCAGATCATCTTCGGCATCATCGTGATTGGCTGCATCGGCCTGGTTTCCGATCTGGTATTCAAGCTGGCCAACCAGCGCCTGTTTCCGTGGAGTTCAATCAAATGAGCGCGCTGTCGATCCAGCAGGTATCCCGCACCTTCGAGAATCCGCGCGGCGGCAGCACGCAGGCATTGCTGCCGGTTGATTTCGAAGTCCGCGACAACGACTTCGTGACGATCCTCGGACCGTCCGGTTGCGGCAAATCCACGCTGCTGCGCATCGTGGCCGGGCTCGATACGCCCAGTGGCGGCCGCGTGCTGCTCGATGGCCAGCCCGTGGCCGGTCCGGGCGCCGACCGCGGCATGGTGTTCCAGTCGTACACGCTGTTTCCGTGGCTCACGATCGAGCAGAACGTGCGCTTCGGGCTGCGTGAACGTGGCATGAGCACGGCCGCGCAAAAGGAGCGCAGCGATTTCTTTATCGCCCGCGTCGGGCTGCGTGGCTTCGAACAACACTATCCAAAGCAACTGTCGGGTGGCATGCAGCAACGCACGGCCATTGCGCGCGCGCTGGCCAATGATCCGAAGATCCTGCTGCTCGACGAACCGTTTGGCGCGCTGGACAACCAGACGCGCGTGCTGATGCAGGAGTTGCTGCTCGGCATATGGGAGTCGGCGCGCAAAACGGTATTATTCGTGACGCACGATATCGACGAAGCCATCTTTATGGCCAACCGCGTGGCGGTGTTTTCCGCGCGGCCGGGTCGGATCAAGAGCGAAATCGCGGTGGATTTTCCTCATCCGCGCCACTACACGATCAAGACATCGCCCGAGTTCTCCGCGCTGAAGGCACGGCTGACCGAGGAGATTCGCGCCGAGGCCATGGCCTCGGCCGAGCATTGAACGGCAATCAGCAATCAGGTCATGAATCAGTCCGCCACACCGGCATCGTCCCCCTCCGCCGCACCCGCTGCGCTGTACCAGCAGGTCAAGGAGTACATCGCGCGCCAGATCCAGAGCGGCGCGTGGCAACCCGGTGACCGCGTACCGTCGGAGCAGGAACTGGTGAACCGCTTTTCGGTGTCGCGCATGACGGTCAACCGCGCGCTGCGCGAGCTGCAGGAGCAGGGCCGGGTGGTGCGCGTGGCCGGTGTGGGCACGTTCGTGGCCGAGCACAAGCCGCAATCGACGCTGCTGTCGGTGGTCAATCTGCAGGACGAGATTCGCATGCGTGGCCATGACTATGGCTGCGACGTGATCCTGGTCGAACGCGTGGCGGCTTCGATCGAGGTGGCCGCTGCACTGGAGTTGCGCACGGGCGAATCGGTGTTCCATTCGATCTGCATTCATCGCGAAGACGGCGTGCCGGTGCAACTTGAAGACCGCTACGTCAATCCGCGTGTCGCCCCCGATTTCATTGCACAGGATTTTGGCGATACCCAGCCTGGCGAATACCTGCTGCGCAACGTGCCATACGACCAGGTGGAACATGTGGTCGATGCCATCGCCGCCACGCTGGAACAGGCCACGCAACTGGAGATGCCGCCCACCCAGCCATGCCTGCTGCTGACGCGCCGTACCTGGACCAACGGCGTGCCCGTGACCTTTGTGCGCTGCCTGCATCCGGGCAACCGGTACCGGCTGGGCAGCCGTTTTCGCGCCGACGGCAACCCCGCCTTCGGCTAGAACTGGTACCTGAGGCCAGTCAAAAGCTGGCCATCAGGTTTTATTTTCGACTAACCTGTATAGACAGGCTCATACAACATAACGATGACTCAAGATTCCCGCTCTCTCCTGACCCTGGACCCAGGCCATGTCTCGCTGGACGACCTGCGCCGCATCTATCGTGGCGAAGTGCGCCTGGCGATGGCCGACTCGGCGTGGGCTGGTGTGCGTGCCGCGCAGGCCACCGTGCAGGACATCATCGACGCCGACGCCGTGGTCTACGGCATCAACACGGGCTTCGGCAAGCTGGCCCAGTCGCGGATCGCGCATGACAAGCTGGCCTTGCTGCAGCGCAATCTCGTGCTGTCGCACAGCGTGGGTACCGGCGCGGATCTGCCGGCCGACACCGTGCGATTGATCCTGGCCATCAAGGCGGTGAGCCTGGCGCGCGGCCATTCCGGCGTGCGCCCGGCCTTGATCGAGGCGCTGCTGGCGCTGGCCAACCACGGCGTGTCGCCGTGCATCCCGGCCAAGGGTTCGGTCGGCGCTTCGGGCGACCTGGCGCCGCTGGCCCATATGTCGTGCACGCTGATTGGCGTGGGCGATGTGATGATCGACGGCCAGCGCGTGCCGGCCGCGCAGGGCCTGGCCCATGCCGGGCTCGACGCCTTCACGCTGGGCCCGAAGGAAGGGCTGGCCCTGCTGAACGGCACACAGGTTTCCACGGCGCTTGCGCTTGCCGGCCTGTTCGCCGCCGAAGACGCATTTGCCGCAGGGCTGGTGGCCGGCGCATTGTCGCTGGAAGCGATCAAGGGTTCGGTCAAGCCGTTCGATGCACGCATTCATGAGGCGCGTGGCCAGGCTGGCCAGATCGCGGTGGCTGGCGCGGTGCGTGCGATGCTCGACGGCAGTGAGATCGTCGATTCGCACAAGGCCTGCGGTCGCGTGCAGGACCCGTATTCGATTCGTTGCCAGCCGCAGGTGATGGGCGCATGCCTCGACAACCTGGCCCACGCCGCGCGCATCCTGCGCATCGAGGCCAATGCCGCTTCCGACAATCCCCTCGTGTTTGCCGAGCAGGGCGATGTGGTCTCGGGCGGCAATTTCCACGCCGAGCCGGTGGCATTTGCCGCCGACATCATCGCGCTGGCAATTGCCGAGATCGGGGCCATTTCCGAACGGCGGCTGGCGCTGCTGCTCGATACCGGGTTGTCCGGCCTGCCGCCGTTCCTGGTGCGCGAAGGTGGCCTGAACTCGGGATTCATGATCGCGCAGGTCACGGCCGCGGCGCTGGCATCGGAGAACAAGTCGCTGGCGCATCCGTCGAGCGTCGACAGCCTGCCTACCTCGGCCAACCAGGAAGACCATGTATCGATGGCTACCTACGGTGCACGGCGCCTGGGCGACATGGCTGCGAACACGGCCGTGATCGTCGGCATCGAGGCCATGGCGGCCGCGCAGGGTATCGAGTTTCATCGACCGCTGCGGTCATCGCCGCTGGTGGAGCAGGAACTCGCGCGGATTCGCAGCCGCGTGGCATTCGTGGAATCCGACCGCTATCTGGCACCCGATATCGAGGCCATGAAGCAATGGGTGGTGCAGGGCGATGCCGGAGCAGGCTGGCCCGACGCCGTGCGGGAGATCCTGCCGACCAACGTTGCCATTTGATGCGCCAGCCCTGTCCCCTCCCGCAAGCGGGAGAGGGGAGTGAACCGACAGTACTTCAGACATACGAGACAACCATGAACGCCAACGAACACCAATTCACCGTGCGCGGCCAGCGCGAAATCCGCGCCCCGCACGGCACCGAGCTCCACTGCAAGAACTGGCTGATCGAAGCCGCGTATCGCATGATCCAGAACAACCTCGACCCCGACGTGGCCGAGCGTCCGCAGGACCTGGTGGTCTACGGCGGTATCGGCAAGGCCGCGCGCAACTGGGAGTGCTTCGATGCGATCCTCGAAAGCCTGCGCCGCCTTGGTGAGGACGAGTCGCTGCTGGTGCAATCGGGCAAGCCCGTCGGTGTGTTCCGCACGCATGCCGATGCGCCGCGCGTGCTGATTGCCAATTCCAACCTGGTACCGCACTGGGCCAACTGGGACAAGTTCAATGAACTCGACCGTGCCGGCCTGATGATGTATGGCCAGATGACGGCCGGCTCATGGATCTACATTGGCACGCAGGGCATCGTGCAGGGTACGTTCGAAACGTTTGTCGAAGCGGGCAACCAGCATTACAACGGCGACCTGACCGGCAAGTGGATTCTTACGGCTGGCCTGGGTGGGATGGGCGGCGCCCAGCCGCTGGCCGGCGTGCTGGCTGGCGCGTGCGTGCTGGCGATCGAATGCCAGGAGTCGCGCATCGACTTCCGCATCCGCACCCGCTACCTCGACAAGAAGGCCACCACGCTCGATGAAGCATTGGCAATGATCGACGCCGCCACCAAGGCCGGCGAGGCGATCTCCGTGGGTTTGCTCGGCAATGCCGCTGAAATCGTCCCGGAACTCGTGCGCCGCGCGCAGGCCGGCGGCATGCGCCCCGACATGGTCACCGACCAGACCTCGGCGCACGACCTGGTCAACGGCTACCTGCCCGAAGGCTGGACCGTGCAGCAATGGGAAGATCTGCGCCAGAGCGACCCCAAGGCCGTGGAAGCCGCGGCGCGCACATCGATCGTCAAGCATGTGGAAGCGATGCTCGCGTTCCAGCAGATGGGCGTGCCGACACTCGACTACGGCAACAACATCCGCCAGGTGGCCTTCGACGAAGGTGTGAAGAACGCGTTCGACTTCCCGGGCTTTGTGCCGGCCTATATCCGCCCGCTGTTCTGCCGCGGCAAGGGGCCGTTCCGCTGGGTTGCGCTGTCGGGCGATCCCGAGGATATCTACAAGACCGATGCCAAGATGAAGGAGCTGTTCCCCGAGGACAAGCATCTGCACCGCTGGCTCGACATGGCGCGCGACCGCATTGCATTCCAGGGCCTGCCGGCGCGTATCTGCTGGGTGGGACTCGACGAACGCCATCGCGCCGGTCTCGCATTCAACGAGATGGTGAAGTCCGGCGAACTGAAGGCACCAATCGTGATCGGGCGTGATCACCTCGATTGCGGCTCGGTGGCGTCACCGAACCGCGAGACCGAAGCGATGCGCGACGGCTCCGACGCGGTGTCCGACTGGCCGCTGCTCAATGCATTGCTCAATACGGCGGGTGGCGCCACATGGGTTAGCCTGCATCATGGTGGCGGCGTGGGCATGGGCTTCTCGCAGCATTCCGGCGTGGTCATTGTCTGCGATGGCACCGACGCGGCAGCCCGGCGTATCGAACGCGTACTCTGGAACGATCCGGCCACGGGCGTGATGCGCCATGCCGACGCGGGATACGACATCGCCATCGACTGCGCGGAGGAGAAGGGCCTGAACCTGCCGATGGTGAAACGCTGATGCCCGTGACGAAGTTCGCGCTCGATGCGATTGTGCCCACACCGTGGAAGAACGGTGGCGGCTCCACGCGCGAGATTGCCGTATGGCCGCCGGGTGCCGATATGGATAGCTTCGCGTGGCGCATCAGCGTGGCGGATATCGGCGCCGATGGGCCATTCTCGGCTTTTCCCGGCATCGACCGGCAGATCGTACTGATCGACGGCGCGGGCGTGCATCTGCAGGCCCACGACGACACGTTCTGCCACAAGCTCGTGCGTGTGGGCGAACCGTTTGCGTTTTCTGGCGATACCGCCGTGCATGCCACGCTGGTAGACGGGCCTACGCAGGATTTCAACGTGATGACGCGCCGCGACGTGTGCCGTGCCGAAGTCAGGCTGATGCGTCAGCCATTTACGGCGGTGCCCCATGACGCCACGGTGCTGCTGCTGGTGTTGCGCGGCACATGGGATACCGGCGACGGCCAGCATGTGGCAGCCGGCGAAGGCATCCTGATGTCCGCCGGCACACCGGCCATCACACTGTTCCACACCGATCTCTCCGCGCTGTGCCTGCGCGTGACCCTGAATATGGAGCGGGACCGATGAACTTCACCGACGCGCCATCTGCCGACGGCGTCTGGCATCATTGCAACCTGCTGCCCGATGCCGATCCCGCGCGGGCCATCCACGACGCTGCGCTGGTTGTGGAGCACGGACGGATCGCGTGGCTCGGCGCATGCGCGAACCTGCCGGAAGCGTATCGGCAGATGCCCAGGCACGACGCCAACGGTGCATGGATCACGCCGGGGCTGGTCGATTGCCACACCCATCTGGTCTATGGTGGCCAGCGTGCCGATGAATTCGCCATGCGGCTCGGTGGCGCGAGCTACGAGGAAATTGCGCGTGCCGGTGGCGGCATCGTGTCGACGGTGCGCGCCACGCGCGAGGCCGATGAAGCCACGCTGTTCGCGCAGTCTGCAGT
>CAUUBQ010000124.1:0-10125 GCA_963543405.1 uncultured Cupriavidus sp.
CCCAGCACCGAACCAAGCAGCGACATGCCGCTAGGGTCGGCGTAGACCATCGGGTTGTTGGCGGCGTAGGCATAGGGGTTGAACAGGCGCGGACTCGCGAGCGCGAGCTCGGGCGCGCTGAGGTAAAGCGGATCGGGGCTGACAAAGCGGCCGATTTCCGGGGCGTAGTGGCGTGCGCCGAGTGCGTAGAGCCCACTGATTTCGTCGAGCTGCTGACCGCCGAATGCGCAGGGCACCGCCTGCAACGCTGCGCCAGCGTCTTCGCCGAAAGGCTGGAACACGCGGCTGCCGGCCAGCGCGCCGACGCCGTTTGTGAGCAGGGTCACGTGGCCCAGCTCGTTGCCATGCAGGTAGGTGCGGGTACCCGCCTGGTCGATCGCGACAGGCACGCCGTCGGCGCGCACGAAGCGGCGCGTGGTGCCGTCGTCGTCTTCCTCAAACAGGCCGGCCAGCGTCAGCGTGCGGCGCACCGCGCCGGCCACCGTGGTGGTGCGCCAGATGCGTTCGCCGGCAGCGTTGTGCAGATAGGCGGCGGTGGCGCCATCGGCACGCTGCACGCCGGCAAGTCGGCCTAATGCGTCGAAGCGTAGCTCGCGCCCGGGCAGGCGGATGACATTGCCATTGGCATCATGCGCGTATAGCCGCACGAGGTTGCCGGCGGCATCAAGGATGCCGGCTATGCGGCTGCTGCCCGGTGGATCGTAAGCAATGCCCGCGGCGCCATGGGTGGGGAAGGTCAGTACGTTATTGCCCGCATCGTAGCCGTAGCGGCGCACATAGGCTGCCACCGCGGGCGAACCGCCGCCGGCCACCTCGGTCAGCCGGTAGCGGCCATCTAGCGTGAAGCGCCGCGAATGCGGGGCATCGGGTCCGGGCGGGCGGCCATCGAGCTGGCTGAGCAGGTTGCCGACGCTGTCGCGCCCGTAGCTGACGTCGTGCATTGTGTCGCCGGCCGCGCCGATCACCTGCAGCCGTGACAGGAAGCGGCGCTGCGGGTCGTAGTCGATCAGCGTGCGCACGCCGTTGGCGACTTTTAGCTGCGTGCGCCGGCCGCGGGCGTCGTAGGTGATGGCCTCGAGCGTGCCGGGGATCGCGCTCAGGCGCGCGCAGCGGTCGTAGACGTAGCGCGTCTCGGTGCCGTCGGGGTAACGGATGGCGGCGAGCTGGCCGTTGGGGTGGTAGCTGTGGCCAAGGGACCAACTGCGGCCCGGGACGGTCAGCGTGCGCTGCGTGGCACGTCCGCGTGCGTCGTAGTCGAAGCTCCAGTCGCCGGCCTCGTCGTGCACGGCGGCGAGCCGGCCGATGGCATTGGCGCGTGCCGGGTCGTCGTAGGTGAATTGCTGCACGGTGGCGTTGCCCACGCTGACGCGGGTGGGCCGGTCGAGCGCGTCGTAGCCAAAGTCCACGCGCTGCCCGGCGGCGTCGACGCAACAGGCCAGCCGGCCAGCGGCGTCGTGGTAGTAGCGGCGCAGGCCGGCATCGCGATGGTCCAGCGCCAGCCGGTTGCCCGCCAGGTCGAAGCGTTGCGACAGTATGCGTGCGCCGTCGGGCCCCGTGACCTTCAGTACCCGGCCAGCCTCATCGAGCTCGTAGGTATGGCTGGTGAGCAGGCCGTCATGCATCTCGGTGACGCCAACCAGGCGTCCCCAGCCATCGAGCCGGCGCACGGTGGGCGTATCGAAGAAACCGCGTGCGATG
The DNA here is from genome assembly GCA_963543405.1 of uncultured Cupriavidus sp. Taxonomy (GTDB): domain Bacteria; phylum Pseudomonadota; class Gammaproteobacteria; order Burkholderiales; family Burkholderiaceae; genus Cupriavidus. The sequence goes on from CAUUBQ010000124.1 coordinate 1,699, forward strand.
TTCTCCGGCGAGGCGTCGGTGTCGTTGGCATCGTAGAGTACGGTGCGAAAGGAGTCGTAGAGCGCGCGCGTGCTGCGCGCGCCGGGCAGGTCGGTGGCGATCACACGTCCGATCGCGTCGTAGTGCAGGGTAGTGGACTCGCCCGCAGGCAGCGGGGCATGCGGGGCAAAGTCCAGCGACGCGCCAAAAGATGGCTCGCCCTGGCGGCCGAGCCAGCCGCGCCGGTTCAATGTGAACGGAGCCGACACCAGCACGGTGTCGTCGTCGATCACCGCGCGGGCCTGGCGCGCCGCGCCACCGCCATCGTGGTACACGCGCCGCCGCGCTGGCGGGGCGCCGGCCGCCTGCTTCTGCTCCAGTTCGACGTAGGGTGGCGTGGCGTCGAGATGCCACGCCACGGTCTCGCTTGGCGCCGCCAGCGTGTCGCCGGGCAGGGCGAGGCGGGTCACGCGGCCCAGCGCATCGAAGCCGAAAGCCCACATGGCGCCGTTGGCGTCGGTCATGCGGTCGGGCTGCAGCGCGGCATCGTCCCAGTGGAAATGCACCTCGTGCCCAGCGGGGTTGTGCATGCGCAGCGGAAAGATGCCATCGGCGTCGCGCTCGAGCGTGGTGTCGTGGCCGAGCGGATCGCGCGCGGTGAGCAGGTTGCCTTTCGCGTCGTACTGGTAGCGGCCGGCGTCGGTCCACACGGCCCCATCTTCGAGGCGGAAGCCGAGCGTGGCAGCATCGAGCCCGGCCGCGCCGTAGTGGTCCGCAAAGTCATTCGCAGCCAGCACGCGCAGGCTCTGCCGCATCAGGTTGCCTTTGCCGGCCTGCCCAAGCGGCAGGCCGGCAAAGGGGGCGCCATCGTAGTAGTAGCGGCGCTCGCGCAGCACGCTGCCATCGGAGGCGCTGTCGAGTATGCGCGCAGGCAGCGGGGTTACCGTGCCGTCGGGAGTGCGCGCGTAGGTGATCTCGCTGCGCTGTGCGAGTGGCGTCGGCCCGTTGGCCGATGACTGGTCGCTAACCACGTTGCCGGCTTCGTCGAAGGCATAGGTGTGGGTCGTTACCACTGTCGTTCCGTCGCTGCCGGGTGCCTCGTTGCGATTGCCGGTACGATGCACCGTGACCACCGGCGTGCCATCCGCGCCGTGCTGCGCGATAGCGGCCGTCCAGACGCTGGTGGCCAGCCGCAGCGGCGCGCCATCGGCCGGCCCCTGGCGTGTCTCGAGCAGCTTGCCCCAGCGTGCCACGGCCAGGGCGCGTGCGTCGCTGCCCAGGCCCTCGGTGGGGCTGGCGTCGAAACGCATCACTGTGTGCAGTGTGGGCGCGGTGTCGTCGCCGTGTTCGGTCAGTTCGACGCGGCCAAAGCCGGCAAAGCGCCGCTCGCGGCCGTCGTACATGCCGTCGTGGTAGCGCACCTCCAGACGGGTGTCGAGACCGGCGAGCGGGTCTTCCTGCTGTACTTCGGCCACCACCTGCACCGGAAACGGCAGGAAGGTCTGCCACGGCAGGCCCTCGGCGCGGTCGCGCGCGGCGAACTGGCTGGAGCTGGCATAGCGGATGCGCGTGCGTCGGCCAAGCCCGTTGTCGACCGACGACAGCAGGTAGGGCTTCTGCTCGCCAGCCAGGTCAAGGAAGAAATAGCGCGTGTGCGGCCTTACCTCATGCGCATGGCTCCACAGCACACCGGCCGTGCCCGCGCCCAGCAGGTCGGCCACGCGCACCTCGGCGCCGCTGGTCAACGGCGTGTTGGTCAGGCGGATGGGCGCCCCAAAGCCGTTGCCGCAGCGGTTGATCCAGATTGTCACGCTATCAGCCTCGACCACCACCAGGTCAGCCAGCCCATCGCCGTTGACGTCACTGAGGAACACCCCGCGCGGCTGGTTCGGGCGCGCGAACGGCGGCGAGCCGCGCATGACGCGGCGCCGACCCCAGCGGCCAATACCCTCGTACGGCCAGTACGACACCTCGCCGGAGCGCAGCAGCACGATGTCGGCGAGGCCGTCGCCGGTCATGTCTGCCAGTTGCACGCGCGGATCGGCCAGCGAGATATCAGGGAATGCGTCGAGATCGCGCACGCGGGGGATGGGCGGCTGCGAGCTCCAGCCCTGCACGCCACGGTTCAGGTGCAGGATGAAGGCCGTGGACGTGGTGCGCAGCAGGTCTACCTGCCCGTCGGCGTCGAGGTCGACCAGCCGGTTGTTGGGGTCGCGCAGGTCGTAGTTGGGCGCGCGCGGGTAGGCCTGGAACGGACCCCATGCGGCGGGACCGATGCGGGGAAAGTAGCCGGTGCGCGGCCCGTCGGTGACGAGCAGGTCGGCGGCGCCGTCGCCGTCGATGTCGCCGAAGCTGGTGCCGGGCGCGCCAAGCTCCACGCCGGCGGGCAGGCTGCGGATCTGGCGTGGCGCGTCGAAGCTGCCGTCGCCCCGGTTGGCCCAGTAACAGCGCTGCCCGCCGCCGATCTGGACGATGTCCGGCAGGCCGTCGCCGGTGCAGTCGAGCAAGTCGGTGCCGCGCACGCCGAGCGGCGCGAGCGTAAAGCCGTTGGGGTTGTTCAAGGCCCGGCAGCGGCTGGCGGGAGGGCGGAACGGGGTGTAGTCGAAGGTGAGCGGCGGCAGCGCGACGGTGTCGCCGTCACGGTATCCGCTCAGGCGGATTTCGCGCAGCAGGGACAGCGGCGTTTCCTGTGGCTCGGCATAGGCCAATGCATAGCGCCGGATCAGGCTCGCTCCGGCAAGGCGGTCGCAATGGACCTCGATGGCGATGCAGCGCAGTGCGGTGGCGAGGGGAAAGCCGTGCCGCGCGGTGCCAAGCACATCGGGCCTCGGCGCATACGTGAACACCACACGGTAGGGGCCATAGGCGATCTCGTCCAGATAGCGGTTGTTGCCATCGGCGAGGTAGTGGTAGCGCACCCGGTTGCCATTGCGGTCCTCGACCTCTTGCAGCGCCCAGGCGAGCACGCGTTCGGGGTGGTCGGGGTGCGCGATGCGGGCGTTACCGTCCACGCCATAGCGCTGCACGCCGCCTTCGCGCGGGAAGACCTCCCAGTGCTCGCCGCGCTCGATGCGGGCGAACCATTCATCGTATTTGGGGCGGTAACGCTGGGGCGCGCCAGCGGGTTCCCCCGCGCCGTCAAGGCGGACCAGTTCGCCATGGCGATCGTGCCGGAAGCCGTCACTGTCGTCATAGCGCACGAAGCGGCGTTCGCCATCGCGATGGATCGACGGTACCCCTACGCCCCAGCCAAGTCCGAAGGCGCCGTTCGCCGCGCCCGAGCTATAGCTGAGCGCCAGTGCGGGGCGTAGGCCGGCAGGGCCCGCCGGCATCAGCAGGTCGACCGTGTAGCTGCCGGTGCCGCGGTTATAGTCGGCGACAAAGTTGCCGCCCAGCCCGCGCACGTCGCCGCCGCCCCTGGGCAGGCTGACGGTCAGCGCGGAAGTGCCGGGGAGATTGGCCATGGCGATGGACTTTGGCGTGAGGCCTGGCTGTCACGCGTCGCGCACGCTCAGGCCGAGCACGCGCGCCCCGGGATTCTTCCATGCCAGCAGGCCGAAGCGGCCCGCCGCCGGCAGCGCGTGGTCGCGGCCCGACAGGATCTGCACGCCATCGAGTGCTGCTACCAGCGCGTCGCCGACCACGGCGACGCAGAGTTCGTGGGCCTGGCCGGCCTGGTAGTCGGCGGTGGCATCGAAGGCCGGCACGTCCAGCTCCGCAAAGACACCGCCGACCTTCCTGCCAAGGCGGCGATAGCCAAGCGTGGCGTCCATCAGGAAGTAATAGAAGTTGTTGTCATCCTGGTAGCGCAGGATCACGCCGATTCCGTCGCTGTCAGATTGCAGCCGCACGCGCAGCAACAGGTCGCGGCGCACTGGCCAGCCGGCGTCGGTGCGCGCCAGCAGCATGGCGCCGGGCTTGGCAGGGCTGGTATCGAGATGGGCGGCGGCATGCAGGTTCGACTGCTGGCGCAGGCACGGCACGGCAGCGTCGTAGCTCCAGGCGCCGGGGCCACCATCGGTGGCGGCCGGGTCGTCGATGCGTTCGAACGCGGCGAGCGGGTCGGCGCCCAGGTTCAGCGTCGTAACCGGCCGGCCACGCGGCGAATACCCGTAGTTGGCGAAGCAGGCGAGGTTGCGCACCTTGTCCTAGCCGAAGCCGGTATCGAAGGCGGCCTGGTTGAGCGCCCGATCGATGCGCACGGTCCAGTCGCCGGTCAGTGGACCGCCCACGAACACTGCCAGCGCGGCATCGCCGGGCCCCGCCAGGCCGTTGGCAGCAGTGACGACGTTGGCGACATTGGCGCCATGTTCCACGGTCAACGTCAGTCCGGCCGGCGACACGCCATCCACCGTCTCGACGTTCAGGCACAGGCTGCGCACCCGGGGCGCGAGATGGTGGAAGGGCAGGTAGCCCTCATCGAGCGCAAAGCGCAGCGCACCCTCGGACTGGAAGTTGTAGAACTCGTCCGGATACTGGAAGCGCAACGACAGGCCGAGCATCTGTTCGTCGTGACTCACGGCGGCCAGCCCGGCTCTCACCACGTTAGCCACTCCGATGCTGTAGCAGGCGTCGTAGTAGAGCACCAGGTGGACATTGGTGATGGTGCGGAAGTCCACATCGTTGACGTCCGGCGGCAGCTCCAGCACCCAGCCGCCGGCCACGCCGCTATTCTCGAACACCGCCAGCACCTGCTCGTCGGTAGCGGTGAAGACGAAGCCGTCGCCGCGCATGTCGAAGCGCGACAGGATCATGGTTTCGGCCTTCTGCACGCGCGTCTGCACCGTGCCGTCGCGGCGCCGGTCGAGCGAGAAGCCGCTGTTGGTGAGGGTGCCGTGCAGGCCATCGGCGCTTACCAGCCCCTCCACGATCACCTCGACCCGGCGCAGCTTGCGACGGTAGGTGCCAGGGTTCCAGCGGTCGAAATCTTCCAGCGTGGTCTGGAAGTCGAGCCGGCCAGTCTGCTGGAAGTCGCGGCGGAACTGGAACGGGTAGCGGTCGGCCAGCGCGATGCTGACCTTGATCGGGGCCTTCTTCTCGGTGTCGAGCAGGCGGTCGTAGCTGAACTGGTCGACGTCGGCCAGCAGCAGGTCTGCCGCCAGCATGCCGTTGAGATCGCTGCGCTCGTAGTCGAAGCGGATGCGGTTGACGGTGAGGTCGTACTCGAACTCGTAGGCGCGCTCCATCAGAAAGGCGGCGCCGATGGCCCAGTCGAGGTAGCGTTGGCTGATCTCGCGCTGCGCCTGTGCCAGGTTGTCCCAAAGTTCGGGGCTTAGTTCCTGGTCGTTGAACGCGTCAAGCTGCGACCTGGCCTGTGCGGCGCGCAGCTTTGCCAACTCTTGCTGTGCCTGCGCGGCCTTCACTCCTTTCTTTGCGACCGCGACCTGGCCATTGGCCAGCGTGAGGTCGTCGGTAAGCTGGTCGACCTTGCGGTCCATGTTGCGCAGTTCAAGCTCGCGCGTGGCCTTGCTGCGACTGCGGTTCATGGTGCGCAGGATGTCGCCCTTGGCAACGTCGCGCGTGTAGTAGAAGTCCGATGTGCCGAACAGGTCGGTGTACGTTTCGTGTACGTAGGTGAGCTGGATGCCGAGCTGCCGGGCAAAGTCCGGATCGACATGCACGCCGCCGTCCGGGGCCGAATACAGCGCTGTGATCTCGTCGTAGAACGCGGTTTGCTCGGCCACGGTCGCATAGTCGTCGCGCGCCTCGATGGCCTGGTCGATGCGCTTGCCGGCAATTTCGGCGGCGCTCTGCGCCACGTCCTGCTGCGTCTTGGCCAGCGCAACCTTGGCGTCCTCCACCTTGACGGCGGACTTCTGCGCATCCACCGCCTGTTGCAGCGTGAGCCGGGTGAAGGCTTCTTTTTCAGCGGTGCTCTTGAAGTTGAGATAGGCGCGCTCGGCCTGGATTGCCTGGTTGGTGAAGTAGCGCGCCTGGTTCTGCAAGTAGCGCCACGGGTGGATCGGGATGATGTCGTCCGGGATGCCCAGATAGTTGATGCCGTTGGCAATCTGGCCGAGATTGGCCAGCGCCTGCAGTATCACGATGCGTCGCCCGTAGTCGATGCCGTCGAAGGCGAGCCGGTCGGGGGCGTTTAGCAGCGCCAGCGTGTCGTCGGCATAGGGGGCGAAGCTACCTTCGTAGAGCGCTCCCGAGAGCTCGAACCCAGCGGGAGTCAGGGCGACGATGCGCGAGTAGGCCTGCACGGCAGCGTCGGTGTCCTGCTGGCGGTAGTGGCGGTCGCCTTCGGCCAGGTAGGTACGGGCCAGGCGCGCCCACAGCATGGGGCGCTCGATCGCGAAGTTCAGGTAGGCGTAGTCGCGTGCGCGCAGGTAGTAGCTGGCGGCCAGGTCGTGGCGGCCCAGTGCATGGTAGGTGTCGCCCAGCGACAGCGGCAGTACCAGCCCGCTTACGTGCGCGAGGTGCGAGGTGAATGCGCCCAGGTTGCCAAGGTCGACGATGAGGTCGGCTAGGCGCAAGGCGTCGATGCGTGGCTGGTAGAACGCGGCTTCCAGTGCGCCGGCACCGGCGGCCAGGTCGATATGGACAGCGCCATTTCTGCCGGCAACCTCGAACTCGCTCACCGGTTCGGCCGCATCGAACGAATGCGCCTGCCAGGCGGCGCCGCTGTGCAGCAGCAGCGGCAGACCGGCGCTGCCCACCGCGCGCGTGACCGACGCACTGCCGGGATTGAGCGCCTGCGTCACCTGCCAGCCGCCCAGTGCGGGTACGCGGTGTATTGCATTGGCGAAGTGGCCGGCGGCGGCCTCGGCGTTGCCGGCCAGGGTGCTGGTCACGCCCAGGTTGTGCTCGACAGCGGCCAGCGCGTCGGCCCTGTCCTGTCCTCGATAGGATTCGGCTGCGTTGGCCAGCGCGTCTTGCGCCCCGCCCACGTCCTGGCTGGCCAGCGCTACCGCGGCCAGCAGTGCGAAGCCGTCGCCGCGCCGGGCATCGTCTCCGGCGGCGAGCGCCTCTTCGGCGTGCCGGCGCGCCAGATCGAATTCACCCTGGCGTAGCAGCGTGAGGCAGAGCGCATGCTCGCGCTGCGCACGCGTGGTGTCGCCGGCGAAACGGTCGGTCAGTTCCAGCAGTTCCTGCGGCGGTTCGACGCTAGGCATGATGGCCGCCGCCGGTCCCAGCGACGGTCGCAGGCGATGGATGTTGACGCTGGCCTCCAGCAGTGGCTTGACCAGTTCGACCTCGGCCAGCATCTCGGGACGCAGCTTGCCGACCTCGACCGGAAAGACTGGCCACACCAGCACCGGCAGCAGGGCCCAGGCGGCAAGGTACTCCGATAAGGCCTCGCTGTAGCGTTGCCGGAAGAACGCCGCATTGCCGGCCAGCAGCCGGGCCTGTATCTGGGCCTCGAGGGATTGCGCGGTGGGTGGGGTGGCAAGCGCCAGGCGGGCGACCGCCTTGGTGGTGTAGGCCTCGGCCAGGTACGAAGGCATGCTGTCCCCCCTGTGTCGTCCGCAGGCCACCGGCGTGGCGCCGGCAGGCGGATTCAGGGTAGTCGATAACGCCGAGGATACAAGCGGAAGGGTCAGTTGTTGACCGGTGAAAGAGGCAATGAAGGGTCCCACAGGATTTCATGTAACGCCGAACGTTTGCGCCAGCCCACCTGTTCGAGCATCGGCGCTTCGTAGAATGCGGGTACTGGCCCGAGGCATAGCAGGCCAAAAGGCGTCGCACCCGCAGGAAGGCTGAGCTCCCGCGCGAGTGCGTCGGGATCGAACATGGATACCCACCCAAGGCCGAGATTTTCAGCGCGCGCTGCCAGCCAGAGATTCTGTACCGCACACGCGGCGGAAGCCCAGGCCATTTCGCGCGGCATGCTGCGGCGTCCGAAGATCGTGCCATCGTCAGGCGCCAGGATTACCGCCAGCAGCTCTGCACAGTCACGAATGCCCTCGACTTTGAGGCGCAGGAATTCCGCCGCGCGCTCACCCAAGGCCTGCGCCGTGGCCTGTCGCTCAGTCTCCACCAGCGGCATCAGTCGCGCACGCCATTCCGGGGTGCTCAAGCGCATGAACCGCCACGGCTGCATGAGTCCAACCGAGGGTGCCTGGTGGGCTGCATTCAGAAGACGCTCCAACTGTGCCTCGGCCAGGGGAGGCCCCGGCGTGAAGTGACGACAGTCGCGCCGTAGCGCCATGATGCGGTACAACGCGGCGCGCTCGGTTTCGTCAACTAGAGGGCCTGACCCGATTTGTTCCATTGATTTCCCTAGGTTGCGGGGCAGGTCGTTGTAGCACATGTTGTCGATTGTGGCGCGACGCGCAGGCCACTTCGCGTTCCGTGCCGGCAGCGCACTTTCCCGTGCGGTTGAGGCGACGAGTAAGTCATGTCAGAAAAAGACTTGCCAGACAGGCACGAAACGCATTAGTATTCGGTCCCCGCTGCAGCAAGCCAAGCTTCGATGCGGCGGGCGAGAATAATGGCCAGAGA
>CAUUBQ010000125.1:0-9849 GCA_963543405.1 uncultured Cupriavidus sp.
CGATCTAATGCATCCAGATCGAATTGTGCGACATACAAGGGGTTGGGGGAGAGGGCAAAGCGGTTCAATTTGCCGATATCGCGTCTTGATGCACCGGCCCTCTCCCCCGCCCCTCTCCCGCAGCGCGGGAGAGGGGAGAAAATCCACACCCACTCTTCAACTCACATCATTGAGATGGCACGCCGACCATCGTAGCGGCGCAATCTCCTTCAGCACCGGTTGTTCGGTCTTGCAGCGCGGCATCGCATGCGGGCAGCGCGGATGGAAATGGCACCCCGTCGGCGGGTTCAGCGGCGACGGGATTTCACCGCGAATCGCCACATAGGTTTTCTTGCCAACCTCCAGCTTCGGCGCTTCCGCCAGCAAGGCCTGCGTGTACGGATGGTTTGGCGTGGCAAATACATCCTCGGTCGGCGCCGACTCCACCACGCGCCCCAGGTACATGATCACCACGCGGTCGCTGATATGCTTGACCACGCCAAGGTCATGGCTGATGAACAGGTACGTCAGGTTCAACTCTTCGCGCAGGCGCATGAACAGGTTCAGCACCTGGGCCTGGATCGACACATCGAGTGCCGCCACCGATTCATCGCAGACCAGGAACTCGGGCTTCACCGCCAGCGCGCGGGCAATGCCGATACGCGCGCGCTGGCCGCCGGAAAACTGGTGCGGAAAACGGCGCAGCACGGTGGGATCCATGCCCACGCGCACCAGCATGTCTTCCACATAGGCTTTCTGGGCGCCCTTCTCCACCATGCCATGCACGACTGGCGCCTCGCCGACGATGTCCATCACGCGCAAACGCGGGTTCAGCGATGCGTACGGATCCTGGAAGATCATCTGGATCGCCAGCTGCTTCTCGCGCTTCTTGTCGGCTGGCAGGCGGTCCAGATTCGTGCCGCGCCAGAACCGCTCACCCTCGGTCAACGAGTGCAGGCCCACGGCCATGCGGCCAAGCGTGGACTTGCCACAACCGGACTCACCCACGAGCCCCACGACTTCACCGGTACGGATCGACAGGTCGACCTTGTCGACCGCATGCACGACTTCCATGCGCTGATGCGCGCCAAACACATTGGCGATCTTGGCCGCGACATCGAGCGACTTGACGAAGCGCTTCGAGACGCCACGCAGTTCCAGCAACGGCGCCACCGGCGTGCCGGTATCCACCGCCGCGCCTGCCGTGACGGCGGCGGGAGTGTCGATCACAGGGGTACTCATGCGGCCTCCTGCTGGGCGTGGACCGGGTGGAAACAGCGCAACTGGCGCCCATCGGAAGACGCTTCGAGCGGCGGATCGGACTTGCACACATCGGTGGCATACGGACAGCGGTTACGGAACGAGCAGCCACCCGGCAGGTTCAGCAGCGACGGCGTCATCCCCGGAATCTGGCGCAGCGGTGCACCACGCGGATTGCGGGACGGCGCGGAACCGATCAGGCCATGTGTGTACGGATGCGCGGGATGTTCCAGCACCTGGCGCACATCGCCCGCTTCCACGATCTTGCCCGCGTACATCACGCAAACCTTGTCGGCCAGGCCAGCCACGACGGACAGGTCGTGCGTGATCCAGATCAGCGCGGTGCCCGACTCGCGGCACAGCGTCTGCATCTCGTACAGGATCTGCCCCTGGATGGTCACGTCCAGCGCGGTAGTGGGTTCGTCGGCGATGATCAGGTCGGGCTTGTTCAGTAGCGCAATGGCGATGGCCACACGCTGGCGCATGCCGCCCGAAAACTGATGCGGATAGGCCAGCAGGCGTTCGTCCGGCGACGGAATGCCCACGCGTGCCAGCGCATTGCGGGCCCGCTCACGCGCCGCGTCCTTGCTGATATTGTCGTGCGCGCGCACTGCCTCGATCATCTGCGTGTCGATGCGCAGCACCGGGTTCAGCGTCATCATCGGATCCTGGAAGATCATCGCGATCCGGTTGCCACGCACGTCGCGCTGTTGCGCCGGCGTCAGCGCACGCAGGTCGCGCGTGACACCATCGCGGCTGGTCAGCGCGATACGGCCCTCGACGACCTTGCCCGGCGGATCAATCAATCCCATGATCGAATAGCCGGTCATCGACTTGCCCGAGCCCGATTCACCGACCAGACCCATGATCTCGCCACGGCCCACCGAGAACGACACATCGTCCACGGCCTTGGCCACGCCAGCGCGCGTAAAGAACTGCGTCTTCAGGTTCTCGACGACCAGGGTTGGCTGTGTCATGTCGATCTCCTTTACTGCGTCTGCAGACGCGGGTTCAGCACGTCGCGCAACTGGTCGGCCACGAGGTTCATCGCCACGATGGTGACCACCAGCGCGATACCGGGGAAGAAGCTGATCCAGTACTTGCCGGACAGCATGTATTGCTGTCCGTTGGCAATCAGCATGCCCAACGACGGCTCCGTGACCGGCACGCCGAGCCCGAGGAACGACAGCGTTGCTTCGAGCGTGATGGCCGATGCCACCTGCAGCGCGGCAATCACGATCAACGGCGGCAGGCAGTTGGGCAGCAGGTGCCGGAACATGATGCGTTGCGGCGGCAACCCCAGGCAGGTGGCCGCTTCAATGTATTCCTTGCGCCGTTCGACCAGCGCCGCGCTGCGCGTGGTGCGTGCGTAATAGGCCCACTGCACCGCCACCAGCGCGATAACGATATTGCCGATGCCCGGACGCAGGAACGCCAGCAGGATCAATGCGAGCAGGATTGGCGGGAACGACAGTTGCAGGTCGGCCACGCGCATGATGAACGCTTCTGTGCGCCCGCCGATGTAGCCGGCCAGCAGACCCAGCGTGGCGCCCAACAACAGCGCGATCACGGTACTGACCACGCCCACGCCTACGCTGATGCGCAGGCCGTACATCACGGCCGACAGCATGTCGCGGCCCTGCTCGTCGGAGCCCAGCAGGAACGTCATGCCGCTGCCCGCCTGTTCGCCGGGTGCCAGCCGCGCGTCGAGCACATCGAGCGTGGCCAGGTCATACGGATTCTGTGGCGCCAGCCACGGTGCGAAGATCGCGATCAGGATGATCAGCAGCAGCGTCACCAGGCCCAGCATCGCCAGCTTGCTTTCCACGAACTGCCGCGCGAAACGGCGGAACGGCGTCTGTTCCTTCACGGCGGCTACCGGCTTGGCCGCTGCCTCGGGTACGGTCGAAGTGCTCATGGCTCAGCCCTTGTTGTCGGCAATGCGCACGCGCGGATCGAGCATGCTGTAGACGATGTCCACCACCAGGTTGATCAGGATGAACAGCGTCACGATCACCATCAGGTAGGCAACAATCACGGGGCGGTCCAGCAACTGGATCGAGTCGATGATCAGCTTGCCCATGCCGGGCCACGCAAAGATCGATTCGGTAACGATCGCGAACGCAATGATCGAGCCGAACTGCAGCGCAATCACGGTGACGATCGGGATCAGGATGTTCTTCAGCACATGCACGCCGACAATGCGCGTATTGGACAGCCCCTTGGCGCGCGCGAACTTCACATAGTCCTGCAGCATCGCTTCCTGCGTGCCGGCGCGCGTGAGCCGGATCACCATCGCGATATTGAGCAGCGACAACGTGACCGCGGGCAGGATCAGATGGCGGATGCCGTCGAGCGTCAGGAAGCTCAGCGGAATGCCAAGCACGCGCACCGTTTCGCCGCGGCCATTCGATGGCAGCCAGCCCAGTTGCACGGCGAAGACCATGATCAGCATCAGGCCCACCCAGAACGTGGGCAGCGAGAAACCGAGGATCGACACGGTCATGATGGTCTTGCCGGCGGCGCCATTGGGCCGCAGCCCGGCCCAGAGACCCAGCGGTATGCCAAGCACGATGGCCAGCATCATCGCGAACACGGCCAACTCCAGCGTGGCCGGCATGCGCTCGAAGATCAGCTTCAATGCCGGGGTGCCATGCGCGAACGAGGTGCCTAGGTTACCGTGCAGCGCGTTCTGCAGGAAGATCCAGTACTGCTCCCAGAGTGGCTTGTCGAGGCCGAGTGCGGCAATGGTGCGCTTGATGTCTTCCTGGTCGGCCTGCGGGCTGATCAGTATGTCGACCGGATTACCGATCGCGAAGACGCCGAGAAATACGAGCAGCGACATGACCAGCAGCACAACCACGCTCTGCATCAGACGCCGAATGATGAAGACCAGCATGTTCCAGACGCTTTTCCTTTCGCTGGCATGCGTGGTGCGCTGCCAGCGTGTTCGCGACCCACGGGGGATATCGTGGTGAGGTCGCCCCGGCCAGTCGATGCCGGCCGGGGCCGCGATCATACCGGAGCCGCGGTGATGCCCGATACGGCTCCGTCTTGCCTGAATGCCAGCTTAGTGTGCCAGCTTACTGTGCCACCTTACTGCGGCTTGAAGTTATGTGCGTAGGTGCGTTCGTCGGTACGCGGCACGTACACGATACCCTTCTGCGTGGCCCACGTCGTGACCTGATGGTGGACCGGGATGATGCCGCCGTCGAGCACCGCAATCGCCGTGGCTTCCTGCAGCAGCTTCGAACGCTCGGTGTCATCCACAGTAGCCAGCGCCTTCTCGAGCACCACATCCATCTTCGGGTTGCAGTATTCACCCCAGTTGGTGGTACCAAAACCCTTCTTGGAATCCTCGCAGGCCAGCAGCGCACGCAGCGGCGAGCTCACTTCGCCGGTCTGCGCGCCCCAGCCGACCAGGCCAAACGACCACTCGTGCTTGATCGCCTTCGACGAATACGTGGCCATCGGCATGCCTTCCACCTTGGTGTTGATGCCAATGCGGGTCAGGTTCTGCGCGATGGTCTGGGCAATCTTCTCGTCGTTGACGTAGCGATTGTTCGGCGTATGCAGCGTCAGGCCAAAGCCGTTCGGATAGCCGGCATCGGCCAGCATCTTCTTGGCCGCTTCGGGATCGTACTTGAGCGTCTTGAGCTGCGGGTTGTGGCCGAACATGGTCGGCGGCACCAGGTTGTTGGTCGGCTCGGACAGGCCTTCCATCAGGCGGTCCTTGATGCCCTGGCGGTTGATGGCCGTGCTGATGGCAATGCGCACGCGCGCGTCCTTCAGCGGATTCTTGTCCATCGGCTGGCCTTCCTTCGTGGTGACGAACGGCGACTTGTCGCGCTTCACATCGAAGTACAGGTAGATCACGCGATGCGAGATCTTCGAGAAGAACGACAGCTTGGGATCGTTGCGTACCTTCGGCAGGTCGGGGGTCGGCACGTTCTCGATGGCCTGGACATCGCCCGACAGCAGCGCCGCCAGGCGCGTGGCCGGGTTCGGGATGAAGCGCAGCGTCACCTTGTCCCATGCCGGCTTCGGTCCCCAGTAGTCGGGGTTGCGCACCAGTTCGACCCGGTCGTCGCGCGCATAGCTGACGAACTTGAACGGACCGGTGCCGATCATGCCCTTGCCTTGCGCGAAATCGTCGGAAGTCAGGCCCTGCGTGGCCTTCTTCTGCACCATGAACACCGCGGTCAGGTCGTTGAGCATCAACGGATACGGCTGGTTGGTGGTCACCTGGATCGTGTACTTGTCGATGATCTTCTTGTTGATGATCGCCTTGGTGTACACGTCGAACTTGCCGGGGCTGTTGACGATGGTAGCGGGACGGTCGAGCGACCACGCAATGTCTTCGGTGGTCAATTCCGTGCCGTCATGCCACTTCACGCCCTTGCGGATCTTGAATTCCCACGTGAGGTTGTTGACGAGCTTCCACGACTCCGCCAGGCCAGGTATGACCTTGCTGTCCGGATCGAGCTTGATCATCGTCTCGAACACATGCTCGGACACATTGATGTTCGAGAACAGATTATAGAAATGCGGATCCATTGAGGTCGGAGGCGAACTCATGGCGATCTTGAGGTCGGCCGCCTGTACCTGGGCGGCCAGGCCCAGGCCGATTGCACCGGTCAGCAGGACGGTACCAACGGTCTTGCCGATTGCCTTCTTGACGTTGCGAAGGGACATCGCGCGATTCTCCCTGTGGGAAGTCTTGAGTCTTGAAATGACAATGAGGATCAGCCGCGCTTCCCGTCATTTTCTCAGCGGAACCAGCCGCATTTTGGTGCGGCGTTCTACATGGCAACGTGGGGCGCGGCCGGCCGGGCACTTCAAGCATGAACTGTTCCAGCAGTGCCGGGCATCCGCCATGCGGGGAAACCCACCCGCGTCGGCGGTCATTTCGCCATGTTGCGCTGCGCCACTATTGGAGCCGCCAGGGCTTCGCCATGCACGGGATTGGGCCGGCACGTGTAGCCAAAGCCTTGTTTTGGCGCTTCGCGGGCAGCCGTCGTATGATCGGGGGTATCCAATTGCCCCATTCGCCTGGACTGGCATCATGAAGCTCATCCCCGAAATCCTGCAGGCGCAAGCCGAAATCCGCACCATCCGACGCGATATCCACGCGCATCCCGAACTCTGCTTCCAGGAACAGCGCACTGCTGACGTGGTGGCCAAGAACCTGGAATCCTGGGGTATCGAGGTCCATCGCGGCCTGGGTACCACGGGCCTGGTCGGCATCATCCGTAACGGCAACGGTGGCCGCTCGATCGGCCTGCGCGCCGACATGGATGCCCTGCCGCTGCAGGAAGCGAATACGTTCGGCCATCGATCGCAGCATGAAGGCAAGATGCACGCATGCGGCCACGATGGCCATACCGCAATGCTGCTTGGTGCCGCGCGCTATCTGGCCGAGCATCGCAACTTCGACGGTACGGTCCACCTGATTTTCCAGCCGGCCGAGGAAGGCGGCGGCGGTGCACGCGAAATGATCAAGGACGGCCTGTTCGAGCGCTTTCCGTGCGATGCGGTGTTTGGCATGCACAACTGGCCCGGCATGCCGGTGGGATCATTCGGCACGACGGCCGGTCCGCTGATGGCGTCAAGCAACGAGTTCAAGATCGTGGTGCGCGGCAAGGGCGCGCATGCGGCGATGCCGAACAATGGCTGCGATCCGGTATTCACGGGCGCGCAGATCCTGTCGGCGTTGCAGGGCATCATCACGCGCAACAAGCGCCCGATCGATACAGCGGTAATTTCGGTGACCCAGTTCCACGCGGGCGACGCCACCAATATCGTGCCGAACGAGGCTTGGCTGGGCGGTACGGTCCGGACCTTTACGGTGCCGGTGCTCGACATGATCGAACGGCGCATGGAAGAAGTGGCTCGTGCAGTGGCCCAAGCGTTCGATTGCACGATCGACTTTCAATTTCATCGCAATTACCCACCGACCATCAACAGCACCGCCGAAGCCGAATTCGCCGTGGGCGTGGCCAGCGAGCTGGTGGGTGCAACGAATGTCGACGGCAACGTGGAACCGACCATGGGCGCCGAGGATTTCTCGTTCATGCTGCAGGAAAAGCCCGGCTGCTACCTGTTTATCGGCAACGGCGAAGGCTCGCACCGCGAGGCCGGCCATGGCCTGGGCCCGTGCATGCTGCATAACCCGAGCTACGACTTCAACGATGAATTGTTGCCGGTAGGCTCTACGTTCTTCGTGAAGCTGGTGGAGAAGTGGCTGGCGCCGGCCTGACCTGACGCTTTATCTTCCACCTTGGCATACAACGCACGATGAGCTCTTTCCGCCTGGATGACGCCACGGCCGAGCGCTTTGCGCATGTGGCGCTTGAGAATATCGTGCGGCCGTATCCTTACAAGGTGGATCACCTGATGGTGGATGCGGGCGACCTGGCTGCACCGGCGGCACTGCATCCGGTCTTCTATGGCAGTTACGACTGGCATTCATCGGTGCACATGCACTGGTTGCTGGTGCGACTGCTGGCGCTGCGCCCGGACATGCCGATTGGCGCGCGCATCCGTGACACGCTCGATGCCCAGTTACGTCCCGAAGCCATCGCCACCGAACTGGCTTACTTCGAGCGGCCGTCATCGCGCACGTTCGAGCGGCCGTATGGCTGGGCGTGGATGCTGCGCCTGCAGGCCGAGTTGGCTGGATTGGCGTCTCGCGATGCCCAGGCGGCCCAATGGGCTACCGCATGCGCACCGCTGTCCGATCATCTGGCGCTGCGGTTGCTCGACTACATCGACATCGCCGATTTCCCAATCCGTACCGGTACTCACTTCAATAGCGCATTTGCGCTGGTGATGGCGCTGTTTTACGCGAAGAAGGACCAACATCCTGCATTGCGCAAGTCGATCGTACGGCGCGCGCATCGCTGGTTCGGACATGACCAGCGCTATCCTGCGCGGTACGAACCAGGCGGCGACGAGTTCCTGTCTGGTGGCCTGATGGAAGCGGTGCTGATGCAGCAGGTGCTGGACGATTGCGACTTTAGCGAGTGGTGGGAACTGTTCGCGCCTGGGCAGGCCGAGCTTGGAACGTGGCTGACGCCTGTTGTGGTCGCGGATCGAACCGACCCGAAGATGTCCCATCTGGACGGGCTGAACCTGTCCCGTGCCTGGTGTTGGCGCCTGCTAGGTCCGGCGCTGCCAGCACCCCTGCAGCCATTCGCGGTGCGCGCGTGGTCAGATCACCTTGAAGCGTCGTTGCCACAAGCGGTGGAAGGCCATTACGTGGCCACCCATTGGCTGGCCACGTTTGCCTTGCTGGCGCTGGAAGATACCGCGGTCGGCTAACCCGGCCGACCAATCAATCAGTCGATTGTGATATCGCCGTACCAGGATTCGGCGCGGCTCTTGGTATTGTCGGTGTCGGTCATCAGGCCAACCGCGAGGACCTTGCCCGGATCGGTGCCAAATGCCTTGCGGTAGTCGGCGCGCAAGTCGCGCTCATGGCAACGCCATTCCTTGGTATGACGCGTGCCGGAGTCGACCACGATCATGCGCACCCGATCGGTATGCGGATTATTAAGGATGCTGCCTTCGGGACGCTTGCCACCCCAGATATACATCAGCGTGGCATAGGGCATCTCGCGGCCAGTGGTGATACGCGCCATTTCGTACATCAGTTGGTCACGAAGCGGCAACGTGCTGCGATCTCCGTCGAACGCAACGAAAACGCGCAGCGGCGCATCCTCCCGGTGACTGACTGCATTGTCGGCCACGCGAATCACGTCGCTGGTTTTCCACATCCATCGCAAGGTGCCAGCGTCGCGCTGGGCCAGCGGAACATAGAGGCCCGATGCAGAACCGTCAGCCTCCGCATGGAGCACCATACGCTGGTCGACTTCCGTAAGCGAATACCGGGTGGGGATCTTGTTGCGATTGACGGTCCACGGTTGCCAGCCAACGGGAACCGCTTTGGCGTCGCCTGATACCGAAAACTGGGGGAGCTGCGACAGCAATGGCAACGGCGGAGCATCTGCTTCCGACTCACCATCACCACCCGCTTCCGCTTCCGAATCCGTTCGTTGCGTACGGTTTGCCAGTTCGAGAGGATCAGCCGCCGCGCTGTTATTAGACGGCAACGTTCCAGCTTTTAGCATGAACGTCTTGCAATCCCCGTCGGAGATCGCGGCCAATTTCGATGGATCAACCGGCGCCATCGTCGACGACGCACAACCGGCGAGCACAAATGCGCTCACCACACATGCCAGTGCTGGCCGGAACTTCATGGCCACCATGTAACCCCCTGAACCCTGATTCTTACCCGTTCGTCGAATCCCAACATCCTGCGTCAGGCCATTCGGCGCCGCGGCTTTGCTGTTGCAGACTACATCGCGTCGACATCTGGACGACGCTTAAGGGCAGAACATATCAGAAGGGATTTCAGGCAGGAATGCTCCCGTACCCTGAATACAACAGCGAACATGGAGAGAACTTGGTTTGGCCGGGTATTCTGCGCAAGAAACGTTGCGCAGAACGTTCGTGCAAACCGTTCGCCCAAAAGCAAAACCCCCAAGCTTTTGGGGCTTGGGGGTTCTGGGTATAAGAGCCTGGCGATGACCTACTTTCACACGGGTA
>CAUUBQ010000126.1:0-9541 GCA_963543405.1 uncultured Cupriavidus sp.
GATTAGCTGCAGTCTCGTGGGCTCGGAGATGTGTATAAGAGACAGGAATATGGGGTGGGGCAAGCCATAAGCATGTTGAAACAGCAAGAAATAGGTTCTCGCCCTTCGGTCTGAGATGGGCATTACATCGGTGCCACTAGCCCGTCGGGACAGGTCACGATGCATCGTGACGCGATGCTTTGGCGTGAGCGTCTGGCATGGCTAACGCAAGGCTGACGATCTCGGTTGCGCTATTCGTGGAGCTTTCCGAGTTGTAACGGGTGGGTAAGGTGTTCGCCTGGGCTGGATGGCTAACATCGTTGGCAAGGGTTAGGCCCGAAACTCATAAGGAGAACATCATGACATCTCAAAAGCCCTCGATCGCGTCGCTCATGCTCGGCGTCGCCGCACTTCTCGCAGCCTCCGCTGCATGGAGCGCTGACAAGCTCGAATCCACCAGCGCAGCCGGCTGGTCGCAGCAAGCCCAGATGCAAGCGGCTGCACATCATGATCATGGCGCCGGAGCGGGCCTCTCTTCGTTGTCCGCTATCAAGCCCGGCCCGCAGGCTTCGCTGTTCGGCAGCGAGGCGCCGGCGGGAAGCACCTCGCGTGTCGTCGACGTTGCGCCGGGCCTGAAGTATGTGAATGTCGATTCGGGCGAGACCGTAACCTTCAAGAGTGGGGCGAGCGAGATCACTTTCGCGTTCGGGCAGTTGGCCCGCACCAAGGCCATTGCCCTCAACGAACTCTTCCCGGAATTGCCTAACAGCCAGGGTGTCTGGGTGTACATCGAGCGGAGCGAACTGTACACCGGCCACTGACCAGGCACGGCGCTAGCCGCGCACCTGTCTGTTTTGTCATGTTTCGGTCAGGCGTGGGTCGGCAACCGTCACGTAAGCTGTATATGAACGGTTCGCTGAACCCAACTCCTTGGAGATTACGATGAAAACGCTGAAAAAGAGTGTCCTTCTGGTGCTGGCAGTCGCCACGCTTGGTGGAGCGGCAGGGGTCGCGAACGCCGGGGTAACTTCCCCGCGCGATCCCTATACGGATGGCGGCCACTCGATGGGGGTGCGCGATCCGTTCACGGATGGTGCGCATTCGATGGGCACGCGTGACCCGTTCACCGACGGCGGACATTCCGTCGGAACCCGCGATACGTTCTCTGACGGCGCTTGATCGTCAAGGTCCTGGCTGAGACGGCACGCGCCCATGGCGCACCGAGTAAGGCTCGGTGTCGTCCATGGGCGTTGTGCATTTTGGGGCCCCGCCGGCCGTGAAGCGCGAACTACAAGGATTTGGCGATCGCCTCGATCGGCTTGATGCCCGTGCCAAAGCGCGCGATGTTCTCCCGATGCTCGCGAAGGCTGGAGTATGGGACGTATCGCATATTGAGTTCCGCGACACGGTTGAATGCCGGCCGGCTGAGTTGCGCACGGACTTCCGCTTCTCGGTTATCTGGCGCCACGAGGAATAGATGTTTGGTGGCGGATTGACTGGTGCCCAGGGCAAGATCCAGCAGCCGCACGATGCCGGAGTAGATCGATGTCGAATGCTCGACCTCGAACGCGGCGGCCACCTCAAGGGTTGCGGGATCCAGCAAGACCGCGTCGATCAGCGGGACCGTCTCACCGCCCGAGACGAGCAGCGTCGCCGGTAAAGCGGACAAACACCCATGACTGAGCGGCTCGCCATTGTATTCGCGGCCCCGGTCGTTGGTCGCGATCCAAACCGCATAGCCGAGCGACTTCCCGAGATCTCTTAGCCAGCCTTGTACTTCGGTATGTGTGGCATCTTCAAGTTTGCCTGCCTGGATCTGCTTGGCGAGTGCAGACGCCTGTTCCCTGACCTTGGCCAGATCGTCTTCCCACGCGCTGACCTCGCCGGGCAGATCGTTGCGTGGCGGAGCGGGATACCGCCCCGTGCCGACATCAAATAGCAGGCCAGCCAGCGCACCGAGATCATTGGAAAGGACGTCACGATAGCGATGATTGAGCGTCAGGATGCCGTCGCGCATTGCGAGGTAGTGATCCCACTTGCCCAGCTTGACTGCGGCACCGGTCAGGGCGTTGTAGCCGTTCACGATCGCAGTATTGAACGGAGGAAGCAGGGTGGGGTGGATGAAATAGAGCAGGTTGGCGACGGCGGGACCGAGGCCTTTGATTCCCACGCCGCTCAGTCGCTGGATGGCGGTGAGCATCTCTGCCTCGGTATCACAACAATTGCACGTGTGAAGCAACCTTGCGAACGCCCGCTGGTTGTCGGCGTTCTCGTAAATATCGGGAATGCGCAGTTTTGGCTTCCAGAGAAACGCGTGATCGGCACCCTTGAAGATCTGTCGCTGTTCGGCAATCGAAGCGACAACGGTCTCCAGAGACGATCCTCGGTACGCATTGCCAAAGGTGCCTGCGTGAATTTCCTCGACGACGGCGCCGATCCCGCGCCGGATGGATCTGAAATTCTTGAGGCGTTCAGGCCAGAGGAACCAGGTTTGATAGGTGCCGTTCGGATCGGATTTCCAGCGTTCAATGAGAGTTCGGGTGGTGTCTGTCATGGCGTCACTTTTTTGCCGGGCAGTGTATCACCGCGGGCGCGGAATACTGTGCGCCAAAACGGTCTCAAGCGAACTTGACCTTCCCATGGCGGGAAGGATTATGGTGTGTCGGGTAAGCGTTGTCGGGTCGTGGCTTGGCTAATTATCTGAAAGGTGACGTCATGGATTCCCACGTAGTACAGGATGCTGGTTCGAAGACCGGGCTTAACCGGCGGGCGATTGGGTGGCTTACACTGGGGGCCGTGTTGATCGTCGTGCTCGCTTTCGCTAACTCGGGCTGGAAGCGGCTTGCGTCGATGTTGCCTTTTGGGCTAGTGTTGCTGTGCCCGTTGATGCATTTCCATCGCGCCGGGCGCCAGCGGAATTCGTCCTCGGCGAGAGGTAACGAGGCGCGTCGGAACACAGGAGTCGCACAATGAATGAACGTAGTCCGCTCCAGCCACACGATCACGCTGCGCACGGCGCAGCGTCGCCCGGCGATCATGACGCGCATCATGGCCATTCGCATGCCGGGCATGGCTCGCAATGCGATGGCAAGCGCGCGCCCGAGACCGACTTGAAAGATCCGGTTTGCGGGATGGCGGTATCGACGGAGTCCAAATTCCGCGCCGAACACGATGGCAAGCAGTATTACTTTTGCAGTAACTCCTGCCATCAGAAGTTTCTGGAGGAGCCGTCGAAGTATGCGGGGGTGACGACCTCTGATGCTGCGACACTGGTTGCCGAACCGGAAGGGACCATCTATACGTGCCCGATGCACCCGGAGATTCGTCGGGATCATCCCGGGAACTGCCCGAAGTGCGGGATGGCCCTGGAGCCGCTGTTGCCGGATATCGAGGACGGCGAAAATCCTGAGCTGACGGATTTTCGACGCCGCTTCTGGTGGACGCTTCCGCTGACCGCAATCGTCTTTGTACTTGCGATGTTCGGATCTCGGCTGGGCTTGATGTCACCCGACACGCAAAGCTGGGTGGAGTTTGTTCTGGCGACGCCGGTCGTCCTGTGGGCGGGTTGGCCATTCTTCGAACGCTGCCTGCAATCGTTCATCAATCGTAGTCCGAACATGTGGACCCTGATTGGGCTGGGAACCGGTGCTGCCTATATTTATAGCGTGGTGGCGACGGTTGCGCCGGGCGTTTTCCCGCCCGCGTTCGCCGCGCATGGGCGTATCGGCGTGTATTTTGAAGCCGCCGCGGTCATCATCTCGCTCACCCTGCTCGGGCAGCTTCTTGAGTTGAAGGCGCGCTCGCAGACCTCCGCCGCAATCAAATCACTGCTCGGCCTGGCACCAAAAACTGCCCGGCGCATTGGCCCCGGCGGACAAGAGGAAGATGTGGCCCTGACCCACGTTCACGTGGGAGACCTGCTGCGGGTCCGGCCCGGCGAAAAAGTGCCGGTGGACGGTGTCGTCACGGAGGGTAGCAGCTCGATTGACGAATCGATGATTACGGGCGAGCCCATGCCGGTTTCCAAACGCGCGGGTGACCACGTCATTGGCGCGACGATCAACACTTCGGGCAGCCTGATCATTCGGTCGGAGAAGGTCGGTGCGCAGACCATGTTGTCGCAGATCGTCCAGATGGTTGCCCAGGCGCAGCGGTCGAAGGCGCCGATGCAGCGCATGGCCGATCGGGTCGCCGGGGTCTTCGTGCTCGCAGTCATCGGTGTGGCGGTGGCCACGTTTCTCGCATGGGGGCTCTTCGGTCCAGAACCGAGTTGGGTGTTTGGCCTGATCAACGCCGTTGCCGTGCTGATTATCGCTTGCCCGTGTGCTCTCGGATTGGCGACGCCAATGTCGATCATGGTCGCAAGCGGTAAGGGAGCTGCAAACGGCGTGCTGTTTCGCGACGCGGCGGCGATCGAGAACCTGCGCAAGGTTACCGCACTGATCGTCGACAAGACCGGTACATTGACCGAGGGCAGGCCCGCCTTTGCGCGATCTGTTGGCGTCAATGGCTATGCCGAGGAAGAGGTGCTGCGGCTTGCCGCAAGCCTTGACCAGGGGAGCGAGCATCCGCTGGCCGCTGCGCTGGTTACCGCCGCGCGGGATGCGGGACTGTCCCTGGAGAAGGCAGAGAGTTTTGAATCGAGCACGGGGATTGGCGTTCGAGGCATCGTGGCCGGGAAAAGGCTCGCCATTGGCAACACGGCGCTCATGGAGGAGGAGCGTGTCCAGGTCGAGCCGCTGCGTGCGCAAGCCGACGACCTGCGCGCGCAAGGAGCCAGCGTCATGTATTTGTCCGTTGACGGCACGCTGGCTGGGCTACTTGCCGTATCGGACCCCATCAAGCACTCGACGCCGGAAGCGTTGCAGAGTCTGCGGGATGAGGGTATCCGCGTGATCATGGCCACCGGCGATGGCCTCGCCACAGCGAAGGCGGTGGCCACTAATCTGAACATCGACGAGTTCCGCGGGGAAGTGAAGCCCGCCGACAAGCTTGCGTTGGTGACGCAACTGCAGGACGCTGGCGACTTGGTAGCCATGGCGGGTGACGGGATCAACGACGCACCTGCACTGGCCAAGGCCGATGTGGGCATCGCCATGGGCACCGGGACCGATGTGGCAATGAACAGCGCCCAGGTTACCCTGGTGAAGGGCGATTTGCGCGGCATCGCCCGGGCCCGAAACCTCTCGGAAGCGACGATCCGCAACATGAAGCAAAACCTGGCATTTGCCTTTGTCTATAACGCGCTTGGCGTGCCCTTGGCCGCTGGCGTTCTGTACCCGCTTACTGGGTTGCTGCTGTCCCCCATGATTGCGGCGCTCGCGATGAGCCTGAGTTCCGCATCGGTGATTTCCAACGCGCTGAGGCTCAGGCGGACGAGTGTCTGACGCGAGCCGAGCGTTGTTTCAAGTAAGTCAGTACAAGGAAAATTCTAATGAAATACCTGTTTGCCGCTGCCATCCTGGCAGGAAGTACCGCGTCGTATGCCGCGGCGCCTGCCATGACGGTCTATAAGGATCCCAACTGCGGTTGTTGCGAAGAGTGGGTGAAGCACGTCAATCAAGCCGGCTTCCCCACCAAGGTGATCAACTCGACGGATGTGACCTCGGTAAAGACGCGACTTGGGGTGCCGGCCTCATTCAATTCCTGCCACACCGCCGTGCTGGAAACTAGCGGCCAGGTCATTGAGGGGCACGTGCCGGCCTCCGCTATCCAGAAACTGGTGGCCAATCGCGCAGTCAAGGGCGTCGCAGTGCCTGGCATGCCGACCAATGCACCGGGCATGGGCAAGCTGAACGGCGGCCTGGTCACGGTGGATTTCCAGGGCAAGCCCTTCTCCCAAGACTAACGGAATCAGAGCTGGCGGCACCCATGCCGCCAGACAATGCTGCATGGAAGAATCCAACAAGCCGCGCTGGAGGATCATCGGCCTCCTGGGGTTAGGTACCGTCGCCGCGACGGTCATCGCGCTGCAGGCCAAACGCTATCTGGAGACACCGCCAATCCCCGATCGGGCACGGAGTGGGCGCGAATTGCGCATTGACGCATCGGATTCACAGCGGGTGGAGCGAGGCAGGCAGCTATATGCGCAGGCGTGTGCCGCGTGCCACGGCGCCAAACTGGAAGGGCAGCCGAACTGGCGCGATCGGCTGCCAAGTGGGCGGCTGCCGGCCCCACCACACGACGCGTCAGGCCATACCTGGCACCATGCAGACGCGATACTATTCGCGCTCACGAAGAACGGATTGGTACCAGGCGTCTCTGCACCGAGCAATTATGTCAGCGACATGCCGGCCTTCAAGTCGTCGATGTCAGACGAGGACATCGTTGCAGTACTGGCCTACATCAAAAGCACCTGGCCAGAGAAGGTGCAGGCCGCCCAGCGCGAGGCGACCAACGAGTACATCGGTCGCTAGCCTGCCGAGCAACAAGAACGGGCCTCCATGCCTGTCGTCGTCACAGGTTGGAGGCCATCGGTCTGTTTGGCGGGAGTGGTTAGTCGCGCGTCGCGCTATTTTTTTACAACGACCTTGCCGACCATACCGGCTTCGAAGTGGCCGGGCACCAGACAGGCGAAATCGACGGTCCCAGCCTTGTCAAACCGCCAGACGAGAGTCCCCTGCGCGCCCGGTGCGAGCGTGAGCTTGTTGGGGGCAGCGTGCTTTTCGCCGGCCATCTCCCGCATCATTTTTGCATGCTCTTTCAGTTCGGCCGTCGTGCCGATCACCATTTCGTGCTCGACTTTCCCGGCATTGCGTACCTGGAACCGGATGGTTTCACCCGCTTTCACCGGAATCGCGTTGGGTGAGAATCGCATGGTGTCGTTCATCGTGACGTCCACCGTACGCGTGGCCTTGGCACTATCGCCAGGTTGTCCTGCGACCGATGCAGCCGGTTTGCGCGTGGCCGAGCTGTCATTGCTCGGGGCGGCTGTCGCCAGCAACGGAACAAAGGCCACGGCGATGAGGGAAAGCGCGAGTGTCTTCATGGCGAACCTCGGTGGTGGGATGTTAGGGCTAGGCTGAGTCGGATTGACTCAGCCTCTGGATTGGAGGGGTCTTACATTTGCATGGGGGAAAGTATGCCGAGCGACGCAACCAGAACCAGGATCAGCGTCGCGGCGCCGGTCTCGAGCGTCAAGCTGCGTTGCAGCGTGCGTACGGCGACCACGTGATCCCCGGTTCGAACCGCATGTTCAAGCTGCGGGCTGAGATGGAAACGGTTGGCCGCCGCAAGCAGCAGCATGACGCCGAAGAGTGCTAGCTTGAATAGCAGCAGGCCGCCGTACGACGCCAGGCTCAGTTCCGGCAGTTGCAACCCAAAAATCATCCAGTAGTTGACGACGCCGGTGACCACCAGGGTGGCAACCACCATCGTGCCGACCTGCGCGAATCCATTGGACGTCCGGCTCAGTAGCGCCACCTTGTTGGGCGTTGCGGCCGTGCGGGACAATAAAACGAAGGCGATCAGGGCACCGAACCATGCACCGGCTGCGATCAGGTGCGCGATGTCTGATGCAAGGTGGATATAGCCCTTCACGCCGTCGTCCATCGCGCCGTGTCCTCCCCACGCCAACGTTGCCAGCGCGAACGCGGCACCGCCTGTTATGGCGCTGAACTGGGACAGCGGCCGATTGCGCAGGAAGAGCGCGGCGAGCAGACACAGGAACAGGGCAACCAGACGAACAATCCAGGCCGTACCGAACGCGGTTCCGGTCACAATCATCTCGAAAACGTGGCCTTGAAGTTCAGTGTACGAAGCGGCGCCCGTCATGCCCTTCGCCATGACAGCGATGTTCACGAACGACAGGACGATACCGAGCGTTGCGGCCACCTTGCAAAGGGTTGCAAAGGAGGCGCCGATCAATGACCGCCGCTCCTCCTGGCGCAATGCATACAAGGCGAACAGGGGAAGGCCAAACAGCGCTGCAAGATCTAGATAGAGTGCTAAACGCACTGCGACAGTTGCCCAGTCCATTGCAGCTTACTTGACGGTGAAGGTGATATTGCCGTTGATCGGATGGGTGTCGGACGACACAGCGCGCCATTCCACACGATAGTTGCCGGGGCTAAGCGGCTGCGCAGGCGTGACTACCATGGTCTTGGGATCGTCGCCGCCGGCGACCTTTGCTGCGATCTTCATCGGCGAGTGGTCGGCCATGCCCGGCATGCCGGTCATCAGGAGATTTGCGCCGGAGAACTGCGTCGAAAGATTCTCCGAGAACTTCAGTTCGATCTTTTGGGGAGCGGCAACTTCCGCCTTGTCAGCGGGGGTCGATGTGAGCAGCTTCGGGTGCGCAAAGGCCACGGAGCTGACGAGCAATGCGGCAGCCGCGAGGGTCGCACGAATAGTGAGGCGTGATGCTTGCATGAAAAACTCCAATTGCTGGTGGGGTGTGAAAAGAAAAAGACGATCAGAACCACATGCGAATACCCGCGACGAAGCGCGTCTCGCCGCTGCGGCCGCCGGAGGCTCGGACCATGTTTGCGGTATTGCCGAAGCTTTGCGAGCGTTCGATACCGATGTACGGCGCAAACTGCCGGCTAAATTCATAGCGCAATCGCACTCCGACAGCGCCGCTGGAAAGGCCACTGCCGATACCGATTTCGGGGTCGTTCTTGCCGTACAGGCTGGCTTCTAACCTAGGCTGCAAGATCAGCCGCTGGGTCAGCAGCAAATCATACTCACCGGAAAGGCGCAGCGCGGTTCGTCCCTCGGTGCCGACATAGCCGGTCGCCTCGACCTCGAACCAGTAAGGCGCCAACCCTTGCACACCGAACGCAAGCCAGTTGCGTGCAGGGCGCCCATAGCCGGCGTCGTTCCGGACACCCAGTTGGGTGTCCCAATACGTGGCAATGGCGTGTCCCCACAACAGTTCGGTGCGGGCTTCGGGAACCTTGCCCTTTTCGACCTCGCCTTCTGCCTTGATGACGAACTTGTTGAACGCATTCCCAATCCACGCCTGCGCTTCGTAGGATGCCGCATTGCTTTCGTTACCTTTGGTCCATTCAAGGCGATCAACGAGAACGGACGTGAAGATATGTTCGTCCGCCATATGCAGCGACCTGCTGGGGCCAATCGCGTATTGGCCGACGCCGAGCTTTGCGCCGTCGGAATACGCATCTGGATCTCTGGCGTCCGGCGGAGCGCTTCCACCCTGCATCTGCATGGCGCCATGATCCATGCCCTGCATGTTGCTGTGGTCCATGCCCTGCATCGAGCCCTGTTCCATGCCTTGCATCTTGCTGTGGTCCATGCCCTGCATTGAACCCTGTTCCATGCCTTGCATCTTGCTGTGGTCCATGCCCTGCATCGAGCCCTGTTCCATGCCTTGCATCTTGCTGTGGTCCATGCCCTGCATTGAACCCTGTTCCATGCCTTGCATCTTGCTGTGGTCCATGCCCTGCATCGAGCCCTGTTCCATGCCTTGCATCTTGCTGTGGTCCATGCCCTGCATTGAACCCTGTTCCATGCCTTGCATCTTGCTGTGGTCCATGCCCTGCATCGAGCCCTGTTCCATGCCTTGCATCTTGCTGTGGTCCATGCCCTGCATTGAACCCTG
>CAUUBQ010000127.1:0-8997 GCA_963543405.1 uncultured Cupriavidus sp.
GCCAAGCTGGTGGGCCACGATGCAGGTCCGGTGCGCGCACCGCTGACCGACCTCAACGAAGAGGAAGTGGCCATGCTGGATGCCCTGATCAAGAAGCTGGGACCGCAATAAGACGGTCGTTCCGTATTGAGTTGAAGCGTTGAGAGCCGACTGTGTCGGCTCTTTTTTTGCACCATCTTCGGCAGCGCTGGCGCCATTTCGGTGAAAACCCGGCGCTTCGGCCATTGGAAACGCTGGCCCGAAACCTGCTAGATCTCCCCCCGAAGAGTAGAAGCGTTCAACCGCCCTTTCCCATTGCCATCGACATGGCGATTCGGAAGGCGGCAGGAAATTGCTCTTGATGTCCGCGCCCCACGGCGGAACTCGAGAGCCCACCATCCAGGCATCAAGCGTTCCCCCTGTCGGCCGGACCTGTTCACCTTTCCTGAACCCGGAACGACATGACCGACACCTCCCTCCCCCTCCACGAACTGGCCCGTGAATCGCGCATGGGCGCACATGGATTCGAGACCGATGCGCGCGAAATCCGCCGCATCGACCTGTCGGACTTTGACCAACGCAAATCTGAAATTGCCGACCAACTGTGGCAGGCCGCCACCGATATCGGCTTCTTCCAGCTGGAAAACCACGGCATCGAACTGACAGCCGTGCGCGAAGCGTTTGCCATGACCGAACAGTTCTTCGCGTTACCTGAGTCGGTGAAGGCCCGGCATCCGCTGCAAAAGGCCAACAACGCGGGCTGGGAAACACGCGCGCAAGTGCGCCCGTCCACCGGCACGCCTGATCAGAAGGAGTCGTACCAGATCACGCGTCCGCATATGGCGCCGCTGTGGCCCACGGAGTCCGAATTGCCCCGCTTCCAGGAAACCATGCTCGCGTTCGAACGCCAGAGCTGGGAGGTCGGCATGAAGGTGCTCTCATGCTTTGCCGACAAGCTCGGATTCGATGCCGAATTCTTTACGCGCGCCCACGATCCCGCGGCGCCCGACTACCAGAGCACGCTACGGCTGCTGCATTACTACGGCATTCCGCCCGAGGCGCAACACAATCTCGATCTCTGGCGCGCAGGTGCCCATACGGATTTCGACTGCCTGACTCTGCTGTTCCAGCGCCAGGGTCAGGGCGGGTTGCAGGTGTGTCCGGGCAAGGAGATGGAAGCACAGGCATGGACGCCGATTCCGCCGGACGAGGACGTCATCACCTGCAATATCGGCGACATGCTGATGCGCTGGAGCGACGACCGCCTGCCGTCCAACTTCCACCGCGTACGCAATCCGCTGCCGGGGGAATACATGGGTCCGCGCTACAGCCTGGCATTCTTCTGCCAGGCCAATCGCAACGCCATGATCGAAGGCCCCACCAGACTGTATCCGGCGATCACTGCCGGCGACTTCCTGCGGCAACGCGTAGCGGCGAATTTCAAGGCGTACTGAGGCGCGTGGTTTTGCTCCCCTCTCCCGCGTGAGGGAGAGGGGAGAAAACCATCGGCAAGCAATCAACACCAAAACAAAAAACCCCGCGTTCTTGCGAAGCGCAGGGTTTCAAGCCGCCCGGGACCCGCTTGACGCGGGTATCGGGCTAGCGACTACCAAAGAGGTTGCGATCAGGCCGCGGCGTCCTTCAGCTTCTTCAGCGGGCGCACCTTGACCTTGACGCTGGCCGGCTTGGCCGGGAACCAACGCTCTTCACCCGTGAACGGGTCCTTGCCGAAACGCTTCTTCTTGGCCGGCACTTGCTGCGCGGTCACCTTCAGCAGGCCCGGCAGCGTGAATTCGCCAGCGCCCTTCTTGTTCAGCGCGCTAACGATGGTGTTTTCGAGGTGGGCCAGCACCGTCTTCACGGCCTTGGGTTCGAGCTGGGTTTGCGCTACCAGGTGAGCGACCAGGCTCGACTTGTTGAAGGTGTCCTTCAGCGGCTTAGCAACGGGAGCAGCAGCGGCAGCGGGAGCAGCCTTCTTGGCCGGGGCAGCGGCCTTCTTTGCGGCAGCCTTCACGGGTGCCTTGGTTGCTGCGGCCTTCTTGGCAGCAGGCTTGGTTGCAGTCTTCGCGGTGGTCGGTTTCGCTTTGGTCGCCATATCGATATACGAGAGTTGAAGATTAGTGTCCCGGCTCGAACGCAGCATCAGCGTTTTGCTTCGTTGCGATTCGTGGTGTCCGGCACGCACTGAATCATAGCGGAAACGGCCAGAAGTAAAGGGGTTTTTCACATGCGGTAACGCAAACCAAGTGAAAACCCCGTGTTTTGTAGCTGCTTTGCGTCAGCAAACACGCTGAAACGCGTTACGTCCCCCCACTTTCGCATGTCAAAGACGCTGCGAGACAGCAAAAGTTTCCATCGATCAGTGCGCGTGCGCAGCCATCGAATCGCGCGTTTCGTGTGTCCGGCCACAGCGAGTACGATTGGGGGAACCACCAATTTCACCGCTGACTTCACCGCTGACGCGCCATGCTTGCCACCGACGAAATCCCCGCCCTGACCCCGAGCCAACGCGACGCGTGGCTGCAGCGCATCGGTATCGACACGCCGCAGCCGCCCGACCTGGCGTTTCTCAATACGCTGATTGCCGCCCACCTGGCGCATATTCCGTTCGAGAACCTGAATCCGCTGACCGGGCAGCGCGTGGCCATCGACCTGCCATCGGTCTTCGAAAAACTCGTACGTCAGCCACGCGGCGGCTATTGCTTCGAACTGAACACGCTGTTCTGCGCCGGCCTCAAATCGCTCGGCTTCGCGGTGGTGCCGCTGGCCGCGCGCGTGCGCTGGAACGTACCGGATGCAACACCGACGGGCCTCTCGCACATGCTGCTGCGCGTGGAAGTGGCACACGAGAGCTACGTTGCCGACGTCGGTTTCGGCGGTCCGACTCCCGATCGCGCGCTGCCGTTGTCACTACCAGTCGAGGCCGACGCGCCCTATCGTCTGCAGCCCAACGCGGCAGCAGCGGCCGGCACCGCGTTCCATTGCTACGACCTGGCCGTGCGTAATCCCGAAGCGGAACAGGAGAATGCTGACAGTGCAGGCGCTGCGGACGATGCTGACGGTGCTGACTCGTGGCGCGTGATGTACCGCTTCGACCTGACACCGCAGCCGCAGATCGATTTCGTGGCGCGCAACTGGTATGTGTCGACGCACCCGGACAGCCATTTCACGCGCACACTGATCGCGGCCTGCACCGATGCCACCGGTGCGCGCCTGTCGCTTGGCAATGGCAACCTGACCGAGCGCGCGGCGGACGGCCGCGTGCACAAGACGGTGCTGGCATCGGCCGACGCCGTGATCGGCGTGCTGGCCGAGCGCTTCGGGATCTTGCCCGACCCGGGGGTGCGAGCGGCCCTGGCCGAACTGCTACCGGCAATACTGGCCGGATGATGCGGCGGTGCGATTCCGCGCTGCGGCATCAGCCAGACAGCGCCATGCATCGCATGAATTGCCCGCAGAAAGTTTGCTGATACCGCTACCGGTGCGCCGTCCTGGCTGTGGACTGAGGGGGGATGCCTGCCCATAATGTCCCGGCCAATCCACGATTCAGGCGGCGGCCAGGACCGCTGCCGACCACCAGGAGACACCATGTCATTGTTCGATCTGTCGGGCAAGGTTGCCATCATCACCGGTTCGTCGCGCGGCATCGGCCGCGCCATTGCCGAGCAATTGGCCATACAGGGCGCCAAAGTCGTCATCTCGTCGCGCAAGGAAGAGGCTTGCCAGGAAGTGGCGGATGCCATCAACGCCGAACACGGCGCAGGCACCGCGCTGGCCGTGGCCGCCAATATTTCGTCGAAGGAAGCGCTGCAGCACCTGGTCGACGAGACCAACCGCGTGTTCGGCAAGGTCGACGTGCTGGTCTGCAACGCGGCATCGAACCCCTATTACGGGCCGATGAGCGGCGTCACCGACGACCAGTTCCGCAAGGTGCTGGACAACAACGTGATCTCCAATCACTGGCTGATCCAGATGGTTGCGCCGCAAATGATCGACCGCAAGGACGGCTCGATCATCATCGTGTCGTCGATTGGCGGCCTGCGTGGCTCGCCGACAATCGGTGTCTACAACGTGTCCAAGGCGGCCGATTTCCAGCTGGCGCGCAATCTGGCCGTGGAATTCGGACCGCACAACGTGCGCGTGAACTGCATTGCGCCGGGGCTGATCAAGACCGATTTCGCGCGCGCGCTGTGGGAAGACCCGGTGCGTTACAAGCAGTCGACCGAGAACGCCCCGCTGCGCCGCATCGGCGAGCCGGTGGAAATTGCCGGCGCCGCGTGCTTCCTGGCTTCGGCGGCGAGCACCTTCATGACCGGCCAGGCGCTGGTGGTGGACGGAGGCGTTACGATCTGATCTGTTCCTTGCGGGGAGGCAACGCATGTCGCAACAACCGCAGCAGGCCGGCCAGTGGCCGGTCATGTCGATCGCCGAGGCACACGCCCGGCTGACCGCACCGGGCGCGCCGTTCGAAACCGAGACGCGCGAGATCCGGGGCATTCCCACCACGGTCTGGAAGAACGCGCCGCCCACGCTGCGCGATCTGTTCCTGATCGCCGCGGCCTGGGGTGAAAGAACCTTCGTGGTCTATGAGGACGAGCGCGTCAGCTATCGCTCGTTTGCGCTGGCCGCGACCGCGCTCGCGCATCAACTGGCACGCGATGGCGTGCGCAAGGGCGACCGCGTGGCCGTGGCCATGCGCAACCTGCCAGAATGGCCCGTGGCAATGTATGCGGGCGTGCTGACCGGCGCCATCGTCACACCGCTCAACGCGTGGTGGACCGGGCCGGAACTGGAATATGGCCTGTCCGATTCGGGCAGCCGCGTCGCCATTGTCGATTACGAGCGGCTTGACCGTATCCTGGAGCACCTGCCTAACTGCCCGGCGCTGGAGCGCATCTACGTGTCACGGGCGCCGGCCAATGCCAGCTTCGACGATCCGCGCATCGTATCGCTGGCGGCGGTGATCGGCGAATCGGACGCATGGCCGTCGTTGCCTTCGCAGTCGCTGCCTATCGTCCCGCTCGACCCCGACGACGACGCCACGATCTTCTACACGTCGGGTACTACTGGCAAGCCCAAGGGCGCCGTCGGCACCCATCGCAATGCATGTTCGGTGGCGGTCTGCGCGCAATTCAGCCCGTTGCGCAACCTGCTGCGGCGCGGCGAGCCGGTACCCGAACCGGATCCGCAAGCGCCGCAGAAAGCCGCGCTGCTGGCGGTGCCGTTCTTCCATGTCACCGGCTGCATGTCGGTACTCAATGGGGCGCTGGCGGCCGGCGGCAAGATCGTGCTGATGTATCGCTGGGATACGCTGCGCGCGATGCAACTGATCGAGCGCGAGCGCTGCACGTCGGCCGGTGGCGTCCCCACCATTGCATGGCAGATCATCGAGCATCCGCAACGTGGCGAATTCGATCTGTCGTCGCTGGAAAACATGCATTACGGCGGCGCGCCCGCTTCGCCGGAACTGGTTCGCCGCATCAAGGAAGCATTCCCGGGCGCCGCGCCGGGCATTGGCTGGGGCATGACCGAGACGTCGGCCACGTTCACGAGCCATAGCGCCGACGAGTACATCCATCGCCCCGCCAGCAGTGGCCCATCGCTGCCCATCGGCGAGATGAAGATCGACGACGGGTTCGGCAACGCGCTACCTACGGGCGAGATCGGCGAACTGATGGTACGTGGTGCCAACGTCGTGCACAGCTACTGGAACAAGCCCGAGGCCACGGCGAAGACTTTTGTCGATGGCTGGCTGCATACCGGCGACGTGGCGCGGCTCGACGCAGAAGGCTTTCTCTATATCGTGGACCGCATGAAGGACATGCTGATTCGCGGCGGAGAGAATATCTACTGCATCGAAGTGGAAAGCGCGCTGTATGCGCATCCGGCAATCATGGATGCCGCGGTGGTTGGCATCGCGCATCGCACGCTTGGTGAAGAGCCGGCCGCCGTGGTCAGCCTGAAGCCGGGCGCGCAGGCCACCGAGGCAGAGCTGCAGGCGTTCGTGCGCGAACAGCTCGCGGCGTTCAAGGTGCCGGTGCGGATCATCGTGTCCTCCGACATGCTGCCAAGAAACCCGAACGGCAAGATCCTGAAGTCAAACCTGCGCAAACTGTTCGAATAGCAGCAGTGTTCTGGCTCCCCTCTCCCGCATGCGGGAGAGGGGCTGGGGGAGAGGGCCGGCGCTTCTGCTTGCCAACCAACGCAGCCCCCACCACTCCCCTACTTCACCGGAATCGGCGTTCCCGCCGGCACCGGCACGGCCGTCACCGCATTCTGCGGGCTACCGCTGACAATGCGGTCCGAGTAAGTCAGGTACACCAGCGTATTGCGCTTGCGATCCACCGCGCGCACCACGTGCAGCGTCTTGAACAGGATCGACATACGCTCCGAGAACACGTCTTCCTGGGCTTTCAGCGGCCCCTTGAACGCGATCGTGCCAACCTGGCGGCAGGCAATCGATGCCTCGGGCGGATCCTCGGCCATGCCGAGCGTACCCTTGATGCCGCCCGTGCGGGCGCGCGACACGTAGCAGGTCACCCCATCCACCTGCGGGTCGTCATAGGCCTCGATTACCACCTTGTCCGACCCGGTCATGCGGAAATTGGTCGCCACACTGCCAATCTCCTCGGCATGCGCGGCGCCGGCCAGCATGGTCAGACCGCACGCCAGGCCGAGGCATACTCGGGACTTGTGCATCATTCGGTCGTCGCCCCCTTGATCTCGTCATGGCGGCGTTCCATTTCCTGGCGCAGCGCGCGGCGCTGTTTGGCGGCTTCGAAACGCTGGCGCTCCACCTCGTCGCGCGGCTGCAGCGGTGGCACCTCGGCGGGCGCACCGTTGTCGTCCACGGCCACCATCGTGAAGTAGCAGCTGTTGGTATGTCGCACTACCTTGCTGCGGATATTCTCGGTAACCACCTTGATGCCAATTTCCATCGAGCTGCGGCCCGTGAAATTCACCGCGGACAGGAACGTCACGAGTTCACCCACGTGAATCGGCTGGCGGAACATCACCTGGTCCACCGACAGCGTCACCACATAACGGCCGGCATAGCGGCTGGCGCATGCATAGGCCACCATGTCCAGATACTTGAGGATGGTGCCGCCGTGGACATTACCGGAAAAATTGGCCATGTCCGGCGTCATCAGCACGGTCATGGAAAGCTGGTGGGACAGATCGTTCATCACTGAGAATCCAGAAATCGAGCCTGAGGCGCGGGCAGTGTAACCCGCTGCGCGCGCCAATGGCATACCGGAGGCAGCGATTTTCCATGGTGGGCGGCAAAACAGATTGTCCGGTGTGATTGACCGGTATGCCGCGCCCAAAAAGAAAAGCGGCCTGCAGGGCCGCTTTCTGTACTTCGCAGACGCGATGCGCTTACTTCTTCTTGTTCACGGCGTCCTTGAAGCCCTGGCCGGCGGAGAACTTCACCGTCTTCGCGGCCGGGATCTTGATCGTTTCGCCGGTGCGCGGATTGCGACCGGTGCGTGCTGCACGCTTGCCCGAGCTGAAGCTGCCAAACCCCACCAGCGTAACCGAGTCGCCCTTGGCCACTGCCTTCTTGATACTGTCCAGCGCAGCGTTCAGCGCGCGCTCAGCGGCAGCGTTGCTGAGTTCTGCTTCCGCGGCGATGGCCGATACCAGTTCACCTTTATTCATGGCTGATTTCCCTTGTTGGTCGTCGTCACCGGACTTATGCCAGATGGCAAAAGTCCGATCGGCGCAGTCTAATCTGCCCTTTGCAGCTTGGGCAATCCCCAGTGGCACCAATGCAACGGAAACTGCCGGAAATCGTTCCCTGGCAAGACTTAGCGGGTGTTTTACCCCTCTGTTTGCCGAATCGCCGCATCACTTTTACAGCCGTTTTACGTATCGGACGGCGCACTTGTAGCGGATGGCATGAAATTGCGCTTACCGCAGGGTATGCAGCAACATTATTGGGTAATCGTGCCATACCAAAAATCAGTTGCCGACGCCCCGAATCGGTGCCGGACGCGCGTATGCACCGTTTACGCCCATGCACCATGACCTGAATGCGTTAATTTGGCGCATGCATGCCCACTTATTGCGCACGCTGTTGCGCCGCCGCAGAGACGTCAGACGCCATCGAAGTGCTTGACGCACTGATACTGCGCGGGATTCCCTGTTTTGCAGCCAGTTATGGAACGCAAATTGCTTACTCGTGCTCCCATTTTGAGCATTGAGGTAGGCGATGGAGAATTTGAAGACTGGCACCGATGCGTTGTTCATCCTGCTTGGCGCGATTATGGTGCTGGCCATGCATGCGGGCTTCGCTTTCCTGGAACTTGGCACCGTCCGCAAGAAGAACCAGGTCAATGCGCTGGTGAAGATCCTGGTCGATTTCGCGGTATCCACGCTGGCCTACTTCTTTATCGGCTATACGATTGCCTACGGCGTGCAGTTCTTTTCTGGCGCCGAGGCACTGGCCCAGCAAAACGGCCACGAGCTTGTGAAGTTCTTCTTCCTGGCCACGTTTGCCGCCGCCATTCCGGCCATCATCTCGGGCGGCATTGCGGAGCGCTCGCGCTTCAATCCGCAACTGATGGCCACCTTTGTGCTGGTGGGCTTCGTGTACCCATTCTTCGAGGGCATCGCGTGGAACAACCGTTTCGGTATCCAGGACTGGATCACGACGGTGGCCGGTGCGCCGTTCCATGACTTTGCCGGCTCCGTGGTGGTGCATGCGGTGGGCGGCTGGATCGCCCTGCCCGCCGTGCTGCTGCTGGGCGCACGCCGCGGCCGCTACCAGAAGGACGGCCGTATCAGCGCCCATCCGCCCTCGAACATTCCGTTCCTGGCACTGGGCGCGTGGGTGCTGGCCGTGGGCTGGTTCGGCTTTAACGTGATGAGCGCGCAGACCATCGACAAGATCAGCGGGCTGGTTGCCATCAACTCGCTGATGGCCATGGTCGGCGGCACGCTGGCGGCGTGGGCGGCGGGCCGCAATGACCCGGGCTTTTCATACAATGGCCCGCTGGCCGGCCTGGTGGCGGT
>CAUUBQ010000128.1:0-8817 GCA_963543405.1 uncultured Cupriavidus sp.
AAGCGTCGGCTGACCGTGAGCCGCACGAAGTCGTTGACACGGTTGCTCTCCCGCGTGCGGGAGAGGGGCGGGAGAGAGGGCCGGCGCTTCCAGTTGCCACATACCCTTACTCAAGCGTAAACCGCGCCTGTTTCACTGCTTCCGAATCAAATCCGACCTGCACGTTGAAGTCGCCGGGTTCTGCTACGTATTCAAGCTTGGCGTTGTAGAACTTGAGCTTGTCCTCGCCGACCGGGAACTCGATGACGCGCGATTCGCCCGGTGCCAGCATCACCTTGCGGAAGTCCTTGAGCTCCTTGACTGGCCGCACGGTCGATGCAACCACATCCTGCAGGTACAGTTGCACGACCGTTTCGCCGGCGCGGTTGCCGGTGTTCTTCACGGTCACGCTGGCCGTGAGCTGGCCATTGCGCGCGAGCCTGGTCGCGGAAAGGCGTACGTCCGACATGCTGAACGTGGTGTAGCTCAAGCCGTAGCCGAACGGGTAGAGCGGGCCGTAGTCTTCCTCGAAATACTGTGAGGTGTAGTTCGGCGCCTTGCCCGGCGTGAACGGGCGGCCGATGCGCAGCGCGTTGTAGTACGTGGGGATCTGGCCGATCGAACGCGGGAACGAGACCGGCAGCTTGCCGGAAGGATTCTCGTCGCCGAACAGGATGTCGGCAATGGCGTGTCCGCCTTCGGTACCCGCATACCAGGTTTCCAGCAGCGCGTCGGCGTTGTCCTTTTCCCAGTTGACGGTCAGCGGGCGACCGTTCATCAGCACCACCACCAGCGGCTTGCCCGTGGTTTTCAGGGCCTTGAGCAGGGTTTGCTGGCTGCCCGGCAGCGCCAGGCTCGTGCGGCTCGACGCTTCATGCGACATGCCGCGCGATTCGCCCACCGCCACCACGATCGCGTCGGCATCGCGCGCCACGCGCACCGCTTCCTCGATCATGTCGCCGGGCGCACGCTTGTCCTGTACCACCTCGGGGCTATCCCAGTTAAGAAAGTTCAGGTAACCGACCACACGGTTGTCGTCGGTGATATTGGCGCCGCGCGCATAGGTGACCTTGCCCTTGCCAGCCAGCGCGTCGCGCATGCCTTGCAGTAGCGTGACCGCCTGCTTGGGCTTGCCTGCCGCCGACCAGCTACCCATGATGTCGATCTGCGCGTCGGCCAGTGGCCCGATCACGGCCACGTTGCCGCCTTTCTTCAGTGGCAATGCGTTGTTGCGGTTCTCCAGCAGCACCATCGACTTGCGCGCCGCGGCACGTGCCTCGGCACGATGCAGGCGGCTTTCGGCATCCACGTCGGCGGGATCCTGCGCCGCCGCGCCGATGCGGCGGAACGGGTCCTGGAACAGTCCCATGTCGTACTTGGCGCCAAGCACTTCACGCACGGCATCGTCGATCAGGCCCACCGGCACCTCGCCCGACTTGACCAGCGACGGCAATTGCTCGAGATAGCGCGAGTCCGCCATGCTGATGTCGACGCCGGCCTCGATGGCCAGCTTGGCGGCTTGGCGGCCGTTGCTGGCCACGCCATGGCGCAGCAGTTCGTCGATCGCGCCATGATCGCTGAACGTGACGCCCTTGAAGCCCCATTCCTTGCGCAGCAGGTCGCGCAGCAGCCATCGGTTCGACGTGGCGGGCTGGCCGTTGACCGAGTTCAGCGCGATCATCACGCCACCGGCGCCGGCATCGAGGCCCGCGCGATAGGGCGGCAGGTAGTCCTGGTACATGCGCTGCAGGCTCATGTCCACGGTGTTGTAGTCGCGTCCGCCTTCCACGGCGCCATACAGCGCGAAGTGCTTGACCACGGCCATCAGGCTGTCGGCGTTGGCCGGTGACGATCCCTGGAAGCCCTTGACGCTGGCGCGCGCACATTGCGACACCAGGAAGGGGTCTTCGCCGAAGCCCTCCGAGGTACGTCCCCAGCGCGGATCGCGCGACACATCCACCATTGGCGCGAACGTGACATCGACACCGTCGGCCGCCGCCTCGCTCGCCCCGACGCGCGCCGCCTGTTCCACCACACCCATGTCCCAGCTCGATGCCAGGCCCAGGCTGATCGGGAACACGGTGCGATGTCCGTGCACCACGTCGTACGCGAACATCATCGGGATCTTGAGGCGGCTCTGCTGCGCGGCGGCTTCCTGCAGCGGGCGGTTCTCGGCGCGCGTGATCGAGTTGAAGGTGCCGCCCACGCGGCCTGCCGCGATCTCCTTGAGCAACTGAGGCTGCGGCATTTCCGGGCCGATGCTGATCAGGCGCAACTGGCCGATCTTTTCGTCCAGTGTCATCTTGCCGATCAGATCGGTAATGAATGCCTGCTTGTCAGTGGCGGATTCGGCAGCGCCGGAAAGCAGGGGCGCGCAGGCAAGGCTGGCTGCAACGGCCAGCGTGGAAAGCATTCGCATGTTGTCGTTGGTCTGTGATGGGCGGACTTCCGCAGATTTGCCCCGCCATGGTGCGGGAAGGGCGCTTCTGCGGCTGTCGCCGCGCGTCTGACAGGCACGTCAGGCGAAATCGGTTATTTTTCTGAACTGCGCCGCAAGTTTACAGCCTTACTCTGCTTAGAATGGCTGCTTTGTGGCTTTTCCCCGATATGTGTCAGGAGGTTGATTGGTGCTAGCCGTTTTTGCCGCGTCGTTTCGTAACAGGATGCAAATTGTCTTGCCGGGCATCGCTCTTGCCGGCTGCCTGATGGGTGCCGTGCAGGCTCATGCGTTTTCGCTCGATGACGTCACCACCCGCGCAAAGAAGCTGGCCGATCAGCCCTATGCCGCGCCGGTCAGCAACCTGCCGCCCGCGTTCGCGCAGATGCAGTTTGCCGACTACATCAAGATCCAGCCCAAGATCGACCATGTGGAATGGAAGGACCAGGGCACGCCGTTCAAGCTCGGTTTCTATCATCAGGGCATGCAGTTCAGTTCGCCGGTGCGCATCAGCGAAATCGTCGACAGCCGTGTGCAGGAAATCAAATACGACCCGAGCCGTTTCGATTTTGGCGACCTGAAGCTCGACCGTTCCGCCACGAGCAAGCTCGGCTATGCGGGTTTCCGCGTGATGTATCCGGTCAACCGCGCCGACAAGCTTGACGAGGTCATGAGCGTGCTGGGCGCCAGCTACTTTCGGGTGATCGGCAAGGGGCAGATCTACGGACTGTCCGCGCGTGGACTGGCCATCAACACCGGCCTGTCCGAGCCCGAGGAATTCCCGGCGTTCCGCGAGTTCTGGATCGAACGCCCCAAGCCTCAGGACAAGCACCTGGTGTTCTTCGCGCTGCTCGATTCGAAGAATGCCACGGGCGCTTATCGTTTCGAACTGCGTCCCGATTCCGACGCCGTCCTGAAAGTCCAGGCGCGCATCTTCATGAGAAACCAGGTGAAGAAGGTAGGGATTGCGCCGCTGACCAGCATGTTCCTGTTCGGTCCGAACCAGATGCGCGACGCCAACAATTTCCGTCCCGCGCTGCACGATTCGAACGGCCTGTCGATCCATACCGGCGACGGTGAGTGGATCTGGCGTCCGCTCAACAATCCCAAGTACGTGGCGCTCAGCGTGTTCCAGGTGAACAACCCGCGCGGGTTTGGCTTGCTGCAACGCGGCCGCGACTTCTCGTCGTACGAGGATCTCAAGGACCGCTACGACCTGCGCCCGAGCGCGTGGATCGAACCGCAGGGCGATTGGGGCAAGGGCAAGGTCGAACTGGTGGAGATTCCCACACCGGACGAAACCAACGACAACATCGTGTCATTCTGGACGCCGGACCAGTTGCCGCCCAAGGGCACGCCGATCAAGGCCGACTACACGATCCACTGGACCATGGATGAGCGGGGCGTTTTCACGAAGGACCTCGCGTGGGTCAAGCAGACGCTGCGCACGGCCGGTGAAATCACGCAGGCCAACCTGATCCGTCATCTCGATGGCAGCCTCGGCTTCGTGATCGATTTCGAGGGTGGTCCGCTGGCCAACCTGCCGCCCAACACGCCGGTGCAGGCGTCGTACAGCGTGGGCGACAACGCCGAGGTGATCGAGAACGTACTGCAACCGAATCCCGTGACCAAGGGGTATCGCGTGACGCTGCGCATCAAGGTCAAGGATCCGAACAAGGTGGTGGAGATGCGCGAGGCATTGGTGGCCAATGGCAAGCCGCTCAGCGAAACCTGGAGCTACCAGATTCCGCCCGGCACCGCCAACCAGCCCACGCCCGCCCAGGCAGTGAAGTAAGCGGCGGGCTGTCGCCTACTGCTCGTAAAGGCCATGCACGCGGCCGAACAGCCGCGTGAGGCCGAACAGCGCATCGATGTTCGGGCATGGCAGGTCGAGCGTCCTGCCGATTTCATGCACGGCGCCAACGATGGCATCGAGCTCGATCGCGCGCCCGGCATCCACATCCTGCAGCATCGAGGTGCGGAACGCGCCGATCTTCGCGGTAATGGCGTGGCGGTCTTCGGGCGACTGTTCGATGCGACAGCCAATCTTCTCGCCGATGCGCGCCGCTTCGGCCATTGCTGCCGAACAGAAGTCCCGCACCAGCGGGTCGCCGAGGATGCGGTCGGTCGTGGCACCGGTGATGGCCGAGACCGGGTTCATGGTCAGGTTGCCCCAGAGCTTGAACCAGACATCCTGACGAATATTCTGCGATGCCACGGCATCGATACCGGCTTCGGTCAGCAGCCCTTGCAGGCGCTGCACACGTTCGGTGACACCGCCGAATGGCTCGCCGACGATCAATTGGTTGCCCATCTTGTGCTCGACTACGCCCGGTTCGGGAACCGTGGCGCTGACATGGACGACGCAACCGATCACCTGTTCGAACGGAATCGCCGCGGCGATATGGCCGCCGGGATCCACTGAGGCCAGCGGCTGGGTGCCGAACCCGTCGAGTCCGTGGCAGAACCACCAGGGCACGCCGTTCATTGCCGGCACTACCAGTGTCTGCGGGCCGATCAGCGGTGCGATCTGGCTGGCCACCTGCCGCAAAGCGGGTCCCTTCACCGCAATCACCACCACATCCTGCACCCCGAGCCGCGTGGCGTCATCGTCGGCATCGGTGGGCACCTGTGTCAGCACGCCATTGCTGAGCAGGCGCCAGCCATGGGCGCGCAGTGCGACAAGCGTATCGCGCCGCGCATAGACGCTGACTTGCGCATGGCCTGCCGCCGCCAGTTTCGTGCCGATCCACCCGCCGATGGCGCCCGCGCCAACGATGCATACCTTCATGATGTGGCTCCCCGGCGCTTCGTGGCCTGCGCACGCAATGGCTTCAGCAGGTCCGACAGGCCGTTGTGATCGAGTTCGTGCATCAAGGCCAGCAATCGGCCGATTTCGCCGGGAGGAAAGCCCTCACGCGCGAACCAGTTCAGGTAGTTGCCAGGCAAGTCGGCAATCAGCGTGCCCTTGTGCTTGCCAAATGGCATCTCGCGCGTAACGAGCAGTAGCAGGGCTTCGTTGTCCGGCAGCATGGCAAACGGTTCCTCAAGACGATGAGCGGGCATTGTAGCGCCGCATCGCCTAGCATGAATGGGCCCGGCAGAAGCCAGCCTGGCGAGGCCACACAAATTGACAAACTCGACAAATGAGCGGGAGGAGCCTTTATGCAATCCAGAGTCATCGTTTCGATCGTCTTCATGCTGGCGTCAGGAGGCGCCGTGGCGCAGGGGCTGACGCGCACCGTCGTTGGACGCTCCGACGTATCGATACCAAACCACGAGGCCGTGGTAGCGCGCGTGGACGTGGCACCGGGTGCGTATGCGGGACGCCATACCCATCCTGGCGACGAAGTCAGTTACGTACTGGAAGGCGAGGCGCAACTACTGGTCGACGGCCTGCCTCCGCGCACCCTCAAGGCGGGCGAGTCGTTCGTAGTGCCGGCCGGCGTGATCCATGACGCGCACAATCCCGGCGGCACCGCCACGAAGCTGGTTGGTGTGTACGTCGTGGAGAAGGGCAAGCCGCTGGCATCACCGGCGCCGGTGAAGTAGCTCAAGCGGCTCCATTCAATCGGATCGGCCTGTTGCCCCCTTGCCAGCCACCCCCAAACTCCGGTAGTCTCCGTTTTGCATACAAAAAATGAACACAAACAGGAGACAACCCCATGGAGCTTGGCGCTCATATCCCCAATATTCTCAACGGACTCGAATGGTCAGGCTGCGCCCTGGCGATGAGCGGGTCGTTCCTCGTCGCGTTGCATAACCGCGCGTCGCGCTGGGGGTGGATTGCGTATCTGTGCTCGAACCTCGTATGGAGCGCATTTGCGCTGGTGACCGGTACCTATGGGCTGTTCGTCCAGCAGCTTGGCTTTACGGCGACCAGCCTTTACGGGCTGTATCGCCATACGCGCTACTACCGGAACCTGGCGCGCGAGCCGCATATCGCCCAGGCTTAGTCAACGCTGGCCAGGTGGGCTGCAAAGCCGGTTTGCCCTGGTGACACGGCTGGCTTCAATGTCAGAGCCGGAATGTCGTAGGCGCCGCTGTTCTGTGGATGCCAGGCAATCGGCGCGGTAGTGAATAGTGCGTCGAGACGTTCGCCGAGGGCCTCGGTAGTCTCCTGGTAGCGCGTTGCGTCGATCTTGCTGGTGCGGTAGACCAGGAAGGGCGGCAGCACGTCGAAACCCGGGTAGTAAAGGATGCCGTGGTGGATTGGGAACAGGATGTCATCCATCGGCCCGTTGATGCCGCGCGCGCTGTAGTGCGATTCCCACCCACCGGTGGTTACCATCAGCATCGCGCGCTTGCCGGCCAGGGTACCTTCGCCGTAGCGATTGCCCCAGCGCGCGTCAGAGTGCTCGCCCACACCGTAGGCAAAGCCATAGGCATAGACGCGCTCGACCCAGCCCTTGAGGATGGCCGGCATCGAGAACCACCAGAGCGGAAACTGCAGGATCACGGCATCGGCCCAGCGCAGCTTTTCCTGTTCGAGCGCGATGTCGGGACTCTGCATGCCGTTCTCGAACGCGTGCTTTGAATCCAGCGACGGATGAAATGGCGCATCTGGTGGCGCGTCCGGCCGCCGCGCCAGCGTATCGCCGGCATCGAGCGGTGCCTTCCATTGCATCGCGTAGAGATCCGAAACCTGCACCCGGTGCCCGGCTGCTTCCAGCCGTTTCACCGCAAATTCCCTGAGCGAGCCGTTCAGCGACTGAGGCTCGGGGTGGGCGTAAACAATCAGTACGTTCATGACAGCCTTCCAGTAATGGGTAGATGAAGGCAGGATAGGGCTGCGTCAGGTATATTGGAAATGAATATCCAAGATGCCAGGTATTGCCATGACTAATTTGCGTCGGCTCGATCTGAACCTGCTGGTTACGCTGGATGTGCTGCTGTCGGAACACAACGTCACGCGTGCGGCCGAGCGCTTGCATTATTCCCAACCATCGGTGAGCGTACATCTGGCCCGGTTGCGCGAGATCTTTGATGATCCGCTGCTATTGCCGGGTCCACGTGGCATGCGCCCCACCGCACGTGCCGAAACGTTGCGCGAACCATTGCGTGAAGCGCTGGCGGCACTGGAGCGTGCGGTTTCGCCGGAAAGTCCGTTCGATCCCGCGTTAGCCACCAATACGTGGCGCATTGCCGCAACCGACTACAGCGAGTCGACGGTGTTGTTGCCGGCGCTGGCTCCGCTGCGTCAGTCCGCACCCGCCACCCGCGTGGCGGTGGTGGAAATGGTGCCGGCGCGGCTGGTCCGGCAGGCGGAGCAGGGCGAGATCGACCTGGCTTTTCACACCACCGACGATTCCCCGGAAGGCTTGCACCGCACCGCGTTGTTTGCCGAGCGCTATGTGCTGGTGGGGCGCGCCGGTCATCCTCGGCTCAGGCGCAAGCCAACGCTGGCCCAGTTCTGCGCGCTCGAACACGTGATCGTGTCGCCCGATGGCGGCAACTTCTTCGGCGTCACCGATGAAGCGTTGGCAGCAGTGGGGTTGTCACGCCGCGTGGCATTGTCAGTGCCACACTTTCTCTACGTGGCTTCGGTGGTGGCCAGTACCGACCTCGTGGCCATGCTGCCGGAGCGGTTGGTGCGCGGAAACGCCGCGCTGCAGGTGGTGGACGCGCCGGTGGACGTGCCCGGATACGAGATGTCGATGCTGTGGCACGAGCGATTGCATCGTGATCCCGCGCATCAGTGGCTACGCGACT
Source organism: uncultured Cupriavidus sp. (assembly GCA_963543405.1). Lineage (GTDB taxonomy): Bacteria > Pseudomonadota > Gammaproteobacteria > Burkholderiales > Burkholderiaceae > Cupriavidus. Next base: position 8,129 of record CAUUBQ010000128.1, read on the forward strand.
TTATTGTGGCGTCACTATGACGCTCATGATTGCGGGCGGCGATGTGGCTGGGGGCTCGAACCCGGTGATCGAGTTGTCGCAATCGGATGTGACGGGCGTTGGCAGTACTGGTGGCCTGATCTTGCGAAATTTTCGGCGACCAATACCATTGTCATGCGGATGTCCGGCAGCAGCCTGCTCAGTGAACAGGGCGTGGCCATCGCGGCAGCCGGCGGACCTCTGGTGGTCAATATCGACGGCGGGACGGTGTCGGGCGGTGCGCGGCTGCTGCATGCCTACGATGCGGCAGGCACGCCGGTGACTTCGATCAACCTGACCGCATCGTCGGGCGGTATCCTGACCGGTGCCGCCAGTGCGGGGCCAGCCAGCGTTGCGAACATCAACCTGCAGACCGGTTCACAATGGACCGGTGCCGCGTTGAACATCAACAACGTTGCAATCGATGGTGCCAGCAGTTGGAAGATCCCTGCCGACTCACAGGTTGGCGATACCGTGACTAACCTCGGCCTGATTGCATTCACGGCCACGCTCAGCGTCGATAGCTCGGCCTGGATGCTGCAAGGTGGGGAAGACGTGGCGCAATCGTCGGTCCTGCGTGGCGATGATCGTCTGCACCTTGGCGGCATGCTTGGGCGACCTGTATCCGCAGAACCGGTACGAGTTCAAGCGGGGCCCCGACGTGCAAGGCC
>CAUUBQ010000129.1:0-8754 GCA_963543405.1 uncultured Cupriavidus sp.
CAGGATAAAACTGATCAGTTCGTCAGTAGGCAACTGGTTTTGCATGCTCATGATTTGCTCCTTCTCAATAAATGCATGCGTTTCCTGTGCGATTCTTGTGCCTGACAGAAATCTTTAAAGATTCAATGATTTACCTTTCGGCAGGGTGATTTGAACCGCCGCCGGCCATGGTGAATCCAACCGCACGAGGGTGTTTTTGACCATGATTGCCGAACTTCTTTTGGCCAACCTACTGTTGGCCGACCTAAGCGCGGATCTGCCGCAAGCGGTACGCATGCAGCGGCTGGTGGGCAGCCTGCGCGCGCATTTCCGTTGCGGCGCCGTGGCGTTGCTGCACCTTGAGGAAGACCATCTGCGCCCGGTGGCTGTGGATGGGCTGGTACGCGACGCGCTGGGGCGCCGCTTCGCGGTTGGTTTGCATCCACGTCTGGCGGCCATTCTGGCGCGGCGTGGCGTTACCTGTTTCCATCACGACAGCGCGTTGCCGGACCCCTATGACGGGCTGATCGACGCGCATGTGGGCGAGCCGCTGCCGGTGCACGATTGCATGGGCATCAGCCTGGAGATGGAAGGCAAGTCCTGGGGAGTACTGACGCTCGACGCGCTGCAGGTGGGCACGTTCACCGAGGCCGCGCAGGATGCATTGCAGCGGCTGACGCCGGTTATCGAATCCGCGATCCGCGTGTCACGGCTGGAGGCCGAGATCCGCGCGCTACGCCAGGGGCGCATCGACGAGCCTGCTGGCGACGGGGGGCGTGACGAAGGCGAAATCATCGGCCAGAGCGAAGCCATTGGCCATCTGCTGCACGAACTGCGCGTGGTTGCCGATTCAGACCTTCCGGTATTGCTGCTCGGCGAAACCGGCGTGGGCAAGGAGTTGTTCGCACATCGGTTGCATCGGTTGTCGCGCCGACGTAACCGGCCATTGATCCATGTGAACTGCGCGGCGTTGCCGGAATCGCTGGCCGAAAGCGAATTATTCGGTCATGCACGCGGCGCGTTCTCGGGCGCTACCGGCGAGCGGCCCGGGCGTTTCGAGGCTGCCGATGGCGGCACGCTGTTCCTCGATGAAGTGGGTGAGCTGCCGCTGTCGATCCAGGCGAAGCTCTTGCGCACGCTGCAGAACGGCGAGATCCAGCGGCTGGGCTCGGATCGCCCGCGTCGCGTCGATGTGCGCGTGATCGCCGCTACCAATCGGCGTCTGCGCGAACACGTGCGTGACGGATCGTTCCGGGCCGATCTGTATCACCGTCTGTCCGTCTATCCGATTCCGATTCCGCCTTTGCGTGAGCGCGACAACGATGTGTTGCTGCTGGCCGGTCATTTCCTCGAACTGAATCGTGCGCGGCTGGGCTTGCGTAGCTTGCGGTTGTCCGCTGCGGCGCAGGACGCATTGCGCCGCTATCCGTGGCCGGGCAATGTGCGCGAACTCGAACACGTGATCAGCCGTGCGGCACTGAAGCTCGTGAGCCGTGGCGCCAGCCGCAATGACATCGTGACGCTCGATGCCGACCTGTTTGCCGACTTGTTTGCCGACCTGATTGATCTGGACGGGCTGGTCACGCCCGGCGACCTGCCTTGCGAGCCCGCGGTGGTGGATGTGGCAACGGCTGCGGCGCCAACGCTACGGGATGCCGTCGATTCATGCCAGCGCCGTTGCATCGAACAGGCGCTGCTGGCGCAGCACGGCAATTGGGCGCAGGCCGCCCGCCAGCTTGGCGTGGACGCCAGCAACCTGCACAAGCTGGCCAGGCGGCTGGGGTACAAGCGCGATGAAAACCCGCGCCATTCACGTCGGCTGGCGCAGGCGTCGTAGTGCTAGCGCGGCCGGTTGTCGACGATGCGGCGCGCCTTGCCTACCGATCGTTCAACGCCCCCTTCGGGCAGGATCTCGATACCTGCCGAGACACCGATGTAGGACTTGATGTCTTGCGCGAGCAGCGCTTGCGCCCGGCCGGCGATCGATGGATCGGCGCCATGCGCGCATTCGACGCGCACGGTCAGCGTGTCGAGCGGTCCTTCCTTGTTCAGCACGCATTGATAGTGCGGCGCCAGCTCGCCATGCTTCAGGATCAGTTCCTCGATCTGTGACGGAAACACGTTCACGCCACGCACGATCATCATGTCGTCGGTGCGGCCAGTGATCTTTTCCATGCGACGGAAGGCGGCGCGCGCGGTGCCCGGCAACAGGCGCGTGAGGTCGCGCGTGCGATAACGCACCACGGGCATTGCTTCCTTGGTCAGCGACGTGAAGACGAGCTCGCCGAATTGGCCGTCAGGCAGTACCTCGCCAGTATCGGGATCGATGATCTCCGGGTAGAAGTGGTCTTCCCAGATGGTCGGGCCGTCCTTGGTTTCGGCGCACTCGTTGGCCACGCCCGGGCCCATTACCTCCGATAGCCCATAGATGTCGACCGCCGAGATTGCCATGCGCTTTTCGATGGCCAATCGCATTTCCGGCGTCCAAGGTTCGGCGCCGAAGATGCCGATGCGCAGCGATGTCGAGGCCGGGTCGATGCCCTGCCGTTCGAGCTCGTCGGCAATGGCCAGCATATAGCTGGGCGTCACCATGATGATCTCGGGGCGGAAGTCCTGGATCAGCTGGACCTGCCGCTCGGTTTGCCCGCCACCGAACGGTATCGCGGTCAGGCCGGCTTTCTCCACGCCGTAGTGCGCGCCAAGGCCGCCCGTGAAGAGTCCGTAGCCATAGCTGATGTGGACCTTGTCGCCGTGCCGCGCGCCCGAGGCCCGGATCGAGCGCGCCATGACCGTGGCCCAGGTATCGATGTCGCGCAGCGTATAGCCGACCACGGTGGGCTTGCCGGTGGTGCCCGAAGACGCATGCACGCGCGCGATGCGGTCCTGCGGCACGGCGAACATGCCAAACGGATAGTTGTCGCGCAGGTCCTGCTTGGTCGTGAACGGAAAGCGCGCCAGGTCGGCCAGTGACTTGATCTGGTCGGGATGCACACCGGCCTCGTCGAACTTGCGGCGGTAGACCGGCGAGTTGTCGTAGGCATGGCGCAGCGACCACTGCAGGCGTTCGAGCTGCAGGGCCTGGAGGGCCTGCCGGCTGGCGGTCTCGATCGGCTCCAGGGGCAGATCGGTGAGGCGCGTACTCATGTATGTCTCCACGTTCGGGAACGGTTGCGCTACGTTGGCGCAGGGTACGGCATTGCGTCGGGCGTCTGGCGTCAGGCCTCGGTGGCTGGAATCACATGCCCCTTGATCTGGGCCGACTTGCCGCGAAACATGGCCACGGGTTCGCCGGCACGATTGGTCACCTTGATGTCATAGACGCCGTGGCGGCCCGACAGGATCTGTTCCACGGCCTCGGCGGTCAGCACATCGCCACCATGCACGGGGCGCAGGAATTCGATAGTGCAGCCTGCTGCCACGGTATTGATATTGTGGCTGTTGCAGGCGAACGCAAAGGCCGAGTCCGCCAGCGTGAACATCAGGCCACCATGGCAGATCGCATGGCCATTCAGGAATTCGGGGCGTACCGGCATCGACAAGCGCGCATAACCGGGGCGCGTCTCTTCGATGACCATGCCCAGCCAGCGGCTGCAGGCATCGGTTTCGTACATGGCCTTGGCGGTGGCCTCGGCCAGTGCCTGGGGATCTTGGGTCAAGCGGGTCTCCTTCGCGGGGAACGGCAATCAGGCGCCGGTAAAGCGGGGCGCGCGCTTTTCGAGAAAGGCGTTCACGCCCTCGGTGTAGTCGTGCGAATTGCCGAGCCGGCGTTGCAGGTCGCGTTCAAGATCGAGCTGTGCACCGAAGGTGTTCGTGGCGCTGGCGTGCATGGACTGCTTGATGGCCGCCAATGCGCGCGTGGGCTGTGCCGCCAGATGCGTGGCCAGCGCCATGGCCTGTTCAGGCAGCAGCGGATCGTCCATGGCTTCCCAGATCAGGCCCCATTTCTCGGCCTCCTCCGCGCTGAGCTTGTCGCCCGTCATCGCCAGACCCATCGCGCGCGCCATGCCAAGCCGCTTGGGAAGCAGCCATGTGCCGCCGGAATCGGGCACCAGGCCAATCTTGACGAATGCCTGGATAAAACTCGCCGACTTCGCTGCCAGCACCATGTCGCAGGCCAGCGCCAGGTTGGCGCCGGCACCTGCGGCCGTGCCATTGACCGCCGCGATCACCGGCAGCGGCAGGGCTTGCAGGCGGCGTACCAGCGGGTTGAACCAGGTATCGATCAGTTCGCCGAGATCGGTGGCGTTGCCCGGTGTGAAATCGAGATCAGCCAGGTCCTGGCCGGCGCAGAAGCCACGACCCGCACCAGTCAGCAGCAAGGCGCGGGCACCGCCACTTTCCACGTGATCCAGCGCCTGGACCAGTGCGCGGTGCATGTCGCGCGTAAAGCTGTTGAGCTTGTCGGGACGGTTGAGCGTAACCACGGCCACGTCGCCTTGCCAGCGCAGCAGGATGGGGCCGGATTCGAGACTGGCGCGTGCATGGGCGTGCGCCGGGGTTGGGGGCATGGTTGTCTCCTGCGCCATATGTTTCTCTCTGGGTCGGTGGATAGGTCGCACGGCCATTGTAGATAGAAGAGTGCGTGCGGAGCTTTAAATTAACCGACCAGTCGGTCGGGCAATATTAGTCGGGATGGTGGCAGGGCGCAATACCCGTCGCGCGCCTATCCCGCGGTTGCAAAGCAGGCCGCATCGACCTTGTAGCTCGCCGAGCTTTCCAGCGCCTGTTCCACGAACGGCAGCGTCATCGGGTTGCCGATTTCCTTGTGGAAGGCTACCCATAGTTCCAGCGCGGGAACATCGCGGTCGGCCAGCCGGCGAAAGACCACGCCCTTGACCGGCTGTGCCGCGGCCGAAGCCGGGACCAGCGCCACGGCGATACCGGCAGCCACCAGCGACATCACCGCATGATGGCGGGCGCCGTCGTGCATGCGGGCCGGCACCACATTGTGCTCGGCCAGCCACGTCATCATCAGGTCGTGCGTGTATTGGCCGAAGCGCCGCTCCAGCGTGGCCAGGCTTTCGCCATGCAGGTCGCGCGCCTGAACCTTCGGGCGTGTTGCCAGGGGATGGTGTTCCGGCACGGCCAGCACATAGGGTTCGGACATCAGCCGCCGGGCCTGCAGTCGCGGATCGGTGACTGGCGGACGCAGGATCGCCACATCGAGCTCATTGCGCAGCAGCGACTGGATCATCGCTTCCGAGCTGGTTTCGCGCAGCGAATAGAGGACGCCGGGCAGGCGCGCCGAAAAGCGCCGGAGCATGTCCGGCACCAGTTCCACGGCCGAGATCGCGGTCAGGCCGATGCCGAGATGACCCACATCCTCGCCGCGGCCAGCCTGGCCGACCATCTGCCGCGCGCGATGCTCGATATCGAACAGTTTCTCGGCCTCGGCGCGCAGCACCTGGCCCGCCGGCGTCAGGCGCACGCTGCGCTTGGTGCGCTCGAACAGTTGCGCGCCAACCTGGGCCTCGAGCTGCTTGATCTGCAGGCTCAAGGGCGGCTGGGTCATGTTCAGGCGCCGTGCGGCGCGCGTGAAATTGAGTTCGTCGGCCAATACCAGGAACGACGACAGTACACGCAGTTCGAGTGGGCTATACATATACAGGATCTGTATAAATTCGATATAAAAGTAGTATTGGAAATATAACTCGCTGGTAACCAGAATGTCTTCACCTGACCGCCAAGGTGTCGGGCCGACGAAAAATCCGCGAGACACATGACCATCCAGCATCCCATCGACAATCGCCTGCCGGACCTGCTGCGCAGCGGCGAGCCCCTGCGTGGCATCTTCACCGCGCTGCCCAGCCCTGCCATCGTCGAGATGTGCGCGTACGCGGGATTCACGTTCGTCATCATCGACAACGAACACGGCGCGGCGGATTTTGAAACCACCGAGCACATGCTGCGTGCGGCGCGCGCGAGCGGGATCGTGCCCGTGGTGCGCTGCTTCCTCGAAGACATTCCGCGCGTGCTGGACATGGGCGCCAGCGGCGTGCAAGTGCCGATGATCGAGACGGCCGACGATGCGCGCGAGTTGGTCCAGCGTGTGCGTTATCCCGGCGTGGGGCGGCGGGGCAGCGCGTTCAGCGGCCGCGCCGCGGGCTATGGCGCGTTTCCGGGCGCTGCGCATACCACGCGCAGCAACCAGGGCGTGGCCCTGATCGCAATGATCGAGACCCCGCTGGGGGTGGCCAACGCGGCCGCCATTGCTGCGGTGGATGGCGTGGACGCGGTGTTCGTGGGACCCAACGACCTGGCCCACGCAATGGGCTACGGCAACAACTGGAAAGCGCCGGCCGTTGCCGCCGCGATCGAACAGGCGCTGCGTGCGGTGCACGGCGCTGGCAAGTGCGCCGGCATCATCGCGCTGACACCTGAAGACGAACGCGAATACGGTCAGTTCGGCGCGCGCTATTTCGCTACCGTGGCCACCAGCCTGATCACACAGGCTTTCCGGCAGGCCGCGCAAGCAGGGCGCGAGACGTCAGCGGATGCATCGTCCGCAGGGCTGCGCTACTGACGCCAGCGCCGGCTCACCATAAGAATTGAACTGGAGACAAACCATGAAATCAGTGCTTCGGTGCGCCATGCGCGCCGGTGTCGTGCTTGCCGGACTTTCGCTGGCGTTTTCCGCGGCGGCCGATACCTGGCCCAGCAAGCCTATCAAGTATGTGGTGCCGTTTTCGCCGGGCGGGGTCTCCGATGCCACCGCGCGGATCGTGGCCGAAGGCTTGTCACAGCGTCTTGGCCAGCCCGTTGTCATCGAGAACAAGCCGGGCGTGTCGGGCATTCTCGGCAGCCAGGCCGTGGCGCGTGCCGAACCCGATGGCTACACGATCATGGGCGGAACCATCACCACGCACGCGGTCAATCCGTTCTTCTACAAGAAGCTGGGCTATGACCCGGTCAAGGACTTCGTGCCCGTCAACCTGGTCGGCACGGTCAGCAACGTGCTGGTAGTGGCCAATGACAGCAAGTATCAGTCGGTCGATCAGATCGTTGCGGCACTCAAGGCCAAGCCGAATGGCCTGACGTTCGGCACCGCTGGGCCGGGTAGCTCGCAGCAACTGTCGGGCCAGTTGTTCCAGAGCATCACCGGTACGCAACTGCAGCAGATTTCGTACAAGGGCGGCGCATCCGCAATGACTGACCTGATTGGCGGCCAGATCGACCTGGTGTTCGAAACCGTGGCGGCCGCCAAGCCGATGCTCGACGGCAAGCGCGTGCGCGCCATCGGCGTGACGTCGACCCACGCGCTGCCGGGTCTGCCTGGCGTGCGTCCGCTGGCCGACCAGGGGCTCAAGGGTTTCGAAATGCAGTCGTGGCAGGGCATCTTCGCGCCGGCCGGCACACCCAAGCCGATCGTCGACCGGCTGGGTAGCGAAATTGCCGCCGTCGTGGCAACGCCGGCCGTGCAGCAACGGCTGCGCACGCTGGGCGTGGAGCCCGAGGGCAAGACCTCGGCCGCATTTACGGCGTTCCAGCATGCGGAAGTTGCCAAGTGGGGCAAGATCATCCGCGCCGCCGGAGTGGTGCCGGAATGAGCGCGCCCAATTCGCTCGACGCATAGGCGTACTTCGATATGGATTGGCTTGGGGTGGATCGGTTTTTGGCATGGCCGCCTGCCTGGCGGTACGGTGCCTTGACCGCTGTCACGAAGGCGGGCGAGTATCGATCCGCTGACTACGAGACAGAACCCATTCATCGCAAGGAGAAGACATGTCGTACGAGAACATCATGGTTGAGACGCGCGGCCGGGTTGGGCTGGTGACCCTCAATCGGCCCAAGGCCCTGAACGCACTCAATGACGCGCTGATGGATGAGCTGGGCGCCGCGCTGGTGGCCTTCGACCAGGATGAGGCGATCGGTTGCATCGTGATTACCGGAAGCGAGCGCGCTTTTGCGGCCGGTGCCGACATCTCCATGATGGCGAAGTACTCCTATATGGATGTCTATAAGGGCGACTACATCACCCGGAACTGGGAGACCATCCGCCGGATCCGCAAGCCGGTGATCGCGGCGGTTGCTGGCTACGCGCTGGGCGGCGGCTGCGAACTGGCGATGATGTGCGATATCGTCATTGCGGCGGACAGCGCCAAGTTCGGCCAGCCCGAGGTCAAGCTCGGCACGATGCCTGGCGCAGGCGGCACCCAGCGCCTGCCGCGCGCCGTATCGAAAGCCAAGGCCATGGACCTGTGCCTGACCGCTCGCATGATGGATGCGGCGGAAGCCGAACGCGCCGGCCTGGTGTCACGCGTGGTACCGGCTGACAAGCTGGTCGACGAAGCCCTTGCCGCGGCCGAGACCATTGCGGGCTACTCGCTGCCCGTGGTCATGATGATCAAGGAGTCGGTCAACGCTGCCTATGAGACGACTCTGAATGAAGGGGTGCATTTCGAGCGACGACTCTTCCACTCGACCTTTGCTACCGAAGACCAGAAGGAAGGCATGGCCGCATTTGTGGAGAAACGTGCACCCAATTTCAAGCATCAGTAAAACTTGATTGGGAAATACCCGAGGAGCATGCGGGGGCATTTGTCGGGCTGAAAATTAATTTTCAGCCCGATTTTCCTTTGCGATCAAGGGTTTGGTAGCTTTTTAAAAGCATTCACAGCACGTGTTCATGACATACGTGTTGCAAAGCATGAGGATCAGGCCTAATATTCGCTCCCTCGCAACACAAAGCGCTCTGCAAACGCAGCGGCGACAAGGGTTGAGGGGCAGCAGTGGGCAGGGTTGGAGAGGTTTTTCAGCGCTGACCGGCAGAGAAAA
>CAUUBQ010000130.1:0-8391 GCA_963543405.1 uncultured Cupriavidus sp.
GAGATTAGCTGCAGTCTCGTGGGCTCGGAGATGTGTATAAGAGACAGCCCCCTGCCCCACCGGCTCCGGAACCGCCGGCACCGCCGCCGCCTTCCAACGCCGCGCCGCGCGCGGTCGGAATTGGCGAGATGGCATGCTCGAGCCCGCAACCGGTCTATCCGCGCCAGTCGCAGCGTATGGGCGAGACCGGAACCACGGTGGTCCGACTCAATTTCGACGATACCGGCAAGGTCATCAAGGCCGTGGTCTCGAAGACCAGTGGTTCGGATCGCCTGGACGAGGCTGCAGTCACTGCCGCCAAGGCCATTCGCTGCAAGCCCTATATGGAAAACGGCCGCGCCCTGGCCGCGACCGCGCAGCAACCGATCAAATTCGAGCTGAACTGACTACCCCGGATCTTTCCGATACATTTAAACACTGACACTTTCAGGAACCACCATGCAGGACCTCGGACTCTCCCACCTCTGGTCGCAAGGCGATTTCGTCATGCGCGCGACCGCCATCATTCTGCTGATCATGTCGCTGCTGTCGTGGATCGTGATTCTCACCAAGGCGTGGGATCTGGTTCGCCTCAAGAAAATGGCACACGGCGCTGAAAAGCGTTTCTGGCACTCGGACGACTTCGACCACGCGCTCGACACGCTCGGCTCCAGCGATGCCAACCCGTTCCGCACGCTGGCCGTCACCGGCAAGGAAGCCGCCCAGCACCACCGCGCCAGCCAGCCGCAGCTGCATGACGCGCTGGACATCTCGGACTGGCTGACGCGCTCGCTCAAGAGCGCGATCGACGAAGCCGTTTCCCGCATGCAATCGGGCCTGGCCGTGTTGGCATCGGTGGGCTCGACCGCACCGTTCGTCGGCCTGTTCGGCACCGTGTGGGGCATCTATCACGCACTGATCGGCATTGGCGCCTCGGGCGTGCCGACCATCGACAAGGTGGCTGGCCCGGTGGGCGAGGCACTGATCATGACCGCCTTCGGCCTGGCCGTCGCGATCCCGGCCGTGCTGGGCTACAACGCCCTGAGCCGCGGCAACAAGGGCGTGATCAACAAGCTGAACCGCTTTGCCCATGACCTGCACGCCTACTTCGTGACCGGCGCGCGCGTGCGCCCGACCTCCGCCAACCGCGCAGCCGACGACTCGTCGATGCGCCTGGCAGTCAAGAACTAAGCGCCGCTTTCTGGCGCCTGAAGGAAAAGCATCATGGCATTCGGCACGCTCGAAGGAGACGATGACGAGGTGATGAGCGAGATCAACATGACGCCGCTGGTAGACGTCATGCTGGTGCTGCTGATCATCTTCATCATCACGATTCCCGTCATCAATCACGCGGTCAAGATCGACTTGCCGCGCGCGACCAACCAGCCCAACGACACCAAGCCGCAAAGCATCAACGTCTCGGTGGATGCGCAAGGCAAGGTGTTCTGGAACCAGCAAGAGGTCGACCAGCCACAGCTGGAGCAACGCATTGCGGAAGCCGCCCAACAGGAGCCGCAGCCTGAGCTGCACCTGCGTGCGGACCGCGATGTCCGCTACGAGCGCGTGGCCGAGGTCATGGCCGCCGCGCAGCACGGCGGCCTGGGCAAGATCGGTTTCATTACCGAACCCAAGCATTGATCCTGCATCCGAGCGATGCCAGGAACCAGGAAGGGCACCCATGCGGTGCCCTTTTTTATTGTCCGGCGAATCTGCTCCAGCTCCTCGGCATCGCTTCAGACATGTACATATCTGTGCGAAATCAAATGTAGATGTAACTTCATGCGATGACGCTTGTAATGATAACGGTTCTCATTTAAGATCCTTTCCACTGTGATCCGCAACGCTGGATCTTTCGATTGCATCGCATATTTCAAGCTACTTCGCGAGCTACCTCGTGAATTACCTCGAACTACTTCGAACGGAGAAGACCATGAGCACCCTGAGCCTGCCGCTGTCGCAACCGCGTGAAGTCACGCGCCGCCGCCTGTCCCTGCGCCGCGTGGAGGTTGCCCCGCAGGCCCGCCGCGAGTCGTCGGCTTCGTCGGCGCCTGCCTCGGCCCTGGAATCCGTCAAGTCGGTGGTCGCTGCCCTGCCCGCCCGCCTTGAAGCGCTGATGCGCCAAACCCCGGCCGATGACAGCAAGACCCCGGCCGTGCCGCTGGAAGCCATCATGCAAGGCGCCACGACCCTGCCGATCCTGCATAACGGCGACGTGTACACGCTGCGCGTGACGCGCTATGGCAAGCTGATCCTGACCAAGTGAGAGCACACTGACCCGGTCAGACCTGTAAAGACTTTTGTGGGGACCACCCTCTACGGGTGTTAGGCAGTAGCCAGACGATCGGATTCAACCATGCGGCAAGCACCTTGAACGTGCCTGCCTTACTGGCCGATGCCAGCCATGCCATTTTTTATTCAGCCCCGCAGGCGTTGCGCCTGCGGGGCTTTCTACTTTCTCTGCGCGTCGCGAAACACGCGGACGATCAGATACCCAGCGCGGCGATGCCGGCGCGTGCGATCTGCACATCTTCGGTCGACTTCACGCCCGACACGCCCACCGCGCCTACTACCTGGTTGTTCACGACGATAGGCACGCCACCTTCGAGCATGCCGTGCAGCACCGGCGCCGTCATGAACGAATAGCGGCCGTTGTTGATCATGTCTTCGTAAATCTTGGACTCGCGGCGGCCCAGCGAAGCGGTGCGCGCCTTTTCCGTGGCGATGTAGGCCGAGATCGGGGCCACGCCATCCAGGCGCTGCATGCCGAGCGGATGACCACCGTCATCAACGACAACAATCGTGACGGCCCAGTTGTTTGCCTTGGCTTCTGCCTCGGCAGCCACCAGCACCTGCTTCACGTCATCTGCCGTCAGTACGGTTTTTTGCTGCATACCTCTCTCCATCGGTTCAGGGTTGAGGTCGTAGTATATCGCCCCACACGTGCCTGAAATGGCGAGCCAGGACCTCAGCGAAGTTCAAGGTGCTTAACGTTCGCGAGGCTTGACGACTCAAAGCAAAGCAAAAGGCCCGCACTACGGCGGGCCTTCTCCATGATGGCAACCAGTCGAAATCCCAGGGGATCAGGCCCCATCCGAAAAGGAGTCGCGACGGTCGTTGACGCGCGCGCCATCCGAGTAGACATCACGCGAATCCGTGACGCGAGCACCGTCGGTGTAGACGTCGCGCGAATCCGTCACGCGTGCCCCGTCGGTGTAGACGTCACGCGAATCCGTGACACGTTGGCCGCCACTATAGATATCGGATTTGACCGGAGCCGCGAAAGCCGATGCAGACAGCGCCCCGAGTGCACCCAATGCGGCGATGGCCGCGATGCGTTGTTTCAAAGTCATGTGAATCCCCTTATTGTGTTTGACGACGGGCGCCGCGCTCCTCAGGCAATGGATATCGTGGGAGGCGATGCTGTGAGAGCGACGTCACACTAGGCAGTTTAGGGGGAAACCCTAGGTTGGAAATCCAGTTTGGTTCATCGGTCAGATCAAAAACTTTGAGCGACGATTTGTTTGGGGAACCAACACACGCAATCTTCAACCATCGTTTTGCGGAAAAAGCATTACCGTAGGCACGCAAACCCGCACATAGAAAAAGAAAAAGCCCCAATAAGGGGCTTTTCCTGACAATTACCTTTCAACGACCTTCAGGCCTGCGAAACTTTAACGATGACCGTGTCCGTGCCCATGACCATACCCTCGGTCATACCCGCGGCCGTAGTAACCATGCCCGCGCCAACCCGGACCGTAGTAGTAACCCGGACCACCCCCGTAGTAACGCGGCGCGCCGTAGTACACGGGGGCCGGACGCACCACCACTGGCGGCGGACCATAGTAGACCGGAGCAGGTGCCACCACCACCGGAGGCGGCGGCGCATAGTAGGCCGGTGCAGGCGGATAGTAGGCGGGACCACCCACCACCACACCTGGCACGCCGATCGCCACGTCGACGTTCACACGCGCCATAGCGGCGCCCGACACCAGCGCGGCGGCTACACCGAATGCTGCGAACAACCAACGTTTCATGATCGTGCCTCTTGCAGTTAGGAAGAATCCTGATGCTTGCTATTGTACGAGGTCGCGAATTTCCAGGTGAAACGGAGGTATCGACATTGTTACCGGCGGTAACAGAGGGATCACATATGGCGCGAACCATTCGGCTTGCGTCTGGCGGGCGTAACCACCACAATACCGGGCTTGCCGTGCGGCCGTGGAGAAATTGGTAGACTCAGCAGACTTAAAATCTGCCGCCTTTCCGGGCTTACGGGTTCGAGTCCCGTCGGCCGCACCAGCAAACTTTCTTCGCCTCCCTGCCCTGCCGCCCTGGCAAGTTACACCAGGATCGCGCAGAGCGCCGCGCCCAACACCATCAGGAACACAAACAGCACACCTGCCAGGGCCAGCGGCTTGCGGCCGGCGCGCAGCAGGTCGCCAATGCGGGTGTGCAGGCCGATGGCGAGCATTGCGCAAGCCAGCATCCAGTTGTCGAGTGCGATCAGCGCAGGCTTCCATTCCGACGGCACCATGGCAGCCGAGTTCAGCGCCATCACCGCCACGAAACCCACGGCAAACCACGGCACCGAACGCAGCAGGCTACGCAGGTTACGCGAGCCGCCCGCTTCTTGCGACCAGCTGGTGCGCGGCCACAGCGCCATGACCAGCAGCAGCGGACCCAGCGCCAGCACACGCACCATCTTGGCCACCACGGCGGCATCGGCAGTGGCATCGCTGACCATCTTGCCCGATGCGATGACCTGGGCCACCTCATGCAGCGTGGCGCCAGTAAAGATACCGAATGCCCGCTCGCTCACGGCCAGATGCCAGTGCTGCGTCGCAAGCTCATAGATCCACGGATACAACAGCATCCCGACCGTGCCGAACAGCACCACAGTGGCCACGGCAACAGCCGTCTGCCGATCGTCGGTGCGCACCACCGATGACACGGCGATGGCCGCCGCCGCACCACATACCGCGCTGCCTGCGCTGACCAGGATGGCCTCGCGACGGCTCAGGCCGAAGAACGATGAGCCCACCCAGGTACCGAACAGCAGCGTGGCCACCAGCATCGCCAGCGGCACCACCACCCCACCAACACCCAGTGCGGCAATCGCGCCGAACGTGAGGCGCAAGCCATACAGCGCCACGCCGAGCCGGAGCATGTGGTGGCGTGCCACCTGCATGCCGGGGGCCAGCGGGGTCAGCCAGTGCTTTGGCATGGTGTTGGCCGCAATCATGCCGGCAAACATCGCCAGCGTTAGCGCAGACAAGCCGTATTTGGAGATCGCCGGGTGATCGGCCAGGACCTGCGCCAGCCACGCAATGGCTCCGAGCGGAATCAGCGTCAGAATGCGCTTACGCCACAAATTCAGCGCCGAGGGGGCAATCGCAACTGGAATGGAGGTGGAAGCAGGTGTCGTGGACATGGCAGCGACTGTGTTTTGATCGATGCCTTGAAGCGTACGCACCAGCCGATAACCAGTAAAACGGGTAATATCGTTATGCCTAATCGCATATATCGATAGATCATGGACCAGCGTCCGCTTCGCCTGACCTTGCGCCAGTTGCAGGTATTCGTATCCATTGCCCAGCATGGCAGCACCATTGCTGCAGCCGACTCCCTGGCCATGTCCCAATCGGCGGTCAGCGCATCGCTGGCCGAACTCGAGCGCGCGTTGAACGGCGCACTGTTCGACCGGGTGGCGCGGCGCCTGGCGATCAATGAGGCGGGCCGCCAGTTTTTCCCAAGGGCCCTGTCGCTGCTGGACCAGGCCCATGAACTTGAACGCTTTGCCTCCGAAGGTGGCGTGGAATTGCGCATCGCCGCAAGTAACACGATTGGCAGCTATATCCTGCCCGCGCTACTGGCTGGTTTCCGCAATGCGCAGAGCGGGCCCTGCAATCTTGACCTGCGGATCGGCAATACACAGGACGTGTTGCACGCCCTGATGAAGTTCGAGGTCGATATCGGACTGATCGAAGGCACCAGCCATGAGCGCGATTTGCGCAGCATGCACTGGTGCGACGATGAAATGGTGGTGATCGTTGGCCCCGCCCATCCGCTGGCAAAGGCCGCGGACCGTCCCGAAACACTGCATGAGATGCTGCGCGATGCGGACTGGATCGTCCGTGAACCGGGATCCGGCACGCGCGAAATCATCGAAGCACGTCTGGTACCGGAACTCGGCGGGCTGCGTTTCGCGCTGGAACTGGGCAACGCCGAAGCCATCAAGCGCGCGGTAATGAGTGGGTTCGGCGTCAGTTGCCTGTCATTGCATGTCGTACGCGACGAGATCGAGCGCGGGCTGCTGGTGGTTCTGCGTACCGGCCTGCCGCGCGTGATTCGTCCGCTGCAACTGGTCGTCCATCAGGACAAGTTTCCGACGCAGGGACTGCTTGCGTTCACCGAATACCTGCGTGGTGCCGCCCCAAGCTGCAGACCTGAGTGACAGCGCCACAAGTGCAGAGCGTCATGCCGGTTGCGGATCCCCCTGCCCTTCACCATCGGCGCGTGCCGTGTAGCGATCGAGCAGGTGGAACAGCACGGGATTAAGCAGGATCGATAGCAGCGCGCCGGCCAGGATCAGTGCCTGTCCACGTTCGGGCAAGATCTTCAGGTAGACCCCGAGGCTGGCCAGGATGAATGAGAACTCGCCGATCTGCGCCAGGCTGACCGCAATGGTGAGGCCGATGCGGTTGTTATGACCGAATACGCGCACGATGCCCAGCGCCGCGACCGACTTGCCGACCACGATGATCAGCAATGTCGCCAGCACACCCCATGGATCATTCACCAGCACCATCGGATCGAACAGCATGCCGACCGACACAAAGAACAGCACGGCAAACGCGTCGCGCAGCGGCAGCGATTCCTCGGCCGCGCGGTGGCTGAACTCGGATTCCGCAAGCACCATGCCGGCGAAGAAAGCGCCCAGCGCGAACGAAACCCCGAAAAGTGAATAGGCGCCGAACGCCACGCCCAGCGCCGTAGCCAGCACACCAAGACGGAACAGTTCGCGGCTACCGGTCCAGACGATGCGCTCAAGCATCCACGGAATAAAGCGGCGCCCGACCACCAGCATTACCGCGACGAACGCGATTACCTTGCCCAGCGTCGCAAAGATCTCGATCAACACGTCCATGGTCGCCGGCTTGGTCGCCTCGGCACCCTCTCCACCGCCAAGCAGTCCCGCCATGGCCGGCAGCAACACCAGCGTCAGCACCATGGCAAGGTCTTCCACGATCAGCCAGCCCACGGCAATGCGCCCCTGCGGCGATTCGATCAGGTCGCGCTCCTGCAGCGCGCGCAGCAGTACCACGGTACTGGCCACCGACAGTGCCAGGCCATAGACCAGCCCCTGCCCCCAATGCCAGTCGAAGCCCCACGCCACCAGCATGCCCAGTGCCGTGGCAATGCCGATCTGCACGATCGCGCCTGGAATCGCGATCTTCTTCACGGCCATCAGGTCCTTGATCGAGAAATGCAGCCCGACACCGAACATCAGCAGGATCACCCCAAGTTCCGCCAGTTCCGGCGCCAGTGCCTGGTCTGCGGTATAGCCAGGCGTGTGCGGACCCACCACGATACCGGCACACAGGTAGCCAATCAGCGGCGGCAACTTGAACTTGTTGGCGATCGCACCCAGGATGAACGCCAGCACGATACCGCCGACGATTGTGCTGATGAGCGGGGTGGCGTGCTGCATGCGTCAGGGGTTCCTTTCCGGTTGTCTCGATGATCGTGGTCACCACCATTACGCCCACGCGCCATCCTGCCGGAACGCCGCGCATGGGCACGTCGCCTGGGAAGGGATGCAAGGAACGGTTGCTGGTGGTACGGGAAGTGCGGCCGCGGACCGCAGGCGCACGATGAATCGCGACACGCCACGGCAAGGGGAATGCATCGGAATACGACTACGCGAGGTGGCTTGCCACGCCAGGCGCCGTCCCGAATGCGTACGGCATGACGTAATGTAACACGCGAGGCACGCGGTTCAGTCTGAGATAAATCGCAAAATCTTCGCGCTTATCGATGCGCGGTATCGATGCGAGGTATCGATGCGAAGTGATGGATGAAACCGATCTGGAAAAACAAACGGCGCCCTATTGGGCGCCGTTTGCTTGCAACTGGAGGCGGAGGTCGGAATCGAACCGGCGTACACGGCTTTGCAGGCCGCTGCATAACCACTCTGCCACCCCGCCAGGTGACGATGCTGGATTGTATCCGGATTCGTCGCTGGCGTCGTGCCGACCACCTTGCAACGGGAAACAACCGCTAATGATGCCAATACTGCTAAAGAAAAAGGGAAGCGCTGCTTCCCTTTGGGATTTGGAGCGGGAGACGAGTCTCGAACTCGCGACCTCAACCTTGGCAAGGTTGCGCTCTACCAACTGAGCTACTCCCGCA
>CAUUBQ010000131.1:0-8242 GCA_963543405.1 uncultured Cupriavidus sp.
CGCTTGAGTCCACCTTGCTGCCGCCACTGATGGCACGCGTGACCGCCATTGCACCGCATGTGGAAATTGCCGCGATCCGCTTCGATCGCCGCGAGATGGAATCCGAACTGCTGGCCGGCACGCTCGACACCTCGATCGATATCCTGCTGCCGGTTTCGCCGGCGATTCACCACAGCGCATTCATGTCGGACCCGATGGTGGTGCTGGCGCGCCGCGATCATCCGCTGGTCAAGAAGGAACTGACGCTGGAGCGCTACCTGTCCGCCGAGCACGTGCACGTATCGTCGCGCCGCCGTGGTGCCGGGCTGGAAGACCAGGCATTGCACCGCATGGGCCTGACGCGCCGCGTGCGGCTGCGTTGCCAGCACTACGCAGCCGCGTGCCGCGTGGTCAGTTGCACGGATCTGCTGGCCACGCTGCCGCTGCGCTATGCGCGCATCGCCAACGAGCCTTATGCCAACCGGCTGCTGTCGCTGCCGTTCAAGGTGCCTTCGCTGGAACTGCACCTGTACTGGCACGCCGGTGGCGAGAACGACGGTGCGAACCGCTGGCTGCGCGAGCAGCTGATGGCGGTGATGGCATCGCTTGGCGGCGGTGTCGGCGGTATCGGTGATGTGGCGTCGGGGGCGCCGGCGTAAGCGGGCGGCACGCCGATTCGAGTGCGGCCACGCCATTCGTGCAGCGCGCTCGGATCACACCGTAAGAAAATGTTCGCAGGCTGGACGCTGGTGGAGGGCATCCCTACCATCACTGCGATCCATCTGCCCCGCGCGCTTCACATCACGGCGCTTCAGCGCCAGGCGTTGTCCCGATCCACACGTCGGACATGCGGGCAGTTTCCCTCCATTTCCAAATCATCGAGGCGCATTTCACATGCCAGGGAAACCCTTGCGTACTGCATTCATCAACGGACGGCCGGTTGCATTCGGCGCTATCGCCGCATGCGCGGCCCTGACGCTGGCCGCATGCGGCGGCGGTGACGGTGGCAGCAGCGCAACCAGCGCCGGGTCTTCCAGCGGCGGCAGCGCAGCGCAATCGGCTGCCAGCACGCAGGCTGCCGCGCCAGCAGGCACGGCACCTACCACCGGCGGTACGGATCGTGCCTGCTATACGGTCAGCGGCAGCGCCCCGGCGCCCGTGACCGGCGCCGTAAGCCTGCTGCCGGCACGGGGTACCGGGGTGTCCGCGTATCGTGTGCTCGACGACGCGCGCAGCGCCGGCCTGTGCTACGCCAACTATCGTCGCGAACAGGTGGGACTGGCACCGCTGACCGCGCGCGATGCGCTCAACACGGTGGCGCAGAACCACACGTCGTACATGCTGGCCAACCAGACGCTGACGCATGATGAGCAGTCGGGCAAGCCCGGCTATACCGGTGCCGCGCCCAACGACCGCATCCAGGCAGCGTATTCGAGCAATGCCACGGCCGAAGTGGTGGCTGGTGCCAATCGCTGGACCTCGGCCGCCGGTGCAAGCCTGTCGATGACGCCGAAGGATGCGCTGGTAGTGGATCTGGTCAACGCGCCGTTCCATCGTGCCGCGTTGTTGGGCAGCTATGCATCGGCGGGCAGCGGGTTTGCCGAGAGCGTGGGGGCCGGCAGCAGCGGAGGCACGCAGGCGTACTACTACCAGACCATCGATCTTGCCGATGCCAGCAATGGTGGTGCCGACAACCAGATGGTGGCGTATCCGTATGCGGGCCAGGCCGATGTGCCGACCAGCTGGGTCAACAACGAGAGCCCGAATCCGGCACCGTCGTACGCGGGACAGACCATGGGCTACCCCGTGACGGTGCAGGCGGTCAATACGTCGCTGACGTTCAATGCTGACACGTTCTCGATTACCGATGCGTCGGGCAATGCAATCGCCTGCGAGAAGGTCGACGCGCGCACCTCGGGAATGTCCAGCGCGGCCCGTGGCCTGGCAATCTGCACGCCGCGCACGCCGCTGGCCAGCAAGACCCGCTACAACGTGACCGTCAGCGGCACGCTGAACGGGCAGGGCGTCAACCTGAACTGGTCGTTCACCACGCTTTAAGTTCTGGTGCGGTGCGGCAAGGCCTGGCGGTGCCTCGGTGGCGCCGGGCTTTGCCATGAAGTGCCGTTTCAGACCTTTCGTATCTCCATCGCAGGATCGCCGCTACAATCGCCGAAGCTTCCCCCCAGGAGAGACGGCATGACTGACGTAGTGGCAGCACCTTCCCCGGCTTCCCAGCTTCCTCTGCTTTCCCAGGCGAAACCCACAGGATCATTGCACTGGCGTGCCACGCTGGCTGTCGCATTGACCGCGCTGCTCGCGGCGTGTGGTACCGCGGACAAGCAGGCGGCCGCGCCGGCAGCTGCGGCACCAACTGCGGCGCCGCCCGCGCAGGCAGCCATGCCGCCGGCACCCGAGGTGTCGTCGGGCTACCGCCCGGGCATGACCACCGCCACTGCGCAAAAACATATGGCCGCCGCTGCCAACCCGCTGGCCACCGAGGCCGGACGCGAAATCCTGCGCGCGGGCGGGTCGGCCATCGACGCCGCCGTGGCCATGCAGGCAGTGCTGACGCTGGTGGAGCCGCAGGCTACCGGCATCGGTGGCGGGGCCTTCATCATGTATTGGGACGGCAAGCGCGTGCAGGCCTACGATGGCCGCGAGACCGCACCGGCCGGCGCCAGCGAGAACCTGTTCATGCGTGCCGATGGCAAGCCGATGGAGTTTTCCGAAGGCCAGATCGGCGGCCGGTCGGTCGGTGTGCCCGGCGTGCTGCGCGCGTTGGAGATGGCGCATCGCGAGCACGGCAACCTGCCTTGGGCGCGTCTGTTCCAGCCGGCGATCAAGCTGGCCGAGAATGGCTTTCCGATGTCGCAGCGGCTGTACACGCAGGTCGCCGCAGACAAGTTCATGGGCGGTTCGCCCGAGATGAGCGCGTACTTCCTCGACGAGCAAGGCAAAGCCAAACCGGTCGGCGCCATCATCAAGAATCCGCAACTGGCCCAGACCCTGCGCGAGATTGCGCGCAGCGGCCCCAATGTGTTCTACAACGGCCCGATCGCACGCGATATCGCGGCCAAGGTCAATGCGCACGCCAATCCGGGCAGTCTCTCGGTGGCGGACTTGAAGGGCTATAAGGCCAAGGTGCGCGTGCCGGTCTGCACCGACTACCGGCAATGGAAGGTCTGTGGCATGCCGCCGCCGTCGTCGGGCGGCATTGCGATCGCGCAGATCCTTGGCACGCTCGAGGCGCTGGAAAAACGCGACCCACGCTATGCGCTGGCCAGCCTGAAACCGGTACCGGTCAACCTGCCGTCGCAGATGGAGCCGAATCCGCTGGCCGTGCACGCGATCTCCGAAGCCGACCGGCTGGCGTATGCCGATCGCGGGCTGTATGTGGCCGACGCCGATTTCGTGCCGGTCGATGTGGCCGCGATGGTCAATCCGAACTATCTGGCCGAGCGCGCCGCGTTGATTGGCGACAAGAGCATGGGCAAGGCCCAACCGGGCACGCCGCCCGGCGTGAAGGTGGCATTCGCACCCGACCGCTCGCCAATGCGGATCTCCACCTCGCAGATCGTGGCCGTGGACAACCGTGGTGGGGCGTTGTCGATGACGACCACGATCGAGTCGTACTTCGGCTCGCACATCATGGTGCGCGGCTTCATGCTCAATAACCAGCTGACCGATTTCTCGTTCACGCCGACCGAGAATGGCAAGCCAGTGGCCAACCGCGTGCAGGCTGGCAAGCGTCCACGTTCGTCGATGGCGCCGACGCTGGTTTTCGATCGCCAGAGCGGCAAGCTGGTGGCGGCGCTTGGTTCGCCCGGCGGTTCGCAGATCATTGAGTATGTCTCGAAGACGCTGGTGGGCCTGCTCGACTGGGACATGGACGTGCAACAGGCGGTGAGCATGGCCAACTTCGGTAGCCGCAACGGTCCGACCGAGGTCGAGAAGGGGCTGGTGACGCCACAACTGGTCGACGCGCTGAAGCAGCAGGGCCATCAGGTGGCTGAGATCGAGATGACCAGCGGCACCCAGGTCATCATGCGCAAGACCGTCAATGGCCGTGCGGTATGGGCCGGTGGCGCCGATCCGCGGCGTGAAGGTGTGGCATTGGGCGATTGAGTCGTAGGGCAACGCATCGCAACAAAAAAACGGGCGCGAATTTCGCGCCCGTTTCAGTACTGCGTTGCTTTTCGATGCCGGCTTTATGCGTCCAGCTTGACCCCTGACGATTTCACGACCTGGGCCCAGCGCTTTTCCTCGGTGCTGAACCACTTGTTGGTTTCGGCCGGCGACATGGTCACCACCTCGGCGCCCTGACCAGCCAGGTTCGCGCGAATCTCCGGCGTGCGGATGATCTTGACGAGCTCGGCATTGATACGCTGGACCAGCGCATCAGGCATGCCGGCGGGTGCCATCACGCCTTGCCACGTACCCGATTCGAAATTCGGTACACCGCTTTCGGCGATGGTCGGGGTCTGGCTGACCAGCGCCATGCGCGAACGCTTGGATACGGCCAGCAGCTTGAGTTTGCCCGACTGCACGTGCGGCAGCGTGGCGAGCATCCCGTTCATCAGCACTTGCGCGGTGCCGCCAACGGTGTCGGCAATGGCCTGCGCACCGCCCTTGTAAGGCACGTACTGCCATGCGGCCTGGGTGGCCTGCTGGACGGCCACGCCGGCCAGGTGCGGCGCGCTGCCAATGGCCGTCACGGCAAAGTTCAGCGTCTGCTTGTGCGACAGCGCGACCAGTTCCTTGAGGTTATTGGCCGGCACCGACGGATGCACGACCAGCAGGTGCGGCGAGTAGGCCAGCATCGCCACGCCCTTGAGGTCTTTTTCCGGGTTGAACGTGAGCTTGGTGTAGACCGACGGGCTGATGGCCAGTGCGCCGACGTCGCACAGCAGGAGCGTGTGGTTATCGGTACCGGCCTGCGCCACCATCGCGGCGCCAATATTGCCGTTGGCGCCGGGGCGGTTGTCCACCACGATCGGCTGGCCCAGTGATTCGCCGAGCTGCTTGCTGATCAGGCGCGCGATGATGTCGGACGAGCCACCGGCCGGATAGGGCACTACCAGGCGGATGGGCTTGGTTGGCCACTTGTCCTGCGCCCAGGCGGAAGCCGGCGCGAGAATGCCGGACGCGCCGACGGTGCCGAGCGCGGCCAGGCCCGGAAGCTGGCCAAGAAATTGGCGGCGAGAAGAGGTCATGCTGTGTCTCCAGTCAACACTTATCATCAGTTGTCGTACAACAGTGATCGAAGTGTAGGCGTGTTTTTCCGTGAGGTCTATCTAGGAAAACACGTAGAAGAACGGCTTCAAATGTAGGAACAAAGGTGGAAGTGCAGGCTCAGGGTGGGGAATGCCAAGGCAAGTGATGTGCTATGTTGTCTGATGACATGGGGTGGCTTTGGAGAGGCTTGCCCTCTCCCCCGGCCCCTCTCCCGCGCGCGGGAGAGGGGAGAGCGACGTGGGCTTGTTTATGCCCCCGCCTTCTGCGCATAGGCCCAGCCCATTTCCGCCATTGGCCGTGCCCGCTTGCCGGCGTCGAGGGCCTGGGCTGACGATGCGGTGCCGTCCACCACGCGTTTCATGATGCCCTGCAGGATGCCGGCAATCCGGAACATGCTGAAGGCAAGATAGAAATTCCAGTCGCCCGTGATCTGGCGGCCGGTGCGCTGCTCGTACAGGCGGCGATAGGTGGCTTCGTCGGGAATGCCCAATGCCTGGTGATCGAGGCCGGCGATACCGCGGAACTGGCCCGGCTGGATATGCCAGCTCATGCAGTGATAGCCAAAGTCGGCCATCGGATGGCCCAGCGTGGACAGTTCCCAGTCCAGCACCGCCAGCACCCGGGGTTCGGTGGGATGGAACATCAGGTTGTCGAGCCGGTAGTCGCCATGCACGATGCAGGTCAGGTCGGCATCTTCCTGCGGGATATGCTCGGGCAGCCAGGCAATCAGTTGGTCCATGGCCGGAATCGATTCGGTTTCCGACAGCTTGTACTGCTTGCCCCAGCGCTCGATCTGGCGCTGGAAGTAGTTGCCTGGCTTGCCATAGTCGGCCAGTCCGATGGCCTGGTAGTCCACCGAGTGCAGCGCGGCGATCACGCGATTCATCTCGTCATAGATTTCACCGCGTTGGCGGGTGGTCATGTCGGGCAGCGACTGGTCCCACAGCACGCGTCCGCTGACGAACTCCATGATGTAGAACGCCCGGCCAATCACGTCTTCGTCCTCGCACAACGCGAACATGTGGGCCACGGGTACATCGCTGCCGGCCAGTGCCTTCATCACGCGATACTCGCGCTCGATGGCGTGGGCCGATGGCAGCAGCTTTGACTTCGGGCCCGGCTTGGCGCGCATCACGTAGGTCTGGCCCGGCGTGATCAGCTTGAAGGTCGGGTTGGACTGGCCGCCCTTGAACTGCTCCACGGTCAGCGGCCCCGTGAAGCCCGCCACATGCTCGCGCATCCATGCCTCGAGCGCGCCTACATCGAAGCGCTGCTGGTCGGCCACGGGGCGGGTGCCTTCAAAGTGCGATACGTTGGTGCTCATGCTGTCTCTCTCCGGATTGTCTTTGTTCTGTAATCCCTGTCTTTGGGGGCGGTCAGTCGCGGCCGGTCATTTGTAGTTTGGCTTGCGCTTCTCCAGGAACGCCCCGATGCCTTCGCCCGCATCGGGGTGATGGAGCGCGGCCACGAAGCTGTCGCGTTCGGCAGCCAGGTGCTCGGTCAGCGTGGCGCTACCGGCATGGTTGATCAGGGACTTCATGCCACGCACGGCATTGGGCGATTCACGGGCCAGGTTCCCGGCAATGCGTAGCGCCTCGCTCAGTGCCTGGCCCGGCTGCACCACGCGGTTGACGATGCCGAAATGCGCCAGGCGCGCGGGTTCCACCGGCTTGCCTTCCATCAGGATTTCGCTGGCCAGCTGGCGCGGCAGCATGCGTGCGATCTCGTACGAGCCGCCGCCGTCGGGGGTCAGGCCCACCTTGACATAGGCCATCACGAACTTGGCATCGCTGGCCGCCACCACGTAGTCGCAGGCCAGCACCAGCGAGAAGCCCGCGCCGGCTGCCGGGCCTTCGACGGCGGCAATGATCGGCTTCGGGAAGGCGTGGAACGACTCGATCCATTGATGCAGCGTCTCGATGCTGGCGGCTTGCACGGATGGCGGCTGAGAGCGGTTGCCGAGCAGACGGTTCAGGTTGCCACCGGCGCAGAACACGCCATTGGCACCGGTCAATACCACGGTACGGATCGAATCGTCGCGTGCGGCGACTTCGAGCGCTTCCTGCGAGGCGGCGTAGATGTCCGGATGCAGTGCGTTGCGCGCTTCCGGGTTGGAGATGGTCAGGACGAGCGTCGCGTCGACGCGTTCGGACAGCAGCTGGGCAGTCATTGCAGCCTCGTTGTCTGGGAGGAGATAAAAAAAGGCGCCCCGTGTCTCGGCGGGGCGCCCACGATCAGGCTTCTTCGGCCAGCAGCGACAGGCCAAGTCCGGCACGGCGCCACAGCCACGGGCTCGGACGGTAGCGCATGTCGCCGGTCAGGCGGTTCATGTTGCGCAGCACTGCCAGGATCACGTCGGCGCCGATAGTGTCGCCCAGCGCCAGCGGACCCTTCGGATAACCGAGGCCCAGGTTCACGGCCAGGTCGATATCGGTCGGGGTGGCAATGCGTTGCTGGGCGATATCGCTGGCGATGTTGACGATGCAGCCGATGATGCGCTGGGCAATAAAGCCGGCCGAGTCGCGGATCACGGTCACCGGCACGTTGTCGCTGGCAAACAGGCCGTGCGCGGCATCGCGTGCGGCGGCGCTGGTGGCCGGCGTGGTCATCAGCGTGCGGCGCTTGGTGGCTTCGAACGGCAGCAGCGTGTCGATGGCGACCACGCGCGTGGCGTCGAGACCCTCTTCCAGTGCGGCGGTGGTGGCATCGAGCCCCAGCGGCGTGACCACGATCAGCGCGTCGGCCGACGGCTGGTTGCCGGCTTCGACGGTCACGCCAAGTGCGGTCAGCAGCTTCACGGTCATCGCATGGCCGCGTTCATTGGCACGGCTGACCCACACGCTGGCCGGGCGCGCATCGGGTACCGGTTGGGCGGCGGGAACCTGCTTCTGGCCTTCAGGGTAGGCGTAGAAGCCGGCGCCGGTCTTGCGGCCCAGCAGGCCGCCGACGGAGCGCAGCGCCGTGATCGGCGATGGGCGATAGCGCGGTTCCTGGTAGAACTGGTTGTAGATCGATTCCATCACCGGAT
>CAUUBQ010000132.1:0-7701 GCA_963543405.1 uncultured Cupriavidus sp.
AATCCCCCTCTCTCCGCCAGAATACAAATGCCCGCGTCAGCGGGCATTTTCGTTCCCGGAGAGAAGCAGGCCAACAGTTTGGCCTGCGCGGGGTATTCGAAGGGATTCGCCTGCAGGCGAATCCGCGGCCTGCGCCCGTGTAGGCGAATCCCCCTCTCTCCGCCAGAATACAAATGCCCGCGTCAGCGGGCATTTTCGTTCGCACGGGGGTGACGCAACTCCCGTCAATGCGAAAGCAACGTCTTGGTTTGCTCCGCGATCGACGCCAGGCCCTTTTCCACAATTTCCTTCCACTCGCTGGAAGACGCTATCTGGCGCGACTCGGTCACGCGGGTCTTGATAGTTTCCTGTCCGTGCAGGCCGTCGATATTGCCGTTCAGCTGCAACTCGGATTTGTGATTTACGCTGATGGCCCAGAATCCTGGCTGGAACCATGCCCAGAAGTCGATGATCTTCGCGTTGACCGGCGCGGCGGCTTCGAAGTTTGGATCGCCTTTGTTCACGACGACATAGCCGGCTTGCTGGAAGCCAGTGGCGAGGGCCTTTTCCACGAGTCCCGAGACTGTCTTGCCTTCTGGCAGCACGATGTCACCAAGCGCTTTTCCGTAGCTGTTTCGCTTTCGGCCAATTGCACGGGCCCTGGACGTATCGCTATTGTCTTCGTCAGGATCCAGCGACGCGATGTCTGCGGTAGGTGGCGCGGCCTCGAACGTGCGCTTGTCGAGCACCGATTCGATGCGCACATATTTGCCGGTTGCGGGGTTTGATGCTTGAGGTGCCGTGATGTCGACGGTGCCGCGGCCAACGGCGCAGCCAGCAAGAATCGATGCAGCGAGGCCATAGGCCAGCAAGCGGATAGTCAGCAAGTCAATCTCCAAAGACGTTTGTGTATAACCCTTTGGTCTCGGCAATGTTCGCCTCGATCTTGACCCCGCTTTAGTCGGGGCTGCCTGAATCCTCGGCAACGATCAGCCTCCAAAGACAAAAAAAAGCCCGCTGCGCGGGGCGAGCGGGCCGGGATGAATGTCATGGGGTCAATCATGACTGGGCTTGATTGTCTGCTAATGTATGGTGTCCTGTCTGCCCCACAGGCGAGGGGAAAATGTCAGCGCAGCCGGACATGTCGGCCAGTGATTGGTATGGATTCGCACAGCTGTTCGATGTAACGCGGTTTACGCTCGCCCACCGTGCATCTATAACTTCAGGAAGGGTGGTCGCGAAGGAGAGTGAGCGGCCGTTGCGCGCGTCGAGCCCTGGCTTGTTCCGGATGTCATTGCTGACTGACCAACCGTTATGCCGCATCTCGGGGAGTGCAAATCATGCTGCTACGCAAGTTTGCTGGATTCCTGATGTTGTTGACGCTCGCTGGCTGCTTGTCGCGCCAGACCAATCATCTGTTGCCGGCCGCGCCCGAACCGCCGCGAATGTCGTCGCAGCAGTCCTCGCAGCCGCGTGACGACATGCAGATTCTGCCGCCCACGTCGGCCGGCGCCACGGCACTTGCGCGAGAGCCGGCGCCGGCGTCACGGTAGTAAAAGCGCGGTGCCGTCACGAACCGCCGCTCGTGTCGTTGCGCGCGGTCCGCTAATCCAGCTTGTATGGCGCCCCGGCGCGTGCCTCGGCAGTGGCAGTTGCAGTATTCCTGCCCGATTCGAACGCACCGATGATGCTTGAGCTGATCGTCGCGTTCAGGCTTGCCAGTCCGATGAGCGTGGCACACGCGGCGATCCAGATGTTCCATCGCAGGAACTTTGACTCCTTGCGCATTTCGGTCATCTCTTCGCGGATCCCGGCGACCTGGATCGTGAAGTGTTTCAGCTGATCATTGAGCCGTCGATCGAATGCCTTGTCTGAATCGCTCAATCTTCGGTCCATCTCGGCGAGTCGCTGGTCAAATCTGTGGTCCATTTCGGCAACTCGCTGTTCGTACTTGCGGTCCGACTCGGTGATTCGCTGGTCATACTTGCGGTCCATCTCGGCAATTCGCTGGTCGAACCTCGCGAAGTTCTGCTGCATGGATTCGTCGATCCGTCGCACGGATTCGTCAATCCGTCGCAAGTGGGCATCGAGTTCGCCCCGCGTGATGCCATTGGTGCGATAACCCGTTGTATTTGTGCGATATCTTGTTTGCCTGCGCATGATGTTCCGTCGCCTCCGGTTGAAATAGGTTCAACCTCGACTGTCGCTCTTGTCGCCAGGGCAAGGCTATAAGACAGTTCGCAAAATGTGGCCGTGACGCCTACCATGCAAGGGTCCGATCGAGACGGAGCCCTTGCATGTCGAAAGAAAGCTCAGGTATTGCCTTCCCGACGCTGATTGCCTTTGCCGTGGCCGGCATGGCGTTTACCGCGTCGCTGGTGCTGGCCTACTATGCCACGCATCCCGAAAAACTTGGCAGACGGCCGTAAGCCTGCGCGCGATCAAGCCGTAAGAGCCTGCGTCACGCGGTTGCGCCCGCCACGCTTGGCTTCGTAGAGCGCCTCGTCGGCACGCCCGTAGGCGTGCTCGAACGTGCGTCCCTGCGCGGACCAGCTGACGCCAAAGCTCGCGGTGACCTGCCGGTTGATGGGGGAGGGGAAACAGTAGCCGGCAATCGCATGGCGCATGCGCTCGGCAAGGTCGAGTGCTTCGGCCATGGTAAAGCCGGGCAGCAGCGCCGCGAACTCCTCGCCGCCCACGCGCCCAATCGCGCCTTCCGCACGCACCGTATCCTTGAGGCAGGCCGTCACGCCGCAAATCACGGCGTCGCCCACCGGATGTCCGAAATCGTCATTGAGCCGTTTGAAGTGGTCGATGTCGAGCACGATCAGCGCCAGGTTGCCACGCGCCAGCGCGGCCGACGCGCGATCGATCACGGCACCGCGATTGAGCGCCCCGGTCAGCGTGTCATGCGTGGCTCGATACTCGAGTTCTTGTGCGAGTTCCTGCAACCGGTGGTTGAGCCGGTTCATTTCCAGTTCCTCGCGGTCGCTGCGGCGGATCAGCCGGCGTGTCTCGCGCATCAGCCGCTCGTAGTAGCTGATCAATTGCCCGAGCGTATGGCGATAGGCTTCCTCGCCTGCGTCGACGTCGCAGAACACGGCCCGGGCATGAGCCAGAACACTGTTCTCCGATTCGAACAGGTCGGGTTCCGACATGGTCGCGGCCGGTGGAATATCGCGAGGCGCGTTCAACTGCTGGCAGTGACTTCGTCGATGAAGTCGATGGCCGGGAAGTCGGCGTGCAGCTCCTGGCCAAACTCGAGGATCGTGTCGTCATCCTCATCGTGAAACCAGTGCAGGCGCACGTGATTGCCGCGCTCGGCGGCTTCATTGAGCGCGTCGAACATGCTGAACAGCATCTTGGTGCTGGAACTGTTGAAATAGGTCAGCGCCACATTGACGGTCACGCTGATGTTGTCGCTATCCGCCAGGTACTTGCGCAGGCGGGCAATGGCCTCGCCATAGAACACGGCGGCGTTCTCGGGATAGGACTCGCCTTTGAGCGAGAGCGTGTGCCGCGCGAAATCGAAGCTCACCTCGGGCGAGCTTGGCGTGGCGGCGATAAACAGGTTTTCCATGGCTGGCTCTGTGCGATCGGCGTGTCAGATGGTGGCGACGAGCTGGAACATCGTCGAGACCGGGTCCGTGTCGATCGGCTGAAAGTTGTATTCCAGGGGGGCGCTGGCATCGCGCGCCATTGTCAGGAAGCCAAGCCCGGCTCCCTTGCTGCCTTCCGGAGCTTCCGCGCGCAGCGACTGCTTGTAGGCGAGCTTGATTTCATCGAGCGTCATCGTGCGCACCTTCTCCAGCGCGCCCCGCAACTGCTCGACGCGTGCCGATGACACCGGGTTCGAGCACATCAGCCGATAGTGCTCGTCCACCATGCTGATGCATACCGAACCGTGGCGCAACTGGCCATCGGCCTGCGAGGGCGACGTCAGCGAGTCGGATGAGTAGTGCACGATGTTCTGTGCCATTTCCACAAAGGATGAGAACAGTTTGCGCCGCGTGGTTCCATCGACGCCGCTGACGGTAAGCTGCAGGCGCACCGCGTCGGACATGGCGGCGATAATGTTCTGCGAAAAATAGCCGACGTAGTAGAAGATCACGTTGCGTTCCCGAGCCATCTGGAAGAACGGCTCATATTCCTTGTCAATCGATTGTGCGGCGGTCATGGGCAGGCGGTGTGGCGCGCGGTGAACGGATTCACTGCGCGCGGAAGCAGAAGAAGGTCAGGTCGTCCCGGCGGCGTTGCTGTCCCTGCCAGGCGCGATGCACATCGAGTACGGACTCGCTGATCTGTGCGGCCGAGGCTTCGCGCCGTGCACAGATTGCTTCGCGCATGCGGCGCTTGCCGAAGGCGATTTCCTTCGGGCCGCCGATCTGGTCGATCAGCCCGTCGGTAGTAACGAACACCAGCGTGCCGGCCTGCATGGGCACCGTACTGTTGTGCCAGATGAAGTCCATGGTCGTGTCGACATAGCCAACACCCATCCGCGCGCCGTTGATCATCTCGCCGTCCGCCGATCCAGTCGAGCCGGGTGCGTCAGGCTGAAGTACGAACAGCGACGATTTGGCGCCCGCGAATGTCAGCGTGCGCGTGGCGTTGTCGAACCAGAAGAACGCGGCGTCCATGCCGTCGTCCGATTCGGATGCATCGGGAATCTGGCGCGTCTCGCGGTCGTTCTGCCCAAGCATCTGCTTGATGCCGCGGTTCACGGCCATCAACAGCGCGCCAGGATCGCGCGGTCCCATCTGTTCCAGTGCCTGTGTGAGTAGCGATGATGCGATCAGCGTCATGAACGCGCCCGGTACTCCGTGGCCCGTGCAATCGGCCAGCGCGGCGAACCAGCCGCCCTCGAACGCGGCAAAATGATAGAAGTCGCCGCCAACCACATCGCGCGGCTCCCAGACCAGTGCCGCATCGGGCAGCGTCGCGGCCAGCGATTCGCGCGAAGTGCGCAGCATCGCGCGCTGGATCGTGCTTGCATAGTCGATGCTATGCATGATCTGGCGATTGCGCTCGGCCTGCATGTCGGCCACCACGCGCATCAGTTGCAGGCCCTGGCCCAGGCCAATGTACTGGCCATCGCGGGCAATGATGAAGCCGTCGGCCAGGGCCTTCTCACCATACTCCACGGCACGGAACGTCAGGGCATCGATGCTCATGGCGGCATCGACGACGAGCGGCTCCTTGTCCATGAAGGCAATGCAGCTCTTGCGGTTGTAGAGCTCGCGGTGATACGGCTTGCTCATCTGCGACAGGAAGATCGACCGGTTGATCAGCCCGATCGGCTTGCCTTGCTCGGTGACCGGCAGGCAGTCCAGGTCACGGTGCAGCGTAAAGACTTCCAGTACGTCCTGGTTGGTCTGGTCCGTGGTGACCGAAGGCGTGGGCACGGCCAGATCCTCCGCGCAGGGCTGCCGGAAGCGCGGTCGGGCAGCGGAAGGGTCCACCAGGAAGCCGGACATGACGGAGGAAGCTGGGAATTGGAAGGTGGCCCAGAGTCTAGGCAGGCTTTATGTCAGTTCCGTGACGTTGCGTGACGTCCCGGGTCCTACTGGCGAGGGGTGGCGGCATTAGCATTTGCCGCCATTTCCAACCCCATCGCCGCAGCCAGCAATGGCCATCTACGTATCGCCTCGGCGGTTTCGATTTCGCCCTGCTGGTCGAAATAGTTGCTTCCGTCGAATCCATCCACATGCTGTGCCAGCGCGTCGATGTCGTTGTAGGCAATTGCCGCCTTGCGTGATGTGATGGCTTTGCTCATTTCTGTTCCACCCAGACGCCATCCGGGGTATGGATCACGTAGCCGTCGGTGCGCTTCATCGTGAGCGTGCCTTCGTTTTCGCCCACCATCTGCGTTTGCGGAAGATCGTCCGAGTAGTGCGACAGCGCTGGTGCACCCTGGCGGAACGGGCTGTCGGCCACGAGGTTGAACACCAGCTGCGAGAGCCCCAGGAAACTCATCGGCGCATCGATGGTCACCGGTTGCGGCGATTCGGTGCCCGGCAGCCCCACCAGCTTCACGCCGACTGGCACGTGGATGATGTTCGGCGTGGGAATCTCGCGCAGGCCCGAGATCTGGTTGCGATCGCCACGCAGCGCGGCGCCGTGCTCGGGAACGAATACCACCACGGCCTTGCGCCCCGACTTGCTGATCGTATCGATGATCCGGTCAACGTCGTCGAGCAGTGCCTTGAGGCGCAGCGGATATGACTCGATACTTGTCAGCCGCTTGCCCGGTAGTCGGTTGCCATCGTGCAGCGTCACCGTGTTGTAGTAGAGCGCCACCGGCTTCTTGTCTTGCGTCAGGCGCTGCTTGTACCAGTGGTCGAACGTGGCGAAGTCGCTCAATACCGGTGAATCGTCGAACGAGCGCATGGCCACGGGCACGCCGTCGGTCGATTCCATCTTGATGCCCGGCGTGCCGATTTCCTGTTCCACATAGGTGCGGAAATTGTCGAAGCGGCCGTCGTGGTTCATCAGGATCCGTGGCGTGAAGCCGGCCTGTGCCAGATCGGCAAACAGATGGCATTCAGCCGGCGCCGGATCATAGAGGCTCTTGTGCGGTTCCTGTCCGCACCCGGCGCGCAGCACGCGAATCGCCGCCGGGCCACTGTAGCTGGCGGCGGAGCTGAAGTTCTTGAACAGATAGTCGAAGCGCGCCAGCAACGGGTGGTTCAGGCTCTTGGCCGCATCGAGATCGTCCCACGACAGCGAGCAGATATGCAGCACGATGACGTCGAACTGCGCATCGGGACTGGCGGTCAGCGGCGCCACCGTGGCGTTGCGCTGCGCTTCCTGCTCGCGGAACGCGGCCAGGATGGCGTCGTAGTTGTTGGTCGCGTTGATATCGGCGCGCGGGCTATCCGCGGCGCGTGCCACCGCTGGTCCCTTGCCACCAGGCAGGTTGATCCCCAGCCCATACCAGAACGGCATGGCAAACAACGCAATCAGCACGAAGGTCGTGGTGCGGACCCAGCGGTTCACCAGCAGGTAGACCACCAGTACCAGCAATACCGCCACCACCAGTTGGACCGATACCAGCCGCTGCAGCAATTCCACCAGGTAGGCCGGTGTGAATTCGCTGATGTTCGAGAACTGCGCGATCACGCGTTCGAACGGTGGCAGCGTGGATTCGCGCCACGCCAGCGCGGCGCCAACGCAGATGGCCAGGATCTGGCGCAGCACGCGCAGCGGGCGCGATTCCATCGGCGCCACCAGCAGCAGCGCGAACACGATATTGAGGATCCATATCGGCTTCATCTGCCCGGTATGGAACAGGTAGAGCTTGGCGAGGAAGTAGAGGTTCCAGAGTCCCATGTCGTCTCGATGCAGGGGCAGAGTAGGTGCGATGCGCTCAGGGCATGCGCGACCGGCGTCGTGCGATGACCAGGTCCACGGCATCCATGAACGCGTCGTAAAGACGCAGCAAGCCCTGGTAGCCCATTTCAATGACTTCCTTGAGGCTGCGCAGCGGCGCATCCACGCGTTCGTCGTCAAGCCAGTCGATCCATGCGTCGGCCCGGCCGAACGTGCACTGGATCAACTGCGTTTCGCGTTCGACGGTCAGGTCGTCCATGCGCACGCCCAGGTGCCGGTTGACGTTGCGCGTGACCACCGACGGAAAGTGATAGGTGCGCGACCCGCGCGACAGGCATACACCCACGTGCGCGCCTTCCTGCAGCGGCACGTCGATCGGCAGCACCATGCCGA
>CAUUBQ010000133.1:0-7361 GCA_963543405.1 uncultured Cupriavidus sp.
ATGCGCTGGCCAAGCCCGTGCGCATGCTCGACAAGTACAAGGACTTTGTCTGATCATCGGGTAGAGCCATAGACTGAAACTTGCATCACCGCCCGGCGCCAGCCCGGGCGGGCCAGATTGCCGGAATGATCCGGCCGCGCACACGTACCAGGCAGTGTTCGACGCTGCACCGCTGGACCAGAACAAACGTGGCGCAAGACACCAAAGCAGTGCAGGAGACAAGAGTGATTCAAGATCAGCAACACTCGAATGGTCTGCAACATGGCCTGAAACAGCGCCATATGACCATGATCGCGCTGGGCGGCGTAATCGGCGCCGGGCTGTTCGTCGGCAGCGGCGTCGTCATCAAGTCCGCCGGACCCGCCGCCGTGATTTCCTTTCTCATCACCGGCTTGCTGGTGGTGCTGGTGATGCGCATGCTGGGCGAAATGGCATGCGCGCTGCCCACGGTGGGCTCGTTCTACGAATATGCGCGCGAAGCGTTTCGCGACCGGCCGGCGGTCAGCGACCTGGCCGGGTTCATGACTGGATGGATGTACTGGTACTTCTGGGTCATCGTGGTGGCACTCGAAGCGGTGGCCGGCGCAGACCTGATCCGCTTCTGGCTGCCGGACATACCGGCCTGGTCCATCAGCCTGGTATTGCTGGTGCTATTGACGCTGACCAACCTGGTATCGGTAAAGTCATTTGGCGAATTCGAGTTCTGGTTCGCGTCGATCAAGGTAGCCGCGATCGTGGTGTTCCTGTTCGTGGCCGGCGTCTACGTATTGGGACTGTGGCCACATACGGCGCCCAACGTGGCCAACCTGACCGTGCATGGCGGCTTCGCGCCCAATGGCATCGTGCCGGTGCTGACCGGCGCGGTGGCGGCCACCGGGTTCTACTTTGGCGCCGAGATTGTCACGGTGGCTGCGGCGGAGACCAGCGAGCCGCAAAAGGCGGTGGCGCGGGCCACCAATTCTGTGATCACCCGTGTACTCGTG
This sequence comes from uncultured Cupriavidus sp., assembly GCA_963543405.1. GTDB lineage: Bacteria > Pseudomonadota > Gammaproteobacteria > Burkholderiales > Burkholderiaceae > Cupriavidus. The sequence continues at coordinate 984 of CAUUBQ010000133.1, forward strand.
TTCTATGTCGGCTCGGTGCTTTTGGTGGTTTGCCTGGTGCCATGGAACTCCAAGGCCATCGCCACCCCGTATGTCAGCGCGCTGCACGCCATGGGCATCCCCGCCGCCGCGCAGATCATGAATGCGGTGGTACTTACGGCGGTACTTTCCGCTCTCAACTCCGGTCTGTATGCGTCATCGCGGATGCTGTTCGCCCTTACGCGCCGTGGTGATGCACCCGCAGCACTGGCCCGTGTGAGCCGCAATGGTGTGCCACGCCGGGCCATCCTGATTGCCACGCTGTTCGGCTACGGCGCCGTCGTGATGTCGTACGTATCACCCGACACGGTCTTTGCCTTCCTGGTCAACTCGTACGGCACCGTGGCCATCTTCGTGTACATCCTGATCGCGATATCGCAACTGCGCCTGCGGGCCAGGCTGGAGCGCGAGGCCCCTGAAACCTTGAAGGTGCGCATGTGGGCCTATCCCTACCTGACCTATGTGGCCATTATCGGCATGCTGGGCATCGTGGTGGCCATGGCTTTCATTCCCGACCAGCGCACCCCGCTGTTGCTGGGCGTGGCCAGCATCTGCCTGCTGCTGATCGGCTATTCGGTGCGCCAGCGGTGCCGCAAGCAGCAGCTCGACGCGCCGCCGATCGTCAAGCCGCGCCGCGCCCACTGACTTCGCCCCACCCCGCAAAGCCCGCTGCGCCCTGTCTGGAGCCAGCGGGCTTTTTGTCGTCCCTGCTGCCTGGCTGGTTCCTACGATTCCCTGCTCTGGATCTACTGCGGCGGGAGGCAACTCACTAAGCTGGCACCATCAACCGGTCCCCCGCCGGAACCCAAAAGAAACGACTCAAAGGAGACACTTCCATGACCACTGCCAACGTCACTGCCGACACGCTCGCCGCCTTTGCCGACGCCTGGAACCGTCACGACATCGACGCCCTGATGGGCTTCATGGCTGACGACTGCGAGTTTCACGCCGTGGCCGGTGCTGACCTGCTTGGCCGCACCTTCAAGGGCCGCGACGCGGTTCGCGAGGGCTTCATGCTGGCATGGCAGACCTTCCCCGATGCGGCGTGGCTCGACGGCGAGCATTTCGTCAGCGGCGAACGCGGCGTCAGCGAATCGACGTTCCGTGGCACCAAGGCCGACGGTTCGCGTATCGAGGCACGCATGGTGGACGTGTTCACGTTCCGCAACGGCAAGATTGCCGTGAAGAACGCGTATCGCAAGGATCGTCCCGCCGTAGCTGCCGTCGCCCGGTAAACGTTGCCCGCCGCGCCAAAAGGAACGCCATCATGGATGCCACCGCAACCCGCCTGATCCTGCCCGAGAGCCGCGCTACATCGCCCTCGCGCCCCTATGATCCCGCCTACGATCCATTGGTATCGCCCAACCCGGGCCATGGCCGCGAATACGCGCCAACGTACTGGATCGGTACTGCCGGCGAGCCGCCTGCCGACGACGGCCCGATCACCCACGACATCGACGTGGATGTCGCCATCATCGGCTCGGGCTTTACCGGGCTCACCTGCGCCATTTTCCTGGCGCAGGAGTACGGCATCAAGGCCACGGTGCTGGAAGCCAACCGTGTCAGCTGGGGCTGCAGCACGCGCAACGGCGGGCAGGCGCAATGCGCGTCGGGCCGCCTGAAGCGCTCGCAATGGATCCAGCGCTACGGCCTGGACACCGCGCTGCGGCTGCACGAGGAAGTCTGCGAGGGCATGGAGACGTTCAAGCAACTGATCAGCAATATCGATTGCGATCCGCAGCCCGGCGGGCATCTGTACATTGCGCACCGGCCCGAGGTCATGCCGGCCCTCGAAAAAGAGGCCAAGGTTCTGCGCGACGTGTTCAAGTACGACGCACGCATCTTCGATGCCGACACCGTCAAGCGCGAATACGTGGACGACAAGGAAGCCGCCGGCGCCATGCACGAGCCTGAAGGCATTGGCATCCATGCGGGCAAGCTCGCCTTCGGCTACCTGCGCCGCGCGCGTGAACTTGGGGCCAAGGTGCATCCGTCCAGCCCGGTCACGGGTTGGGAAACACGCGGCGGCGTTCACTACCTGAAGACGCCGGGCGGCGTGGTGCGCGCGCGTGCCGTTGGCGTAGCCACCGGCGGCTACACCTCGCCGCACCTGCATGCGCAGCTCAAGAACCGGCTGTTCCCGATCCTTTCCAATTCGATCGTGACGCGCCCGTTGACACCCAGCGAGATCGAGGCGTGCAACTTCCGCACCACGCAGGTCATCACGGACACTCGCATCCTGCGCCATTACTACCGCCTGATGCCCGATGGTCGCCTGCAGATCGGCAGCCGCAGCGCGATCTCCGGCAACGACGCCCCGCAGCAGAAGTACAAGGACAAGCTGATCGCGGACATGTATCGCAAGTTTCCCGCACTGCAAGGCATCCAGATCGACTACTCGTGGTGGGGTTGGGTCGACGTCAGCCATGACATGATGCCGCGCATCTTCCAGGCCGACCCCACCCAGTCGATCTACTACGCCATGGGTTATGGCGGCAACGGCGTCATGTATTCGGCGCAGGCCGGCAAGCGCCTGGCGGCGTTGATCGCCGGCAAGAGCGCGGGCCCCGAACTGCCGATCTTCCGCTCCGCGCTGCCGTTCCCGAACGTGCGCGAGATGGTGGAAGCGCAGGCCTTCGCACCGTTCCGCCGCTTCGGCCAATGGTTCCTGTATCGCTGGTATCACCTGAAGGACGAAGTACTTTGACGCTTTGCAATCGGTGCGAATTTGCCGCAATCGGGTCAACATGGCACGCTACAGGGAATGCAACCCAACCACTGTGGCGGACATGAGCAAGGAAGCAACGCTTTGGAACAGGCTACTGCAGCTTTCGCCGGACCTCGGCGTCAGCCTGCAGGCCCAATTGCGCCAGCAGCTCGTGTCCGCAATACTCTCGCGCCAATTGCCGGCAGGCAGCAGCTTGCCATCGAGCCGCGAACTGGCGTCGACGCTGGGCATCGCGCGCAATACGGTGATTCTTGCATTGCAGCAACTGGTCGAGGAGAACTTTCTCGAAACGCGCCCGCGCCGTGGCTACTTCGTGGCGGCGCCCATGCAAGGCGCGGGCAAGGCCAAGCCGGTGCCGGCCGCCGAGCCCGCACCGAGCGCGAATGCCCCGGACTGGTCCGCGCGGCTTCCCGACATGACCGGCAAACGTGCCATCGTCAAGCCGAGCGAATGGCAGAACTATCCGTATCCGTTCATCTATGGGCAATTTGACCCGGCCCTGTTTCCCACCGCCGACTGGCGCGAATGCTCTCGCATGGCGCTGGCCGTGCTCGAGATTCGCGGCTGGGCCTCGGACCTGATCGATCGCGACGACCCCCTGCTGATCGAGCAGCTACAGAAACATATCCTGCCGCGTCGTGGCGTCTGGGCCAATCCCGACGAGATCATGGTGACCATGGGCGCGCAGCACGCGCTCTACCTGCTGGCCGACCTGCTGATGCAAGGCGCAACCGTGGGCATGGAAGAACCGGGCTATAACGACGCACGCCATATCTTCGGCATGCGCGCCAGCGAGGTGGTACCGCTCACGGTGGACGATGCGGGGCTGTGTCCGGATGCCAACCTGGCCCGCTGCGACTACGCCTTTGTCACGCCCAGCTATCAATGCCCCACCACGGTCACCATGCCGCTGGAGCGCCGCGAGGCGTTGCTCAACGCGGCATCCGAGCATGATTTCATGGTGATCGAGGACGACTACGACACCGAGAACCCAGCCTTCGCCCAGCCAATACCGGCCCTGAAAAGCCTGGACCGGAATGGGCGGGTGATCTACATCGGCAGCCTGTCCAAGTCTTTCGTACCAGGTATCCGGCTGGGCTATATCGTGGCGCCTGCCACCGTGATCCGCCAGGCCCGTGCGCTGCGCCGCTTCATGCTCCGGCACCCGCCGGCGAACAACCAGCGCGCCACGGCGCTGTTTATTTCACTGGGCCACCACGATGCGCTGCTGCGTCGCGTGGCACCAATTTTCCAGCGTCGCGCGGAGGTGCTGCGCAATGCCCTGGCACGGCATCTGCCCCAGGCGCAGGTCCGCAACTCGCCCGGTGCTTCGTCGTTCTGGGTCGAAGGCCCGCCCGGCATGGATGCCCGCGCGCTGGCCGCCAAGGCGCTGACACATGGGCTGATCATCGAACCGGGCGACGTGTTTTTCTCGTCCGACGCACCATCGCCGCATTTCCGGATGGGCTTTACCGCCATCGCCGACGACCGAATCGAGGAAGGCGTGAAGCTGCTGGCGCAACTCGTCAGGCAATTGTGAACGTACCCGGGTGGGTCGTTATCATCCAACCCGATACGCCAGCGCAACAATGATCGGACCCAGTACGGGAAGCATGACGTTGGCGATGGCATAGGTCACCGTGTAACCTAGCAAAGGCACGGAGCTCTGGCTCTTTTCGAGGATGGCACTGATTGCCGGGGTGCTGACATGCTGGCCGGCAATGGCACCCACCAGCAGCGGCCCTTCGATCTTCAGGAACTTGTGCCCGATCCATAGCGAAAGACAGGCCGGCACCAGCGAGACGGCGATGCCGATCAATGGCAGCACGGCACCGTGCTCGCGAATCAGGGTGACCGCATCCGGGCCCGCCGACAGGCCTACGCAGGCTACAAACACTGCCAGACCGAGATCCTTCAGCAGTTGCACCGCGGCAACCGGCATATCGCCGGTGCCCGGCCGCTTGAAGTTGATCCAGCCAAATACGAGCCCGCTCACCAGCGCTCCGCCGCCACTGCCCAATGAGATCGGTATGCCCGCGGCCGTGAAAGACAAGCTGCCGATCAGCAGGCCCACCAGGATCCCGACGCACAGGAACACCAGGTCCGTTGCATCGACGTGCCGTACAGGGGTGCCGAGTTCGCGCGCCGCGAGGCCTAGCGCATCGTCCGCGCCGACGAGCGTCACGCGATCACCATGCTGCAATCGCGTGGCGGGCGTGATGGGCAGGCTCATGCCCGAGCGCATGATTTGCTGGATCCATACGAAACGGATTTCCCTGCGGGTTGCCGCCTGCCCAAGCTCACGCAGCGATCGGCCATTGATGCCTTTCTTGTTGACGATGACCTGCGATTCCTCGAGTTGCAACAGGTCGGCATGCCCTGGCGGCAGCAGGACTTCGGTGCCTACCAGTTCGCCCTTGATGACCAGCCGCTCGCGCACGCCAATCAGCGCCACGATGTCGCCGGCCTGCATCAACTTGTCCGGTGTCGCCTCCACTAGCACGTTGTCACGAAACAGCCCGATGACCATGGTGCGGCCACCGAGCGCGACCTCGAGCTCGCTCATCGTAAGCCCTGCCGCGCCCTCGACGCGATAGGCGCGCCCTACCAGCCGTGGCAGTGCGGGCTGGCTGGCAACGTCGTCGTCAGATGCCGCCTCCAGCTTGGCCGCCAGCTCGCGCGATGCCTCGCGCAAGTTCAGGCGTAACAGTGCGGGCGCGACCTGGCTGGTAAAGAACACGATGCTGATCAGGCCCACCAGGTACGTCAACGTATAGGCCGTGGCGATATTCGACTCCATACGCGACGCATCGGCGGGATCCAGGCCAAGGTGGCGCAGCGCCTCCGCAGCCGTGCCCACGACCGCTGACTCGGTTGCCGCACCCGCGGCGAGCCCCGCGGCGGTGCCCGCATCCAGCCCCAGCATCCGCGTGGCCGTCAGCACGATCGCCAGCACCACCAGCGCCTCGATAAACGGCAGAAGCATGAAACGGAGACTGGAGCGATTCAGGTTGGCAAAGAACTGCGGGCCACCCGAATAACCCATCGCGAAGATGAACAGGGCAAACGCGACTTCCTTGAGCTCGCCATGCATCTGGCAGCCGGTCTGCCCCACCAGCAGCGCCACGATCAACGTACCACATACACCGCCAAGCGCGATCTTGCCGATATGAAGCTTGCCGATTGCATATCCCAGTCCTACGGTGACAAACAGCACCGCCATCGGCACGTCGTTGAAAAATCCGATCGAACATTGCATGTACCGGATCGGGCGAATCAATAAGGAGGGTTCACGACCACATACTGCGAACCCTGCGGCTGGTACCAGGTGCCTCCGCATTGCTGATAGACCATGCCGCCATAGTTGACCGGCGCGCAGTTCGGGGGCACCGATCGCACCATCGAACCCACCACGGCGGACGTGACGGCTACCGTTGCGGTGACCGCGGCAGCGGTGGCCACCGGATGGTAGTCGTTGTCCCAGCCGTTATGGCAGCAGCCGCCCCCTTCAACATTGACGTTCACATTGCGGTTCGAATTGACGTTGACGTTGCGGTTGGCATTGACGTTGTTGACGCTGTTAACACCTGTCTCTTATACACATCTGACGCTGCCGACGAAGCTAGAAGTGT
>CAUUBQ010000134.1:0-7314 GCA_963543405.1 uncultured Cupriavidus sp.
CCCACCCGGAGAAAGTGGGCTATCGCTGTCATAGTTGTTCAAATTAATTGAATATGTGGTCAGGCATCGGGAATGCAAACCGAGATTCGATGCCTTTAAACCTCCATCGGCTTAGCCGAGCATCGAAATGATTGCGTCTCGCATCCATCGGTGCGAGAGCGATGAGTCCCAGCGAGAATGCCAGGCAATCGAGTAGGTTCGATTTTGAACTTCGGCCGGCAACTCCAGCACGCTCAGATCGAACTGGCTCGCCAGAATCGTCGCAACACGCATCGGCAAGGTTATTGCCGCGTCGCTCTTGTGCATGGCAAACGGTGCCAGGGACAGTGTCGAGACATACATCGGAAACCTGCGCTTGGACAATCCATGCTCCTTGAGCAGGTTGTCGACGTCATTGTCTCGCCCGAGCATATTGATCGTGCTGATAAACCGCATCTCGGCAAGATCGGCCAGCTCCAGCCGCTTTTCGCTGAGTGGATGATCGCGCCGCACCAGGCATACGCGCCGTTCCTCGAACAGCGGAAAGAACGTCACGTTGTGCGCGTGTCGATCGAAACGATCAAAACGACCGATCGCCAGGTCGATAACACCCGTTTCAAGCTCCTCGACAGGCGTGACATCGCCATATGCCGGGAAAAAGTAGGCGGCCGCATTGGGCGCCTCGGTTTCGAGGAATTCATGCAGCAGTGGGGCCAGCAAGAGTTCGATGGCACTGGTCGTGCCGATCTTGAATACCTGCGTCGATCTGGATGGGCAGAACCCCCCGCCCTCCTCCAACGCATGGTCAACAGCCTCAAGCGCGCGTCTGACCGTATCGCGGAGTGTCCGGGCCAACTCCGTGGCCTCCAGTTTCCCCCGAACCCGGACAAAAAGCGGGTCCGACAACTCCTCCCTCAACCGGGCAAGATCGCGGCTCACACCCGGCTGCGTGCGCGCGAGTTTCTCCGCAGTTTTGGTAACGCTACCCGTCTCCATCAGGGACTCGAATACCACCAGCAGATTCAAGTCGAAGCGTCTGAGCGACAGGAGGTTCATGTTTTCGGTCCGAGTAAGGCGGATGAATAAGGCGGCCGCACGCCGTATGTCTTTACCCGCCAATCACGGCATCGGCTGCACGAAAGCATACCAAATATGGTATGTCACCTCGTATAAATATGATGAAAAGTTGAGGCTACCTGGCGCCATACTTCTCGCACAAGCCGGTGTCGCAAGTCGCAACGCCGGTACTGCGGAGACTGAAGATGAAGGACGTTTTCAAGGTGCTGACGTGCTGTGGCGCTGCTGTCGCCACCTGCCTGGGAGGCAATGCGTTCGCGCAAGACACATTTCCGGCGAAGCCGATCCGACTGGTTGTGCCACTTCCGCCGGGCGGCGGCGCCGATGGCCTCGCACGCATCTGGGGCGATTACGTGGGCCGCCAGTTGGGTACGACCGTTGTGGTGGAGAACCGGGCCGGCGCCAACGGATCGATCGCTGCGGCATACGTAGCCACCCAACCGGCAGACGGCTACACGATCCTGCTTGGCACCCAGTCCAATCTCGCGCTCAACCGTTTCTCGTTTGGCAAGCTTAACTACGATCCCGACAATAGCTTCGCGGGTATCGGCATTCTCGCCACCACTCCGCAAGTCCTGCTTGCCAACAACGCCGTCCCGGCAAACAACATCGCGGATCTGATTCGTCTGGCAAAAGCGTCGCCGGGCAAGTATTCCTACAGCACTGCGGGAAAGGGAAACTCCACTCATTTGAATATGGAGATATTCGCCCGACACGCTGGCGTTAACCTCCTGAACGTTCCGTACAAGGGCAGCGCCGCTGCATTGCTGGCCGTTGTCGGCGGCGAAACCCAGTTGACCAGCGCAGTGGTCTTCTCCGCGATCCCATTTATCAAGGACAAGAAGGTCAAGCCACTGGTGGTATTTGCCGACAAACGGGTCCCAGACTTGCCCGATGTCCCCACACAGGCCGAGATCGGCATTCCCAAGTCACTTGGCGGTGGCTGGTATGGCCTGGTGGCTCCCAAGGGCACGCCCGACGCCATCATCCAGAAGCTCAATGCGGCTACCACAAAGATGTGGGCAGATCCTGAATCCAGACAAAAGCTGGACAGGATCTACATGACGGAACCTGCGGACAAGACGGTTTCCGCTGTTGCCAAATCCACGCGGCAGGACGCCGATCAGTGGGGTCCACTGGTCAAGTCCCTGAACCTGGCCGCGCAGTAATACTTCCGCCGGGCAGGCATCAACTGCATGGTCCCTGCCCCCTCTTGACTGCTGGATGATGGATATCCGAATGCGTGCAATGCAATGCTTTCCGCTCGTGGACGTGGCCGGCGGGCCATACGACCGCGGACTTCAACACGGGCGAGCGGTGCCCGAACGAATCGCCGCGGGTGCGGCGCTATACCGAGCCCAGCTTGGCCGTCGGGGCCTCGACGACGCCACCATCGACCGTCTCGCACGCGCGATGCTTCCGCAAATCGAAGCCTTCGAACCGGCCTATCTGGAAGAAATGCGCGGCATCGCCGATGGCGCAGGTACTTCGCTCGAAGACGTCATCGCCATCAATTGCCGGACGGAAATGCTGTACGGCTTCGCGACGATCGGTGGCAACGCCACACCGGAGGATGGCGGCGAAGATGGCGATTGCACAGGACTGGTGGTATTGCCAAAACGTTCCGCTACAGGCCGGTTGCTGCACGGCCACAACTGGGACTGGCGCGAAGAGTGCGTCGACACCTGCATCGTCCTGCGCATCCGCGCTGAAATTGGTCCCGATATCCTGGCGTTCACGGAAGCCGGAGCCCTGGCCCGGCACGGTTTCAACAGCAACGGCGTGTCGCTCACAGGGAATGCGCTGTCCTGCCATGAGGATTATCAGCATGGCCCCGGCGTCCCGGTCGTGCTCTTGCGCCGGCGACTGCTCGAGTCCGCCAACCTCGCGCACGCGATGCGAACCGTGTGGAACGCCCGGCGATACTGTTCGAGCAACATGATCCTTGCCCAGAGCAGCGCCACCGATGGCTGCTGCGCAAGCCTAGAAGCCGCGCCCACCGACGTCTACTGGACGCTTCCTCAGGACGATGTGCTCGTGCATGCCAATCACTGGCTATCTCCGGTCGCCGTAACAAGGCTTCGGGACCCAGGGCTCGCTGCAAGGCCCGACAGCCTGTACCGGCAACATCGCGTCGAGCATGCGTTGCGTTCCATTACCGACCGTGGCATCGAATGGGCCGATATCCGGTCCATCCTGGCCGACGATTTCGGCTTCCCCGACGGCGTCTTGCGCAGCCCGAAGCCTGGCGACTTCAGCAGTATCTCCGCCACCGTGGCAACGACGCTGATGGACGTCGCGAGGAAAGTCATGTGGGTGGCGCGCAAACCGTATGAACACCGCGAGTTCCAGGAATACACGCTCTAGCGCGCAAGGCGGCGGGCAGCGCCCCCTCGACAGCCTCAGAAACCTCGAAATCCTGGAGTTTTACGTGTCATTCAGTGCATTGGACCTCTTCAAGATTGGTATCGGACCATCCAGTTCGCATACGGTCGGCCCCATGCGGGCCGCGCGGCAGTTCGTCGAGGCACTCGAGCGCGATCATTCGATCGACTGCGTGACGAATCTGCGTGCCGAGCTTTACGGGTCGCTTGGCGCAACCGGGAAAGGACATGGCAGCGATACGGCGATCCTGTTGGGCCTGTCCGGCCATGATCCCGAAACCATTAACGTGACGCGCATTCCGGACTATCTGGCTGATATCCGCGGCACAGGTACGATTCTGCTGAACGGCAACAGACCGATTGCCTTCGACGCGCGCAAGGACCTCGTGTTCTACAGGCGCGCATTGCAGTTGCACGCAAACGGCATGCGCTTCGTCGCCTTCGCCGCCGACGGAGCAGAACTCCGCGCCTCGACTTTCTACTCGGTCGGCGGCGGGTTCGTCGTACCCGAGGCAAGGATGGACAAGGAAGGTTTGGGACTCGCCAGTGAGCAGACGCTGCCACTACCGTTCGCCAATGCGGCAGATCTGCTGGCAATCGCGGCGCGTCTGGGCATATCGATCGCGGGAATCATGCGCCGGAACGAGGAATACTGGCGATCAGCCGTAGATACCCGTGATGCGCTGCTGACCATCTGGAAAACGATGCAGGACTGTGTGGACCGAGGTTGCCACACCGAAGGCATCCTGCCAGGAGGCTTCCAGGTTCGCAGACGCGCGGCACCGCTTTTCCGGAAACTGAGCACGCGGGACGGTTCCGGCGATCCGCTGCACGCGATGGACTGGGTCAGCCTGTATGCGTTGGCGGTCAACGAAGAAAATGCGGCAGGTGGCCGCGTGGTGACGGCGCCAACGAACGGCGCCGCAGGCATCATTCCGGCCGTCCTCCACTACTACATGAAATTCGAGGCGGGCGCGTGCGAGGATGACGTCATCGATTTTCTGTTGACCGCCGCGGCCATTGGCATCCTCTTCAAGAAGAACGCCTCCATCTCCGGCGCCGAAGTTGGTTGCCAGGGCGAGGTAGGCGTGGCTTGCTCCATGGCGGCGGCCGGCTTGTGTGCGTTGCTGGGCGGAACGGTTGCGCAAGTCGAGAATGCCGCCGAAATCGCGATGGAACATCACCTGGGGCTGACTTGCGATCCTGTGGGCGGACTGGTCCAGATCCCGTGCATCGAGCGAAACGCTGTCGCGGCCATCAAGGCAATTGGCGCCGCGCGCATGGCGCTTCATGGCGACGGCAGTCACCATGTCAGCCTGGACAAGGTCATCAAGACAATGCGCGAAACTGGCGCCGACATGAAGACGAAGTACAAGGAAACCGCACGAGGAGGACTGGCGGTCAACATCATTGAGTGCTGACACCTGAGTAAGGCGGGGCCGAGCTAATAGCTAAGCGAGGTCGCCCTGATCGCGCGACGCAAGCGCAAGAATGTAGCCTGACAGTTCCTGGGTCAGTTGCCCTCCCATTTTTACCTCCCATTCGCCGCTACATTTTCGTCAGGCCGAATGAAATCAGCGATGACAACTGAGCTGATACTGCTGGTCTCGAAGCATACGGTGGCTTCGCTTTAGCTGATCCATTTGCTGCCAGGCGTTGATTTGGCGCATCGCCACCTCGATCGAACGAATTTGCTGGTCTATCGACTGACACTGGCTGCGTTGATTCATCGCCGCGGCGTAGTCCTGCTGTTGTTGCTGAACGAGTTGGGCCTGGTATTGGCGGCTGTCGTCCGCCCTGCTGGCGAGAAACTGCTGCTCGAGCTGCTGGACGTTGGCCGACTTGCCGATGGTGGACACCGAGCCGCCTGATCCCGAAGTGATATCAGTGTAGCCAGCCGGGCAATATTGATCCTGGGTATAGAGGATCTTGCCCTGGTTGCGACATTTAGCTGCCTGGGCGCCGGTAGCCATGGCGATCGCAACCAGAAAGAGTGCGACGTTGCGCATCTAAGAATGTTCTCATTACTAGTTGACGCAAATTTATCACGCGGCGCATACGCCCGGTTTGCCTGGCGAAGTGGGTATTCAGGATTATCAGGATCCGTTCACGCCGACTTGCATATTTATCACGCCCAGGCACGAATAAATCGATGGGTTGTCGATACCCCAGCAATTGTGCGGCACCGCAAATAACATCCCCCAATAGATGGGTGTCCAGTTGGCGCAACAGCAGAGAGCAGTAAGACTGCCGGTGTAGCGCAAAGGGCTCGAGCTTTTGGCAAAATGCCTTCCGCGGCGTGTGTGCAAGCCGACAATTGACAATCGTCACGGCATGGTTACTGTGGCCGGCGACGTAAAAAGACATCTAAAACAAGAAAAGGGTATCCGAAGTGGGTCGCATTAAAACCAGCCTGGCGCTTGGCGCACTAGGCCTTATCCTGTCGGGGTGCAGTGTAGTTGCTCCACCCTATCCTCCATCGCTCGACAACGTCCAGACGCTCAAGAACAGCGGCGCTGCGCCCATGCGGGTGGGCATGTTCACTGAGAGCGGACCCGGAGTGAAACACCCCATTCCGTTGCGCGCCAACAGCCTGGTGTCACCGTATGGCGGCACGTGGTCGGCGTACATCTCGGAGGCCGTGACGCGTGAGCTGACCATGGCCGGCAAAGTCTCGCCGAACGCCGATGTGGTGATTTCCGGCACGCTGCTGCGCAACGAGATCGATCCCGCGATCGTCACTGCCTCAGGCGACGTCTCGGCGCGTTTCATCGTCAAGAAAGGCGAGACAGTGCGTTACGACCAGGTCAAGTCGGTCCATCGCGAATGGGATTCGTCATTCGCGGCGGCCGTGGCGATTCCGAAGGCAGTCACCGAGTACGGCTACACGGTGCAGGCGCTGCTTGCCACGCTCTACGCCGACCCCGCATTCCTCGACGCCTTGAAGTAACACCAATAACAACAGAAGAAGGAGAAATACGATGCGTGCCTGGTTCACGATCGCTAGCCGCTGCGCGGCCATTGCCGCGCTAATCGCACTGGCAGGCTGTGCCCATCCGATTCAGATTGCGACCGACAAGTCCGCGCCCGCCACACCTGCGCAGAAGAAGATCGAAAAGAACATCGGCTTCGTTATCCCGGACCCGCTACTGATCAAGGAAGTCACCACGCCGGGCGGCGGTGGCGACAAGGTTAGCTACCTGCCATACCGCGATCTCGAAGTCCCGCTCTACAGCACCTTGTCCAACGTGTTCGCTAACGCTACCAAGCTCAAGGCACCGGACGACCGTGCGGCAATCGACAAGGCACAACTCGCCTATATCCTGACGCCCGAAATCTCGACCGATTCGTCGTCGGAAAGCGCCCTTACCTGGCCGCCAACCAGTTTTACGATCAACCTTACCTGCACCGTGACGGATCTCAGTGGCAAGGTCGTGTTCAAGAAGGTGGTCTCAGGCCAAGGCAACGCGGAGTTCTCGGAATTCAAGAGAAATTTCTCGCTGTCAGCCCAGCGCGCCAGCGAGAATATGCTCAGTAATCTGCAGAAGGCGCTCAGCGAAGCTCCCGAATTCAGCGCAACTCTGCCGTCTTCGGCGGCGGTCGCCACGGCACGCTAGCATCTCGCACGGAATCGGTTGCTACGGGAGCGTCATGCTCCCGTTTTCGCTTTTTGGCGCGTTAAGAGGTTGAGAGGATCAGTACTCAGTCACCGGCGCATGCACGGGAGCGATCGATTGGTGCGGCGTCTGCGTGCGCTGGGCTGCCTTGTGGACCATCGTGTAGGCATAGTCGATGCCCATGCCGTAGGCGCCCGAGTGCTCCTTGGCCAGACCCGTCACCGCGTCGTACGTTTCCTTGTTCTTCCAGTCGCGCT
>CAUUBQ010000135.1:0-7090 GCA_963543405.1 uncultured Cupriavidus sp.
GCCGTTGCACAGTGCGGACATGAAGTGAACGGAAGCCGCCATGTTGATACCCGTCATCGAGGTATGCAGGTGAACTGGCAAACGCCACGCCGACCCCATGGCGGCAATTCGCAGACACTCGGTTATGCCCCCGCTCTTCGACAGATCGGGCTGTAGGATGTCAACGGACTTTTCTTCGATCAGTCGCACGAACTCGTGGCTTGCGTAGTGGTTCTCGCCAGCAGCGAAGGGTACGGTCCCAAAGGAGCGAGCGCGGGAGTACATGCGGTAGTCATGCGCGGCGAACGGCTCTTCTAGCCAGCCTACCCCCAAGGCGTCCAACACGGGCATGACGGCTCGGGCTTCTTCCAGCGAATAGTTTCCGTTGGCATCGGTCAGGATGACGATGTCATCATCCAGCGCGGCGCGCACGGCCTTGACGCGAGCGATGTCGTTTCCAGGCGTATCGCCGAGGCGAAGCTTGACAGCGCGGTAGCCCGTTTCGACATGGCGTTGTGCTTCCTGGGCCAGCGCAGCAGGATCCTGCCAACCTAGCGCCACGCCGCCGGCATAGGCAGGCACGGCCCGCCCCTTACTGCCAAGCAGACGATAGAGCGGAATGCCGGCGGCCTTTGCGCGAATGTCCCACAGAGCCATGTCGAGGCCGCTCATGGCTACTACGCACCCTGTCCCAAGGCCCATGCCAACCAGTTGGCGCTCGTAGATTCGCTGCCAGATGCCGGTTGTGCAGCCCGCATCCAACCCTCGTACCAGGTCAGCCAACGCAGTGTTGACGAAGTGGGCAATGGTCGAGTGGGCCCGGCAGTGATGAGCTTCCCCGTAGCCGCAAATTCCGTCTTCCGTGGTGACCTTGACCACCACGGCATCACGCTTTACCGCCTGGCCAACCCCGAGACGCACGCTCGAGCCAGGCTTTACGGGAAAGGATGTTGCCCAGGCGTGCACCTCCCTGATTTTCAGGCTGGTTCCGCTGTGCGGTATCTGGGCAATTGCTGTGGGTTGCATGTGTACTGTCTCCTTCACCTTGATCAGCTTCCGGCCTGGCTTCCGACTTGGCGTCCGGCCTGGCTTGCGGGGTTTTGTGCGCCATTCATTTGAACTGATTTTAGGTTCGTTGAAATATCACGTCAAATAATCTTGTATGATAAAAAATATCAAAAAAAATGATGCCATGAAATGCCACGGCATCCGTGGGCTAATGTTTTGCGGGCGAGAAGTCAAAAGCGATGTACATCAATTCAATTGATGTGATCGAAGTAAAAATCAGGCAAAATTTGGGAGTAAAAGCTAGGAGGGACGATGGAATTCCGGCAGATTCAATACTTTGCCTGCCTGTTCGAGGAAGGCAGCGTGACGCGTGCGGCCCGCCGCCTTGGCATCGTCCAGCCGGCGCTGAGCATGCAGATCGGCAAGCTGGAGCAGGAGTTGGGGCAGAAGCTGTTTGAGCGCAGTACGCAGGGCATGGTCCCGACTGCCGTGGGTCTGCAGATGTACCGGTTGTTCCAGCCGGTTCTCCAGGACTTTGTCAGCGCCCATGAGGAAATGCTCCGGCCCGATGACGAACTGAGCGGCCATGTGCGTGTTGGGATGATCGCTTCGCTTGCCCAGGGTGTGCTGGCGAGTGCCTTGATCGATTTCGCGAAGGTGAACCCTCGTGTGACGGTTTCCGTGACTGAAGGCTACAGCACGGTGCTGACAGACGCGGTGGCGGGTGGGCAAATCGAAGCGGCAATCATCAACAACCCAAGGCGCGCGCTACCGCTCAATATCGAGTCGATCGTTGACGAAGACCTGCTGCTGCTAACGAGCGGCAAGCGCGAGATCGCGCTACCGCAGCAAACGCCGCTGCGCACACTTACGTCACTCAAGCTCGTGCTGCCCACGCGCCAGCATGGCTTGCGGACTCTTTTGGAGACGTTCGCACAGAGTGAAAATATGGAGCTCGCCCCGGTATTTGAAACGGACTCCCTCAGTACGATCGTCGATCTGGTCGAAGACTCGCAACTTGCTACGGTGCTTCCGCGTGTTGCAGTGCGCGCGTTGCTGGAGCAGGGGCGGTTGCAGGCGAGAACGGTGATATCGCCGCGGCTATCCCGACTCGTTGTAGCGGTAACCCATCCACGGCGCCCGCTACCGCCTGCTACGGCTGCATTTGTCGCTTTGCTGACCGAGCGCATTCGTGCGCTCGGTGGCGAGCAGGCTA
This sequence comes from uncultured Cupriavidus sp., assembly GCA_963543405.1. GTDB lineage: Bacteria > Pseudomonadota > Gammaproteobacteria > Burkholderiales > Burkholderiaceae > Cupriavidus. The sequence goes on from CAUUBQ010000135.1 coordinate 2,204, forward strand.
GCGCTTGACGTTTGCGGCGCGTGGCTCCCAGGACACGCTTGCGTCGCCATTGAGGAACGTCTGGCAGGCCATGCGGTAGCCGGCGGCAATATCGTCGTCGCCGAGGTGCTGGCGCTCCTTCGGCTTGACCTCGTCAGCGTGCTGGAGACCTGTTTCAATCCGGCACCTGCAAGTCCCACAAACGCCACCGCCGCATTTGAAGGGTATGCCGCCCTGGTACCGGAGCGAGGCACGGAGCAGGTTGCTATTCTCCGGCACCTCGGCAACGCGTCCATTGTTGGTCAGGAAAGTAATGCGGATCATGCTGCGTCTCCTGCAATATCCAGTGCGCAGCGCTCAAGGCGCACATCGAGCGAGCCGAAGCTGACCAACTCGTCGAGTGCGTGTCGCGCGGCCTCCACGCTTGGAAACGTTGGCAGCAGGCGGGTCGGTACCATGCTCGCCCGCTCGGGTGGGCCGATATCAACGATGCGCACCTTGGCTGCCTGGTTGAGGTCAGCAATCACAAATCGCGCACGCCGCCGACCGTAGAACAAGTAGTCATAGCTTTCGATTGTGGTCATGGCGGCGTCCGGCTCCGTGCGGTACTGGCCGTCACGACTCGAGAGAATTACGTACATCGAGGGCTCCAGGAGTGCTTCAGTGGTGTTCAGGCTTGTGCGGTGCTCGCGTTACCCGGGGCGTCCGCGCGCAGGTCGGCGTCCTGGTTCAGCGTGATGTCGTGATCGATCCACAACTGGCATACCAGACGGAACCCCTCTTCGAGGCGCGCACCGAGCATCTTTTTCTCTTTCCAGTTTGGTGCCGGCAAGTGCTCGGCCCCGCTTACCACGCGGCAGGCGCAACTCGCGCACTTGCCCATGCCGCATGAGTAACGCAGGTGCGGATAGGGAAATTGCTTGATACCGGCGCGTACCACGAGGTTGCTGTTTGCGCGGACTTCGCCTTCGTGAGAGAGGCCGTCCTTCTCAAAAGTGACTGTTGGCATGATGTCGGTGTCTCCATCTGATGTAATGATTTTGATGTAGTAAAAAATCAATTCAAGTGAATTTGAACGACAGCATAGACCAACGAAAGTGGGCTAAGCAAATCAGAGTTAATGATTAAAATATCAGAATAAATGATGATACTTGTGCATCTAATCATCATTAACTATGATCGGGTTCACGGCCTCACGCGACAGCAGAAACCTCCCCACCGAGGCCAGAAACTCATCACTACGGAGAGACAGACGTGACCCAATTGCTCGACCAAGACAGCTTCCGAACCGCTCTCGAAGAACTCGTGCGTGGTAAAAGCGCGAACCAATCGCCTTTCAGCCAGGCATGGGCGCAAGGCAAGCTCAGCCGCACTCACCTGGCCCGGTGGGCAGAAAACCACTATCAGTACGTGGGGCCGTTTGCTGACTATCTGGGCTTCATCTATGCACGCACGTCGGCTGATGGCTACACGGACATGAAGGACTTCCTCCTGGCAAACATGTATGAAGAGGAGATTGGTGGTGACCGCCATACCGATCTGCTGATTCGATTTGCCGAGGCGTGCGGGTCTACGCGCGAGCGCGTGATCAATCCCGACAACATGCTGGCTGCAACCCGTGGTTTGCAGAGCTGGTGCTATTCGATGGCCATGCGCGAAGACCCGGTTGTAGCCGTTGCTGGAATCGTGATCGGGCTGGAATCGCAAGTCCCGTCGATTTATCGCAAGCAAGCTCCCGCACTACGCGAACAGTACGGTTTTACGGATGAGGAGGCGGAGTTCTTCGATCTGCACATCGTTTCCGACGAAATCCATGGTGAACGCGGCTATCAGATCGTGCTCGAGCACGCGACGACGCCGGAACTACAACAACGTTGCCTCAGGGCTTGCGAGAACGGCGCGCAGATGCGGCTGCTGTACACGGGCGAACTGTATCGCACGTACGTGGAGCAGGACGTGTCATTGCAAGATCTGAAGCTCGCGGCTTAAGAGATGCCGCTAGGGGCGTGGCGTGGTTGGCGTCATGTCCCTGCTTCCCACTGACCTCCCGCGCTCCAGCGCAGCGTTCCTGAGTTTGAACCCCTTGCAGCGATTCCCCATGCCCGAAGCAGCCGTACCTATCTATATGGACTACAGCGCCACCACCCCGGTCGATCCGCGAGTCGTGGAGAAATTGGTGCCTTATCTTTACGAACGCTTCGGCAATGCCGCTTCGCGCAGCCATTCATTTGGCTGGGAAGCCGAGAGTGCAGTGGAGGAGGCGCGCGGTCATGTTGCCCGTCTGTTGGGTGCTGACCCGCGGGAGATCGTTTGGACCTCAGGTGCGACGGAAGGCAATAATCTGGCACTGAAGGGAGCTGCCCAGTTCTATCGCGGTAAGGGTCGACACCTGGTGACGGTTCGTACCGAACACAAGGCGGTGCTCGATACGTGTCGGGAACTGGAACGTCAAGGCTTTGATGTGACGTATCTGGATGTAAGGGATGACGGCTTGCTGGATCTCGAGGTCCTTCGTTCTGCATTGCGCCCGGACACGATCCTGGTGTCCGTGATGATGGTGAACAACGAGATTGGCGTCATTCAGCCGATTGCCGAGATTGGTGCTCTATGTCGGTCACGCGGCATTGTGTTTCATTGCGATGCGGTTCAGGCGGCGGGAAAAATCCCGATCGACCTTGAAACATTGCCTGTGGATCTGATGACGGTGACCGCGCACAAGGTCTACGGCCCCAAGGGGATCGGTGCGTTGTATGTGAGAAGAAAGCCGCGGATTCGGCTGGAAGCGCAGATTCATGGCGGAGGTCATGAGCGAGGCATGCGCTCGGGGACGCTCGCGACCCATCAGATTGTCGGGATGGGAGAGGCTTGTCGTCTGGCGCGGTTGGAACTTGCCGACGAGGCGCACCGCGTTGGCATGCTGCGCGATCGGTTGTTGAGCGGTTTGGTTGGGCTTGAACAGGTCTTCGTCAATGGCAGTATGGATCGCCGCATTCCCCACAATCTGAACCTTAGTTTCAACTTCGTGGAGGGGGAATCGCTGATCATGGGGCTGCGCGGCATTGCCGTGTCCTCCGGTTCAGCCTGCACGTCTGCATCGTTGGAACCGTCATACGTATTGCGAGCGCTCGGTCGTAGCGACGAACTGGCCCACAGTTCAATTCGGTTTACGCTCGGGCGGTTCACAACGGAGCAGGAAATCGATGCTGTCATCGCGCAGGTAAAGGCTTGCGTAGAGAAGCTGCGGCGACTTAGCCCGCTTTGGGAGATGTTCCTGGAAGGAACCGATCTTTCAAAGATTGAGTGGTCTGCCCATTAGCGCACGGCTGTTCCGACGTTTTAGCGCCGCAGTCAGCTCACTGATCCTTCGCCCATCGATCGAATGCTGCGCAGCCCAGCAGCACTGCACTTGTCACGAAGAACACCGAGCGCATGCCAAAGTGCACGCCGATCTGGCCGCCAATCAGCGGGCCTATCACCTGGCCGGCGAACTGCGCTGACTGCAGGTAGCCGAGCATCTTGCCCGACTGGTGCTCCTTGACTGCTTGTCGCACGAGTTTCCCGATCGCTGGCAACAGGCCAGCCAACGTCATGCCCATCAGGCCGCGCAGAATGGCGAGGGACCACCAGTTGTCGACGAACGCTTGAGGAATCATGACGATGGCCGTGGCGATCAGGCAGCCAATGATCACTTTCCACGCGCCGATCCGGTCAGCCAGCGCACCGAGCCGCGACGCCGTCAGCACGCTTCCAAGCGCTGAGCTTGCCATGACCACGCCTGCGATGGTGGCCAGCTTCGCATGGGGCACGCCGAGTTGACCGATGTAGACTGTGATGATGGGTTCGATCGACATGTTTGAAAGCAGCACCATAGTCGCCGTAATCAGAAGGGCGGCTAGTGGAAGGCGGGAACTGCGCTCGCGCACGGCCTCAGCGGCATGATGGGAAGCTGTCTGCTTGACCGGTCGCGTGAAGTCCTCGCGTACCAATACGATCGTCAGCAGCGCCGCCACCGCGATGACTGCGCCTCCCGCGAAGAAGGTGCCGCGGATACCGATCAGGTTCGGCAGCAGGCCGCCGACCAGGGGCCCAACCAGGTTGCCCACGAGTGCACCGCTGGACAGCACACCAAGCGCCCATCCGGCGCGCTCTGGCGGCGCTTGCGTGCCAATCATCACCGTAGCGGCAGAGGCATAGCCGCCGATCAGGCCGGCCGCGAAGCGCAGGGCGACGAGTTCGTAAACGTTATGCGCCAGCCCGATCATCGACATCACGATGGCCATGCCAACCGCGGCGCGTATCAGCATGGGCTTGCGTCCGAAGCGGTCTGCCAGTCGTCCCCACAGCGGCGCGGTGATGGCTGTTGCCAGAAAGGTCACGCCAAAGGCGGCGCCCGACCATTGGACGATATCGGCCTGCGCGGTGACGCCAAGCTGCTCCACATAGAGGGGCAGGAACGGTAGCAGCATGCTGAGACTGACCAGTGTGGTGAACGACCCGAATGTCGCCACCGCCAGATTGCGTTTCCAGTACGAGGCGTTGCGTGCCGCGTAGCTGGAGCCGGGATGGTCTTCTTGAGCAGAAAGGGCGCTGATGGATTCGGACATGATGACTTTTCGGGGGGAGGGGGGTGCCCCTGGTGACCGGCACTGCGTTGATGCCAGTCATTCTGGTCAACGATCTTCGCGGGATCATCGGGGTCAGTCGCAAATCAGTTGTTCCGCGGCATTGACAGTGCATCGGCTATCGGCGGCGTTGAGTCGTGGGTGTTGATCGCCTTCTCGATGCCTTTCCATATATTCAATTAATTTGAACAACTATGACAGCGATAGCCCACTTTCTCCGGGTGGGCGGTCGCTATAGTTCTGCACATGGACAGCGCAACAACGCAGCGAAGCAAACAAAGCGACG
>CAUUBQ010000136.1:0-6974 GCA_963543405.1 uncultured Cupriavidus sp.
GGTACACCTATGTGTATGAGTATCAGAATGGCAAGTGGTTGATCGCACACCACCATTCTTCGGCGATGCCCGAAGCTGTCTCCTCGACCCGCTAAGCAACACCGGCCAGATCCTGTCTGGCCGGTTTTTCGTTGGCGCAACCTAGGTGAACTGGCTCAGGACAAAGACACCTGCGATCGCCCCGCCCACCAGCCCGATACCGCGACCGATCAGCATGTTGTTGAGTTCATCCTCCAGGATGAACGGATCGCGGCCACGCCAGATCGTGCGCATCAGCAAGGTTCGCGGCAACACAATGCAGGCGGCAATCACTACGGCAAGCAGGATATGCAGACCGCGCGATTCGTCGAGATCGCCAAACGGTAGTTGCGCCAGCAACATCATCACCACCAGCGTCACACCGGCCGACAGGAAAATGCCAGTGAACAGGCGGTCTACAGGATGCCTCATGATTTACTCCCCCTTCGCATGCCTCCCGGACCTGGACTCGATCATGGCCAGCAGGTGACCGTTTACACGCGCCACGACTTCGGCCCAGCTGCCCGAGAACGGATGCCGGAAAAGTTTCATTGACGGATACCAGGGACTGTCTTCCCGCTCGTAGTGCCAGCGCCAGTCAGGGAAGGCCGGCAGCAGCAACCAGGTTGGCTTGCGCATCGCCGCGGCAACATGCGCAACGGATGTGTCCACAGTCAGCACCAGGTCCATGGCTGCAATGGCCTGCGCCGTGTCCACCATGCTCCGTAGCGATACGCCGACATCGTGGAAGTTCGACAACCGCTCGGCATAGGCGGCGGCCTCGTGTTCTCCGGCCCCTTTCTGCAGGCTGTAGAACTCGACTTCCTGGTGCGCAAACAGTGGATCCAGTACGGAAAGCGATGGCAGCGAGCGCGCCTTGTCGTTCTCATGCGTTGGCGCTCCCTTGAAGGCAATGCCAACCTTCAGAGCCCCAGCGCGGCCGGCCAGCTTGAATGCCGGCGCGCCCGGCGGTACGCGCAGATAGGGAACCGAATCCGGCAGCGTATCAAGGTCCAGCGGCAGGTAGGCCGGAATGTCATGCGGATACACCCAGAAGTCATGCATGGGTACAGACGCCGCCTGATCGACAGAAACCACGGCATCGGCCTCGCCGGAGGCGTCGAACAACTCCGTCAGCGGCTTCTGGCAAACCACGGTGACGCGTGACGCGCCGCCCTGGTGTCGAAGCATGCGCGCGAAGCGCAGGAAGAAGATCTCGTCGCCGAGTCCGAACTCGCTCCAGATCACGATGGACTTGCCATCGAGCGGCTGTCCGGTCCAGGCGGGGAACTGTGTCGGCGGGTGTGCGGTGGTGCGGCGTTGCCACGGCCAGTCCTTGGCGGCCGCCGCGCGCTGCTGGAAGCCCTCATGAATCTTGCCGCTCGCAATCACATGCAGGAATTTGTAGAGCTTGGGATTCCATTCGTCATGAAGCCGGCCGACCGTGTCGTGCCAGAGATCGTCGATCTCATCGATCAGATTCCAGCGCAGCATGTTGAGCGCGGCCTGATGCGCGACATTGAAACGGTACGGGTAAGTCTGCAACGCTTCCTGGCAGGCGCTGAGGCATTCCGTTGCGGTTCGGGCACGACCCGCAACCGAGAAGTATTCCTGCGGCAGGGGCACCTGCCGCTTGCGCAGCACCACCTCGATGGCGCGCTCGGCCAGGTTTCCCGAATCGGGGTCTGCATTCTGCTCAGAGAGGTGATCGCGTACCAGCGCAATCCGCTCGCAGGCACAGACGGTTGCCACAGACTTGATCATGTCCAGGACATTGATCGAGTCAGGCAAGGAGCTTCCTTTGCAGATCGTGAACTTCGTCCGGTGTTGCGAAGCGTCCTTGGCATCCAGATCCTCGTCGGGAACGGTCAGCACCAGATAGCCACCGGGCTTCACCAGATCCAGCCACTGGGCCAGAGTCTTGTGCGGATTATCGACGCGCTGCAGGCAATGGCTGGCATGAACGAACTGGAAGGCGCGCTCTTCCACACCGGGAACGGTAGCGACATCCCCTTGCCAAGGGACTACCCGCGTCACCCTGGGAAACAGCGTGCCATGAGGCGCCAGGGACGACGGCTCATCGACACCAATATCGAGACCGGCTCCGGCAAAATAATGTTGTACGAAGGCCGCGTCATGCATGCGACGCAATGTGGATTTGATCAACGGTTTCATGATTGTCTCAACGGGTGACCTGGCGCTTCTCGTTCCAGAGAGCCTCCATGCGCTCGCCAAGGATCTCGGGGCGGCCCTTGAAAATGAGCTTCTCAATTGCCTGCGGCCCCGCCAACTGCGCGGTGAGCGCATCGCGCTCCGCGCGATCTCCGATCAGCCTCAGCGCGGCCTGCATGTACTCATCCTTCGTCCTGGCGACGGTCCATTCCGGGAAGCCCAGACGACGGAACATGCCTTCGTCGATATGCTCGTGGACTTCGCGACCTGTCTTGCACACACCAACAAGCCCGGCCCACACGGTGTCGACAATGCCATTGGTATTACCGAACGGAAACGGATTCAGGAACATGTCGCATTCGGCAATGACCTTCATGTAGCTGTGGTAGTTCTGATGCTTGTGGACCACGGCGGATTCACCAACAATGCGTCGCACCAGATTGCGCACCTGCGGGAAAACAAGACCAGCAGCTTGTCCCACCAGGAACTGGAACTGGACCGGCACCTTGGACTCCCGCGCTATTGCGGCGCAAGTCTCGAGGAAGCCAGGGTTCAACTTGATGGTGGTTCCAGCAATCGCGATCTTGACGATATCGGTGTCTTTCGTTTTCTTCTTCTTGGGCAACTTCAGTTCCAGCATGGCAGCTGGTGGGCGGTAAGGCATGCCATCGGACGGCAATTTCAGCAGCTTCTCGCTAAAGCAGGCATCGTCACCGACGTAGTCTTCTTCCACCACCACGTAGTCCATCGCATGACCGTGCGTGGTAGCCGGATGTCCGAGCGCCATCATCTGCAGAGGCGCCACGCGCAGGCACCCCAGCACCATCGTGATCGGGAACATCCCGACGCTGGGCATATACATCAGCTGGGCCTGGTACTGCTCGCTCGTCTCACGCACGTGCCTGGCGTTCTCCCAGACATTGTTGCCCTGGATGGGAATGAACTCGTGAAAGACTTCCTTGCCTGCGTCATCGACACGATCGCCATATCCCATGCCAACCAGATGGAACTTGTCGCGCATGGCAACCATGGTCTGTGAATGCGTGCGATAGATGGAATGGTTCTTCGAGAACCACTCCAGTACAACCAGAACCACGGGCTTGCCATGGACAGGCGCCGCCGCGGCACGCTCGACATCGAACAACCCCAAAGTGGACAGCTTGCGCCGGATCAGCGCATTGATCGGCTTCTTGATGTCGTGCTTGGCCGCAAGATCCGCGTAGCTGCAATGCATGTACACGTCGTGCATCACGCCCATCGGCAGCACATCGACACTTTCCACCTGGTCAAGGCGTTCTGGCAGCCATCGCAGCAGCAACTCTCGCTTCCCATGCGCCGAGGGCGTGGCCAGGAAGCGCGACGACATCATCGCCATGGCCAGGCCGGCGGACACGACTTTGTCAAGGGCCCATAACGCATCCCAATCCAGACGGACCTCCGATTCCGGCAGGTAGAAAAGCTGGAACTTGCGCAGGTCCGAGGTCCGCAATTGCAGCGAGTGTCGGGCTTCTTCGTCCAGCCCGAGCGTGCGCAGGATATGGTCAGCGTTGCGGAAGGGACTAGCGCCGAACATGGCCGCCAGCCAGCGCTGGTATTGCAGCAGGAGCGCGCCGCCATGATCGGTGATATGGAACTCGGGATCGGTAATCAGGCTGCTGATGGCCGACGTCAGGCGCGTCAGCAGATGATCGTCCATGATCTCGCGCGCCTCGCCAGACTGCGGCCACTCATCGATATCCATCAATACGCCGTAGTGGGCATCGATCCGGTTCAGCAAGGCAACCAGCTCTCGACCGGCCTTCTCGTGCTCGCGGCGATAGCAGAGATACTCGAATTTATTGATACTGAACTTCGTAAGCTTTGTCATTTTTTACCCTTGTGAAAGAGCCGACTTTCCCAATCGCGGGAGACGGACATGGTTCGGGTTACTTGCTCCATGTCACGGACAGCCAGTACTGCACTGGCTTCTTGCCTGGATCGACCCATGAGCTCGACGAGAATCCATAGGCCTTCGATACCGATGCGGAAAGCGTCGCGCCGATTGGCGTCAGCCAGTCGATGCCGATGCCATAACCCGACAGGATTCGACGATTCGAGATGCCCGGGATGCCGAGGAAGCTGGTTTCCCACCGGAACCACGGGTTGTGGTTGACGTGACCGATGGCGAAGTCCGAGAACACTCCAACCTGAACCTGATGCCCGGCCGCTACCGGTATGCGCTTATAGATGCCCGTGTTCAGCACCACACCATCATCAAATGAACCTTCGTCGGCACGGTATGCGCGCACAGCGGTGGGACCACCGACGCCCAGCTTTTCGCTGGGGTCCAGGTTCTTGCTGGCCGCTTGCGCATTGATGCGGCCGGTCAGGAACAGGTCACCGCTACGGTTAAGCCCATAGGTGCCAAATCCGGAAGCGGTGAACTTCGCGTAGTGGCCAGCGACCTGTGTCGCCGCATTCAACGCAGGCGTGTCGTTACCTTGATTGCCCAACGTCAAGGCCGCTTCGCCACTCCAGATGTTGGTACGGAGTTGTTGTGCCCGGTCGCCATTGTTGGCCTGCAGAGAGAAGCGCAGTGCGTCCAGCGTGCTGTGTGCCGCGTAGAAGCCCTTGTAGTCGTTCTTGGTGCGGCTATGCAGATAGGAAGCGCCGAGCCATACATTGGAATCCAGTCCGCGCGTCATGGGGTACAGCAGGCCCAGTTGCGCGGTATTGGCAACACCCACCACCTGCGTGACCGCGTTGATCGAGTATTGCTGACGAGTAACGCCCATCGTGAGGCGCAGTCCATCGTCGAGAATCGGCACGCTACCGGTCAGCGACCCGGTCCACATCCTCTTCTCCGTGCCGGTCAGTGTGAGCGCATAGCTCTCACCGAGACCGAAGAAGTTATTGCCCGCGGCTGTCACCCCCAGCCGGTAGAGACCTGTCGACTGAATACCCTTGTTGTCGACAAAGATATCGCCCGTAATTGGCTTGCCCTGCTGATCCAGGTAGAAGCGAACATCGATGTCCCCGGTCGAACCGCCCGACGAAAACTGCGGCGCCTTTGCGATGGCCACCCCGGGAATGTCTTGCAGCAGTTGCGTGGCGCGCTCCAGTCGCGCTGTGTTAAGCAGGCATACATCGCTGAGCGAACTGTCGTCGCACAAGGCCTTGACGATCAGCCGATGCAGGCGAGCATCCTTTACGCGGGTTTTGTTCTCGATCTGGATTTCGTGGATCCGGCCTGGAAACGCGGAGAATACAAGCGGCTCACCATGCCGCGCCGCACGCCAGTTCTGTTCGGTCACCAGGACCTGGCTGACTGGAAATCCACCCATGCGCAAGGCGTTGGTCAGGCTGTCGGACCAGCGATTCATCTCGTCCATTGTTTCCGGGACCGTGCCCAGGGCCGAGGATGCCCGGCGCAGGATATCGACCACCGCCTCGTTTGACGGGCTGCCGGCTGGGAAAACTGTGAAATCAACGAGCTTCGCCGCAACTCCGTGCGTTGTGCCAGGCTCAGCCCGCAGGCAGCCCGCGCCCATGAGAAATGAGAACGCGCACAGGAATAGCGCGATTCGTTTCAGTTCCTTGAAACTTTTTCGCAACATTGGATAAATCGCTTAAATTTATTTTTTGAAATCGCGAGTTTGATTATTCAGAGATGTTCTGCGATTTTTTTGAGAAGTTCGGCACTGCTTTCAAGCGAATCGATTGATAAACCTGATTCACCTTATTAAATGCCATTGGCAAGAATGTGGAAGGAGGTTTCTAAAAAATGAAATTAAAATATCCCCTCCGTTTTCCGACATGACAGAATCGGAAACCGGAGGGGAACCTTGAAGGGGATAAGGTGAGGCGACGTTGGTGTACCCGGATGGTCACCAAATCGTGATCACCAAGAATGCCGGCCTCGTCAGAGGCCGGCGTGCACCGACTTAGCTGCCAAGACCCGCCGCAGTCGGATCGGTCATCGCTGCGTTCGCCTTTGCCGAGTTCAACCATCCATGCGTCTTCACCACATACGGCTTGCCATTCGCGATACCGCTTTCCGTGTAGAAGAACTCGTGCGTCTGCGTGTTGACCGAGAGGTCACCCTTGGTCCTGGTTTGCGCATCGGAGTAGACGTAGTGCCTGACCCCATCCGCACCGTCCCGGAAGTCCAGATGACGCTCCATCTGACCCGAACGCGTGGCGATCTTCACAGTTGCCACATTGGCGGCTGTATCGATCTCTACGGCTTCAAGCATCGCACCGGACCAGAAGACCTCATCGCCAACCTCCATCACCAGCGCCTGCGGTGAGGTCAGGTACCAGTGAGATACCGCCAGGTCGCCCCAGAAGTAGGCAATCGCACCGCCAACACCGATCGCACCCACAGCACCGGCCACTGCTGCACCGGCATCACTACTGGAACCGCCGCCTGAGCCATTTCCTGCGCCTGAACCATTACCGGAACCATTGCCCGAGCCATTGCTCCCGCCCTGGTTGTCGATCCGCTTGCCGTTATCGGTTATCGATCCTTTGTCACCAACGTTGAGCGTGCCGTTGCCGTTGTTGATGCCCTTGCCGTTGCTCGAATTGCCCGAGATATTCGTCGAGCCATTGCCATCGGTGCCGATCGTGCCGTTTCCGTTATCGATGCCGGTGCCGTTGCTCGAGTTGCCCGAGATGTTGGTCGAACCGTTGCCACCGGTGTTGATCGATCCGTTGCCATTATCGACGCCCGTACCGTTGCTCGAGTTACCCGAGATGTTCGTCGAGCCGTTACCGTCAGTGTCGATCGTGCCATTGCCGTT
>CAUUBQ010000137.1:0-6442 GCA_963543405.1 uncultured Cupriavidus sp.
GCGCCGCCATCGCGCCGACCAGCGCGCCTTTGCGGTTCATGCGCTGGCGTTTGCCGCACTGATCGGTGACATGATCGATGCTGCATCGGATGGGGCCGACAATGCAGACAATAACGACGATACGGATCAGAAGAAGTCAGCACTGCGCGCGGCATTCTCGCTGGCACTTGGCCATGACGACGATGCTGCCGACGGCATCGACACTGCAGCTACCGGCGAGAGCCGCGTGCTGGAGAATTGTGCCGACGGCTACCGCGTTTTCACGAGGCGTCATGACCGTGAAGTGTTGCCGGGCCGGCTGGTACGCCGCGCGCTGCTGGACGACTACCGCAGGCAGCTTGACCAGCGCATTGCCGCGCAAGGCATCAACGTGGGCAGGCTGGCCCGCCAACTGTCGCTAGCCCTTGCAGTGCCAACGCGCGACGGCTGGCTATCCGGCGAGGAACAGGGCCGCATCGATGGCCGCCGCCTGGCGCAGGTAGTTTGCGCGCCGGCCGAGCGACGGGTCTTCCAGCAGGAGCAGTTCCAACCCCACGCAGATAGTGCGGTCAGTTTCCTGATCGATTGCTCCGGCTCCATGAAGCAGCACGTCGAGCATGTGGCAATGCTGGTCGATATCCTGTCGCGCGCACTCGATCGTGCGGGCGTGGCCAATGAAATCCTGGGGTTTACGACCGGTGCATGGAATGGTGGACGCCCGCGCGCGGAATGGCTGGCCCGTGGCCGGCCGACCCACCCGGGGCGACTCAATGAAACCTGCCATATGGTCTTCAAGGATGCACGGACCACCTGGCGCAAGGCACGGACCGACATCGCCGCCTTGCTGAAGTTGGATCTGTTTCGCGAAGGCGTGGACGGCGAAGCCGTGGACTGGGCCTGCGTACGGCTTCGCCAGCAGGCGCAACCCCGGCGCACGCTGGTGGTGATTTCCGACGGCAGTCCTATCGACAGCGCAACCGGGCAGGCCAATGATGCGTTCTACCTCGACAACCATCTAAAGGCAGTGGTGGCCAGACAGGAGACGGCCGGTGACCTACGCATCCTGGGCCTCGGTGTCGGGCTCGACCTGAGCCCGTACTATCGTCATAGTCTTGCGGTGGACCTTGGCACACCACCGGGTATGCCGCTGCTTCAGGAAGTCGTGAACTGGCTTGGCGCACGGCGGTAGCTGGTGGTGCAAGACACGGGTCGCACCGCAAAGGGGACGATCCGTGGTCAGCGCTCAGAGGATAGCGCGGACGGCGAAGCCGTCCTTTTAGGAGTCGTCTTCTGCGTCAAACTCAACCAACGCTGATTCGAAGTCGGTGCACACGCTGGCGAAGACACCACAATGCCGTCCGTTGACGAGTGTCAATGTCTCTGCTCATCGACCACTTGTACCATGTGGCCGATGCAACGACTCCAAGCCTTTAGATTGGAACTGATGCAGGCGCTGTTCGTCTGTGTCCAATGGGGGTACAAGAACAACGCCGATCACGTCGGCGCGATCAGTATTTTAGAGCGCGGAAAGCGCTTGTTAGCCTGTGGAGAGCCGGTGCAGTCGGGCCGCTCGAAGAAGCAGGAACCCACCGAGGCGACTCAGGCCCTCGCGGCCTAGGCGCGGTAGGAATTCCCGTCGTTTAGTCGTTTAGGGCGGGGAGGATTTCAAAATAGCTGGCGGCACCCATCACCGCCAGAATCAGCATCAACTTCTCCACATCAATGTCCTGCCTAAAGCTGCATAAAACAATGGGTAAGCGTCTTATCCCTGCGCGGCCATCGCGTTGGCGCGGTTAGTCCGATTGGCCACGGCGGCTTGCTGGGCCTGGACCACGGTCACCGCCACGACGTGATAGATGTCGTCTGCGCTGCAGCCACGCGAAAGATCGTTGGCCGGATGGTTCAGACCCTGCAGCAGCGGGCCGATGGCCTTGGCACCGCCCACGCGCTCGGCCAGCTTGTAGCCAATGTTGCCGGCTTCCAGGCTGGGAAAGACCAGCACATTGGCGTGCCCCTGGACCTGCGAGTGTTCGATCTTCTTGGCGGCAATTTCGGCGACGATGGCCGCGTCGAGTTGCACGTCACCATCGATCGCCAGTGCAGGCCGGCGCGCGCGAACCTGCCGGGTGGCCTCCACTACCTTGTCGACGGCGGGATGCCGGGCGCTGCCACTGGTGGAAAACGACAGCATGGCCACCCGTGGCGGTTCCATCAGCAGGTTCGCCGCGCTATCGGCGGCGGCCAGCGCAATCTCCGCCAGTTGGGCCGCATCGGGGTCCACCACCAGTCCGCAGTCGGAGAAGATCACGCCACCCTTGATCGTGTGGAACGGCTCGCACAGCATCATCAGGAAAAAGCTCGACACCAGCCGGAACGCCGGATCGATCCCGATCAACTGGATGGCGTGCCGCACCACATCGGCGGTGGTGTGCACCGCGCCTGCCACGCATCCGTCGGCATGGTCCATGCGCACCATCAGGTTGGCAAAACATAGCGGCTTGCGTACCTCCAGCCGCGCATCGGCCAGTGTCATGCCTTTCTTGCCGCGCAGACGCACGAGTTCGGCGGCAAACGCGTCATGCCATGGCGAGGTGTCCGGATCGACGATCCGCATGCCCGCCACGTCGACGTCCACGTGACTTGCCGCCTCACGGATCCGATCGGCATTGCCCACCAGCACGATATGTGCGATGCCGTCGCGCATCGCGCGATGCGCCGCCTGCAGGACCCGCGGGTCCTCGGCTTCGCACAGCACGATGCGCCGGGGTTCCGCACGCGCACGATCGATGATGCGATGAATCGCTTTCATGATGGAAACCCTGGCTTCGGTGGATCAGACAAAGTCCTTGTACTTGTCGAGCATGCGCACGGGCTTGGCCAGCGCATCACGGCGGAACGGATCGCCGAGTTCGCGGGTGCACATGATCTCGATGATGGTGGTCTTGCCGTGGTTCATCTGCAGGTCGATGGCGCGCTTCAGGGCTGGGCCCACGTCTTCGAGTCGATCCACCACGATGCCTTCGGCACCCATGGCGCGGGCGATCTCGGCAAAGCTCTGGTTGTCGAGTTCGCCGGCCACGAAGCGGCGGTTGTAGAAGTCGACCTGGTTCTTCTTCTCGGCGCCCCACTGGCGGTTGTGGAACACCACCGCGGTGACCGGGATGTTGTGGCGCACGCAGGTCATGGTTTCCATCAGGCTCATGCCCCAGGCGCCGTCGCCGGCGTAGGAGACGGCCGGGCGGTGCGGTGCGGCGACCTTGGCTCCGATGATGGTGGGGAAGGCGTAGCCGCAGTTGCCCCAGCTCATGGCGGCAAAGAAGCTGCGGGGCTTGTCAAAGCGCAGGTAGCTGTTGGCCACGGAGTTGATGTTGCCGATGTCGGTGGAGACCATCACGTCCTCGGGCATGGCGCGCTCGAGCTCGCGCAGCACCTAGCGCGGATGCAGGTAGTGGCCACCGCCCGGGGTGCGCTCCTGCTTCTGCTCCTCGATCATGTCCAGGCTGTAGGGGTCACGCTCGTGGGTCCATTCGTCGAGCTCCTTCTCCCAGGCGGCCTTCTCGCTGGCGATCTCGGTGGCGCGGGCCTCGCGGCTGCTGTCGCAGGCGAGGGTGCGCCCGGCCAGACGCTGGGTCAGCGCGATGGCGGCCGCACGGGCGTCGCCGCAGATGCCCACGGAGATCTTCTTGACCAGGCCGAGCATCTTGTGATCGGCATCGATCTGGATGATCTTGGCGGTCTTGGGCCAGTAGTCCATGCCGTGCTGGGGCAGGGTGCCGAAGGGTCCCAGGCGCGAGCCCAGCGCGATCACCACGTCGGCGCGCGAGATCAGCTTCATGGCGGCCTTGGAGCCCTGGTAGCCCAGCGGGCCGCACCACAGCGGGTGGCTGGCGGGGAAGGAGTCGTTGTGCAGGTAGCTGTTGACGACCGGGGCGCCCAGGCGCTCGGCCAGGGCCTTGCATTCCTCGATCGCATCGCCCATCACCACGCCGCCGCCGGAGATGATGACGGGGAACTTGGCGGTGGCCAGCAGTTCGGCGGCCTCGTTAAGGCTGTGCTCGCCGCCGGCGCCGCGCTCCAGGCGCTGGGGCTGGGGGATCTCGGCCTTGATCTGGCCGTAGAAGTAGTCGCGCGGGATATTGAGCTGGGTCGGGCCCATCTCGGCCATGGCGCGGTCAAAGCAGCGCCCGGTGAACTCGGCCATGCGTGCGGGATGGGTGACGTGGCCCTGGTACTTGGTGAACTCCTGGAACATCGGCAGCTGCTTGGCCTCCTGGAAGCCGCCCAGGCCGATGCCCATGGTGCCGGCCTCGGGGGTGACGATGACCACGGGGCTGTGGGCCCAGTAGGCGGCGGCGATGGCGGTGACGCAGTTGCTGATGCCGGGGCCGTTCTGGCCGATGACCACGCCGTGGCGGCCGGAGACGCGCGAGAAGCCGTCAGCCATGTGGCCGGCCCCCTGTTCGTGGACCACGGGGATCAGGCGGATGCCGGCGGGGGCGAAGATGTCCATGGCGTCCATGAAGGCCGAGCCCATGATGCCGAACATGTCGGTCACGCCGTTGGCGGCGAGGGTTTCGACAAAGGCCTCGGAAGGGGTCATGGCCTGTGGGCCGGTGACGGGGGCGGCGGCGGTATCGAGGGCTGCGGGCAGATGTTCGCTCATGGTGTCTCCTATCTATCTCAAAACGGAACCAATCGTTCCGAAAAGTGTTGGTGAGCGAAATGTAGGGCGACATCCCCCGATGGTCAATAGGGAAAATAAGTAAACGGAATGTTTTGTATAAAAAAACGGAACCGGTCTATGATGACTCCATGCCTGGCCATGCCCGGCATTGGCCCGATGGAGGAGATCAGAAGTGATGGAGATGACGAGCGGCAAACCGGATCGGCAGGTATCCGCGCGCAGTGTGTTTGGTATCGATACGGGACTGATGGTGCCCGCGTTCAGTGAGCGCGATGACCACGTACCCGAGGTGGACGAGGCCTACAAGTTTGATCGCGATGTGACGCTGGCCATCCTGGCGGGCTTTACCAACAACCGCCGTGTGATGGTGCAGGGGCTGCATGGCACTGGTAAATCGACGCATATCGAACAGGTGGCGGCGCGCCTGAACTGGCCATGTGTGCGGGTCAATCTGGACGGGCATATCAGTCGCCTGGACCTGGTGGGCAGGGATGCCATCGTGGTGCGCGACGGGCTCCAGGTGACCGAATTCCAGGAAGGCATCGTGCCGTGGGCGCTGCAACGCCCGGTGGCGCTGATCTTCGACGAATACGATGCGGGCCGTCCGGACGTGATGTTCGTGATCCAGCGCGTGCTCGAGCGCGATGGCAAGTTCACGCTGCTCGACCAGAATCGCGTGATCCAGCCGCATCCCTGTTTCAGGATGTTTGCCACCAGCAATACGGTGGGACTGGGCAACCTGAACGGCCTGTATCACGGCACGCAAACACTGAACCACGCGCAGCTCGATCGCTGGAATGTGATTGCCACCCTCGACTACCTGCGCCGTGACCAGGAGGTGGATATCGTCACGGCGCGCGTGCCCGAACTGAATGATGCCGCGGGGCGCGAGTTGGTGGACGCGATGGTTGCCGTGGCCGAACTGACGCGCAAGGGCTTTGCGTGCGGCGATATCGCGGCGCTGATGTCGCCGCGCACGGTGATTAGTTGGGCCGAGAACTGCCAGATATTTCGCGATCCGGCACTGGCGTTCCGCCTGAGCTTTCTCAACAAGTGCGATGAAACCGAGCGTCCCATCGTCGCGGAGTACTTCCAGCGCGCCTTCGGACGCGACCTGGACGGTGTACGGCGGGACCCCGATGCCGTCACGCCGGAGCGCATGGGATGACTACGGACCGCCAAGTCGCGCGACAGTTACAGCGACGGGAAAGACTGTGCGCAGCCGCCGTGCGCGCGCTGACCGGCGATGCAGGCTTGCATTATCGCGATGGACGCCTGTGCCGGAACCTGCGTCCGTTGCCGCTCCACGCGCCGCATTTGCGCCCGGAAACACCCTTCGACGATCTCGATGCGCAACGCGGCGGCGCCGATGCGGCCGCGTTGCGTCTGCGGTATGGCGACCTGGATCTGCATCGCAGTCTGCGCCCCGCGGACCCGGTCCAGCGTCTGCTGTTTGAACTGCTGGAGCAACTGCGGTGTGAGTCGCTGGTGCCCGCGGGTATGGCGGGTGTGCGTCAAAACATCCGGCATCGTTTCGAGGCGTGGTCCAGCGCATTCCACCGCTCGGGATGGGTCGACAGTCATCTTGGCATCCTGCTCTACACCGCCACGCAAGTGGCGTGGTCGCGCCTGACGGGATGGCCGGTACTGGAAGCCACCGAGGATCTTATCGAAGCCACCCGCGCGGCCGTGGTGCCAATATTGGGCACGGCACTGGCCGGCATGCGCCGCCATCGCGCCGACCAGCGCGCCTTTGCGGTTCATGCGCTGGCGTTTGCC
>CAUUBQ010000138.1:0-6202 GCA_963543405.1 uncultured Cupriavidus sp.
TCTAATGCATCCAGATCGAATTGTGCGACATACAAGGGGTTGGGGGTGAGGGCAATGCGGTTCAAATTGCCGATGTCGCGTCTTGATGCCCTGGCCCTCTCCCCCGCCCCTCTCCCGCGCGCGGGAGAGGGGAGAACACCAATCCAGTCCTGGACCTATCGCGAATCGCTTCAGCAAGATGACAGCTTCCTTCGGTAAGATCGATTCCCCGCCCCTGTTCAAAACAACTACCGGAGACACCAGCATGCATCGCTTCCCTCGCGGCCACGCATTGGCCCTCTCACTCGCCGCCACTGCATTGTTCGCCGCCACGGCCCACGCGGCCGATGCGTGGCCTAACCATGTGATCAAGTTCGTCGTGCCGTTCACCGCCGGCGGCGCCAATGACCTCGTTGCGCGCGCTGGTGCCGAAGCGGTCAGCAAGCGGATTGGCCAACCCGTGGTGATCGAGAATCGGCCCGGTGCGGGCGGTGTGGTCGGCGCCGATTATGTGGCCAAGAGCAAGCCCGACGGCTATACGTTCCTGGTAGGCGCCGTGGGTACCGTGACCAACAGCCTGATTCGCCAGAAGATGCCATACCAGCCTGACGATCTGGTACCGGTTGGACTGATCGCCGTAAGCCCGTCGGTGATCGTGGCATCGCCATCGCTGCCGGTGAACAACGTGAAGGAACTGGTCGAGTACTCGAAGAAACAGGGTGGCGTGCCGTTCGCCACTGCAGGCAGTGGCAGCACGCCGCATTTCGTTGAAGAGATGCTCAAGGAGAAAGGTGCAAACCTGACCGTGGTGCCTTACAAGAGCGGATCGGAAAGCATCACTGCGGTAATTGGCAACCAGGTTGCCGCAACTTCGGAGGCATCGATCGTCGTGCTGCCGCAGATCAAGGCCGGCAAGCTCAAGGCGCTGGGTGCAACGTGGGATAAGCGCATGCCCGCGGCACAGAACATCCCTACCACTGCCGAACAGGGTCTGCCCGAAGTTCGCATTGGCCACTGGGCCGGCATCTTCGCGCCGAAGGGCACCGACCCCGCGATCATCAAGAAGCTCAATGCGGAACTGACCTCAGGCATGCAGAACGCGGAGATCCGTGAACGCCTGATCCAGAACGGCATCGAACCCGCCGGCGGCTCGGTCGAGAGCTTCGTGGCGTTCATCAAGTCCGAGCGCGAACGCCTGGGCCGCATTGCCAAGAACGCGAACATGACAGCCGAGTAAGCAGCTGTAAGAAAATATTTTGGATGAGATCACCCGTCCGGGTGATCATATGTCTGCAGGCGGCCCGCTACATGCGGGCCGTTTCATTTGTCTGGTCAACTTGTAAAAAGCGATGCATTACGCATACAAAGTGTCTACCAATGCAGTTTCTACAATAAGGTTGTTCTTACCTTAGAACAATCAATAGCCATCGTCCTTGTCTGTGATCAGCCAGCAACGCAAATTGCAACGCGAATAATTCGTATTTATATTCCGGTTCGCCCGCACATATGCCCCGGATGAATTGCCGGTAAAGGGCCCGGCTGAAGGGGGCGAACTGGACCTGACAATGAAACGCTGTACCCTCGGCCGGACTCCTGGCCGCACGCCCCTGGCCGCAGCCCTGGTTGCCCTGTTTGCGGCGCCTGCCGCCTTTGCCCAGCAGGCACCCTCCACTCCCGCGCCAGCGGCCACGCAAACGGCCGAAGCCGTGCCCCAGACGCTGCGCGAAGTCACGGTCCAGGGCTCCGCCGCCCGCGACGATTTCAACCCGTCAGGCAGCCAGTTGTCGAAGCTGCCCGCTGAACTGCGCGACGTGCCGCAATCGGTCACGATCGTGAACCGCGCGCTGATGGAATCGCAGGGTGTCAGTTCGCTGGCCGATGCGTTGCGCAATGTGCCCGGCATCACCATTGGCGGCGCCGAAGGTGGCCAGATCGGCAACAACATCAACCTGAACGGCTTCTCCGCGCGTACCGACATCTACCTCGATGGCTTCCGCGATCGTGGCCAGTACTACCGCGACACGTTCGCACTGGACCAGGTGGAAGTTTTGATGGGGCCATCGTCGATGCTGTTCGGTCGCGGCTCCACCGGCGGCGTGATCAACCAGGTCACCAAGAAGCCAAAGCTGCAGGCTGCCACCGAGGTCTCGGGATCGGTCACCACCAACGGCCTGGTGCGCGCCACGGCCGACGTGAATACGCCTACCGGCGACACCTCGGCATTCCGCATCTCGGCAATGGCGCAGGATGGCAAGCCCAGCACGCGCGACGAGATGACGGTGCAGGATTTCGGCATTGCGCCGTCGTGGCGCTGGGGCATCGGCACGTCTACCGAAGTCACGCTGTCCGCGTTGCTCCAGCACAACGAGGACATGCCCGACTATGGCCTGCCTGCCATCAACGGACATCCCGTCAACGTCGATCGCAACACCTACTACGGCTTCAACAATGACCGCACGCGCCAGAACATCGTCTCGCTGTCAGGTGGCGTCGACCACAAGTTCTCGCCGAACCTGCGCCTGCGCAACTACACCGCATTCAACTATGTGGAAACCAACGCGCGAGAAACGGCGCCGAACGCCGTGGGGACGATCAATGCGGCCGGCGCATTCACTGCGCTGACCACCACGAACCTGCCGCTGTCGCAGCTTTACGTGCGCCAGCAGAGCCATGACCGCAACATCCGCGATTACTCGATCTACAACCAGACCGAACTGACGGCCAAGTTCGATACCGGACCGGTCAAGCATACGCTGCTGACCGGCGTCGAGTTCGGCCACGATGGCTACAACAACCAGAACTACTACCGCAACGGCAGTTGCGGCAGCACGGCGCTGAACCCACCCGCAACGGCTACGGCGGCGGCCGGCACCTCAGGTTACGTCGCATGTACACCAGTGGTGGATCCAGTCTATCGCGACTCGCCGGGCAACGTGCCGACCAGCACCGGCAACCTGCAGGGTGGATCGGCCAATACCGTTGCGGTCTACGCCAACGATTCGATCGAGTTCAGCAAGCAGTGGAAGGCCGTGGCCGGCTTGCGCTACGACCGCTACATCGCCAGCATCAGCAACTCGGTCAACTCGACCAACACGCGTGGCAACACCGCGCTGGCCAACGCCGACCAGACCGTCAACTTCACCAGCGTACGACTGGGCGGCATCTGGCAACCGACCGAGCAGCAGTCGTACTACGTTTCATACGGCACATCGTTCAACCCGTCGCTGGAGCAACTGGTGGGCACGGTGGGCCAGCAGTCGCTCGACCCGGAGAAGAACAAGGCCTATGAGGCAGGCGGCAAATGGGACCTGATGAGCGGGAACCTGTCGCTGACCTCGGCCATTTTCCGCATCACCAAGGACAACGCGCGCAGCCAGGTTGACGCCACCACCTATGCACTGACCGGCAAGATCCAGGTCGACGGCTTCCGTGCGGGCGTTACCGGACGCATCACGCCCAAGTGGCAGGTCTTTGCCGGCTATACCTACCTCGATGGCGAGATCAAGGAAGGCATCGCCGCCGGCACCCAGGGCAAGGTGCCGACCAACACGCCGAAGCACACGGCCACGGCATGGACCAGCTATGCGATCCTGCCAAGCTGGGAAATTGGCGGCGGCGCGTTCTATATGTCACAGCGCTACGCCAACAATACCAATACGGTTCAGGTTGGCGGCTTTGTACGCTGGGACGGCATGATCGCGTACCACCAGCCCAAGTACGACGTTCGCCTGAATCTGTTCAACATCTTCGACAAGAAGTATTACGATGCGCTGATCCAGTCGGACGGTGGCCGGTCGGTACCGGGCACGGGCCGTACCGCGATGCTGTCGTTCACCTATCGTATGTAAGCGCAGCCGGGGCCGCACGCGGGACGTGCCATCCCGGCGGCCCCAACCGGATTGCATTGATGCTGGTTCGTATTCCAAAGGTTCTCGGCGCCGAACAGGTGGCCATGGTGCTCCAGCAACTCGAACACGCAGGCGATGCCTGGGTGGATGGCCGCGTATCCGCCGGCTACTCGGGTGCGCCGGTGAAGTTCAACCAGCAGATCGACGAACGGTCCGAGGTGGCGGCGCAATGCCAGCACCTGATCCTTGCGGCGCTGGAGCGCCATCCGCTATTTATCAGTGCGGTGCTGCCGAACATTGTCTATCCGCCGATGTTCAACCGCTACAGCGAGGGCATGACCTTCGGCGCGCATGTCGATGGCGGGGTGCGGATCCATCCTCACAACGGGCGCAAGCTGCGTACCGACGTCTCGGCCACGCTGTTCCTGTCCGACCCGGCCAGCTATGACGGCGGCGAACTCCAGGTCGAAGACACCTACGGCGTGCATTCGGTGAAGCTGGCGGCCGGCGACATGGTGATCTATCCCGCCACGAGCCTGCACCAGGTAACGCCGATCAAGCGCGGCACGCGTATCGCGAGCTTCTTCTGGATCCAGAGCCTGATCCGCGACGATGGCCACCGCACGTTGCTGTTCGACATGGACAACGCCATCCAGACACTGAACCAGACCAACGCCGACGAACGCGCGCGCCGCAGCCTGGTCGGCTGCTATCACAACCTGCTGCGCCAGTGGAGCGAGACCTGAGCGCTCCCGAGGCTGGCCTAGCCGAACTGCTCGGCCAGCGCCTGCCGGGCCTGGCTGACGAACTCCCCCTCGCCACGCCGCGCACCTAATAGATAGAACTCGGCCGACGGCAACGCAGGCAGTTTCCAGCCGGCGATACCAGCCGCATCGAGCGGCATCACACCCGGACCGATTGCCGAGGCATTGAGGCAAGACACCCCGAGCCCGGCAGCCAGCGCCAGATGCAAACCCGCAACGCCCGAAGCCGAATGGGCGATCTCGAACAAGCGCTTGCGGCGCATCAGCAGTTGCACCACGAACTGATGCATCGAACACGTATCGGGCAACAGCACGAGCGGCAACGTTACCTGAGGATCCTCGGCAATTTCCGGCGCAGCTACCCAGGCCAGCGCCTCGCGGCGCAGCACGATGCCGCCCCGCGTGCCAATTGGTGCGCCGGCCTTGCCGCGGTCCGCGGCGCGGGCGCCAATCAGCCGCATGCTCAGGCCGATATCGAAGGCATCCAGTTCGGAGGCGGCTTCGATCGCCGCACTCTTCATTACCGTGACGTGAAGCTTCAGGTATGGATAGCGGTCACGCAGGCGCCGCAGCATGCCGGCGATTTCTCCGGGACGAAAGTAGTCTGTCACCGCCAGCCGCAACTCACCGTCGAGTGACTGTCCGCGCAGCTCCGCCAGGGCCAGCTCGTTCAGCGACAGGATGCGCCGCGCATAGTCCAGCAAGCGTGCGCCCGCTGGCGTCACCGCGGCGCCCTTCTTGCCACGCGTCAGCAATGGCACCCCGGCGCGCTCCTCCAGTTTGCGCAGCTGCTCGCTGACCGACGACTGTGACAGGAACAACCTCGGCGCCGCAGCCGACAGGCTGCCGCTATCCGCCACGGTTACAAACGTCTTGAGCTGGTCTGTCTCGAATCCGCGCATATTGCTTTTCCCTTCGGTTTATCCGATGGATGGTATCGAATATTCCCGCTTTTCCGATGGACATACTACACCTACCATGGCATCACCGCAGCCGCACTACCGCGCGCCGCAAACGAGAAAACCGATCCATACAGGAGCCTGTCATGCCCCACGTATCCCTGCAGATTTCCGGCCATCCCGATACCGAACTGATGCGCCGCGCCGTGGCAACCGTTGGCGAACTGACCCAACGCGTACTGGGCAAGGAAGCCCCGGTGATCGCCACCACGGTGACGTTCATCCCGCGCGAACAATGGTTCATTGGCGGCAAGCCGCTGTCCGAATACGACAAGGGGCGCAACGCGTTCCAGCTCGATATCAGCGTGACCGACGAAACCAACACCAAGGCCGAGAAGGCGGAATACCTGAAACAGGCGTTTGCCGCGCTGTCCGAAGTCATCGGCGATGTCAACGAGGTGTCGTACATCTACGTGATCGATGCGCGCGCGGCGGCCTATGGTTACGGCGGCAAGACGCAGGAATTCCGGCACCAGCACCGTTGAGCCGGGGGTGCTACGCGGGCGGCGTGCTTGTACTCGATGGCGATGTTCACTAGTGTGGAGGGTTGATCCCTCCAACCCGGAGACATCTCGTCAACTACCCCGGCCTAAAAGTCGGAGCTTGAAAGGCAACTGAAAAGCTCGGGTTGACCAGGCAAAGCGGTAGCCAA
>CAUUBQ010000139.1:0-4987 GCA_963543405.1 uncultured Cupriavidus sp.
GGCAAGAGGCAAGAGGCAAGAGGCAAGAGGCAAGAGGCAAGAGGCAAGAGGCAAGAGGCAAGCAAGATCTAACCGCTCACATCAGTATAGGCACCTGGACTTTCCGTTCCCACAAGCCGACCAAACGGGTTGCCGCAGGAATCCCAGCACCGCGTGTCAGGGCACGATCGCCTTTACTTTCGTCTTGTTCAGGGCAGGAACCTGGGTTCCCGTGGTTTGACACTGAAACCATCGGACATCCCCCTCGGGTCTTAACCGCCAATGCCGGCGCTGGAATTGCTGCTGGAGAAAGTCCCACGTTCAAGCGTGACAGGCGGCCGCCGTCGAATGCCGGAATGCCGCCTGCGAACCTATTGGTGCATGTAATCACGGCTTTGACATGCCGTCGGTATAGGGATCGAATTTTCCGCTCTTTGCCACGTCGCCCGGCTGTGGATGCTCATCAGGCAGCCTCTTTGCCGGGGCAAGGTTACTTTTCGTGCGCGCCCCATCCGTATAGGGATCATATTTGTCGGTGCGCCGCACCTCGGGCTTCTGCGCCTGTTTGGCGGGCGTTTCCTGCCCGGCTGGCGCATGGGACCCACCATACAAGTCGCCACCGTCCGTGTAGTTCTTTTGCGCGCAGACGGGCGCGGACAGCAGCACAGCAGTAATGGCCGACGTGGCGATTCCCAGCGCAAGGTTCCGGTTCATCTTCATCTCCTTCAGCAGACAACGTTTGTCTTCCTTCAGAGTAGAAGAGCGCTTCGGTAGCGCGTTGATACACATCAAAGCTACGCAAGGCAGAAGCACTAGCTTTCTTGCACGGGCGATCCGCCCACCATCAGCAATGCTCGCAATGGGAACCTGCTATCAACGACCCCGCCATCATCTAGTATTCGCGCACTGGCACCACCCGCCAGGTCACCGAGACACTGGGCGACCACGTCGGTTACCCAGTCGTCTGCGAGCTCGTGAAGCGTTGCAGGTGGCCGAGCCTGCGTGCGTGATGATTAGCGCTATCCGCCATGCCGGATTCCATTGTCGGACAACTTACGCCAGCAGGACTTTGCCTAGCCCACCGGCATGGTCAGCGTCGTGGTGCACGGGTCGCCATTTCCGGAGGGCGTTTGGCGGCTGAGATCGCGAGCACCCATTCCCTGTGCGCATGCTTCGCGAGAGCCAGTGGATATCGGTGCGAGTTTGTGCCATATCAAAGTCCATAAGCCGGAGCCTTCTACATTGAAGGCAGTGCCGCCTGCCACAGCCGTGAGCGCGCGGGCACGACAACGGAGCGGGCGATGAAGACCGATAGCGAATTGAAGTCCCAGATCAGTGAAGAGCTCGAATGGGACCCGCGGCTAGTGGCCCCCGGGATCGGGGTGGAAGTCAACCAGGGCGTCGTGACCTTATCGGGGCACGTCAGAACCTATACGGAGAAGATCGCCGCCGAGAAAGCTGCGGGGCGCGTGGGCGGCGTCAAGGGGCTGGTAGTCAATCTTGAGGTCCGGCAGGGCGTCCACCACGGTGATGAGGACATTGTGCTCGCCGTGCGTAATGCGCTGCAGTGGTACGTGCAGGTGCCCGCCGACGATTTACAGGTGGAAATCGAGAAAGGCTGGGTCACACTGCGCGGAAATGTGCAATGGGGGTTTGAGCGCAAAGCCGCGGAGAATGCCGTGAGTCACGTTCGCGGTGTTGTGGGTGTTATCAACCTGATTCGTGTGGTACCCAAACTCGTACCGGAAGCGATTGAAGGCAAGATCGAGGCCGCACTGCGCCGCCACGTCGAGCGCGAGGCTCGCCACATCACTATCAAAGCTGACGCCGGCGTTGTCACGCTCGAGGGTACCGTCGACTCGCTGGCCGAGCGCCGTGCCGTAGCGGGCGCAGCCTGGTCAGCACCGGGCGTAAGCGAGGTAATCAACAACCTTCGCATTCGCTAGTAAGCGGCCATGACCTGCAACCCAGCATCTCTCGATAGGACGTCGCGTGCCTGCGCCTATGGATGCTGTTTCGAAGTCAATCTGGGAGCACCAGCAACGAAAGTAACGCCAACCTTGGACGGTCATGTTTCGCGGGACTGGTTTCGCCCTTGCGACCATGAAGAGGTTGTAATAATGATTCTCAATTTCTAAATGAGTTGCGCGCACGGAACGCACGGCCGCAGGTGGCTGACGATCAGATGCTGAGCGTCGTGCCGGCGCGCTAGTCTCATTTCAATAGTTCGCCTTGGTCCATCGGAATTCCCTGCGTGGACGCCATGAGCGCCAGACGATCTAGCTGCTCCACTGCCATGGAAAGCGCTGTTGCGCTCCTAGGCTGGGGCGAGCCCGCACGGAACACACTCTGAATTGTATTGACGAGCGTGTGGTGGCGAACAAGGATAAATCCCTGACTCAACCCATTGTCGACAAGCTGTGTGTACGCTCGAAGATCGTAATAGCCAACTCGTCTAAACAGATCATCCGTCGCATAGACAGTCGATTCGTCACCCTTACGCTGCGGTGCTTGTCCTTGCGCACGGGCGCGCAAGGACGAACTCATGGGCCGGGAGGTACCCGCTGCATCCCATCCCAACGAGGAAGATTCAGGCTCACTCCTCGGTCGCATTGGCTCGACATGCCTCTCTGTGCGATCTTTTGGCGACGGCTGAGTCTTTAGCAGATCATTCTCGTCGCACTTCGCGGCCCCACGTCGTGCGCCAGATGACAATGCAGTGTCATATTGACGCTCATTAGTGTGCTTACTGAGCGTTGCCATTTCGTCTCGCTTGCAATGCAATAGCAATAAAGTACCGTCAATTGAGGGCGTCAGAATGAGCTTCCCCGGACCGCGCGGCCTCCGATGCCACGAGTTCACTATAGATTTCCGTGGGCGTCAGAAACTGATCTGCATCAAACATCGGGAACAAACAACCTGCGCTTCCAAACGGCCGGCGTGCGCTCCGCGCCAATTGACCTAGGCCGAATATCTGAACGGCGTAGAACCGGATGGCAATCGCCCAGTTTGGCTAGCTGCGGCTTTACACCTTTGCAACCATTCTTGTTAGCCGCGAGGCCGTCTCAGAGCGCTTGCTCCAATCGCCAGATCTGGCCATCCGAAGCCATTGATGTGGAGTGTTAGCGCCGACAACGATAAAAATGAATGGAACGCCGGGGACCAGCTTCGTCGAGTACCCGCAGGTAACGCTGACGTTTCCAAGCCGCCTTGCCGCTTGGTGCGGATGTGTGCCTCACCCGCTCGACCGTTTGTCCCATCAGGCATCGGCGCCTATTCTCACAAGCAACACTGGCGTTAAGGCGCTTCGTGCGAGCTTCTCCGCCACGCTTCCCATACGCAAGCGTATCGACGTTCGTACGCCCGTGGGTTCCCAAGACGAGGTGCCGGGCCCTCTCCAACGCCCGACTGATCGCGCTAGACACATCGCCGACGTGTTGCTCGGCATCCTCCAATGTGACCGCGCACTGCACATCACGCTTTTCCGCTGTGGCCCGAGCCTCTACAAGAAGCTTTCGACCCTGGCAAATGAGTGTCTCGCGTACTCCGGCCTCGTAGCCACTTTCGATGACATGAAGCACCTCCAATGCTCGCATGTAAGGCCGATGCGAGCCCCAAGGCTTCATCTAAGTCGCGCTGGCCGCATGGACTGCCGACATTTGCCACAAGGATTGTGTCGTACATGTTCAAACCTCCACGTCAATGCAAGACAAACTGGCGGCTGAACATTCGGCCGTTCAGGAGGATGCCTGGATAGCGCAGCAGTGGTGCAACGCGCACCATTGGCCGTTGGCGCGGTATCGCGCTACCCTCTCGCCCTAATTGATGATTGGATTCTTCTTCTGCATATCATCCTGAATCATTCTCGACCAAGCTGCACCCACTTGTCGCTCGGTCACATAACCGCGTTTCCTGGTATCGAGCTGATCGAAGCGCTTGTAGACTTCAGGCATGCCGGTCCGTGCCTCTTCTCGGGTCAGTTTTCCATCATGATCAACATCGGCAGCCTCGAAGCGTTCGGTGAACCATTTCATTCTCTCGGCCGGCGTCATGCCGCTTGGCGGCTGCGGGACTTCGTTGACATCGGTCGCAACCGGCGAACTCGCTGGTGGCCTCTGTTGTGAAGGCTGGGCGCCGACGGAACCGTTGGCGACGCTTATTGACACGGCCAAGGCTGTGGCCAGGAAATTTAGTTTGAACATGTACTCTTCTCGATTCCATTTGTGACGGTCTGGCGGCAAGGTCGAATCTTTCTTACTTGACATGCCGCGAGCAACGTCATCCCTTTAGGTACCCGCGGCAGTATTGGTGAAAACGCCGCTGACCGCTTGACGTTTCGGGACGATTCCTTGATGCATCGGGACATTCAGTGAAAACCCCAACATCAACAGTACGAGAAGAGCCTGCATTGAGCACATGTTTGACCGTTGCCGCAGTTTCAAGTGGCAACGCGGCCACGCCAAACGATCGTGGTGGGTCGAAGTTCCCCCCTCAAGCGGATCCGCCGGTCGGCTCCGAGCTGAACAAATTTAGGCCTAGGTGCTCCGAAAGAAAGCGCATGACCAGTTGCCCACGCACGCTGTTGCCTGCGCTGTCAAGCGGCGGCGAAAAGGTCGTGACTGCGCCCTTGCCGGGAGCGATCGTGAGCATGCCGCCGCTCACACCACTCTTACCAGGCGGGCCCACGTCATAGAGCCAGCTGCCGGATCGCTCGTACAAGCCTGCTGTCGCCATCACCGCCAGCACCCGCGAGCAGGTCGCGGCGCTCACCACTTGGTAGCGCGCATTGGCGTGTATAGATGTCCACGGCTTCATCCGGATCGCAGTAAAGCCGGCAGTAGCCGCGAGCATGATGCATCCCCAGTGAAGATGCAATGGATGGTAGATTCGCCTCCGCGTAGTTTGCTTGCCAAACTGGCGGCGGTCAGCACGCACCCCGAAACACTCGCCCATTGGGACCTAGTCGCCGAATCGGTTCAAGACGACCCGGCCGTTGATCTGGCCGGCC
>CAUUBQ010000140.1:0-4884 GCA_963543405.1 uncultured Cupriavidus sp.
ACACCCACGTGCGCGCCTTCCTGCAGCGGCACGTCGATCGGCAGCACCATGCCGAGCCCGCCCATCGAATAGTTCTCGGTCTTGCACGCCAGCGTGCGGCCATCGGGCAGCAACAGCGTGGCTGGCACGCGCATCGGGATGCGGTGCGAGACGCGCACCTGGCGTGCCTCGCGCGCGACACCTATCGCGGCACCGAGCATCATCAGGTTGAACACCGCCCATGCCATGTTCATCAGTACCGTGGCTGGCTCGTCGGTGCCCCAGAACAGCAGCCTTGCGATACCTGCCCCGAGTCCGATGACGTTCAGTGCCAGCAGGAACAGGTAAGGTTTGGAGATGGTCCAGTCCAGGTAGTCGTCGGCGATCTGGCCACCCTTGGCCGTGACGTTGAACTTGCCAGCCCGCGGGTTGATGAACGCGACCGTGGTGGGCAGCACGATGTACCACGCGAGCACCGATTCGTAGACCTCGGCCCAGAACGAATGCCGGAAGCGACCCTGCAGGCGCGAGTTGGTAATGTTGGCAACCAGCAGGTAGGGCAGCACATAGGCAGTGATCAGCAGCGCCGAAGTGTTGATCACGTGCAGCCCGAAATACAGGTAGGCAATCGGCATGGTCAGGAAGATCAGCCGCGGAATGCCATAGAAGAAGTGCAGCATCGCATTGCTGTAGCACAGCCGCTGGAAGAACTTGAGGCCCTTGCCGAACATCGGATTGTCGAGCCGGAAAATCTGCGCCATGCCACGCGCCCAGCGAATGCGCTGGCCAATATGGCCCGACAGGCTTTCGGTGGCCAGGCCCGCCGCCTGCACCGTGCGCAGGTAAGCGCTGTTGTAGCCAAGCCGGTGCAGCTTCAGCGCGGTGTGCGCATCCTCGGTCACGGTTTCCACGGCGATGCCGCCGATTTCCAGCAGCGGGTCTCGCTTGATCACCGCGCACGATCCGCAGAAGAACGTGGCGTTCCAGAAGTCGTTGCCGTCCTGGATCAGGCCGTAGAACAGGCTGCCTTCATTCGGTACGCGCCGGAACGTATCGAAGTTGCGTTCGAACGGGTCTGGTGAGAAGAAGTGGTGCGGGGTCTGAACCAGCGCGCAGCGTGGATCGGCAAGAAACTCGCCCATCGTCATCTGCAGGAAGGAGCGCGTGGGGATGTGGTCGCAGTCGAAGATCGCGATGTAATCGCCATCGGTCTTCGGCAGCGCCGCGTTGATATTGCCGGCCTTGGCGTGGCGGTTGTCGGTGCGCGTCAGGTAGCCCACGCCGGCGGCTTCAGCGAACTCGCGGATATGTGGCCGCCGTCCGTCATCGAGAATGAACACGCGCAGCTTGTGCGCGGGCCAGTCCATGCTGCGCGCCGCGAACACTGTGGGCTGGATTACGTTCAGCGACTCGTTGTAGGTCGGGATGAACACGTCCACCGTGGGCCATTGCTCGGGGTCGGCAGGCAGTGGCTTGGGCTTGCGATGCAGCGGCCATGCGGTCTGCAGATAGCCAAGTGCCAGAACAAACCAGGTATAGACCTCGGCGGCGTAGAGCACATAGCCGACCACGGCCTCGGTGGCGGTGGCGAACTGCAGCGTCTGGGTGGAGCGCCACCAGATATAGCGGCCCGCCATCAGCGTGGAGATGGCGATCATCGTCAGCGTTGCCAGCCGTCCCGGCACGCGGCGCACCACGGCCAGCACGAGCCATACCACTGCGAACAGCACGATCTGGTCCTTGAGCGGCAGCGGCGTGGTACTGACGATCATTACCGCGATGGCGGCCAGTACCAGCGACACCGGTACCACGAACGGAATACGGCCGACGCGTGCCGAGAGGCCCTCCGTTACGTACGCCACACGGTTCCAGTCCGGGCGCGGCAGTTGCATCAGGAACTTGTGACGCAGCCGCGCCGCGGCATGCCAGACCGGTTCGAGTACGCGGTCTAGCGACCTGCGCAACCAGCCCGAGCGGTCGGGTTCCGTGACGCCGCGCAGCTTGCGCGGATCGGCGGCCAGGCGCACCCGCGGCTTTGGCGGGCGGACGAATAGCCGCCATAGCCAGGTGCCGGCATGTGGACGCTTGCCGATGCCCAGCCGTGCCACGGCGCGACGATAGACAAGCGCGGACCATTGCGCCGGAATATCGGGCTTGCCGGGCCGCGGTGGCTGGAACACCAGACGCAGCAGCCAGTCGCCGAGATGCGGCACCGGACCGGTGCTGATGCCGACACCAAGCAGGAGCGCCAGGCGGTCGCGCGTCGACACCATCCATTGGCGCAGCCCTGGCATGCGTGCGTTCATGATGTGCTCCCGCGCTGGCCCTGACCTTGGCCCTGAGCCTGGCCAAGTTCCTCGGACTCTATCCAGGCCGACAGCCATGAGGCGACGCCGTTCAGGTCATGGGCGGCCTGTGAGTGTGGGGTGCTGCGGCTGAAGTTTTCGCTGCGCGCCAGGGCGTCGGCGACACTGCTGTCCTCGTGCACGTGATACGGCAGCATGTCCGCACCGAGCATTGCCTGCAGCATGGCAACGATGTCGACGTGCAAGGGCCGCGCCGGCTGCAAACGCGTGGCCAGGTAGCGCACGGCTTTGCCGCGTGCGGCAAGACTGTCGGTGAAGCGGCGCAGCGTCAGGCAGGTTTCCGGTTGTGCCGGCACCAGCGCAAGCACTAGGTCGGCGGCGTCGATCGCCTGGTTGGCGTAAGCCGAAGGCCATGGCGCGGTATCGATCAGCACCACGCCGCGTGGCGGCAGGTCGACCTGCCCAAGCTGGCGTGCGAGCCAGTTCGATGCCAGGCGCTCGATGGCGCCGAGTTCGGTGCTGTCGCCCCAGGGTACGAACAGCACGCCATCGTCACTGCGCTGGCCCGTCTTCGCCCATGCCATGGCCGAGGCTTCATGCAGGAACGCGCCAAGTCCTTCGGATGGAATCTCGCGCATGCCGAAGTGGAAGCCGAGCACATTGCGCGGATCGCATTCGATGGCCAGCACCTGATGCTTGCGCGATGCCAGCAGCGACGCCAGTTCGGCCGTCAGCGTGCTGCGGCCGGCGCCGCCCGTGGTAGAGACAATTGCCACGGTTTTCATCGACGCCCCTCGGCCTGGCGCTTGCCGCGAATCACCAGCGCTTGCGCTTGCGGCGGCAGACGCACGGCACGGCGTGGCCGCGCGGCCGACCAGCGTGGCAGCCAGCGCAGCAGGTTGAAGCGCCAGATCAGCCAGGACAGCGGCGCGGCAAGTATCAGTCCCCAGATGAAATAGCCGAGAAAAATGGGCATGGGTCAGTCCTGAGGTTTGAGTGGCACCGGGTGGTGTTGCGGCAGCGAGCGCGGCGCCGCGGCGGGCGTCGCGCGGCGCGGCGGTATCAGTGGCAGTGTCGGCGATGCAACTTCCGATACAGCTTCGGGGGCGTCGCGTGCAGCCGGCGCTTCGGAACGATGTTCGGTCTGCGCGGGCAACCACGTACTGTAGTCGGGCGGTGGATAGGTTGCGGCCTCGGCTTCGAACCGGTTCAGCACCGCGGTAATCGACTCGTTGTCGCCGCTGCGCAGATCGCCCTGGAACAGGTTGGCCATCGGGCGCCGGAATACGCGCTGGCATACCGCATCCACGTCGTCCATGCGGCAGGCGAAGAAAAACACATAGAGGCAATCGCTGCCGGCGGTGCAAAGGTCGCCCGCGCGATTCATATGGCAGGCACGCAATGCGTCGACATGCGCGATCTCGGGCAGCAATGGCAGCTGCAGCAACACATGCGGCAGGCGGACCATCCGGCTGCGCTCCACCGCATCACGCACCAGTGCGACAAAGGTCGATGCGGTGACATAGCCGCTGGTCGTGGTGGTCAGCACCGCCGATAGCGCGTTGTGATAGTCGGCCAGGATCGGCCTCGAGAATACTTGTCCCTGCAGGCCGTCGATGGTGGCCTGCATCCGCGCAAACGGGGTGCGCTGCGCGATCACGGCATTCGCGCCCAGGTTCAGCATCAACAGTTCATAGTGCTGGCGCATCGCTTCGCGATCTTCGCGAATCACGATCTTGAGTGCGCGTCCGGCACTGCGCCGCAAGCGGTGCACCTGACCGGCCAGCATTTCCAGGTCGCGGCTGCCCGCATAGTGCAGCACGGCGGTGGCCGCCACCGATTTGCTCGCGGTGGCAACCACCGCTTCGTTACTGTCGACCACGCGCCACGATTCGGGGATATGACGCTCGCGCAGCACCGCATCACGGCTCACGATCACGCGATCTTCATCGGGCGCCAGCATGCCGGCTTCCTCGATCGTGTCGCTATAGGTGTCGGACGCCACCATAAGCCGGTGTTCGTTTGGCGCAAAGCGCAGGCGGATCAGTTCGCCGGCCACCACGGCCTGGTTGTCGCGCCAGAACGCCACCTCCCAGGTGTACTGGCCTTGCTGCTGCGACAACTGCACGGCGCCGGCAAAGCGCCCGTGAAATCCCTGCAGGTCGGGTGCGGCGTGACCAGCCTCGAGCGTCGGCGGCGCCATCACCAGCAATAGCGCGCAGCGCTCCTGTGCGCACCAGTCGCCAAGGCGCGTGCCTTGCTGGGCCAGCGCGGGTGCATCCTGCCAGGAGAAGAATGGCTCGGCACCCTCGATCAGGAATGTGGTACCACGCGCGCCGCACTGTTCGACCAGCGCCTGCAAGACTTCCATCAGTGCTTCAAAGCCTTGCTTGCCGGGCTGTGGACGCAAGGCGCACAGGTTGGCGCGCGCATGGAGCGCACGATTCACGTCAATGTCGAGCCCATGTTCGCGTAGTGCGCCGGCAATCTCACTGGCATCGCGTGTGGACAGCACGCAGGCAGGGCCACGCAGCGCGCTGGCGGCGCTTTGCCAGAACAGCGCATCGCGTGCGGGAGATGGCTGCGCATAGACCACATG
>CAUUBQ010000141.1:0-4562 GCA_963543405.1 uncultured Cupriavidus sp.
GGACTTGGTGGTGATGGCCACCGGATGTTCGAACTCTTCAAGTACCTCCAGGATCGCGCGAGTCAGACGCATCTCCCGTTCGATCGGCTGGTACGGATCCGTGTTGGTGCCGAGCGCGATCACCGAAGGCTGGTACGCCTTGCGCGACAGCTCGGTCCTTAGCAGCGCGGCGGCATTGGGCTTTGCGAACAGCTTGGTCTCGAAATCGAGGCCCGGCGACAAGCCCAGGTACGCGTGGGTTGGACGCGCAAAGCAATACGAGCAGCCATGCTCGCATCCGCGGTAGACGTTCACCGACTGGTCGAACGGAACATCCGGCGACTGGTTGCGCGAGATGATCGACTTGACCGTCTCCAGCGTGATGGTGGTCTGCGGCACCGGGCGCTCGCCATGGACCTCGATGTCCCCGGCGAGGCCATCGAGATCGACATCGCGCGACCAGCCGTCATACCTGGACTCGACGTTGGAAAGCGCCCCCCGGCCTTTGCGCGGCTGGGGTCGATAGGACGGCATGGGATGCCCCTTTGAGAAACGAGTACTGTATAAATATACAGTACTCATCGGAAACCCCCAAGCTGAACAGGCTGAACGGGCCGAATGTCTATGCCGCGCCGCCCTGCGTGCTTTCCCGGCCATCCACGGCAATCGCCAGCGTCTCCTTGATCTCTTCCATCACCACATAGCTCTTCGACTGCGCGGCCCCGGGCAATTGCAGCAGGATGTCGCCGAGCAGCCGCCGGTACTCGCCGATCTCGCGAATGCGCGCCTTGATCAGGTAGTCGAAGTCGCCGGACACCAGATGGCATTCCAGCACTTCGGGAATGCGCAGCACCTCGCGACGAAACTGTTCGAACATATTGCCCGACTTGTTACCGAGCGAGATTTCCACGAACACCAGCAGTGCGCTGCCCAGCAGCGTCGGATTCAGGCGCGCGTAGTAACCCATGATGACCCCGTCGCGCTCGAGCCGTTTCACGCGCTCGATGCACGGCGTAATGGTGAGTCCCACGGTCTCCGCAAGGTCCTTCATCGAGATGCGACCGTCGGCTTGCAGCACCGTCAGGATCTTCCGGTCCAGCCGATCCAGCGTACGTACCGGCTGACGACTCGTTCTCATGATTTTTTCCTGTTTTACGATTAACTTCAGTAACTATGACTGGATTGAAGTCAATAGTATAGGAGTGAATTCTTCTACAGCCTGTTCTTGCAGTACGGAGCCCCCGAAAAATGCGCGTTCTCGTTCTTGGCAGTGGTGTGATTGGCGTCACCAGTGCGTGGTATCTGGCCCGGGCCGGTCATGAAGTGATCGTGGTGGATCGCGAAAGCGGCCCCGCGCTTGGCACCAGCTTTGCCAACGCAGGCCAGATCTCGCCGGGCTATGCGTCGCCGTGGGCCGCGCCGGGCGTGCCGCTCAAAGCGATCAAATGGATGTTCCAGGAACACGCGCCGCTGAGCATCAAACCCGATGGCACGTTGTTCCAGCTGCAGTGGATGTGGCAAATGCTGCAGAACTGCACGGTCGAGCGTTACGCCACCAACAAGGAACGCATGGTGCGCCTGGCTGAATACAGCCGCGACTGCATCCGCGCATTGCGCGCCGAAACCGGGATTTCCTACGAAGGACGCCAGCAAGGGACGCTGCAGGTCTTCCGCACCGAAGCGCAGCTCGAAGCAGCATCGCGCGATATCGCGGTGCTCGAAGAAGCCGGCGTGCCCTACGAATTGCTCTCGCGCGAAGAACTCGGCGCGAGCGAACCGGCGCTTGCCGCTGCTGGCCAAAAGCTGGCCGGCGGCCTGCGCCTGCCGAACGATGAAACCGGGGACTGCCAGCTGTTTACCGAACGGCTGGCAGCCATGGCTGCATCGATCGGCGTGCAGTTCCTTTACAACCGTTCAATCGATGGCCTGCTGACCGAAGGCGATGCCGTGACCGGTGCCGTGGTGGGTGGCCAGCCAATGCTGGCCGATGCCGTGGTGGTGGCCCTGGGC
The DNA here is from genome assembly GCA_963543405.1 of uncultured Cupriavidus sp. Classification (GTDB taxonomy): domain Bacteria; phylum Pseudomonadota; class Gammaproteobacteria; order Burkholderiales; family Burkholderiaceae; genus Cupriavidus. Next base: position 1,990 of record CAUUBQ010000141.1, read on the forward strand.
AGCTGGTCGACCCCGTTCGTCAAGCATGTGTTGCCTGGCTTGTCGAACCTGCCGGTCTATCCGCTCAAGGGCTTCTCGATCACGGTACCGCTGCTCGATGCCGAAAAGAGCCCGGTCTCGACCGTGCTCGATGAAACCTACAAGGTGGCCATCACCCGCTTCGACGATCGGATCCGCGTAGGCGGCATGGCGCAGATCGTCGGCTACGACCGCTCGCTGGACCCGAACAAGCGCCGCACGCTTGAACATGTGGTCACCGACCTGTTCCCCGGTGCGGGCGACGTAAGCCGCGCCACGTTCTGGACCGGCCTGCGCCCGATGACGCCGGACGGCACACCGGTGGTAGGCCCCGCCGGCATTCGCGGCCTGTGGCTCAATACCGGCCACGGCACGCTAGGCTGGACCATGGCATGTGGCTCGGGCCAGTTGCTGTCGGATCTGGTATCCGGTGCGCGCCCGGCGATTCGCGCCGACGACCTGTCGGTGGACCGGTATCGCAAGCAACCGCGCTCGCATCACGTGCCGCGCCCGATGCCTGCTTGATTGTTTTTGTCTTTCTCCCCTCTCCCGCAGCGCGGGAGAGGGGAGCAACCCATCAGCAAATCAGAACTGCTCGGCTGTCAGCGCATTGACCGGCGCCGCGCCATCCACGATTGCCGCGCGTAGCGATGAAGCCTGCGACAGGATGTGCTGGCCGAAGAAATGCGCGGTCGCAATCTTGGCCTCATAGAACGACGGATCTTCCGCACGCTTTGCATCGGCCGCCAGCATGGCGCGGCCAAACTGCCAGCCCGAGAACACGATGCCGCACAGCTTCAGGTACGGCACGCTGCCAGCGAACACGGCGTTGGGATCGGCCTTCGCGTTGTCCACCACGAACTGCACCACTGCTTCCAGCGCCTCGCGGCCCTGCTTCAGTTGCGTCTGTACGGCCGTAAATGCCGCACCGCCATGCCGGCCAAGCGCGGCTTCGGTCTCGGCGATCTGCGCGCAGATCGCGCGGGCCACGGCTCCGCCATCGCGCACGGTCTTGCGTCCCACGAGGTCATTGGCCTGGATCGCAGTCGTGCCTTCATAGATCGGCAGGATGCGCGCATCGCGATAGTGCTGTGCCGCGCCGGTTTCCTCGATGAAGCCCATGCCACCGTGTACCTGCACGCCGAGGCTGGTGACATCGATCGACAGTTCGGTGCTCCAGCCCTTGACCACCGGCACCATGAATTCGTACAGCGCCATGTTCTGCTTGCGCACCGCTTCATCGGGATGCTGGTGCGCGATGTCGCTGGCCGCCGCGGCCACATAGGCCACACTGCGCGCACCTTCGATCAGCGCACGCATCGTCAGCAGCATGCGCTTGATGTCCGGATGGTGAATGATGGTCACGGCCTCGCGCGCCGACCCGTCGACCGGGCGGCTTTGCACACGGTCCTTCGCATACGCCACGGCCTGCTGGTACGCACGCTCCGACACCGCGATCCCTTGCATGCCCACCGAGAAACGCGCCGAATTCATCATGATGAACATGTATTCGAGACCGCGATTCTCTTCGCCCACCAGTGTGCCGATCGCACCACCGTGGTCGCCAAACTGCAGCACTGCCGTGGGGCTCGCCTTGATGCCGAGCTTGTGTTCGATCGATACGCAATGCACGTCGTTACGCGCACCGGGCGTGCCGTCCGCGTTCACCATGAACTTCGGCACGATGAACAACGAGATGCCCTTGACGCCCTCGGGAGCGTTTGGCGTACGGGCCAGCACCAGATGGACGATGTTGTCCGCCATGTCGTGCTCGCCGTAGGTAATGAAGATCTTGGTGCCGAAAACCTTGAAGGTGCCATCGCCTTGCGGCTCGGCGCGGGTGCGCACTGCGGCCAGGTCCGAACCGGCCTGTGGCTCGGTCAGGTTCATCGTGCCGGTCCACTCACCCGAGATCAGCTTCGGCAGGAAGGTGGCCTTCTGCGCATCGGTACCGGCTGTCAGCAGTGCCTCGATCGCGCCATCGGTCAGCAGCGGACACAGCGCAAACGACAGGTTCGCGGTGTTCAGCATCTCGTTGCATGGCGTGGCCACCAGCTTCGGCAAACCCTGGCCGCCAAAGTCGGCCGGATGCAGCACCCCTTGCCAGCCGCCTTCGCCAAACTGGCGGAATGCGTCCTTGAAGCCGGGCGTGGTGGTGACCACGCCGTCCTTCCAGCTACTCGGGTCGGTGTCGCCGATGCGGTTCAGCGGTGCCACCACCTGTTCGTTGAATCTGGCCGATTCCTCGAGGATCGCCTGCGCGGTGTCGGGCGTGGCCTCTTCATAACCGGGCAGTTGGCTGATGTGATCAAGGTCGGCCAGTTCGGTCATCGCGAACAGCATGTCCTTGAGCGGTGCACGGTAGGTCATCGATGTCTCCACGTTATTTGTAAAAAAGCCGCTCGCGGGATTCACCCGGAACGGCTTTTATTCTTCTTGTTGCGGTGGCCAGTTCAACATGCGTCGAACCGGCCGGTCGGGCTCGATCAGCCCAGTGCTGCCACCAGCTCGGGGATCACGGTATTCAGGTCACCCACCAGGCCGTAGTCCGCCAC
>CAUUBQ010000142.1:0-4465 GCA_963543405.1 uncultured Cupriavidus sp.
TTGCGCCCCAGCGTGTGGTGGATGACGGCTTGCGATTGATACATGAATCGTTCCTGAGGTATGTGGTGACGCGTATGTCGATCCATTACGCCTAGATTTCGACCCAGACGCGATCGTTCTCGATCTTTACCGGATAGATGCGGATGTCCTGCGTTGCCGGGGCGCACATGGCTTTGCCGGTGCGGATGTCGAATTTCGCTTGATGAAGCGGACACTCGATGCACCCGTCTTCCAGGTAACCGTCAGACAAAAGCGCATACTGGTGCGTGCAAACATTGTCGGTCACGAAGAACTGGTCTTCCGATCGAAATACAGCGAGTTGGTGCTCGCCGAGCGTGACGGGTATGACGTCGTCGTTCTGAAGACCGCTCGCCGTCTCAAGTTCAATCCAGGCCATGGGGCACTCCTTTGTTATTCGTCAGTACACTGATGATAATTGTTAGTGTACTGCACTGTTGGGGTCGAGGCATTCTCGTTAACCCGAAAGATGTCAAAACTTGGCGCAAAGCTGCAGGAAGTTGCGGAAAGCTGCGGGAACGTCGCGAACCGAGGCGTCGCAAGCTTCCGCAGTTCGACCGGAGGCGTGCAGGAGAGGGAGCAGGGAGCAGATAGATCCGCTCCCTGGTCGGGAGTGCTAGATCGAGAGGTCGCGTCCCCGCGTCTCGGGAACGAACAGCATGCCGATGATGAAGGCCGCACCGGCGATGATCACCGGATACCACAGGCCGTAATAGACGTTCCCGCTTGACACGTTCATGGCTGTGACGACGAAGGAAAGCATTCCACCGACCCAGCCGGCGCCGAGGTGAAAGGGTAGCGAAAGCGAGGTATATCGGACCCGCGCAGGGAACAGTTCCACCATGAATGCTGCCATCGGACCATACACCATGGCGAGCAGAAGGATAGGTAGCAGCAGTAGTACGAACAGCATGAAGTGGTTGATCCGGCCGGGATCCGCATGCTCTGGCCATCCGGCGTCCTTGAGAGCCTGCCGGATGGCTTCGCGATCAAATCCTTGCAGCGTGCGCTGACCAATCCGGACTTGCGCAGGTGCGGTGCCGTCCGTGGCCACAAAGTTGTAACCGACGCCAAGATCGGTAAGGTAGCCGCGGATCTTGTCGCAATCGGAGACCGGATCGCCAAAGAGGCGTGCCTTGCAGTCGCCGGCCTTTACCTGGACGGCGTCCTGCTGCTGGAATTGCTCGAGCGCCGGATTGGCATAGTGGGTCAAGCCCTTGAAAATGGGCTGGAACGACAAGGCAGCCAGCAGGCAGGCGGCCATCATGATGTACTTGCGCCCAATCCGGTCCGAGAGCCAGCCGAAGAAGAGGTAGCACGGCGTGGCGACAACCAACGCGATCGCAATGAGCTTGTGCACCGTTTCGATCGGGACCTGGAGCGTCTTGTTCACGAAGAACATCGTGTAGAAGTGTCCGGTGCCGAAGATCGCGCCGAGTCCCGCAGCGACAACGAAGAGAAGCAGCACGTACTTTGCATTGTCCCAGCGCAGGAAGCTCTCGCGGATTGGGGATTTGGCGGTCGTGTTGCTCGCCTTCATGCGAACAAACACCGGTGATTCATGGAGCTTGCCTCGGATGTAGACGGAGATTACAAGCATCACCAATGACACGATGAACGGTATCCGCCACCCCCACGCGCGGAACTCCACTTCCGTCAGGCATGTTTTCAGCAGATAGACCACGAAAAGCGACGACAATAACCCAAGCGTTGCCGTGGTCTGGAGAGAGCTCGTGTAGAGCCCTCGCTTGTCCGTCGGTGAATGCTCGGCGACGTAGGTCACAGCGCCGCCGACCTCACCGCCCAGGGCAAGGCCCTGCAGGAGTCGCAGGAGCACAAGCAAGATCGTGGCAGCGATACCGATCTGCTCGTACGTGGGCAATACGCCGACACCTACGGTGGCAACACCCATCAGCAAGATCGTGACCAGGAACGTGTACTTGCGCCCGATCATGTCGCCAAGTCGCCCGAAGAGCAGGGCGCCAACCGGACGTATCAGAAAGCCTGCGCCGAAGGTCGCCAGGCTCGCGAGAAATGCCGCCGTCTCGTTTCCTTTCGGGAAGAACAGTACCCCGAAATAGCCTGCCAACGCGGCATAGATGTAAAAGTCGTACCACTCCATCAATGCACCAAACGAGGAGGCCAAGATGACCTTGCGCTCTTCGGCAGTCATGCTGGATGTCGATGTACGCGCTTTATCGCGAGTCAGACCGATTGTCATGTTGGGGGCCCTTGGCAAGTCTTTTTAAGCGTCCAGTTAAATCATCAGCATACTGAACATACAAGTCAGTGTACTGAGCGATTTCTTAAGCGGTTATTGGTGTTAACCCCTCTGCAAATCACCTTGCGTTCCCGGCGCCGCACTGACTAGAATTTTGCGAACTATTCAGTGTACTGATTAGTTACTGCGAGTAGACGGATGACCGAAGTCCGCGACGCAGGCCGCCTTAGCGATAACCGGAGCCCCCGTCCATGGCAAGTACCCACCGCCTCGTTTCGCAGGCAACGCCCGGCCACTGAAGTCGGGCGGATGGAGAAGCTTTGCCGCTGCGCCTGCGACCAGGCAGCAGCATCACGCCCAGTGCTAACGCGCTGATTCGTAGACCGTCATCTTGATTCCCGCCCGAGATGACTTTCTCTCGTGGCCGGCTCACGCCGGCGTTTTGGGTCCTTGTGCGCATCCTCGTGTGCCGCATTCACCGTTGTCCTGGTGGAGCCGCCTGATAAGCCGGCAACACCGCTTACGCTTCGAAACACTATGAACTCACCGACGTACAAAGCCGGCAGCCCATCGGACAGCAAATCGCTGTCACGCAACGACATCAAAACGCTTTCGCTTGCCTCACTAGGCGGAGCGCTGGAGTACTACGATTTCATCGTGGCGGTGTTCTTTACGAAACTACTTGCCACGGTGTTCTTTCCGCCCAACACACCTGAATGGCTCGCGCAACTGGAGGTGTTTTGCATCTTCGCGGCGGGGTATCTCGTACGCCCGATCGGTGGCATTTTCTTCGCCCATTTTGGCGATCGCATTGGCCGCAAGAAGATGTTTGCCCTGAGCCTCTTCCTCATGGCAGTGCCAACCCTGGTAATCGGCATGCTCCCAAGCTACGAAATGCTTGGCGTCGCCGCGCCGTTGCTGTTCCTGGTGTGTCGCGTTCTGCAAGGACTGTCGGTCGGCGGCGAAGTGCCGGGCGCCTGGATCTTCTGCGCCGAGCACGTGCGCCGCAATCGCATTGGCCTCGCTTGCGGGTTGTTGATGGGTGGCTTGTGCACCGGCATCCTGCTCGGTGCGCTGAGTGCCAAGTTCCTCACCGCGAACCTGCCGGCGGACGATCTTCGATCGTGGGGCTGGCGTCTGCCGTTCATTGCAGGCGGCGTATTCGGACTGATCTCTGTCTATCTGCGCCGCTTCCTTCACGAAACGCCGGTGTTCGAGTCGCTGCGTGAGAAACGTGTGGCGACAGCCAAACTGCCACTCTCCATCGTGCTTTCGCAGCACCGCGGCGCTGTGCTTGTCTCCATGCTTGCGACCTGGGTTTTCTCCGGCGTCTTCGTACTGTATTTCCTCTACACCCCGACATACTTGCAGGCGCAATTCGGCGTCGATGCAAAGACCGTGTTCACGATGAACTCGTGGTCGATCCTGATGCTGATTCTCGGGAGCATTTTCGTCGGGTGGGCTGCGGACATTTTTGGTGGTGGTCGATCGTTCGCTGTCGGCAGCGCCGCGATGCTGGCGGTGGCTGGCACGTTCTACTTCAAGCTCATCACCGGTGCAGGCGTATCCTGGCCGCTATACATCGTGGGTGGGTTCCTCATCGGAACGATTACGTTGGCCCCGTACATCATCGTGCGGAGTTTTCCTGCGGAAGTGCGGTTTACCGGCTTTGCGCTCAGCTACAACACTGCATACGCAATCTTTGGCGGAACGGCGCCCGCAGTTGCGGCGTACCTGGTAGGCAAGCAGGGCCTGGTTGCGGCGCCGGCCTATTACCTTGCCGCATTGTGTGTACTGGGCATCCTTGTCGGATTCGGGTGGCGTGCGCCTGAAGACGTTGCAGTCGGAGCGTCGCAAGGTCTTGGTGCTGTCCCGAAAGGTAGCTGACTACCGCTCTGAATATTGGCATCGCCGCGCCTCGCACACCTAGCGTGCGGGTAGCGGTCCCGCTGCCGAGAGTCGTCTACCGGCTCTCGGCCTTCTCCATGCGGAACCGCTTCATTACCTCGGATCCAGGTTAGAGCCCTCGAAGAAGGCGCTGTTGGCACTCTCCTCTATACTTGTAAGTGTGCAAACAAACGTGAAGAACCGATATGCCACCAAGAGGCAAACGCAGTACGCAGCCGAATGATCGCGTGGAGACCGCGGCGGAAGCCGATCCGGCCAAGGAGTTGCTCTGGGCGCGACCGGGCTTCCTGGTCCGACGCCTGCACCAGATCCACGTCG
>CAUUBQ010000143.1:0-4157 GCA_963543405.1 uncultured Cupriavidus sp.
GCGGAAGCGGAAGCGGAAGCGGAAGCGGAAGCGGAAGCGGAAGCGGAAGCGGAAGAAGATGCGGAAGCGGAAGAAGCTGCGGTAGAAGAGGCGGAAGCGGAAGCGGAAGAACCGGCGGAAGAACAAGCCCAAGAACAAGACGAAGAACAAGCCCAAGAACAAGCGGTCGCGCAAGATGCAGCGGAGATCAAAGTCCCGCTGACCGAGCCGCCCGTACCGTGGCCGACGCTCGATCATGCGGCGTTCGATGACGAAGCGCCGCACCAGGCGATCCAGCAAGCCGCGCCACCAGCAGCACACTCGTCGCTCGATCCGGCTGCGGCCTTCGCGCCAAAATCGCCCACCGGCATGCCTCCGTACGGCGCCTATAGCGCAAAGGCCAGCTGGCCACCGCTGAAGCCGGCCGAGACACCCCCGCCGCGTGCATCAGCAACCGTCGACCAGCCAGCGCCTGCGGAACACGAGGCAAGCGATGCGATGGCCCCGGAAGCGGCGGAGCGGGCTGCGCGCGACGAGGATTCGGACACCCAGTATGCCGCGCTCGATCAGATCGACAATCCAGCCGGCATCGATGATGGCGCGCCCCGCCCCGCAGACAACGCAGCGCAGCCATTACCTGCCGAACCAGTACCCAGCGCCAGCGGGTTCCTGCGTGCCGCCGATCCGACCGATCCCGAGGCCGACGCCTGGGCAGCGCAAGCAAAGGCCGTCATCGAGAACGATCTCGGCGTGACGCCGCGTGACGGCACGCTCGACGCCGTGGCGCGCGAGACCACCACGCGCCACTGGCTGCGTGAAGACGCCTCCGCTGCACCGGCTACCGGCCCGACCTTTGCCCCGGATTTCCTGCGCCATGCGCGCGGACGCGAACAACCGCGAGCGAGCCAGGCCAAGGTGGCGCTACCGGGGAGCAAGCGCACCTGGATGCGCGCTGCGGTGGTGGTGCTGGCTCTGGGCGTGCTCGTGCAAGGTACGTATCTGGCACGCAGCCAGATCGCCGGCAGCCTGCCCGTGCTGCGCCCGATACTTGAAGCGGCCTGCGCGCCATTCCATTGCGAAGTACCACCGTGGCGCGATCTCGATGCGCTGCGTATCGACAGTTCGCAACTGCAGAAGCAGGATGAGGCGAGCGACATCTACCAGCTCGCGGTCACGCTGCGCAACCAGGGCCGCGCCACGACCGCGCTGCCCGCGATCGAGCTCGTGATGACCGATCTGCAGGACCAGCTTCTGTTGCGCCGCGTGCTGCTGCCGACCGAGTACCTCGATCCGTCCCAACGCGGCTTCTCCGCCACAGGCATGCGCGCGGGCAGCGAGCTGCCGGTTCGGGTACGATTCCGGACACAGCAGTCGGCGGCCAACTACCGCGTGCTGATCTTCTACCCCTGAGTTCCGGGCGCCCCCCGCCACGCCGGCCGGCAATGCACCGGGCCGGCTGGCCATATTTACTTTTCCTGACAGGAGAGACCATGAGCAATGTGACCCTCGGCGGCAACGCCATCGAAGTTGGCGGCAAGTTTCCCCAGGCTGGCGACAAGGCCCCGGCCTTCTCGCTGGTTGGCAAGGACCTGAAGGATGTGACGCTGGCCGACTTCGCCGGCAAGCGCAAGGTGCTGAACATCGTGCCGAGCCTGGACACCCCGGTGTGCCAGGCCTCCGCGCGCAAGTTCAACGAGGCTGCCAGCAGCCTGGCCAACACCGTGGTGCTGACCATCTCGGCCGACCTGCCGTTCGCCATGGGCCGCTTCTGCACGGCCGAGGGCCTGGCCAACGTGGTGACGCTGTCGACGATGCGCGGCGCCGATTTCAAGGCCGCCTACGGCGTGGATATCAAGTCCGGCCCGCTGGCTGGCGTGTGCGCCCGCGCCGTGGTCGTGGTCGACGAGAATGACGCGGTCAAGTACAGCGAACTCGTGCCCGAAATCAAACAGGAGCCGAACTACGACGCGGCCCTGGCTGCGCTGAAGTAATCTGTGCGCTAGCACACCGTTGCAAGATCGATTCCGCCCGTCATGCACGGGCGGAATTCATTAACGTATTTGTTACACGTATTTGTTACGCCCCGCTGCCGGGGCCCGAATGGAGAAAAGATGTCCAGCCTGATCTGCGGTTCCGTCGCCTACGACACCATCATGACGTTCGACGGACGTTTCCGTGAACACATCCTGCCGGACCAGATCCACATGCTGAACGTCTCGTTCCTGGTGCCGGGCATGCGCCGCGAATTTGGCGGCTGCGCGGGCAACATCGCCTATACGCTCAAGATGCTTGGCGGCGATCCGGTGGTGATGGCCACCGTGGGTCAGGACGCCAGCCCATACCTGCAGTACCTGCGCGACCTCGGCATCGGCACCGATCACATCCGCACGCTGGCCGACACGTTCACCGCGCAGGCCATGATCACCACCGACCTGGACAACAACCAGATCACGGCTTTCCACCCCGGTGCAATGAGCCAGTCGCAGGTCAACAGCGTGCAGGATGCACTGGCCGGTGGCAAGCGTCCGGCGCTGGGCATCGTGGCACCGGACAGCCGTGAAGGCATGCTGCATCATGCGCAGCAGTTTGCCGAAGCCGGCATTCCGTTCATCTTCGACCTGGGCCAGGCGATGCCGCTGTTCAACGGCGAGGACCTGCGCCAGTTCGTTGAACTCGCCAGCTACGTGACGGTCAATGACTACGAAGCACAGGTCATGCTGTCGCGCACCGCGTGGACCAGCGCCGAGGTAGCAGCCAAGGTACGTGCGTTCATCGTGACACACGGCGAGCGCGGCGCCAGCATCTATGCCGACGGCCAGCAATATGCGATTCCCGCGGTACAAGCCGAACGCGTGGTCGATCCTACCGGCTGTGGCGACGCGTTCCGCGGCGGCCTCCTCTACGGCATCGAGAATGGCCTGGACTGGGAAACCACCGGGCGCCTGGCATCGCTGGTGGGCGCGCTCAAGATTGCCCAGCAAGGTCCGCAGAACCACTGGATCTCGCGCGACGAACTCGGCAGCCGCTTCGAAGCCGCCTTTGGTTACCGATACGCTTAACATGAAGCGGTGTACCGCGCGCACCTGAGTCCGATGAACAGCGCGGCATTGAGACGGGAGTTGCCATGAATCAGATACTTAAAATCAGTGCGGTGGCAGTACTGGCCGCCGCGTCACTGATCAGCGGTTGCGCCAATTACTCGAACTCGGGCAGCGTTTATTCGCCGGGCCAGGCGCAGCGCGAGCAGACCGTGCGCTACGGTGTGGTGGAAGGCGTACGCGAAGTGATGATCCAGGGTGGCTCCACGGGAGCCGGTACGATCGCCGGCGGTGCGATTGGTGGTATTGCCGCCGGCAGCACCATCGGTAGCGGTGGTGGATCGGTTGCAGCGGGCCTGCTTGGGGCCGTGCTGGGCGGTATTGCCGGCAGCGCTGCCGAGAACCGCATCACGCAACGCCGCGGCCTGGAGATCACGGTGCGGCTCGAGGACGGCGACATGCGCGCCATCACCCAGGAAGCCGACGAGGTGTTCCGCCCGGGTGACCGCGTGCGGCTGCTCTCTTCCGGTGGCGTGACACGCGTCTCGCACTGACAGTTTTTCACGGCTCATGAAGAACGCCGCGCGCCCCCGGGCCGCGGCGTTTTTTTGTTTGGGCTTCACTACGGCCTTGGGCGCCAAAAGTAAAAAACCCGCCGGGCACGGGTGCCATCGGCGGGTTGGCAAGACTTGCTGTCTTGCGGACCGGATACGCGGTATCCGGTCAGTGTGGCACGCAATGCGTGTCCAGGTGCTTCCCAGTTGTGATCGCTCGCACGAGGCGACGCGATTACGGACGGTTGCCCGTCGGGAACGGCCAGGCAGCAGCCGGGTTCAGCGCGGTCTTTGCAGCAGCAGCAGGCGCAACGGCAGGGGCCGCGGCAGGCTTGGCAGCCTTCTTGGCAGCAGGCTTCTTCGCAGCGGCCTTCTTGGCAGCCGGCTTCTTGGCAGCCGGCTTCTTGGCAGCAGCCTTCTTGGCCGGGGCCTTCTTGGCGGCTACTTTCTTGGCTGCGGCCTTCTTGGCCGGTGCTGCCTTCTTGGCGGCGACCTTCTTGGTTGCAACCTTCTTTGCAGCAACCTTCTTCACTGCGGCCTTCTTGGCCGGTGCTGCCTTCTTGGCGGCGACCTTCTTGGTTGCAAC
>CAUUBQ010000144.1:0-3875 GCA_963543405.1 uncultured Cupriavidus sp.
ATCCGGTGATGGAATCGATCTACAACCAGTTCTACCAGGAACCGCGCTATCGCCCGTCGCCGATCACGGCGTTGCGCTCCGTCGGCGGCCTGCTGGGCCGCAAGACCGGCGCCGGCTTCTACGCATATCCGGAAGGCCAGAAGCAGGTTCCCGCCGCCCAACCGGTGCCCGATGCGCGCCCGGCCAGCGTGTGGGTCAGTCGCGCCAATGAACGCGGCCATGCGATGACGGTGAAGCTGCTGACCGCACTTGGCGTGACCGTCGAAGCAGGCAACCAGCCGTCGGCCGACGCGCTGATCGTGGTCACGCCGCTGGGGCTCGATGCCACCACCGCCGCACTGGAAGAGGGTCTCGACGCCACGCGCGTGGTCGCCATCGACACGCTGCTGCCGTTCGAAGCCACCAAGCGCCGCACGCTGATGACCACGCCGGCCACCAGCGCCGCCGCACGCGATGCCGCGCACGGCCTGTTTGCCAGCGACAACGTGCCGGTGACCGTGATCCGCGACTCGGCCGGCTTTATTGCCCAGCGCATCATCGGCTGCATCGTCAACATCGCCAGCGATATCGCCCAGCAACGCATTGCCACCCCGACCGATATCGACCTGGCCGTGAACCTGGGCCTCGGTTATCCGAAGGGTCCGCTGGCGCTGGGCGACACTATCGGCGCCGACGTGATCCTGGCAGTGCTGCGCAACATGAACCGCCTGACCGGCGACATGCGCTACCGTCCGAGCCCGTGGCTGTGGCGCCGTGCCGGACTTGGCCTGTCGCTGCTCGCGACAGAAGCCTGACGTCGCGGGACGGGCACGATCTTGCAACTCCTTCTTTCCGGCTCACGAAGTAATCGCCTCCAGGTTCGCGGGCTGCGCTTTCCATTCCCGGTGGCGGCAGAAATCGAGTGCGGTGAATGCGCGGTATGGTTGCCCGGAGAAATGCGCGACCCTGACGCGCTTGCGCCGGAATGGATCCCTCCGCTAGAGCTGGTCAATGTGAGGGTGGCGTTGGACTCTCGCGTATCGTTTCGTCGACTGCTTCCGCCGCATCCCCACGCTGCGCCGCAGTGGGCGCGTTCACGCGACAAGCCGGTTACCGCCGCGCTGTCCCTGGCCGTCTTTGGGCGCCCCGATGCGGCGTGGCACGCCGGCGCGGCCACGCTGACGCTCGGCCTCAAGAGCAGTGCATCGTTGTCTCGTCGACTGCTCAAGGAGGGCGAGTGCCTGCGCGATATCGTGGTCACTCAGCGTCTGATGCGCGTACTGTTCGATCTTGCCGACGGCAAGCCCCTTTCGCTTGCCCCACATCGCTACGGCTTTCCAGATCGATGCCGTCTGGAGAACGCCCTCTTCGACCGGTTTCGCCTGGTACCTGACTTGCTTACTCAGCCACCGGCGGGAATTGACCGGGCAGCCTGACGCTGCCGTCCTATCTCTCCCGAAAGCAAAAAGTCCTGTTGCCAAATCGGCAACAGGACTTTCTTGCAGGACAGCGCGCGTTCTTCAACAACGATTGCGACGATGCGTCAGCCAGTCATGGAGCGCGCCAACAACGCCACGCCGGAATCCAAGGACACACAGGATGAAGATGACACCGGTCACCAGTGTCACCGACTCGCCCAGTGACGCGAGCCATTCCACACCCGTCACGTTTGCAACCGCCGCGCCGATTTCACCGAGCTTGTTTTCCAGCAAGACGATGACTATGGCACCAACCACCGGACCACTGAGCGTCCCCATGCCGCCGACTAGCGTCATCAAGATGACCGCGCCCGACATCGTCCAATGAACGTCCGACAGCGTCGCAAAGCCCAGCACCAGCGCCTTCATCGATCCCGCCAGGCCTGCAAGTACCGCCGACAGCACGAACGCCATCAGTTTGAAGCGATCCGTGCTGTAGCCGAGCGAGATCGCGCGACCCTCGTTCTCTTTCACAGCGCGCAGCAGCTGGCCGAACGGTGAACTGACGATGCGCGCGACAAGCGCCATCGCCGCCAGGAACAGCACCACCACCAGATAGTAAAGCGCCAAGTCCGAAGACATGTCGATCCAGCCAAACAGCGCGCCACGCGGCACCCCCTGCAAACCGTCCTCGCCACCCGTCTGCGGCGTCTGCAGGCATACGAAGAAGAACATCTGCGCCAAGGCCAGCGTGATCATCGCGAAGTAGATGCCTTGCCGGCGAATGGCCAGCAAGCCCATTACCAACCCGATCCCGGCGGCCGTCAGCACGCCGGCAAGCAGACTTGCTTCGGTACTGAATTGCCAATGCTTGGCTGCATAGCCCGCGACATAACCCGCACCTCCAAAGAACGCCGCATGCCCGAAGGACAGCAACCCGGTGTAGCCAAGCAGCAGATTGAACGACGCCGCGAATAGCGCGAAACACAGGATCTTCATGACGAAGACCGGATATACCCCCGCATAAGGAGCCACCAGCAATGCTGCCGCCAGGGCGATGCCCACATACGTCGATGCGCGGGTCCGGATGAACGGCTTGCCAGATTGCGTCAGGGTCGAAGAGAGAGAAACTTCAGTCATCACTTTTCCTTGCCAAACAATCCCGCCGGTCGCAGCAGGAGAACTATGACCATCACCACGAACACCACGGTCGAAGACGCTTCCGGATAGACCACCTTGGTCAAGCCTTCGATCACCCCCAGGCCTAGTCCGGTCACGACGGCGCCCAGAATCGAACCCATGCCGCCGATCACCACCACGGCGAACACGACGATGATCAGGTTCTGGCCCATCAGTGGCGAGACCTGAATCACCGGCGCGGCCAGTACGCCCGCGAACGCGGCCAGTGCCACGCCGAAGCCGTAGGTCAGCGTCACCATCAGCGGCACGTTGACGCCGAATGCTTCAACGATCTTGGGGTTCTCCGTTCCCGCACGCAGGTACGCACCGAGCTTGGTCTTCTCTATGGTGTACCAGGTGGCCACGCAGACGCTCAGCGACGCCACGACGACCCATGCGCGATAGTTCGGCAGGATCATGAATCCGACGTCGCTGGCACCTTGGAGCACCTCGGGCGCGGAGTATGGCAGACCCGAAACGCCATAGACCGAACGCAGCACGCCTTCGATGACGAGCGTAATCCCAAGAGTCAACAGCAAGCCGTAGATGTGGTCGAGCTTGTAGATCCAGCGCAGCATCGTCTTCTCGATGACCACGCCAAGCACCGCCACCGCGAGCGGCGAGAGCACCAGCATCACCCAGTAGTTGAGCCCCGCGTACTCCATGCCGGCCCATGCCAGTACCGCCCCCAGCATGAAGAGCGCACCATGCGCGAAGTTGATCACGTTGAGCAGACCGAAGATCACGGCCAGCCCAAGGCTCAGCATGGCGTAGAACGCGCCATTGACCAGCCCCAGCAGCAGCTGGGACAGCAGCGCCGGCAGGGGAATTCCGATATCAAAAGTCATTGCATTCCCTATGTCGTTACACGCCAAGCAGTTCGTTGAGCACCGGCATCTTGGCCTGCAGTTCGTCGGCGGCGAAGCGCTCGACGATGGCACCGTGTTCCATCACGTAGAAGCGGTCGGCCAGCGGCGCGGCAAAGCGGAAGTTCTGCTCCACCATCACCACGGTGTAGCCCTTCTTCTTGAGCATCAGGATCATGCGCGCCAGCGCCTGCACGATCACCGGCGCCAGCCCTTCGGAAATCTCGTCGAGCAGCAGCAGGTTCGCACCGGTGCGCAGGATGCGACCTACGGCCAGCATCTGCTGCTCGCCGCCCGACAGCCGCGTGCCCTGGCTCTGCCGACGTTCCTTCAGGTTCGGGAACATCTCGTAGATCTCGGCCTCGCTCATCCCTTTGTCGGAATTCTTGAGCACCGGCGGCAGCAGCAGGTTTTCCTCGCACGACAGGCTCGA
>CAUUBQ010000145.1:0-3846 GCA_963543405.1 uncultured Cupriavidus sp.
CAGCGGCGGCAGCAGGTGTTTTTCCAGATGTGCCTGGTCGCGGCTGCCCAGCACCATGCTCAGGCCCAGCCCTGCCACCACCTTGCCGGTCTGGTCATGCAGCGGCACCGAGATACCGGCGAACCCGTCGGCCAGTTCGCTGACCAGCGTGCAGTAGCCATCGGCACGCACCTGTGCGAGCTTGCGTGACAGTGCCGACCGGGAACTGATGGTGAACGGGGTGAGCTTGCGCAGTTCGGCATTGGCCAAGTATGCGGCCAGTGCGTCATCGTCGAGACCGGCCAGCAGCACGCGCCCGAGCGAATGCGCATAGGCGGGCATACGGCGGCCAATCGCCATGTCCACGCGCAGCAACTGACTGGGCTCCTCGCGCGCCACCAGCACTACCGCATCGCGATCGAGCATGCCGATCGAGCAGCTTTCACCAACTTCGGCGCACAGGGCCTGCAGATAGGGGCGCGCCAGCTGCGGCAGATTCATCGACGCAAAGTACGCATAGCCGAGATCCATCACCTTGGGGGTCAGCACGAAATTGCGGCCGCGCTGCGCCAGATAGCCGTTGTGCGCCAGCGTCAGCAGCAGGCGGCGTGCCGCGGCCCGGGTCACGTCGAGTTGCTCCGCTACCTCCTGCATGGTCAGCTGTTCGGCGCCGCTGGCGTACAGGCGCAGCAGGGCAAGGCCCTTGGTCAGCGAATCGAGCAGTTCTTCCTTCTTTGGGATTTCTGGGGCGTCGTCAGGTTGCAGGGTGTCGCTGCGCGGCATGTCGGATTGGAATAGTGGGAATCTGCGGGTCAGACCGGACTTGCATCTGGCTGCCCGATCCGTATGATAGGTGTTTCGCGAACATTTGTTCGCAAAACGTGGCTCGGTAGAAACCACGACAGAAAAGACTCAGGAGACGGCAATGAAGGTGATCACCACCGCGCAGGCGGCGGAACTCGTCCAGAGCGGCTGGACCGTGGGCAGCGCGGGCTTTGTCGGTGCGGGTCATGCAGAGGGCGTGACCGAGGCCTTGGAACAACGCTTCCTGCAGAGCGGATTGCCGCGCGACCTGACGCTGGTCTATTCGGCCGGGCAGGGCGATCGCGGTGCGCGTGGGGTGAATCACTTTGGCAATGCCGGCATGACGCGTGCCGTGGTCGGCGGGCACTGGCGTTCCGCCACGCGCCTGGCCACGCTGGCGATGCAAGAGGAATGCGAAGGCTTCAATCTGCCGCAGGGCGTGCTGACGCATCTGTATCGGGCGATTGCGGGTGGCAAGCCCGGCGTGCTGACGAAGATCGGCCTGCATACGTTTGTGGATCCGCGCACCGCACAGGACGCGCGCTATCACGGCGGCGCCGTCAACCAGCGTGCGCGCGATGCCATTGCCGCCGGCACCGCCAACTGGGTGGAAGCCGTCGATTTTCGTGGCGATGAGTATCTGTTCTATCCGAGCTTCCGCCTCGATTGCGCGCTGATTCGTTGCACGGCATCCGATACGCGCGGCAACCTGAGCACGCATCGCGAAGCGTTCCATCATGAATTGCTGGCCATGGCCCAGGCCGCGCACAACTCGGGTGGCATCGTGATTGCACAGGTGGAGTCGCTGGTCGACTATCACCAGAACCTGCAGGCGATTCATGTGCCCGGCATCCTGGTGGATTACGTGGTGGTCAGCGAGCAGCCAGCACATCACCAGATGACGTTTGCCGAAACGTACAACGAAGCCTATGTGCGGCCCTGGCGGGGCGAGGCCGCCGACGCCGCGGAGAAAGCGAAGGAAGCTGAAGCACTACCCGCGGCATCGGCACCGCTCGACGCCCGCACCATCGTGCAACGCCGTGCCGTGATGGAACTGGCTGCGCGCCAACCGCGCGTGGTGAACCTTGGCGTGGGCATGCCGGCTGCCGTTGGCGCGCTGGCGCACCAGGCCGGACTCGATGGCTTCACGCTGACCGTGGAAGCGGGCCCGATCGGCGGCACGCCGGCCGACGGCCTGAGCTTCGGCGCGTCGGCCTATCCCGAAGCGGTGGTGGACCAACCCGCGCAATTCGATTTCTACGAAGGTGGCGGTATCGACCTGGCCATCCTGGGTCTGGCCGAGCTCGACGGACACGGCAACGTCAATGTCAGCAAGTTTGGCGAAGGCGAGGGCGCGCTGATCGCCGGCGTGGGGGGCTTTATCAATATCACGCAAAGCGCGCGTGCCGTGGTGTTCATGGGCACGCTGACGGCGGGTGGACTCGAGGTCCGCACGGAAAACGATCAACTGAAGATCGTCAAGGAAGGTCGCGTCAAGAAGATCGTTCCTGAAGTCTCGCACCTGAGCTTTAACGGTCCGTATGTGGCATCGCTGGGCGTGCCCGTGCTCTACGTGACTGAACGCGCGGTGTTTGAGATGCGTGCCGAGGCAAACGGCGAGCCGCGCCTGACGCTGGTGGAGATTGCGCCCGGCGTGGACTTGCAGCGCGATGTGCTCGACCAATGCGCCACGCCCGTGGCTGTGGCCGAGGATCTGCGCCAGATGGATGCACGCCTGTTCCGCCAGGGTTTGATGAAGCTCTGAGCGCGCTATACAGCAACCACGCAACTACGCACAACGAATACAACAATCGAGAAGACACGGTTGGCCATATCCAACACGGCCGGTCGATATTGGAGGAAGCACTGTGCAGCATCGTCATCAACGTCATCAACGTCGTCTGGCGCTTTCCGCGCTGGCCCTGGCAGCGCTGCTGCCGTTCGCTTCGATTGCCGCGTTCGCGCAGCAGGGTTATCCGGACAAACCGCTTCGTCTGGTGGTGCCGTTCCCGGCGGGTGGACCCACCGATACGGCGGCGCGCATCATTGGCCAGAAGATGAGCGAGACGCTGAAGCAGCCGATCGTGATCGACAACCGTCCCGGTGCATCGGGCACCATCGGCACCGAGTCGGTGGCCAAGTCCGCGCCCGACGGCTACACGCTCGTGATGCTGGCTACGCCTACGCTGCTGGCGCCGCATCTGTTGCCACGCAAGGGCTATGACATCTTCAAGGACTTCACGCCGGTCGGAAATGCCTACGAACTGCCGATCGTGATGGTGGTGAACCCGCAAGCACTACCCGATGTCACCGACCTGCAGCAATACATCGCGCGCGCCAAGGCCAACCCGGGCAAGATGAACTACACCAGCGCCGGCAATGGCAGCTTTGGCCATCTGTCGACCGAACTGCTGAAGAACCTTGGTCGTTTCGACGTGCAGCACGTGCCGTACAAGGGCAGTGCGCCGGCGATCTCCGACCTGCTGGCAGGACAGGTGCCGATGATGTTCTCGGACATGATCGCCGCGCTGCCACATATCAAGGCGGGCAAGCTGCGTCCGATCGCGGTGGGGTCGAGCAAGCGCGTGACGTTTGCCCCCGAAGTTAAGACCGTTGCGGAGCAGGGCTTCCCGGGCTTCGATGCGTCGTCGTGGGGTGGTTTGCTGGTGCCGGCCGGCACGCCGAAGGACATCGTGGCGAAGTTGTCCGATGCACTCAAGGGCGCGCTGGCCGATCCGACCGTGCAGCAGAAGATGCTCGGTGCGGGCACGGTGGCGTCATACCTGCCATCCGACCAACTGGCCACGCGCATGCACAACGACTATGCGAAGTGGGGCAAGGTCATCAAGGACAACGGGATCAAGAGCGACTGATCCCGTTGTCAGCGGGCCGGTGTTGGCGTCAGGCCTGCGCCGGCAGGGTCTGCTGGAACTGCGACACACCGTTCAGGTCGCGCAGGTCCACGGTCATGGCCCGCGATGCGGGGTCGATATTGACCTCGCCAAAGAACTGGAAGCCCGCGAACGGCGACATGTTCTGCGCGGTGGGCGCCTTCTGGTAGAC
>CAUUBQ010000146.1:0-3703 GCA_963543405.1 uncultured Cupriavidus sp.
CAACCGAGCGCGCACGGTAATCGATCGTCATTGCGCCAAGCCTACTTGCGGCGCTGCCTTGCGCGAGCACGGTCTGACCGGCTTGCCAGGTACGCCCGATCGACGATATCCGCGTAGGCCGTGATGAAAGCCAGCGGCAGAGCCGCGGCCGCGCGCACAAATAGCTTGTGGGCACGCTGTTTGGATGAAACCTGATGGCCGAATAGTTAGCTAATAATGCAATTAACTGACAAGCAAGCTTACCATCATTGAATGGGTACTCCGAACGAAAATCGCCTTCACGACGGAGCAGGGGAACTACAAGATGTGCGTCATCCTTGCTGCTCCCCGAAATCTACGCGGAATCCTCCTAACCATTTGAAATCGTGAGGATTGCGTTTCCCCTCCCTCGCACCAGAATTTTCTTTCAAATCAACGGCATAGGTCCTCTGTGCTGTCAAAAATCCAGCCAGTCTTGCAGTGGATTTGCCAGCAAATTTGCCAGCATTTCCGCTGACACGCTTTCAGCAACGAGAGAAGTGACAATTGACCCGTCTGTTGACCCGTCTGGTCCCTCCGGGTAAGCGCGGCATCTGACTGGCGAGCGAAGACTTCCGCGCTCATGTCGTTTCCCATTTCAATAAACACAGTGCGGCGATGGTGAGGAGCACTTGCTGGCCCACCACGGGTTCGGCATACCCGCTTCGGCTGCGGAGTATGCTCTGGTAATTGCGGAAAAGCCGATCGGTGCCCGTAGGTCCGCGAATCTTCCTTGCCAAATTCCCCATGTCGACCGCCGAAGGTAGGCAGCGTACGTGCGCAGACGGAATGAGGTACCCCGGGGATGCCGATATGTCGCGATTCTCAGTTCTACCGTGGCTGCTGGCTGGCGCGGCCGCGTTGACCGGGCCAGCGCCACTCGCCCAAGCGAGGCCATCGATGCCACTCACTCTGACGTCCACCGCATTTGCCCATGGCGGCGAGATTCCCACCGTGCACACCTGCGAAGGCGCGGATCAGTCGCCGCCGCTGGCGTGGTCCGGACTCCCGCCCGGTACTGCAAGCCTGGCCCTGATCGTCGATGACCCGGACGCCCCCGATCCGGCGTCACCGCAAATGACATGGGTCCACTGGGTCATGTACGACCTGCCGCCGCACGATGGATCTCTTGCGCAGGGCGTAAAACGGGTCGATCTCCCAGCCGGCACGCACGATGGCCTCAACGACTGGCATCGCGCCGGATACGGCGGCCCATGTCCGCCGATCGGCCGGCACCGTTATTTGTACAAGCTGTACGCGCTCGATGTCGTGCTGCCAGATCTGGGTAAGGTGAACAAGGCAGCGCTGGAACGCGCGATGCAGGGGCACGTCCTGGCGCAAGCCGTGTTGATCGGGACCTACCAGAAGCACAAGCGCTGAAGCGCATCTGGGAAGTACCGTGCTACGTGAAGCAGAATGCCAAGGTCGGCAATCGGCGGAGGGCGACAATGAGACGCTCTTCCGGGAAGTCCTCTTCTGGGCGCCTCAAACTGCACTTACGACGAATGCGACGGGGATGCCTGCAATATGGGTCAATAGTCGTGAGCCGTTGCGAGGCATACTGGCCTCAGCCAGTAAATCCACTGACTACCGAATTGGCGAGCGGGGCATGCTTCACGAGACAGTCGCAATCGCATGGCACGCTTTCCGCATCGATCGCCTGGGAGGCTCTACATGAACGTCGAGCGCTGCCAGCAGCATGCACACCGACGTTGGGCAGGGCTACGAGGGCAACTTCTGATCCGCGACGGCGAACCCACCGCAAGGAGTCCATATGAAGACAAGTGATGTCCGATCGAAAGCATTCGCGATGCCGCTGACGAGCCCCGCTTTTCCCATGGGGCCTTACCGTTTCGTCGATCGTGAATTCCTGATAATCACCTACCGCACCGATCCGGAGCGCCTGCGTGAAGTCGTGCCCGAGCCATTGCAGATTTCCGAGCCGCTCGTGCATTACGAGTTCATCCGCATGGCCGACTCTACCGGCTTTGGTGACTACACCGAAAGCGGGCAGGTGATCCCTGTCGAATACAACGGGCAGGCGGGCGGTTACACGCTAGCAATGTACCTCGACGATCATCCGCCGATCGCCGGTGGTCGAGAGCTGTGGGGCTTCCCGAAGAAGCTCGCTTCCCCGACGTTGCAGGTGAGTACAGATCATCTGCTCGGTACGCTCGACTATGGGAAGGTAAGGGTCGCGACGGGGACGATGGGTTATAAGCACCGTGAACTCGACATTGCCCAGCAGACCACGCGCCTGGCCGGCCCGAACTTCCTGCTGAAGATCATTCCGCACGTCGATGGGTCCGCGCGCGTATGCGAACTCGTGCGGTACTACATGCAGGACATCGTGATGAAGGGGGCGTGGACCGGACCTGCGTCGCTCGCCCTGGCGCCGCATGCGCTAGCGCCGGTTGCAGATCTTCCGGTGCTCGAGATCGTCGAGGCGCGTCACCTGGTTGCCGACTTGACACTGGGGCTCGGCGAGGTCATCTACGACTACCTCGCGCAATGACGCAAGTGACTTGTCGATTTTTACCACCACCTTTGAAGACAGGAGTTCCTGTATGAACACGCTGAATGGCAAGACCGCAGTGGTCACGGGCGCCGCGAGCGGCATCGGCAAGGAAATCGCGCTGGAGCTGGCGAAGGCCGGCGCAGCGGTGGCGATCGCCGATCTGAACCAGGACGGTGCGAATGCTGTCGCCGAACAGATCCAGCAGGCAGGTGGCAAGGCAATAGGTGTCGCGATGGACGTCACGAACGAGGACGCAGTCAATCGCGGCATCGACAAGGTCGCCGAGACATTCGGTTCTGTCGACATTCTCGTGTCGAATGCGGGCATCCAGATCGTCAACCCGATCGAGAACTATGCGTTCGCTGACTGGAAGAAGATGCAGGCGATCCACGTCGATGGTGCATTCCTGACGACGAAGGCCGCGCTCAAGCATATGTACAAGGACGACCGCGGCGGTGTCGTGATCTATATGGGCTCTGTTCACTCGCACGAAGGGTCCCCGTTGAAGTCGGCCTATGTGGCGGCAAAGCACGCGCTGCTGGGGCTGGCTCGCGTGCTGGCGAAGGAAGGTGCCAAGCACAACGTGCGTTCGCATGTCGTGTGCCCGGGCTTCGTGCGCACGCCGCTAGTGGAGAAGCAGATTCCGGAGCAAGCGAAGGAGCTTGGCATCAGCGAAGAGGACGTGGTGAAGAAAGTAATGCTCGGCGACACGGTCGACGGTGTGTTCACCACGGTAGAGGACGTCGCGCAGACGGTGCTGTTTCTGTCGTCGTTCCCGAGCGCCGCGTTCACCGGCCAGTCGTTTGTCGTCAGCCACGGCTGGTTCATGCAATGAAGCCGCACGCCAGCACCGAGAGGCGCTTGGCGCGTTGACGCATTTGCTGTCGCAACTGTGAAAAATTCTTTTCGCTCTACGCCAGACCACCCACGCGACGCTGCGTGGATCCAACTTGCTGCCCTCGTCGTCATAGCGTAGTCAGTAGCCCACGCGGCACAAGCGCGCGTGGGTGCTGGCAGTTCAAACTGCCGCCAGGTTGCCACCCCATTGGGTCGGGTTGACGTTGAGTGCGACCTTGCCCAGATCGACGCCAACGATCTTGTTGTTGTTGAACGCGGCAACGTTCACTTGCTGAAGCTGCTGCACGCTCTGGTTGATATTGATGTTGA
>CAUUBQ010000147.1:0-3653 GCA_963543405.1 uncultured Cupriavidus sp.
TGGCGCGCAGATCGGAAGCAAGGCAAGGCGTCATGGCAGGCAGCTAACGGAGCGGATCCGGTATGGCAGGTGCCCGAAGTATCCGTGTCCGGTACAGGTCCTTGGTTGCGATGTCGCAGGACAATTGTTCTAATTTGCTTATTGCCGTCTGGCACGGGCGTCTGGAAAAGAAGAAGATAGCGAGATGGAGACAGTCAGCCTGCATCACCTTCACGTATTCGCCGGGGTAGCCGCCGCCGGCGGGGTGCGTCGGTCGTCGGAATCGCTGCACCGCGCATCGTCGGCCATCGCGCGATCGGTGGCGGCGCTGGAACAGACGCTGGGGGTCGCGTTGTTCGAGCGCAAGGGCCGCGGCATGTTGCTGACTCGCGCGGGCGAAATCGTGCTGGAGCGCGCGCGCCATATCGAGGCTGCCTTGCGCGAAGTCCGCGAGGAGGCCGTACGGTTACGCACGCGGCCCGGCGTGGCCGTTGCCAGCCTGGAAGCACTGCACAACGAGCGACGGCTCGAAGTTGCCGTAATGCTGGCCGAAGTACACCACATGCCCAGCGTTGCGGCGTCGATCGGCGTCTCGCAATCGGCCGTGAGCCAGGCCATTGCACGGCTCGAGGATGCCTTGGGACAGCCGATCTTTACGCGCACCGCACGCGGCATGGTACCCACCGATGCGGGTAGCCGCTGGGTGGTACGCTTCGAACGCGCGCTGGCGGACCTGCGCCACATTCGCGCCGATATTGCTGCGCTGCAAGGCGTGCTGGAAGGGGCCGTCACGGTCGGCGCACTGCCGCTGGGCCGCACGTTACTGTTGCCGACGGCAATTGCCGACGTCCACCACCGTCATCCACGGCTGCGTTTCGCAACGCTGGAAAGTCCCTATGAGGAACTGACCGCGGGTTTGTTGAGCGGGCGCATCGACTTCATCCTGGGGGCGTTACGCCCGCATCCCTCGCAGGGCCTGGCCACCGAAGTGCTGTTCGAAGACCGCATTGCGCTGATTGCACGCGCATCGCATCCGCTGGCCAGCAAGAAGCGCATCAAGCTGCCGGAACTCGAACCGTATCCCTGGGTGCTGTCGCGCGCGGCGTCGCCGTCGCGGCAAGCGCTGGACGGCGTGTTTGCGTCGCGTGGCCTGCCGCTGCCGCAACCACTGGTGGAAACGGGCGACCTGGCACTCGTGCGTGGCCTGCTGCTGCAGGGCGACATGGTTACCGCGTTGTCGGCCCACCAACTACGGCACGAAATCGATGCCGGATGGTTGCAGGAACTGGACCTGCCGCTGCCCGACACCTCGCGCAGCATTGGCATCACCATTCGTGCCGGCGCACGGCTGTCGCCCGGCGCGGATGCGCTGATCGCCGCGCTGCGGCACGCCAGCCAAGCCATGGAATCTCCATCCGATAAGTAAAAGGCAACGCGAGCCACGCCACAAAGCAATACTGCGAACGCTACCAAAACGTAGACTGCCGTTGCCGTGTACCGGGGGTGCATGGCCAGCCGCTGTTCGCGGCGATTAGCTTAGTGATAACTAGAATCCGCTGTGGCCTGCCCAGCGGAAACCGCCAGGAGACGGCACCATGACCACCCAACGGCTCGATATCCGGGCTCATATCAACGAACGGAAGATGTCCGGCTACCAGTGGCTGCTGCTGGTACTGTGTTTCCTGATTGTGGCTACCGATGGCATGGACGTTGCCATCATGGGCTTCCTGGCCCCGGGCATTACCCGCGAATGGGGTATCTCGAAAGCGGCCTTCGGCATTGTGATGAGTGCGGCCCCGCTGGGCCTGGCAGTCGGCGCGCTGCTGGTGGGCCCGCTGTCGGACCGCTTTGGCCGCAAGAAGCTGTTGATCGGCTCGGTTGGCCTGTTCGGGGTCTTCAACCTGCTCTGCGCGTTTGCCGACAACACGGCCACGCTGTCGCTGCTGCGCTTCCTGACCGGCCTGGGCCTCGGCGCCGCAATGCCGAGCACCACCACGCTGCTGTCCGAATATGTGCCCGAGCGCTCGCGCAGCATGCTGCTGGCCACGATGTTCACCGGCTTCAACCTCGGTTCCGCACTGGTAGGGTTCGGTGCGGCGGCCATCCTGCCCGAGCATGGCTGGCGTGCCGTGCTGATCGTTGGCGGAGCCATTCCGCTGATCTGCCTGCCGTTCTACATGCTGCTGGTTCCGGAATCGGCACGCTTCATGGTGGTTCGCAATGTGGCGCCCGATCGGATTGCCCGTACGCTGCGCCGCGTCGTGGGCAGCGAGATTGCCGAGGGCACCACGTTCACCATCAGCGAGCCGCCGGTGTCGGGCAAGCAGCCGGTGCGTACGCTCCTGTCGTCGGGCTATCGTGGCATGACGCTGGCGTTGTGGATCACGTATTTCATGGGCCTGCTGGTGATCTATCTGCTGAGCGGCTGGCTGCCGACGCTGATCAAGGATGCCGGCCTGCCGATCGAGCGTGCGGCCAACCTGACCGCGCTGTTCCAGTTGGGCGGTACCGTGGGTGCGCTCGTGGTGGGATACTGCATGGACCGCTTTGCGCCACATCGCGTGATTGGGGTGTCGTATGTGCTTGGCGCGGTGTTCATCCTGATGCTGGCTTCGGGCAGCGTGATGTCGTCGATGTTCGCCGCCTACGTGCTGTTGGCCGGCTTCTGCATGAGCGGTGCGCAGACTGGCCTGAACGCATTCGCACCGCAGTGCTACCCCACCCCGGTGCGTGCCACCGGTGTCAGCTGGATGCTCGGCATCGGCCGCTTCGGCAGCATCACTGGCTCCATGGCCGGTGGGTTGCTGCTGTCGATGGGCTGGAGCTTCAGCGCGGTGATTGCCATCCTGGCCATTCCCGCCACCCTGGCAGCAATTTCCATTGTTTCGACCAAGAAAGCGCAACTGCGCGCGGTCACAGCCTGACGTACTGACATATGGCCACCATCATCGGCGCAATCGCCTCATCCCATACGCCCACCATCGGCTTCGCGCTGGATGCGGGCAAGCAGCAGGACCCGGCATGGGCACCCATCTTCGCGGCGTATGCGCCGGTGAGCGCGTGGCTGCAAGAAAAGAAACCGGACGTGTTGCTGGTGATCTACAACGATCACGTGACGTCGTTCTTCTTCGACCACTACTCGGCATTCGCGCTCGGGATTGGCGATACCTACCACGCCGCCGATGAAGGTGGCGGCCCACGCCACCTGCCGCCAGCGCGCGGCGATGTGGCGCTGGCCCGGCACGTGGGTGCGTCGCTGGTGGCCGATGAGTTCGACATGTCGTTCTTCCAGGACAAGGCGCTCGACCACGGGTGCTTCTCGCCAATGTCGGTGATGTTGCCGCATGAAGGCGAATGGCCCGTGAAGATCCTGCCGTTGCAGGTTGGCGTGCTGCAGTTTCCCGCACCGTCGGCGCGGCGCTGCTTCAAGCTCGGCCAGGCCATCCGGCGTGCGGTGGAAAGTTACCCGGAAGATCTCAAGGTTGCGATTGTCGCCACGGGCGGGCTTTCGCACCAGGTGCACGGCGAGCGCGCGGGTTTCAACAATACTGCGTGGGATCACGAATTCCTGGACCTGTTCGAACGCAACCCAGAGGCTTTGCTAGATATCACGCATGCGGAGTTCGCCAGGCGTGGCGGCTTTGAAAGTGCCGAGGTGGTGATGTGGATGGTGA
>CAUUBQ010000148.1:0-3651 GCA_963543405.1 uncultured Cupriavidus sp.
AGACAACCTTAGTACCTGTCTGAAAAAACTTGACCACCACACTCCCCTCTCCCGCGCGCGGGAGAGGGGTTGGGGGAGAGGGCCAGTGGTTCAATTGGCCGACATCGCGTCTTGAATCGCCCGCCCTCTCCCCCGCCCCTCTCCCGCCATGCGGGAGAGGGGAGTAAACCAACCTTCAGGTCACCGGGGCCGGGTTGAACAGTGCCAGCGAGTTGTACAGGCCGTGGTGCTCGGCCCAGGTCTTCTTGCGGCCGCTGGCCACGTCGATCATCAGGCGGAACAGTTCCCAGCCCACGTCCTCGATTGTGGCTTCGCCGGTGGCGATGCGACCCGCGTTGACATCCATCAGGTCATGCCAGCGGCGTGCCAGATCGCTGCGCGTGGCCACCTTGATCACCGGCACCTCGGCCAGCCCGTACGGCGTACCGCGGCCCGTGGTGAACACGTGCAGGTTCATGCCGGCCGCCAGTTGCAGCGTGCCGCAGATAAAGTCGCTGGCCGGCGTGGCGGCATAGATCAGGCCCTTCGACTTGACCTTTTCGCCCGGCGACACCACGCCAGTAATCGGCGCGCTGCCCGACTTGACGATCGAGCCCATCGCCTTTTCCACGATATTCGACAGGCCGCCCTTCTTGTTGCCCGGCGTGGTGTTGGCACTGCGGTCCACGCGGCCGCGGTCCAGGTATTTGTCGTACCAGTCCATCTCGCGAATCATGGCCTCGGCCACTTCCGGCGTGGCCGCGCGCGAGGTCAGCTGGTCGATGCCGTCGCGGACTTCGGTCACTTCCGAGAACATCACCGTGGCGCCGGCACGCACCAGCAGGTCCGTGGCAAACCCTACGGCCGGATTGGCCGTGACGCCAGAGAACGCGTCGCTGCCGCCGCACTGCACGCCCACCACCAGTTCCGATACCGGTACCGTTTCGCGCTTGCGGGCATTGAGCGTTTCCAGATGGACCGTGGCCATCTCCATGATCGAGTCGATCATCGAGCCGAAGCCCACGTGCTTGTCGTCCTGCAGGCAAACCACGCCCACCTGCACCTCGCCGGCGCCGGTCTGGATCGGGATCGTGCCCGGCGGCATCAGGCGCTCAGGCTGCAGCTTTTCGCAGCCCAGGCTGACCATCATGGCGGTGCCGCCAAAGTTCGGGTTCAGGGCAATATTGCGCAGCGTGCGGATCGGTACGATGGCATCGGGAGCATCGATGGCCACGCCGCAGCCATAGGTGTGCTCGAGCCCGATCACGTCATCGACATTCGGATACTTGGGCAGCAGTTCGGCCTTGATGCGGCGCACCGCGTGTTCGACCACGCCCGATACGCACTGCACCGTGGTGGTGATGGCCAGGATGTTGCGCGTGCCCACCGAGCCGTCCGGATTGCGGAAACCTTCGAACGTATAGCCTTCGAGCGGCGGCAGCGGTTCGGGCAGGCGCGTGCCGATCGGCAGGTCGGTCAGGCCCGGGGCCACCGGCATTTCGATCACGCGCTCGTTGACCCAGCTGCCGGCCGGCAGATCCTTCAGCGTATAGCCGATGGTCACGTTGTAGCGGGTTACCGCGTCGCCCTGCTTCAGGTCGACCAGCGCCACCTTGTGGCCCTGCGGCACGTGCTCCACCAGGGTCAGGCCGCACGGGAACACCGTGCCGGCCGGCAGGCCGCCGTCGTTGGCGACGATGGCCACGTTGTCATTGGCATGGATGCGAATGTACAGCGGCGCGGGAGCCGTCTTGGCATTCTGTACCGACAAGTCCGACATGATGGGGATTCCTTCTTTATTGGGGGTGCTTCAGTTCGACGCGGCGAATGTCCTTGACGATCACCAGGTAGCTCAGCACGCAGACCAGTGCGTTGACGCCCACGAACACCAGTGCGCCATTGAACGAGCCCGTGGTGCTCAGGATATAGCCGATCACGATCGGCGTCACGATGCCGGCGATGTTGCCAAACGTATTGAAAATGCTGCCGGCGAGGCCAATCACTTCCTTCGGCGCCGTATCGGCCACCACGGCCCAGCCCAGTGCGCCAATACCCTTGCCGAAGAAAGCCAGCGCCATGATTGCCACCACCAGCCACTCGGCATCCACGTAGTTGCAGGCCACCATCGTCACGGACAGCAGCATGCCGGCCACGATCGGCACCTTGCGGGCCACCGTCAGCGAGTGACCGCGACGCAGCAGCGCGTCGGAGATCACGCCGCCCAGCACGCCACCGAGGAAACCGCAGATCGCCGGCAGCGATGCCACGAAACCAGCCTTCAGGATCGACATGCCGCGTGCCTGTACCAGGTACACCGGGAACCACGTGAGGAAGAAGTACGTCAGCACGTTGATGCAGTACTGGCCCAGGTACACACCGGCCAGCATGCGGTTGGTCAACAACTGCTTCGCATAGAACCAGCCCGCGGGGTTCTTGCCCTTGCTGGCCTGGCCCTCGCCTTCGCCCATATGGATCAGCCCGCCGCCCTGCGTGATGTGGTCGAGTTCGGCCTGGTTCACGCCCGGATGGGTTGCCGGGCTGCGCATGACCTTGAGCCACACCATTGCCAGCAGCATGCCCATGATGCCCATCCACAGATAGACGTGGTGCCAGCCCCAGGCGTGGACGATCCATGCCATCAGCGGCGTGAACACCACGGCGGCAAAGTACTGCGCCGCATTGAAGATGGCCGATGCGGTGCCGCGCTCGTCGGTCGGGAACCAGCTGGCCACCACCTTGGCGTTGGCCGGAAAGGCCGGCGATTCGGCCAGGCCCACGGCAAAGCGCAGCGCGAACAGTACGCTGATGGCCTGCCCGATGCTGGCGAACACGCCAATCCAGCCCTGCAGCAGCGTGAAGAACGACCACAGGAAAATGCTGAACGCATAGATGCGGCGTGCGCCGAACCGGTCGAGCAGCCAGCCACCCGGCAGTTGCGCCATCACGTAGGCCCAGCTGAAGGCCGAGAAGATGTAGCCCATCTGGACCGCCGAGAAGCCGAACTCCTCGCGCATGGCCGGGCCGGTAATCGACAGCGTGGCACGATCCGCGTAGTTGATCGTGGTCACGATGAAAATCAATGCCAGGATCCAGTAGCGGACGTTGGTGCGGCGCGCGTCGGATGCAACGGCTGCGCCGGGTGTGGGTGTTGCGTTCATCTGGGTCTCCTCACAGCCGGATACCGCTGGATGCGGGAATGCGTGGGACCGGCTTGTGATATGTCGTCGTACGACTGGAATTATAGGGAAGCGGCTCCCCCCGTTGTAGTGCGCGTTTACCCTCATCGGTGCAATCTGCGCCGCCGCCGTGCATGCCGCTATACCCCTAGCTTTCAATTACCTTGCGGATTTCCGCGCGTTTAAGCATAGCGCCGTGGCCACTGCGGCCCGTTGGAGCGAACCCGTTTTCCGCCCTGCTGGCGCGACCGGCGACCGGGGGTTTTCCCTCAATTTTGCCCATATCGCTTGCAT
The DNA here is from genome assembly GCA_963543405.1 of uncultured Cupriavidus sp. Taxonomy (GTDB): domain Bacteria; phylum Pseudomonadota; class Gammaproteobacteria; order Burkholderiales; family Burkholderiaceae; genus Cupriavidus. The sequence goes on from CAUUBQ010000148.1 coordinate 3,450, forward strand.
GGTCAAGTTGTTAGTTGTACGATGACTTATCTCGAAACATCCACAACGATGGAGCGAGGTACCAACCCCGTTCCACACCAATCCATCATTCGCCATGTGGCGATCAGGAAGAGCGACATGACTACACCGCAAGAACTGAAGCAGATTATCTCGGAAGGCCTGCTCTCGTTCCCCGTCACCGATTTCGACGCGCAAGGCAACT
>CAUUBQ010000149.1:0-3370 GCA_963543405.1 uncultured Cupriavidus sp.
GTCTCGGTACTGTCCTTGCAGTGGCTGCTGTTCGATTTCGGCGAACGCGCGGGTATCGTGGAAGCGGCGGAACAGACCACGGTGGCAGCCAATATTGCGTTTACGGCATTGCACCAGCGCATCATCCATGATGTCAGCGTGGCGTTCTACCGGTTCCAGGCGGCCCGTTCGCGTTCGGCCACGGTCGCGCAGGCGATGACCAATGCCGATGCGGTACAGGCGGCGGCCAAGGCGCGCTTCGAGCGCGGCATCGGCACCGTGGTCGAGGTTGCGCAGGCTAACCAGAACCGGGCGCAAACCAACCTCGCCATGGTGCAGGCGCAAGGCGCGCAGACCGATGCCTATCTGGCATTGATCACGGCCATCGGTATCTCGCCGCTATCGAAACCGCGTATCGCCGAGATGCCCGTACGCCCGCTGTCTCCTGCGCTGCGCAGTTCGGTCGAGCAGATTGTCGAGAATGCCATCGCGCAAAGGCCTGATGTGCTTGGCGCGTATGCCGTGGAGCGCGCCAACCAGGCTCGGGTCAGGGCTGCCGAGGCGGCCTTCATGCCGAAGGTGTTTATGTCGGCGTTTGCCTCGTACGCATCGGGCGGGTCGGCAATTACCGCGATTCCGCCGGTTGGCCAACAGCCGCCTACCGTCAACCTGAATGGCTATCGCTATGGCAACAGTGTGTTTTTGGGCGTGACGGTACCGATCTACGACGGCGGCATGCGCTCGGCGGTGCTGGCGCAGGCGCGCAACGACGTGGACAGTGCGTCAGCCAGGCTGACCCGCGCCAAGGAGGAATCGGTGCGGCAGGTGGTGGTCAGCCAGAGCGCGCTGGAATCGAGCCTCGCTGCCTATGATGCCGCCAGGGCGTTGGCCGATGCCGCGCAAACCACCTATGACGCGGCATTCGCGGCCTATCGCAAGGGTGTGGGAACGGTGACCGAGGCCAATCTGGCGCAGAACCAGCTGCTGCTGGCGCGCAATGCCTCGGCCGATGCCTACAGCGGCGCGCTGGCCGCCGCAGCCGGACTGGCCCTGGCGACCGGTGCGATTGGCGCGGCGCGCTAGCTGAAGGCCGATTCCATCTGCCGGGCCCGCTTCACACTGTCCCCGTGCAGATAGAGCGAGGTCGTGGATACCGACGCGTGGCGCAGGTTGTCGCGCACGGTAGTCAATTCCGCGCCGCGTGCCAGCGCATGGGTGGCGTGGGTATGGCGCAGCCAGTGCGGGCTGGCGCGACGCAGCTTTTCCGCGGTGGCGGGACGCTCTGCTTCGAGCTGGTCCGCAGCCGTGGCGAAGAAGCGCTTCATGACCATCCAGAGCCTTGCGCCGGTGATGCCGCCGCTTTCATCAGGCCCGAGATTGCCGACGATCGGCACACCCGGGTCCCACTGGGCTCGCGTTACAGGCAAGCCGCGCTCGACGAGGTAGCGATCGAGCGCATTGCGGGCCATAGGCGGTAGTGCCACCCTGCCCGCTTTGGCGCCCTTGCCCACGAGGTGCAGCCAGTGATCGCCATGCAGGTCGGTTTCGATATTGCGTAGCGTGGCCCCTACCAGTTCGCTGGCACGCAACCCCGTGGCATAGGTGAAATCGAGGATAAATCGCAGTCGCTGCGCGGGGGGCGCTTCCCAGCCATACGACCACTCCAGTCCGTCGGCAATGGTGCGCGTGATCATCCATTCGCCTTCCGAGAACGCATGCGATACGTCGAGCGCGGCGGTCTTGCTGCCACCGCGCACCTTGAGACCGGCAAACGGATTGGCCAGAACGTAGCGTTGCTGCACCAGCCAGCGAAACAGCGCACCCAGCACCTGCAGCGTGTAGGCGGCCGAGCGTGGGGACAGTGCATCGGTGAACGGCTTCCAGTCAGCCGCGCTGCGCGGCCGGGCCGGTCCCACCCAGCGCTCGCGCGGTATCGGTTGGCGCAGGAAATTGCGGTAGGCCGTAGCGTCCTCGGTAGTCAGCGACGACAGCGGCCGGCCTTTCTCGATAATCGCCCACAGGATCAGCCGCTCGGCCTCCTTGCGATATGCGCGCAGCGTAGCCGGGGATTCATGCAGTGCCAGCCAGGCCTGCACGGCCGCGTAATCATTGTCCGCATCGAGCGGACACGTCTCGCGCGGCGCGCGAAACTGGCCCAGCGAACCGTCCACTTCATGTGGCAAGCGCCCCATCTGTTCCCACGGCACGATCATCCCGCGCGGTTCGGCGGCGATCAGTGCGCGGGCCCGGGCGGTCAGTTCGGGATACTCGGCGAAGAACGCCTCGATACGCCGCGCGCCAGTCATGCCAAGGCCAGGTACGTTGGCCCACCACTGACGGCGGCGCGGAATACGGACGGTCAGGTCGGCCAGTGTGTGAATGTCCTGCGCGCGCAAGGCAGCCACGGCCGACGGCGCCAGCCACATGCCGATATCGTCGCCAATCGCCGGCATTGGCGGCGGCAACTTGCGCAACGTCTCGATGGCCTGGTCCGCGGCCCTGCCCTGCTGCAACCGGGCTTCCGCCTCGAATTCAAACAGCGCCGCCAGGTCTTCGCGCAGCCGATAGCGCGCGTAGGCGGCCAGTTGGCGCCGGATACCACCAATGATGCCGCGCGATGACTGCCCTTGCGCCCGCTCATCGTCGAGATACTGCGCTACCGCCGCACGTGTTGACAGACCCGCGTGCCACGCGCGCAGCGCTGCCAGCGATGCCGCATCCGGGAAACTGAATAACGAGGTGGTCTGGCGGTTTTTCATGCGACGAAGTTTAGCACTGCCATCTGTCTATTGCGATAAGAAAAGTTATCGTAATGGCATTGAGATTTCGCGAGACCGCTTGTTATGCGCTCCCCTCTCCCGCGCCGCGGGAGAGGGGAGAAAACCGCGGGCATGGGTCGATCTCAACGCCATAGGGAAACTCCGTAGCGCTTCAAAGCCACTTTCCCGTGCTTCCCCACTCCTCAGGAAGGGGGCTTGCCTTCTCCGGCCCGGCTCTAATGCGATCACCCCACAGCAACATCTGATCAAAAAAACCTATACGGAGAAGACAGAGCATGAGGAAGCAGCTTTTCGCGCTGGCGGCATTGGCCGCGGCCAGTGCCGGGTCGCACGCGCAGTCAAGTGTCACGTTGTATGGCGTGATCGACGGGTCCGTCGAATACGTCAATCGGGTGGCCGCCTCGGCTACCACACCCACGCAGGGTGGCAGCCGGGTTGGCATGCCAAGTGTTGGCGGCCTGTCTGCCTCGCGTTGGGGTTTGCGTGGCGTGGAAGACCTAGGTGGCGGTAACCAGGCGCTGTTTGTGTTGGAAAGCGGTTTCCAGTGGGATACGGGCGCGCTGCAAAGCGCACCGCTGTTCAACCGGCAGTCTTTCATCGGGCTGCAGAAC